>NZ_JADCTK010000005.1:0-281814 GCF_015070805.1 Dermacoccus barathri | reverse complement strand
ACAAATCCATCAAACCCAAGCACCCGACCCGCACACTCAACCACCAACCAAAACAGTCAGTGTGAGCGGCTCCTGCCACGATGCCCTTCCGGGCTGACTCCGTAAACATTAGGCGACCGGAGAGTGTCGGGCAAATCGAGGGCGTGTGAACTGGCGCACGCTCGTCGGGGGCCGGTTTCGGCGTCAGCGCCTGGTGGTCACAGGCCGTTCTGCGAGCCGGCAACGATGCGTCGGTGGTCGGGCTCGAACCCGTGGCGCACTCCCCACAGAACAGCCTGACTCCGGCTCGTCACCCCGATCTTGCGGTAGCCCGTGCGGATGTAGCTCTTCACCGAGTTGATCGACAGGTGAGTCTGGGCTGCGATCTCGTTGTTGGACAGCCCCTGTGTGATGAGCGCGAGCACCTCGGCCTCACGAGGCGTGAGCCCCTCTTCGCGCCCGGGCCACTCACCGGCGATCGGCCCCGTACCGACCTCGGCGGAGACGATCGTCTCCCCGGCGTGGACCCGCTCCAGCGCTGCGACGAGTTCCGAGGCCGGGAGCGTCTTCGACAGGTAGCCCTTCACGCCGGCCTCCAGGCTGCGGCGCACAAGATCCGGTTGAAAGTTCCAGGTGTAGACCACGACGTCGCCAACGTTCGGGGCGCCGATGAGGTGCGACAGCGTGACCTCGTCACCGTGAGCCTGGCCGAACGTGTCGTACAGGACGATGTCGCACTGTTCGGCGACCTCCGGCTCCTGGGGCGTGGTGTCCAGTTCGACCACGACGACACGGTCCTTGTACCGCTCGAGCATCTTGACCAGGCCGTTGACCACCACTTCGTAGTCGTCGACGACGGCCAAGCGGATCGGGTTAGCGTTCATCACCCCTTGAGGCTACGACCTCCACCCCCGCGGCGAACCCACCCCTGTGGATGAGAAGTTGGTGAAGAGTTCCGCTTGCCAACGTGATTCGGCATTCCTACGAATCGGCTGACAACGGCGGCCACAGGCGTCGGGTGCAGCGGGTGGTCACGAGCGTCAGACAACGCCCGAATTGCGGCGGCCGGTCAGGACTCGGCGGCGCGAGCTCGAGCCAACCTGTCGGCCACCTGCATCGCTCCGGGCTGGGGCGACTTGCCCTTCGCCAGGCGCTTCGCCGCCGACTTCATGCCGAGTTCGTAGAGCGGACGCGCGTAGCGCTTCGCCCCGTAAGCCACGCGCCCGTCGGGCTCGGTGAGGATGACGTGCTTGCCCGCCTTCATGCCTGCGAACGCAGCAGCGGCGACCTGCGCGGACGAGCGCGGCGCCTCGTCGATGAGCTTCGTCGCGCTCTCCTCCATCTCCCGGTCAGCGCCCTCGAGGGAACTCGCAAGGTTCGTGCGGAAGAACGAGGGGCAGATGACGCTCACGTCGACGCCGAAGGGCGAGAGTTCGTGGGAGACCGTCTCGCTCACCGCAACGACGGCGGCCTTCGTCGCGTTGTACGTGGCCATTGCAGGCGCGTGAACGAGGCCGGCCAGGGAGGCGGTGTTGACGATCTGGCCGCTGCGGCGTTCCTTCATCATCGGCGTGAACGTGTGGCATCCCCGCACGACACCCATGAGGTTGATGCCCAGGGCGCGGTCCCACTCGGCCATGCCCGCGGCCTCGATGCGACCGCCGACGGCGATACCGGCGTTGTTGACGAGAAGGTCGAGGTGGCCCCAGTGCGACTGCACCCAGGTACGAGCATCCGCCCAGTCGTCGTCACTGCGGACATCGAGGCGCAGGTAGTCGACGCCGTTCGGCAGGAGGGAGGGGTCAACGTTCTCGTGGATGTCGGTGGCGAGCACTCGCGCGCCGTCAGCGGCGAGGAGCCTCACGAGTTCGAGACCGAGCCCCGAGGCGCCGCCCGTGACGAGGGCGCACTCGCCCGAGTAATTGCGCATCTTCCGTCCGAAACCGATCATGCTCCCGACCGTACGGGCGCATCGTCTCCGTCGGTGCGCAAACCGGCATACTCGTGGCCATGGCAGGCCACCGCATCTTCGACACCCCGTTCGCGAGCATCTACCCGCACTACGTCACGAAGGTGGAGCGCAAGGGGCGCAGCGTCGCCGAGCTGCAGGAGGTCATCACGTGGCTCACGGGGTATGACGACGAGGGCATCCGCCGCGTCATCGACGGCGAGGTGACGATGCAGGGCTTCTTCGACGAGGCCCCGGCGTTCAACACGAACGCGGAACTCATCACCGGCGTCATCTGCGGGCACCGGGTCGAGGAGATCGAGGACCCGCTCATGCAGCGGATCCGCTACCTCGACAAGCTCGTCGACGAACTCGCCCGCGAAAAGAAGATGAGCTCGATCCTGCGCCGCTGAACGTCAGCGGCGCAGGGCGTCGATCTCGAGGCGGACGTAGTCGAGCACCGGCTCGCTCATTGCTTCCCGCACGGCTCGGGTGAAATCGCGGGCCGCGTCATCCGTCATGCCGTCGAGGTAGCCGCCGAGACAGATCGTGGCGAGGTAGCGCTCCATCGTGGCCGGGTCGTCGATGCGCACCGGGCTGGGGCGCAGTTCGACGCGCTCGACGTCGAAGCCGTGACGCTCCAGGCGCTCCCGCGTCTCCTCCGGCCCCACGAAGCTCTTCGGCTCGTTCGGCACGCCGCGAACGTCGGAAATGGCTGCCTCCACGATGGCGATGTTGCCCTCGCCGCCCGAATCGGATGCGAGGCGGGCGCCGGGACGCATCACCTCGGCGAGATTCGCGAACAGCGCGTCGTGGTCGGCGATCCAGTGGAAGCAGGCCACACTCATCGCGGCGTCGAAGGAGCCGTCGAGGTCGAGCGGCTGCTCGAGGTCGCGCACGTGGAAGCTCGCACGCTCGGCAGGTCGACCGGCGAAGCGCTCGCGGGCCTGCTCCACCATCTGCGCCGACCCGTCGATACCGACGAGCTCGACATCCGGGAATCGGCGCAGGAGCTCCTCGGCGTCGCGGCCCGTACCGCAGCCGGCGTCGAGGACGCGCTCGGTGCCGGCGAGGTGCAGACGCTCGATCGTGCGCTTGCCCCAGGCGACGTGCGGCAGCGGCAGCTCGTCGTAGACCTTGGCGTTCCACTCTCGGGTCATCGCCGACACCTTCCGTCGAAGTATCTTGACATCAAGATACTTGATTGGTTCTCATTCAAGAAGGGCTGCGATGTCCGCGCCGCTCAGGCGACCACCGCCCGCCCCTGCGTCGACGACGTCCTCGAAGAGCTTGCGCTTCTTCTCCTGCAGCTCGACGACCTTGTCCTCGATCGTTCCGGCACTGACGTAGCGGTAGACCATGACCGGATTCGTCTGCCCGATGCGGTGGGCGCGATCGATGGCCTGGTCCTCGGCGGCCGGGTTCCACCACGGGTCGAGGACGATGACGTAATCGGCCTCGGTGAGCGTGAGCCCGGTGCCGCCCGCCTTGAGCGAGATGAAGAACGCGTCGGCGTCGCCGTCCTTGAACTCGTCGACGACCTGCTGCCGGTTGCGGGTCGAGCCGTCGAGGTAGGCCGTGGAAACACCGGCATCCGCCGCGGCCTCACGCACGATGGTGAGGAAGTCGGTGAACTGGCTGAAGACGAGCGCACGATGCCCCTCGCCCGCGATGTCGGCGAGTTGCTGGACAACGGCCTCGACCTTGCGCGAGACGCTCCGCCCAGAGAACTCGTCGTCGACGAGCGCCGGGTCGAGCGCGAGTCGGCGAAGGCGCGTGAGCGCCGCGAGAATCTCGACGCGGTTGGCGTCCGGATCCTTGAGCAACCCCATGACGCGCTGCTGCTCGCGGCGAAGGTGCCGCTTGTAGACGCGCTCGTGCTGAGGCGACAGCGCGACATCGACCCGCTGGATCTGCTTCTCGGGAAGGTCGGGGGCCACGTCCTGCTTGCGGCGACGCAACATGAGTGGCCCGATGCGGCGGCGCAGCGCCGACAGGGCGTCGGTGACGACGTGCCCCTCGCCCTGCTCGATCGGCTTGCGGTAGCGCCGGATGAAGTCCTCCGGGCGGGGAAAGAGACCCGGCGCGACGAGGTTGAACAGCGACCAGACATCCATGACGGAGTTCTCGAGCGGCGTGCCCGAGATGGCCAGGCCGAACGGCGCCCCGATCTTCTTGATGGCCTGGAACGTCTGCGACGTGTGGTTCTTGACCATCTGGGCTTCGTCGAGCACGAGGGCGCGCCACGAGCAGGCATGGAAGTTGTCGGCATCGAGGCGAGCCACCGCATAGCTCGTCACGACGACATGGGCACGCTCGTCGCGGATCTCCTGGGCCACCTCCGTGCCGCGCTTCTTCGACGTGGCGTTGAGGACACTGACACGCAGCTTCGGCGTGAACTGCGCCGCCTCGCGGGCCCACACACCGAGCACCGAGGTGGGCGCGATGACGAGCGCCGGAGCGTCGTCGAGTTCCCCTGCCGCGCGGGCCCGTTCGAGCATCGCCAGCGTCTGGATGGTCTTACCGAGGCCCATGTCGTCGGCCAAGACTCCGCCGAGACGCGCGTCCCACAGATTGGCGAGCCAGGCGTAGCCCTCGAGCTGGTAGGGCCGCAACGTGGCATCGAACGCCACCGGCGTCTCGACCGCCCGCGGGTTCCAGCCCTGCTTCGTCAGGCCCTCGACGGCCTCCTGCCACGCCGTGCGCTGCTGCTCGACAACCCCGAGCCCCACGAGCTGGTCCCACAGGCCGATGTCGTACCGGCTGATCTGCAGCTTCTCCGAGGTCTTGTCGGTGAGCTCCTGGGCTTCCTCGAGAACACGGGAGATGTCACGAAGCTGGGGTGAGTCGAGCCGGAAGTACGTGCCCGACGGCAGCATCATCGTCTCGTCGCCGCGATGCAGCGCCTCGATGAGGTTGGGGTAGGGCACCTCCTGGCCGTCGACGCTGATGGTGATCTGCAGGTCGAGCCAGTCCGGCTTGTTGCCGGCCTCGTTGACGCCTACCTCGATGATGGGATCGTCCTCGGCCTCCTCGTAGACGGGCAGCTCACCCGCCATGACGACGTCGACGCCGTCGACGGCCTTGAGTTCGGGAACGGCGTCGGCGAGCTTGACCGCCTCCATGCCGAGGAGCTCGGCCTTCGGCTTGACCCACAGATCGAAGCCGGGCACCGAACGCGTGAGGCGCAGACGCCCGAGGAGGACGGCGGCGCGGGCGATGACGGCGCTCTCGCTCGAGAACTGACGCCCGCGACCCACCGGCGTCGACGTGACTCGCTTGTCGCCGTAGGTGAAGAACGTCTCGACCTCGACCTTGCCCACCGTCTTCGGCGTGACGACGAGGAGCAGACGCGGTTCGACCGGATCGCTCAGGGTGTTCGTGACGTCACTGATGCTTGTGTGACGACGCAGGCGGGGCAGGAACTCGCTCTCGAACTCTGGGATCTCGTCCTCGGGAACCTCGATGACGTCGCCCAGCAGGAGCGGTTGGAGCACCGAGTGCGGCGTCTCGTGGAACGGTACGAGCCGCAGGCTGCCGCGGTCGAGCACGGCGACGCCGTGAGCCGGCTCGCCGATGAGGATGGCCGTACCGAACTCGGGTTCGAGGTCGACGCCGACGACGTCGGCCGTCAGGACTAGCCCGGCCTCGCTGCGGTGGATGCCGAGCGTGACCTCCGCGGGCTCGGCGAGCGTGACGCCCTCACCGGGCGTGGCCGCGAGCATGAGCGTGATGCCGGCGTCGGCCACCTCGCGAAGCCCCGGCCAGACACCGGGGCCGAGTTCGTCGAGATAGACCGTCTGACCGCTGCCGACCTGGGGCTTGTGCGCCGCGACGAAGCGCTTGAGCACCTCCTGCTGATGCTCGTCGGCCTCGGAGATACCCGCGCTGCTGCGCACGTCGACCCACGTCGCCGTGCGCGACCAGCGCCCGGTGCGCATGAGCTTCGTCGGCTTGAGCTCGAGGCGCTGCACCGGCGTCGAGTCCGACATCGACGTGGGCCGAGCCTTGGCCTCGAACTGCAGACCGAGCTGGGCGCGCCACGAACTGCTCGTGGGACTCTCGACCCGCTTCTCCACCCGCTCGGGCTCCGAGGGGCCGAGGGATTCCGACAACCGTGCCCGCCAGGACGCGGTGGCCACGCCGCTGCCGCCGAAGAGGGGCACGACGTTGGACTGTGCGCTCGAACGTGCGGGGGTGCGCGAGACCGAACCCTTGCTCACGCCGTCGGTAATCGCACGGCGCGCCGCAATGATGGCGGCGACGGCGTGCTTGCATTCGGTGGCGACAGGGCACGTGCACCGCGAAACCCACAGCGGCTCACCGTTGGCTGCCTCGCCCTTGTGCGTGACGAGGCACTGGTACGGGGCGAGCCCGTTGCCGGTGACGGTACCCATGAGCACCCGCCCACGGTCCGCCGTGGCCAGCGCGACGACCTTGCCGCCGATGGCATAGTCGAGGCCCCGGCTGAACGCACCCTCCCCGACGACGGCCGCCAGACCGACATCGGTGCTCGACAGCACCCACGTGGCCTCGTCCGGCTCGAACTTCATCGTCACGTGCGCGAGGTTAACGCAGCCCACCGACAACGCCGGAGCTCCGCCCGTGCGAGGTGCGGACCGGGACCGAGGCACCCACCTCGCAACCCGCCTACGATGAGCTTGTGAGCCGCGAGCGTCAGCCCATCACGCCCCCGACGATCATCCTGCGCACGCCTGCCCCGACCGACGACCTCGACGCGGAACGTGCGTGTCTCTCCCCCGAGGAGCTTCACCACGCGAACACGTTGCGCGACGGCGAGACCCACCGCATGTTCGTCGCCCGCCGGGCCCTGCTGCGCACCGAACTGGCTGCGCGTCTCGGCGGGTCTCCGGCCGAGATCGTCATCGACCACCGTCCGTGTATGCAGTGCGGCGGCCCGCACGGACGGCCCTATCCGCGTGCAGCCGATCTGCATTTCTCGGTGGCCAGCGTGCGTGGCCCGCGTCCCGTCGTCGCGCTCGCCCTCGCCGAACGTCCCGTCGGGTTCGACCTCGAGGAGGTGGCCGAGCTCGACGTGGTCCGCGACGTGGCGACGCAGCTGCACGTGCGCGAGCGGGCTGCCGTCACCGCAGCGCTCGAGACGTCCTCTCGGGCGGCGTGCAGCGTCTTCACCGAGATCTGGACGCGCAAGGAGGCGCTCCTGAAGGGAACGGGCGAGGGCATCACGGTGCCGCTGGACCGCGACGACGTCAGCGACGTGCGTGCCCGCCCAATCCGCGGGTGGACGGTGGCGATGTGGGAGACCGATCGCCCCGACGTCGTCGGGGCATGGGCTCTCAGCGATTGAGCCGGCTCAGCCCCACCCGAGTTCGTGCAAGCGGTGGTCGTCGATGCCGAAGTAGTGGCCGATTTCGTGCAGCAACGTGACGCGGATCTGCTCGACGACTTCCTCCCGCGTCCTCGAGAGTCGCTGAATCGGACCGGAGAACAGGTAGATGCGATCGGGCAAGCTGCCCCATCCATAGCCATCTCCGCGGTCAGGCAACGCGACGCCCACGTACAGACCGAGCAGCTCCCCACCGTCGACGTCGGCGAGCTGCTCGGGCGTGGGCTCGTCCTCGACTTGGAAAACGACGTTGTCGAGACGGTCGAGGAACTGCGTCGGCACCGCGTCGAGCGCGTCACCGACGGCGTCCTCGAACTCCTTGCGCGACAACCACACAGGGTCAGGACTTACGCAGGCTGCTGACGATGTCCTTGGCCAGCTTCTGTGCCCGCTCGGCCGTGCCGGAGCTGACAGTGATGTTGCGGTACGAGCCCTTGCCGTCCGGCACGTAGAGCGCGACGCCGCGGACGGTGGTCTCGGCTACCGGCAGGCTGTACTCGTACTGCACACCCTGTCCGAGCGGCGTCTCGATCTCCTTGAAGGAGACGGGCTTTCCGCCGATCTGGTCGAACGACGAGTCGAGTTGGCCCTTCGTGGGCTTCACGGGGATGGCGGCCTTCGTGACGTTCGCGTTGTCGGCGAAGTTCGACGTGCCGGACAGATCGATGACGACGATGTCGGCCTGGGTCTCGAACTGCTTGACCATCTGCTCGGGCGTGAGCCCGGACTTCTTCGCGAGCGGTTCGATGTTCTTCTTCGAGCGCGGGTTGTCGAGAAGCGACGCCTCGACCTTCTGCCAGCCCGACGGCACGGCGAAGCTCATCCCGGCGTCAGGGGCCGTGACGAGCTTTGTGCCGGCCGGCAGAGCGGCGTTGCCCGCATCGCTCGACGAGGCACTCGAGGAGGAAGTCGGGGACGAGCTCGACGAGGACGATTCGGACGAGGTGGACGACTCCGACGGCGAACTGTCGCTCGTCGAACTGGAGCTCTGCGACGAGGAACTGCTCGTCGAGGTGCCCTCCGAACCGAACGTGCCGCACCCGGCGAGCACCGTGGTGAGCGCCAGACCTGCCGTGACCACCCTGAGCGACTTCATGACGAACCCCTCCCGAACACTGCCGACTGTGAGGCTCACACTAGCGCGGCAGGACGACAGGACGACCCGTGGACGGATCCTCGAGAACCACACACTCGATGCCGTACAGGCGCTCGGCCAGTTCGGCGGTGAGAACCTCCGCCGCCGCGCCCTGCGCGACGATCTGCCCGTCGGACATCGCGACGAGATGATCGGCGTAGCGCGCCGCGAGGAACAGGTCGTGCAGCACCATGACGACGGTCGTGCCACGCTCGGCGTTGCGCCGGCGCACGACGTCGAGCAACTCCACCGCGTGACCGATGTCGAGGAAGCTCGTCGGCTCGTCGAGCAGCAGGATGTCCGTGTCCTGAGCGAGCGCGAGCGCCAGCCACACCCGCTGACGCTGACCGCCGGACAGCTCGTCGACCGGTCGCTCGGCGAGGTCGTCCACGCCGGTGACGCGCATCGCCTCGGCGACCACCTCGTCGTCCTCGGGGCCGCCGCGCCCGAGCAACCCGAGGTGCGGGGTGCGCCCTTGACGCACGAGTTCCGCGACACTCATCCCTTCGGGAGCCAGCGGGTTCTGGGGCAGGAGCGCCACCTTCTTCGCGACGTCACGCGTCGGCTCGGAGGCGATGTCGGCGTCGTCGAGCAGCACCCGCCCGGACGCCGGCGTCATGAGTCGGGTGAGGCCCGCGAACAGCGTCGACTTGCCGCAGCCGTTGGCACCGATGAGGACGGTGACCTTCCCGTCCGGCACGTCGAGCGAAACGTCACGGACGACATCCGGGCCGGCGTTGCGCCCCGATCCGTAGCGCAGCACGAGTTCTTCGGTGCGAAGCCGGGTCATCGCGTTCCTTTCGATCGTCCTCGCTGCGATGCGACGAGGAGCCAGGCGAGCACGGGCGCGCCGGCGAGTCCGGTGATGACGCCGACGGGCAGCTTGCCGCCGCCGGGGATGAGGTAGGCGCCGACGTAGTCGCCGGCAATCGTGATGCTCGCTCCGACGAGAGCCGCAGCGACGATGCTCGTGCGCCCCATGAGACGACGGGCGATCGGGCCGGCGAGCAGGGCGACGAAGGCGACCGGGCCACAGACGCTCGTCGCGACGGCGATGCCGAGCACGACGGCGACAAAGACGAAGGCTCGTATGGCGCCGTCGGGAACGCCGAGGCCGACGGCGAGCGGTCGTCCGAGTTCGAGCACGCGCAGGCGGTGAGCCAGGACGGCGAGCACGACGAGCATCGGAAGCCCGATACCCGCGAGCCGTGCGATCTCGGGCCACGTGACGTCCGAGACCGAACCGGCGAGCCACACCATCGCGTCCTGCGCCTGGAAGGCGTTGGACTTGAGCAGGATCCACTGGATCACCGACTGCAGACCCGCAGCCATCGCGATACCGACGAGGATCATGCGCGCCGTCTGCCCCTTGGCGAGAGCCAGGATGACGCCGGAGACGGCGAAGCCGCCCAGCACGGCGACGAAGAGGATCGGCCAACCGGACCATCCGAGCAACGTCACACAGAACACGGCCGCTGTACTCGAGCCGAGCGAGATGCCGAGGACGTCAGGGCTCGCGAGTGGGTTACGCACGAGCGACTGCATCGCCGCACCTGCCGCGCCGAAGAGCGCCCCACCGACGAGGGCTGCCACGGCCCGCGGCAGCTTCGACTCCATGAGGACGTAGTTCGCGCCGCTCACGTCGATCTGCTCACCGAGGACGATGCGCGCGGCATCGGTGATGGTGAAGGTGAAGTCGCCGAGGAGAACCCGGACGAGGAAGATCGCCAGAGTCGCGGCGATCAGTGCGCCGAGGGCGACGAGGCGGCGCCGTTTGCGCGGATCGGTGTCGACGCGCGACCGCTCGAGAGTCGTCGGGGACATCTGCGTCGCGGAGGGAGAAGTCGATGTCGTCTCGTTCACAGCGATCGCATCCTCGCGACGACCCACAGCAGGGCCGGGCAGCCGAGGACGGCCGTCATGATGCCGACCTGCACTTCGCCGGGCGGGGAGACGACGCGGCCGAGCGTGTCGGCGAGCAGAACGAGGCTGGCCCCGACGAAGGCTGACGCGGGGAGAAGCACGCGGTACGACGTCCCGATGAGGGGACGCAGGAGGTGGGGCGCGACGAGCCCGACGAAACCGATCGGCCCCGCGACGGCCACGGCCCCTGCCGCGAGTGCCACTGCAGCACCGCCGATGACGAAGCGCAGCTTCTCGGGCTTCTCGCCGAGGCCGCGCGCCACGGAATCGCCCATGGCGAGGATGTCGAGGCGCCGTCCCGCGACGAGCAGAACGCCGAAGCCGAGCGCGAGCAACGGCAGCACCGGAACGATGTCGCCGATCTCGCGACCGGCGACCGAGCCGACCTGCCAGAAGCGGTAGACGTCGAGCGACTTGCCGTCGGCGATGAGCAGTGCCGACCCGACGGAGGTCGCGCCGGCGGTGAACACCATGCCGGCAAGCGCCATCGACAGCGGGCTGTTGCCCGATCCGCCGAACCCGCGTGCGGCCGCCGTCGCGAGCGCCGTCACGGCCACCGCGGCGAGCGCGGCGCCGACGAGCGCGAAACCGATGTAGCCGAGAAGCGAGTTGATGCCGAACCACGTGATGCCCGCGACGACGAGCAGTGATGCCCCCGCGTTGATGCCGAGAATGCCCGGGTCGGCGAGAGGGTTGCGAGTGATGCCCTGCATCGCGGCACCCGACATCGCGACAGCCGCCCCGATGAGGATGCCGACGACCGTACGGTCGCCGCGTGCAGACAGGAGCGCGCCGAGGTCACCCGAGGTGAGCGCCGTGGCCCCGACGAGCAGGGACACGACGACGGCGACCGCGAGGAGCGCGGGCAGCACGAGGCCACCGGCGACGAGCCGCGATCGGCTCGGTGCCTGCGCGTCAGGGCGTGACGTGGTGGATGACATCGGCATCGAGGCTAGTGACCACATCGAATGCGGCTGCGCGCGCACCGCGATGCGGAACGCGCGCAGCCGTCATTCGAGGTACTTACTTGACCTTCTTGGCCGCGGCGGCGAGCTGCGGCAGGAACGTCTCGAGAGCGACCGGGATCGACAGCACGGTCGGGCCGGACATCGCCGCGGACGGCTTCTGCTCCTTGATCGAGACGAACGTGTCGTTCTTGATCGCCGGGATCTTGCCCAGCAGGGCGTTGCTCTTGATCTTGCTCGGCTCGGCGCCCTGCAGTTCGTCGAACACGACGATGTCCGAGTCGATCTGCGCGGCCTTCTCGGCAGAGAGGTCGACGAAGAACGACTTGCTGCTCTTCGTCTGCTTGGCGATTCCGTCACCGTCGGGCAGGCCGAACTCGGCGAGGGTGCGCGGACGGTTGTCGCTCGGGGTGTAGACACCCACCGTGTTGAGGTTCGTCGGCGTGAAGTAGACCCACGAGGCCGTCTTGCCCTTGAGCTCGGGGTACTTGGCGACGGCGTCGCTGATCTTCTTCTTGGTCTCGGCCATGAGCTTCTCGCCCTCGGCCTTCTTGCCCAGAGCGGTCGCGATCATGGTCGTCGACTCCTGCCAGGACGTGCCCCAGGCGACCTTCGGGTACGCGACCGTGGGTGCGATCTTCGAGAGCTTGTCGTACTGCTCCTTCGTCAGACCCGAGTTCGTTCCGAGGATGAGGTCGGGCTGGTACGTCGCGATCTTGTCGACGGGCGTGCCGTCCTTGTCGCTGAAGCGCGCCGGAGCCTTGCCCCCGATCTTCTTGAGCTGAGCGTCGAGCCAGTCGGTGGACTTGTTCGCGTTGGCGCCCCACGTCACCTCGGGTGCCGCGACCGGCGCGACGCCGAGGGCGGCGACGACGTCGGCGTCACCCCACCCGACGACGACGACCTTCGTCGGGGCCTTCTCGATCTTCGTCGTACCGAAGGCGTGCTTGACCTCGACGGGGAAGCCAGACCCGGCGCCCCCACCCGAGCTCTTGCTCTCCGACGACTCGTCGGACGACGAGCCGGTGCCACAGGCGGCCAGGGCGGTGGCGGCAGTGCCTGCGGTGGCGAGGGCGAGGAAACCACGGCGGTTGATCACGGGGGACCTTTCGATGAAGGGACAACAGCAGATAAGCAGTTACGTCACGTCGACGTGACGCAATGCCGGGCAACGTGAGTTAGGCAATGCTAACCTCACATGCGTTGCTCGATGCAACGCCCGCACCCACAGTCGAGACGGAAGGCGTCGATGATGACCCCGGCCACCGCACGCGCTCGCGCGTTGCGCCCAGTCGATCGCGGTGAGGCCGGCCGGATCCTGGCCGACCTTCGCGCGCAGGACTTCGTCTTCACCGTCCTCGAAACCGAGCGCGTCAGCGACACCTGCCAGCGCGTGCGCTGCGCAGGCAACGGATTCCTGCGCACTCATGCCCCGTACCCCACGATGTGGGTGCGCCTGTGGTTCACCGATCCCACGGGAACCGGCGCCGGCCACCAACGCGCCTACACGCTCGTCGACCCCAACGTCGAGACCGACACCTTCTGGCTCGAGTTCGCCATCCACGACGGCGCTGCCGCCCGCTGGGCGCAGCAGACCGTCCCCGGCGACGAGATCGAGGCCAGCCTCTACGGGTCGGAACCGTCCTTGCCCGACTGCGACGACGTCGACCGTCACCTCCTCGTCGGAGACACCGCCTCCCTGCCGGCGATCAACTCGCTCCTCGACGCCGTGAGCGCCGCGCCGACCACTGTCGTCCTCGAGTGGGTACACCCCGAGGACCGCGCGCTGCCGGTTCGGCTGCGCCCTCAGGATTCGCTGCGCTGGGTGCGTCGCACCGACAACGGTCAGGGCCTGCTCGATGCCGTCGATGCGGAGGTCGCCGCGTTCGTCGCTGCAGACGAGGCGCCAGGCGAACGCACGAACCTGCACGCCACCGAGGCCACCTGCACGCGCCTGTTCGCGTGGGGCGCCTGCGACACCGTCACGACCCGCGCCCTGACGAAGAAGCTGCGCGCGGCAGGCCTTCGTCGCGACTGCATCAAGACGCTCGGCTACTGGTTGCCGCCCAAGGAGGACGACCAAGCCCTCGCCGGCTGACCGCGCGAGGTCGGCCCGCCCCCACGAGGCGAACGAACTGCCCACGCTCCCCCTTTGGGGGCGTGGGCAGTTCCGTCGTCAACGCCGTCCGGGCCTGCGGTCAGGCCTTAGGAACGTTGCGCTCCAGCTCGTCGAGCCAGGCCTTGCCCGAGGCATCGGACGGCATGCGCCAGTCGCCGCGGGGAGACAATGCACCGCCGGCGCTCACCTTCGGTCCGTTCGGCAGCGCCGAGCGCTTGAACTGCTGGCTGAAGAAGCGCTTGTAGAACACCTCGAGCCAGTGACGGATCTCCTCGAGGGAGTAGACCGGGCGCTTGTCCTCAGGGAAACCGGCCGGCCAACGGCCGTCGTCGACATCGTCCCAGGCGTGCATGGCGAGGAACGCGATCTTGCTCGGGCGGAAGCCCTGCGAGAGCACGTGGTAGAGCGTGAAGTCCTGCAGGTTGTACGGGCCGATGTTCGCCTCGGTCGACTGCGGCGTCTCGCCCTCCTTCGTCGGCACGAGCTCGGGCGTGATCTCGGTGTCGAGGATCGACAACAGCGTCTCGCCGACGCGCTCGTCGAACTGGTCGCTCGAAGCCACCCAGCGCACGAGGTGCTGCATGAGCGTCTTCGGGACGCCGGCGTTGACGCCGTAGTGCGACATCTGGTCACCGACGCCGTAGGTGCACCAGCCGAGTGCGAGCTCCGACAGGTCACCCGTGCCGAGGACGATGCCGCCCTTGCTGTTGGCGATACGGAAGAGGAAGTCGGTGCGCAGACCGGCCTGGACGTTCTCGAACGTGACGTCGTAGACCTCCTCACCGCGCCCGAACGGGTGGCCGAGATCCTTCAACATTTGCGTGGCCATCGGGCGGATGTCGACCTCCTCGAACGTGACGCCGAGCGTCTCGCCGAGCTTGTACGCGTTCGACTTCGTGTGGTCGCTCGTCGCGAAGCCCGGCATCGTGTACGCCAGGATGTCGGTGCGCGGGCGTCCGAGGCGGTCCATCGCCTTGGCCGCGACGATGAGGGCGTGCGTCGAGTCGAGACCACCCGAGACACCGATGACGATCTTCGGCTGGCCGATCGAGCGCATGCGCTGCTCGAGTGCGCTGACCTGGATCTCGTACGCCTCGTAGCAGTCCTGGGCGAGGCGGGCTTCGTCGGCGGGCACGAACGGGAAGCGCTCGATCTCGCGCTTGAGACCGAGGTCGGCGTCCGGCACACCGAGCTCGAACGGCACCTCGCGCAGCGGTCGCGCCGGGCCGAAGCTCAGGCGGTTGTCGTCATAGCTGCCGTAGCGCTGGCGCGCCTGGCGGATGGCACCGAGGTCGATGTCCGCGACGCTGGAGCGCGGGCCCTCGGGGAAGCGCTGAGTCTCGGCGAGCAGGGTGCCCTGGTCGTAGATCATCGTCTGGCCGTCCCACGCGAGGTCGGTGGTCGACTCGCCCTCGCCGCTGGCCGCGTAGACGTACGCCGACAGCGTGCGGAACGACTGGCCCTGAACCGTGAGGCTGCGCTGGGCGGACTTACCGACGGTGATGGGCGAACCGGACAGGTTCATGAGGACACTCGCACCCGCGAGGGCCGCCTCGGACGACGGCGGGATCGGCACCCACACGTCCTCGCAGATCTCGACGTGGATGGCCAGATCCGGCAGGTCGAGTGCTCGGAAGATGAGGTCGGGACCGAAGGGCACCTCGCCGAGTTCCTCGCCGAGGTCGACGTGCTCACCGCGCTGATCCTCGCCGAACGCGTACCAGCGCTTCTCGTAGAACTCGCGGTAGTTGGGCAGGTAGCTCTTCGGCACGACGCCGAGAACCTCACCCTCCTTGACGATGACTGCGCAGTTGTAGAGGCGCTGGCCCTTACGAATCGGCGCGCCGATGACGGCGACGGGCGTGAGCCCGCGCGAACCGTCGACGACGGCGGCGATCGCGCGCAGCACGTCGTCGAGCAGCACGTCCTGCATGACGAGGTCCTCGACGCTGTAACCGCAGAGGTTGAGTTCGGGATAGACCGCGGCCGCCACACCCTCGTCGTGCAGCTCACGCATCGACTCGAGAACGCGCTCGGCGTTCGTCATCGGGTCGGCGAGCGCAATGGGGTGAGTGACCGCCGCGACGCGGGCGAATCCGTGCGCGTACAGGGAACGGAAGTTCATGGTTCCCAGCATGTCAGAACCCACCGAGGACGCCTGCGAGGCAGGTGCCGGCGCCCCGCGGTGACGCCACGGCGGGGGCCGTTGGCTACGGTCTAGTCATGACGCACTCCGGCTGTTGGACCACGCGCTCGAGCACCCCGAAGTACACCAACCCGTGGATCAGCGTCCGGGAGGACGCCGTCGTGCGCCCCGACGGCGGCGAAGGCGTGTACGGCGTCGTCACCATGCGCAATCCGGCCGTGTTCGTCGTCGCGATGACGGACGAGGACGAAGTCCTCATGGTCTCGCTCTACCGTTACCCCACCCAGGCGATGTCACTCGAGGTACCGGCCGGCGGCAGCGACGGTGAGAACCTGCTGCTCGCAGCGCAGCGTGAGCTCGTCGAGGAGACCGGCTACACGGCCCGCGAGTGGCGCGAAATCGGGCGCATGAACGCACTCAACGGAGTGTGCGACGCCCCCGAGCACGTCTTTCTCGCCACGGGCTTGCAGGCCCCGGCCAGTGTCGAGGACGCCGAGAGGGCAGCCCGTGAGCAGAAGGCCGAAGGGATCTCCGCCGTTCGAGCCGTTCCGTGGCGCGACCTCACGCGTCTCGTCGCCGACGGGGAGATCACCGATGGCGAGACACTCGCTGCCCTCATGTTCGCTGCGGCTACCCTCGGGCGGTTGTGACAACAGGGGTTGCGCAACAGGTAACGTCGGTGACGGTGCTCACACTCGCGAGCGCGATCAGCCGAGCCCACGAGGAACGACATGCCCAGCGACGTCGAGATCGCAGCCGCCTCCCCTATGCAGCCCATCGAGGACATCGCGGCGAAGATCGGCATTCCCGAGTCCGAGATCTTCCGCTACGGCCCGCACAAGGCCAAGGTCTCGCTGCCGTACGTTCAGGGGCGCGACCGGCGTGAGGGCAGCAAGCTCGTGCTGGTCACCGCGACGAGCCCGACCCCGGCCGGCGAGGGCAAGACGACGACCACGGTGGGCCTCGTCGACGGGCTCGCGCAGATCGGCGAGTCCGCCGCAGCCGCGCTGCGTGAGCCGAGCATGGGGCCCGTCTTCGGGATGAAGGGCGGGGCCGCCGGCGGAGGGCGCGCCCAGCTCAACCCGATGACGGACATCAACCTTCACTTCACCGGTGACTTCGCGGCCATCGCCACCGCACACAACCTGCTCGCAGCGGTGCTCGACAACCACCTGCAGCAGGGCAACGCGCTCGGCATCGACCCGCGCCGCATCACCTTCAAACGCGTGCTCGACATGAACGACCGCGCGCTGCGCGACATCGTCATCGGCCTCGGGGGCCCGACGAACGGCGTGCCCCGCGAATCCGGCTTCGACATCGTCGTCGCCAGTGAGGTCATGGCCATCTTCTGCCTCGCCACCTCGATCGACGACCTCAAGGAACGCCTCGGTCGCATCGTTGTCGCACGAACGTACGCCAAGGCGCCCGTCACGGCAGCCGACCTGGGCGTCCACGGCGCCATGGCGGCGCTGCTCGCCGACGCGCTTGCGCCCAACCTCGTCCAGACGCTCGAGGGCAACCCCGCCTTCGTCCACGGTGGCCCGTTCGCCAACATCGCGCACGGCTGCAACTCGGTGACGGCGACGCAGACCGCCCTCGCGCACGCCGATTGGACCGTGACGGAGGCCGGTTTCGGCGCCGACCTCGGCGCGGAGAAGTTCATCGACCTCAAGTGCCGCTTCACCGGCCTGCGCCCGGACGCCGTCGTCCTCGTCGCGACGGTGCGCTCGATGAAGTATCACGGCGGCGTGGCCGTCGCCGACCTCACGACGGAGAACGTCGAAGCGATGCTCGCCGGCATGAGCAACATCGAGCGCCACCTCGCGAACATCCGCGACGTGTGGGGCCTGCCCGTCGTCGTGGGCGTCAACCGCTTCCCGAGTGACACCGACGCCGAGATCGAGGCCTTCACGAAACACGTCGAGGGGCTCGGCGTGAAGGTGGAGATCTGCACCCATTTCGCCGACGGCGGCAAGGGCGCGGCGGGGCTCGCGAAGGCCCTCGTCGAGATCACGTCCGGCCAGAAGCCGGAGCTGTCGTTCACCTACGGCGACGACCTCGGGCTCGCGGCGAAGGCAGAGACGGTCGCCCAGCGCATCTACGGCGCGGAGCGACTCGAGATCCCCTCGGCCGTCGCCAAGCAGATCGCCCAGTTCGAGGACGAGGGTTACGGCCACCTTCCCGTGTGCATCGCGAAGACGCAGAAGTCGTTCACGACCGACGACGCCGAACGCGGCGCCCCGTCGGACCACGTCGTCGAGGTGCGCGAGGTGCGCCTGGCCGCCGGTGCGGGCTTCGTCGTCTTCGTCTGCGGCTCCCTCATGACGATGCCGGGTCTGCCGAAGAAGCCGGCCGCGCTGGCCATCGACGTCGACTCCGAGGGCGCTGTCACCGGCTTGTTCTGACAGGCGTCCACCCCTCTACGGATGAAATCCGCCCTTCCTGCGCACAAGCCCTCGGCTTGGGCACACGAAGGGCGGATTTCATCCCTGCACGCGTTTACGGCAGGACGCGCGGGCTGTACTTGACGGCCGCGCGCGCCTCGGCGCGAGCGCCCGCCTTGGCGAACGCTGCCTTGCGAGCCTTCGCCGTGTTCTGCGACACGAGGAGCACGAGCTGCTCGGCGCGCTCCCGGCGGAACGTCGTACGCGCCGAGGCGTTCCACGAGCGGTTAAACAGACGCTTCGCGGCGGCGAGCTGATCGGGCGACTTCGTCGTCAGGTCGTGAGCGAGTTCCATGGCCGACGCGAGGGGGTCACCGCTCACCTCGGAGGCGAGGCCGAGTGCGACGGCGCGCTCGCCGGAGAACATCTCGGCCGTCATCGTGAGCTTCTTCGCCACGTCGATGCCGACGAGTTCCTTGAGGGACTGCACGCCCGACATGTCGGGGATGAGACCCCACTTGCCCTCGAGCACCGACCACTCGGAGTCGGAGGTCGTGTAGCGGTAGTCGGCGCCGAGCGCGATCTGTAGACCGCCGCCGTAGCAGTGGCCGTGAACGGCGGCGATGACGGGCACCGGCACGCGGCGCCACGCCCAGCACGCCTCCTGGAAGGTGTTCGTGCCGCGCCAGGGGCGCGGGATGAACGCGGGGATGATCTTCGCCGGCGCCTTGTTGACCGAACCGAAGTCGAGACCGGCGCAGAACGAGCGCCCTTCGCCCGAGATGACGACGGCGCGCACCGCCTTGTTGGTACGCACGTGATGCGCGGCGGCCACGAGTTCGCCGAGCATCGGCAGGGTGAGGCCGTTCAGCTTGTCGGGTCGGTTGAGCTTGACGTGGGCGATGCCCCCGGTGATCGTCGTCTCCACATTCGCCATTGCGCCAGGGTACGTGGCACTCGCGACGAACCACAGGTGAATGCGCGAGTTTCCGGCGTTGTCGGTGGTCGTCGCTACCTTCTGGTCATGAGTCGACCTTCATCTTGCCGACCCTCCACGGGTTCGTGCGCCGTCCGTGGCAGCGGGCACGGCATCTATTGGCGTCACGGCCTGAAGGGAATTGAGACGACGACCGGTTGGCGACGAGGCGAGGTTTCGCAGATTGCCGGCCTGCATGTACGTGTGCGCTTCCAGAATGCCTTCGACGAGTGGCTGTGGCACCACGAGCCACTACCGCTCGAGGTCGGCGACGCGGTGCGCTTCCACCGGCACCTCGAACTGCTCGCTCCACCCGAGCGGCCACAGCGCAGCGTCCTCGTGCACGTCTTTGCGAGCGCCAGGTCGCGATTGGGTTCCATCGCAGCGCGCCCCAGCGTGGTCGCGGACATGGGCGACGAGCGCTACGTCATCCACCTCGGTGACGGCCAGGCACAGATCGCAGCGGCCCATGCGGGAGTCCTGTACCCGCCGCAGAAAATGGCGAGCATTGCGGCCATGGGACACGCTGCCTACTGGACGTACTTCGAGCCAGACGAGAAACCCGTCACCGAGGTGCTCGCGGCGCTCGACGCAGCGGCTGGGCCCACCGTCAGCAGGCGGTACAGCCAGTCGTCGGTGTCGTAGGCACTCGCGAACCACGAGTAGTTGATCCACGCCCAGATGATGCCGAAGCTCGTGAAGACGAAGGCCCCCACGCCGGTCGTCACATGCCCTTCGGCCAGTCAGTGCGCGAGTTGCGAGGCGCCCGTCGCGACGGCGACGACGACCGTCAGGTCGAACAGCAACTCCAGGGTGCTCGCGACACGACCGCTCTCGTGCGGGTCGCGGCCCCGCATGGGACGCAGGCGTGAACGGGGTCGTTGGCAGTGACGGAAGGGGTCGTCATGCCGGTCATTATGGCGGCCGCGCTGTCCGGGGCCGGGCGCCGTCCACGCTCAGGCAGTGGGGCCCAACTGCTCCGGTTCGAACGTGCGGGCCCCGGCGAGCGACGGCGAGTACGCGTGCACCGTGAGTGCCGGGGAGTCGCCGAACGCACTGGTGCGGTGGATGAGTCCGGGTGGAAGAGAACGGTGCTCGTCAGCCGTGACCACAGTGGTCACCACCTCGCCCGTGGGGAGAGCCACCTCCTCGAGCAGTGCACCGTGCACGACGACGAACGCACCGGAGGCGACCCCGTGGTCGTGCCAACCGCTCGACGACCCGAGCGGCCACGTGATGGCCCACATCTCGAGGTGCGGCGTGCTCGCGAGCGAGACACGACGACGGCCTGCGTCGGCAGGCAGGTCGTCGAGGTGCGTTGCGAGGGATGCATCGCTCGCGAAAAGGCGTGCAACGCGCACGAGTTGGTCGTCGGTAAAGCTGGTGATGCCGGGGGCGTCCGCCTGACTCGTCATCGCTGGTCTCCGTCGTCGGAATGGGGCAGTCGGTGGGTGCGGGAGGTTACACGCACACCGACGTGACTTCACTCAAGCACTGCGCACCGACAACAAGCCCTCACCTTACCTGTGGAATTCCTCTGAACCGGTGACGTGTGGGGCGCGTCGGACGGCGAAAGGGCGCCACCCGCGAACGGATGGCGCCCCTCCCTCTTCCCCAAGAGCCCTGCCGCATCCCGCTGCGAGCAGGGAGTCGACGGCCGTCGGCCGCGAGAGCGGGCGGGGAAAGAGCGCGAACCGCCGAGCGCGGGTGGCGGTTTCGCCACCCGCGCCTCAGGAGGTCGGCGTCACAAGGACGCCTTAACACCACCGGAGAGGAAGGAGTCGTGCAGTTCGATCTGCGTGAGCTTCGTACCCTTCGGGGCATCGAAGACAAGAATGCCCTTGGCCTGGTTACCGGGGTTGATGTCCGTGAGGAAGAAGTCGTTGTCCCCGTCAAGAGCCAAGCTCGCCGAGGTATCGGTCGAGAACTGCTGGCCAGTAGAGCTGAAGGCCTTCTGGTCCGATTCACTCATCATCTGGGCCCGGTCACCGATGTTCTTCACTGTGACGTAGACATACGTGTACTCGCCCTGGGCCGTCTCCTGAAGGAATTCATTCGATCCGGCAGTCGTCTTACCGCGTTCGACCTTCGTGATGGTGAACTCGAACTTTCCGTCACGCACGGGGGTACCGACGGCCGGGAGTTTGTCGCCCTCGTCCTTCTTCTCCTCGTCCTTCTTCTCGGACTTCTTCTCGTCCGACTTCTTGTCGTCGCTCTTGGCTGCTGAGTCGGACGACGAGTTGTCGGAGCTGGACGCCGAGTCGCTGCCCTTCGACCCGCCACCGGAAGCCGATGCGATGCTACCGATGAGGAACAGAGCGAGAATCGCCGTGAGGATCTTGTGCCGCAGGAACCAGTTCTTCTTCTTGGGCTGCGGTGCCTGCTGCCAGCCGCCCTGGGGCGGGCCCTGCTGGTAGCCGCCCTGCGGCTGGCCGTACTGGCCGTACTGGCCCTGACCCTGCTGACCGGGCTGGCCCTGCCACTGGCCGTTCAGGTGGTTCTGCTGGCTCGCGCCGTTGCCCATGCTGGTGTTGTCGTTCATCTGTGCACTCCGGGGAAGAGGTCGGCGAGATCGCCGAAAGCGGTTGTGAGATGCCGCTTCTGCCCGGGTGTGCCCGGCGGGTTCTCACCCGTTCGAGCCGGTGTTCGGCGGCAGGGAAAGACTCCCGCGCGCCGCACCTGCCGCACATCGCCCGATCGGGCACACTGCCCCTGCCCGATCGGGCATCACCGGCTCAGGAGGCGCCGACGTACTCCGCGAGGTGCTTGCCCGTGAGCGTCGAACGATCTGCGACGAGGTCGGCGGGCGTGCCCTCGAACACGACACAGCCACCGTCGTGGCCGGCGCCCGGGCCGAGGTCGATGATCCAGTCGGCGTGCGCCATGACGGCCTGGTGGTGCTCGATGACGATGACGTTTTTGCCCGCGTCGACGAGGGAGTCGAGCAGCGACAACAACTGCTCGACGTCCGCGAGATGCAGACCCGTGGTCGGCTCGTCGAGGATGTAAGTGCCGCCCTTGTCACCCATGTGCGTGGCGAGCTTGAGACGCTGACGTTCCCCGCCCGAGAGCGTCGTGAGCGGCTGACCGATCTTCACGTAGCCGAGGCCCACGTCGTCGAGGCGTTCGAGGACCTTGACGGCGGCCGGCACCTTCGCGGCGCCGTCGCTCGTCTCGCCCCGGAAGTAGGCAAGGGCGTCGGCGACGGAGAGAGCGAGCACGTCGGCGATGTTCTTGCCACCCAGCTCGTACTCCAGCACCTCGGGCTTGAAGCGCTTGCCCTCGCAGACGTCACACGGCGTCTCGACGGTCTCCATGATGCCGAGGTCGGTGTAGATGACGCCGGCACCCTTGCACGCCTCGCATGCGCCCTCGGAGTTCGCGCTGAACAGGGCCGGCTTGACGCCGCTGGCCTTGGCGAACGCCTTGCGGATCGGGTCGAGCAGGCCCGTGTACGTCGCCGGGTTGGAGCGGCGCGAGCCCTTGATGGCGCTCTGGTCGACGGCGACGACGTCGTCTCGCCCGCCCAGCCCGCCGTGGACGAGGGTCGACTTGCCCGAGCCGGCCACGCCCGTCACGACGACGAGCACACCGGTGGGAACGTCGACGTCGACGTCGCGCAGGTTGTGCGAGTTCGCGCCGCGGATCTCGAGGGCGCCCGTCGCCTTGCGCGTCGCTTCCTTGAGCGTGACGCGATCGTGCAGGTGGCGGCCGGTCAGCGTGTCGGACCCGGCGAGGCCTTCGACGGTGCCCTCGAACATGATGCGGCCACCCTCGCTGCCTGCGCGGGGGCCGAGGTCGACGACGTGGTCGGCGATGGCGATGGTCTCCGGTTTGTGCTCGACGACGAGCACCGTGTTGCCCTTGTCGCGCAGGCGCCGCAGCAGGTCGTTCATGTTCTCGATGTCGTGCGGGTGCAGGCCGACGGTCGGCTCGTCGAACACGTACGTGACGTCGGTGAGCGAGCTTCCGAGGTGGCGGATCATCTTGACGCGCTGCGACTCGCCGCCCGACAGCGTGCCCGAGGGGCGTTCGAGGGAGAGGTAACCCAGACCGATCTGCACGAACGAGTCGAGTGTCTCCGTCAGCCCGTCGAGCAGCGGTGCTACGGACGGCTCGTCGAGGCTCTTCGCCCACTCGGCGACGTCGGTGATCTGCATAACGCACACGTCGGCGATCGAGTACGCGCCGATCTTCGAGGTGCGAGCACCCTCCGTGAGCCTCGTGCCGTCGCACTCGGGGCACGTGCGGAAGACGACGACCCGCTCCACGAACGCGCGGATGTGCGGCTGCATCGCCTCGACGTCCTTGCTCAACATCGACTTCTGGATCTTCGGGATGACACCCTCGTACGTGAGGTTGATGCCCTCGACCTTGATCTTCGTCGGCTCCTGGTGAAGGAGGTTGTCCATCTCCTTCTTGGAGTACTTCTTGAGCGGCTTGTCCATGTCGAAGTAGCCGGAACCGGCGAAGATGCGCCCGTACCAGCCGTCCATCGACATGCCCGGCACGCGCAGCGCGCCCTCGGCGAGCGACTTCTCGGCGTCGAACAGTTCGTCGAGGTCGAAGTCGCTCACGCTGCCGCGGCCCTCGCAGCGCGGGCACATGCCGCCGGTGACGCTGAACTCGCGCTTCTCACGTGTGCCGTCGGCCTTCTTGAGCGAGCCGACGCCGCTCGCCGAGGCGACGTTGAACGAGTACGCGCGCGGCCCGCCGATGCTCGGGGTGGCGAGGCGGCTGAAGAGAATGCGCAGCATCGCGTTGACGTCGGTGACCGTGCCGACCGTCGAGCGCGGGTTCGCGCCGAGACGCTCCTGGTCGACGATGATCGCCGTCGTGAGCCCTTCGAGGAGATCGACGTCGGGGCGCGCGAGCGTCGGCATGAAGCCTTGGACGAACGAGGAGTAGGTCTCGTTGATCATGCGCTGGCTCTCGGCCGCGATCGTCTTGAACACGAGCGAGCTCTTGCCCGAGCCGCTGACGCCGGTGAAGACGGTGAGGCGCCGCTTCGGCAGTTCGACGCTCACGTCCTTGAGGTTGTTCTCCCGCGCGCCTTCGACGCGGATGATCTCGTGGGAGTCGGCGGGGTGGGTGCTCATGGGGCTCCTGCGCTCGGTGCGGACGTACGCAGCATCGTGCCGCACCGCAGGTCTACGGTCACGCCATGACGATCTTCGCGGTGACCTACACGTATGTCGACGACGAGCGGCGCCTCAGCGCGCTGCGTCCGGCCCGTTATGCCTGGTTCCAGGAACTCGAAGCCAGTGGACGCCTGTTGGCCTCCGGCCAGCTGAGCGGTGAGGGCATGCCGCAGGGCCTGTTGCTCCTCGAGGCGGCGGACGCGGGCGAGGCGGCCCGCCTGCTCGACGATGACCCCTTCGAGGTCGAAGGTGTGGTGACGCAGCGACTCATCGGACGCTGGCACGCGACGCTCGGCACGTGGGCCGGACGTTCCTGACACTTCTGCCCGATCGGCGTGCCCGGTCCGACACACGGTGTCGGTGCTCACCCCTAGGGTGTGCGATGTGACACAGCCAACGCTCACCGGCCCGCACGCCGGGCATGCCCCTTCGGGGCAAGGTGCTCGCACGCGCCGCGTGTGGACGAACGTCGGCATCGTCGTCGCCACCGTCGGCTCGGCTGCACTCGCCGCGGGCGCGGCCGACATGCGCCTCTACGACTCGGCACCCGGCCAGCCTGCGGGCAATCTGACGCTGAGCGCCTTTCTCGTCTCCGTCGCGGCGGCGGTGATGCTGTGTTTCCGACTGCGCTCCCCGCGCGCACTGCTCGTCACAGCACTCGTGGCGTGTCTGCCGCCCCTCGTGTTGCCCACCGACAGCTTGCCCGCGCTCATCGGGGCGGCGAGCGTCGTCGTCTGGCACCCGGACGTTCGGGCCCGTTGGGGTGTGCCCGTTCTGGCCGGCGTCGCGACGATCGTGGCCGTGTGGCGCGACACCCGTGGAACGGCGAGTGGCAAGAGCTTCTGGAACAGCTTCGAACACCCGGACGGCAGCGCGGGTACCTGGCCCGCCATGCCGTGGTGGCAGGTGCTCCTCGTGGCAGGCCTGCTCGTCGCGCTCTTCGTCGGCACAGCCCTCCTGCGGCGCAGCCGGGCAGACACCGACGTCCACCGTCACCGCGCGGAGGCGGCCCGAGCCGAGGCCGACGACCTCGGGCGCCGCATCGCCGAGCAAAACGACCGCGAAGCTCTCGCCCGCGAGGTGCACGACGTTCTCGGTCACCGGCTGAGCATCCTGGCCATGCAGGCCAACGCGCTCGAGATCGAGGCACAGGCAGCCGGGGCGCCGGAGGTCGAAGATCGAGCGCGGCAGATCCAACAGGGTGCCGCCGGGTCGATGAACGATCTGCGTTCTCTGCTGTCGATCCTGCGTCACGGGCCGCAGGCCGGCGAGCGCCCGTACGAACTGGCCGACATCGCAACGCTCGTCACCGAGTGCATCGACGCGGGCACCCCCGTCTCGTCGAACGTCTTCGTCGACCAGAGCAAGCCACTCGATCCGGTCGTGTCGCGCAGCGCGTACCGGATCACCACCGAGTTGCTGACGAACGCACGCAAGCACTCCCCCGGAAACCTCGTCCGCCTGAGCATCCACGGCAACCCACGGGACGGGCTCGTCATCTCCACCGAGACTCCGATGGCTCCCGGCGGTTCGGGTACCGGCAGCCAGAGTGGCCTGGCCGGCATCGGACGGCGAGCCAACGATCTCGGTGGCCAGTTCTGGGCCGGGCCGAGCGACGACGGCCGCACCTACACCGCCACGGCGAGGTTGCCCTGGCACCTGCCCCGATGACTCACCACACTCCCGACGCGAAGAGAGCGCCCATGACGAACGCCGAACAACCCATCCGCGTGCTCGCGGTCGATGACGACCCGATGGTGCTCGACCTCGTGCGCGTCATGTTCAAGGGCGCCCCCGACATCGCCCTGGTCGCCACCGCCTCCGACGGCGACGAGGTCATCGACGCCGTCACGGCCTATCACCCGGACGTCGTTCTCATGGACGTGCAGATGCGACGCCTCAACGGCATCGACGCCACCGCCGCGCTGACGAAGCGGCCCCACCCGCCGCGCGTCGTCATCCTCACGACGTTCGACGAGAAGGAGTACGTGCCGCGCGCGATGGACGCGGGAGCGGTGGGCTTCATCCTCAAGTCGGCCGCAAGCAAGGAGCTGTACGACGCTGTTCGTGCAGCGCACGCGGGCGAGAGCCCGATGTCGGCGCGCAGCGCGGGTCACCTGCGCTCGGGCTACCTCGACGGCGGAGGCGAGGGGCGTCGTGAGGCACGTCGCCTGCTTCAAGGGTTGAGCGAGCGGGAGGTCGAGATCGCCCGGCTCGTCGCGGCGGAACGCACGAACCCGGCCATCGCTGCCGAGCTGTTCCTCAGCGAGAGCACGGTCAAGCAACACGTCGCGACGATCCAGCGCAAGCTCGGCGTCGAAGGACGCATCGGCATCGCGATGGTCGTCGTGCGTGCCGAATGACCCGTCGCTCGTGAGGCTCAGCTCGCCGCGTTGAGCTTTGCCATCTCGTCGGGGGTGAGCTGAGGCGCGGCGAGCGCCTCGTCGAGCTGCTCGAGTGAACTGACGCCGACGATCGGTCGCATGCTGGGCTCGCTCTGCACGAGCCAGCTGAGCACGACCTGCCCCGGCTTGGCACCGTGCGCCTCGGCCACCTCGGCGAGAGCTGCGAGACGCGCCGTCGTCCCCGGGTGGTCGTAGACGTCGGGGAACGGGCGGTCGGCGCGGTCGTAACTGCCCTGCACGAGCGGGCTGTAGGCCCAGCACTCCATCTCGGGGTGAGTCTGCAGGTAGTCGATCGTCTCGTCGGTGACGAAGCCGAAGCGGTGGTCCTTGCCCGGCACCTGGGTGTCCGGTCGGGGGCGCACGTAGCTCGTCGTGAGCTGCAGCGCCGTCCACGGTTCGACGCCCTGCTGCTCGGCGAGCATGCGTGCCTGCTCGACACGCCACGTCGGGTGGTTGCTCACGCCGAGACGCCTCGCCGAGCCGTTCGCGTGCAGGGCGCCCATGGCGGCCACGACGTCCGCCAGGGGCGTGGCACGGTCCTCGCCGTGGGCCCAGTAGAGGTCGATCACGTCGACGCCGAGGCGCTCACGGCTGCGTTCGAACTGCGTGGCGATGACCTCGGGCGCAAGGCCCTCCCACTCGGTGAAGTCGCCGGGACGCACGGGCTCCTGGGCCACCTTCGTCGCGATCGCGAGCCCGTCGCGCACCCCGGGGTTGGCCCGGAGCCACGCGCCGAGCGTCGCTTCACTCTGCCCGCCGGCGCCGCTCGGATTCGCCCAGAACGCGTAGCAGTTGGCCGTGTCGAGCACCGTGCCGCCGGCCTCGACGTAGCGGTCCATGAGGGCGAACGAGGTGGCCTCGTCCGTCTTCGTACCGAAGTACATCGTGCCGAGGACGAGGTGAGCTGCGATCGGGGACGACGAAGTCATTGCGCCATCCTGACACGCCTCAGTGACGGTGCGTCCGCTCCACCCAGGCGGCAGGAATACTGAGGTTCCACAGCGAGTCTCCCTCGTCGAGGCGATAGCTGCGCAGTGCCGCCGCGCAACAGACGCAGCGATCCGGCGATCATGACAAACGCGAGCGGCCACTCGAGCAAGCCCGCCGACAGCAGGGATCCGCCACGCTCCGCTGGCGCCGCCGTCATGACGTCGAACCAGGCGTCACACGCGAGCAGGACGCCCGTGGCGAACGACAGCGGCATGACGACCTGCTTGCGTCGCCATCCGCAGTAGGCGGTGAGTGCCATGAGCGCGGCGAGGAAGAGATCGAAACCGACCCACGTGTAGCGCCAGTTGTGCACCTCGTACTGCACGGGCAGCGTGAGGCTGACGTAGAGCACCCACGGCACGAGTGCGACGGCGCCGCCGATCATGAGACCGAGACGCACCGTGCGGATCCGGCCGATGTGGGTGGGCAACAGCTCCCCGATGGGGCGTTGGAGGCGCTCGATGACATCGCGTCGGTAATGACCACGGGGTCAGCCGTTGTTGGCTCCGCAGTTGCAGCCGCCGCAACCGCAGCCGCCGCCGGCCGGGGCTGCACCCTTGGCTTCGGCCTCCATCTGCGCGCGGATGTCGTCCATGGGCAGTTCACGGATCTGACGGATGAGATCGTCGACGGCGTTCGCCGGCAGCACGCCGGAGTTGGAGAAGACCATGAGGCCGTCACGGAACGCCATGAGCGTCGGGATCGACTGGATGTTCGCAGCGGCGGCGAGCTCCTGCTCGGCGTCGGTGTCGACCTTCGCGAAAACGATGTCGTCGTGCTTCTCGCTGGCCGCGTCGAAGACGGGCGCGAACTGACGGCACGGGCCGCACCAGGCCGCCCAGAAGTCGACAAGGACGATGTCGTTCTTTTCGATGGTCTCGGTGAACTTCTCACCGGTGAGGTCAATGGTGGCCACGGGGGCTGCTCCTCGGGAAGATTGTGGGTCGACGTTCATTCAAACATCCGAGCCGCGCTATCCCTTCCCGCCTGCGGTGTGTCGGGTGGCCCACACCCCGCGGGGGCGCTGGGCAGACTTTCCTGCGATCGGGCCGAGTTGAACACTGCCCACGAGCAGGCAGGTCTGCCCAGCTGCGTCGTCGCCGGTTCAGGTGGCGTCGGTTGCCGCCGACTCGTCGTCCAGGTACTCCACCACGGCGCCGATGACGGCGGAGACACCCGCGATGACGAGGCGGAGACGGGCGACACCGCGTTGGTCCAGCCACCCAACGGCCGCGCGATCGAGCGTGACGGCGAGCGACTGGCCGAGCATAAGCGCGCCGCCCGTCAGCGCACCCGCTGCGACCCGCTTGTTCATGGGCTCCTCCCGCAGCAGGTAGGTCGCAGCACCGGCGCCCAGAGCGCCCGGAATCGCGACGTAGGCGACGCGGCCCGCGCCGTGGAGCTTGCCGATCGGCAGGAGTCCGCTGAGGGCGCCGGCTGCGCCCACCGCAGCGCAGCGTGTGAGGTCGGACATCGTCGTCATCCTTCCTGGTGAGACTTCTTCGGCATCGAGGTCGAGTCGACGCCCCTCACCGCATCAACGAGCCGTGGTGTCGGCCGGTTCCTTCACCGCATGCCGGCCGTCCTCGTCGTGGCCCCAGGCCGAACCGAAGTCGCGGTCGAGGTGGCTGAACTCCTTGTTGCGCAGCCCCCACAGGAAGACAGCGAGCGAAACGGCGACGCAGCACAGGAGGTAGACGCGGAAGCCCTTCTCGTTGCCGTTCGAGGCGAACCACGTACCGATGTACGGCGCGGTGCCGCCGAAGAGTGCGTTGGCCAAGCCGTAGCCCAGACCGACGCCCAGGGCTCGGATGCGCGTCGGGAACAGCTCGGCCTTCACGACGGCGTTGACCGACGTGTAGAACCCCACGACGAGCAGGGCGAACAACTGCAGTCCGAACGCCGTGAGCGCGGACTCGACCGAGCGGATCGCGCCGAGCACCGGCCACGTGATGAGCAGGGAACCGACGCCGAAGATGAGCAGCATCGTGCGGCGTCCGATGCGGTCCGACAGCATGCCGTAGAACGGGTGGATGACCATGAAGATCGCCAGGGCGCAGAGATTGACGGTGGCCACGGTGTCGGCGTCGAGGCCGGCCACCTTCTTCATGTAGCTCTGCATGAGCGTCGTGTAGACGTAGAACGAGGTCGTTCCGCCGATCGTCAGGCCGATGACGATGACGAACGGACGCCAGTACTCGCGCAGCAGGACGCCGAGCGATCCCGGCTGCTTGGCCTGGCCCTCGACGGCGGCCGTGGCCGTCTCGTCCATGCCGCGACGCAGCCACAGGACGGCGAGCGCGCCGACGGCTCCGATGAAGAACGGGATGCGCCAACCCCAGTCGTGCATCTGATCCTTCGTCAGGACCTGGAGGAGAAGGACCTGCAACAGTGCGGCGAGCACCTGCCCTCCGACGAGGGTGACGTACTGGAAGCTCGAGTAGAAGCCGCGACGGTTCGGGGTGGCGATCTCCGACATGTACGCCGCCGTGGTGCCGTACTCACCGCCGACGCTGAAGCCACTGATCGCGCGTCCCACCCACAGGAGAACCGTGGCCCAGATACCGATCTGTTCGTACGTCGGCGCCGCGCCGATGAGGAGGGTGCCGAGCGCCATGAGGAGCACCGACGTCGTCAGGGCGGCGCGGCGCCCGCGGCGATCGGCGAAGCGGCCGAAGAACCAGGAGCCGATCGGCCGCATGAGGAAGGTGATGGCGAAGACGGCCCAGGTGTCGAGCATCGCCTGTGTCTCGTCACCCTTCGCGAAGAAGTTGCTCGCGATGTAGGTGGTGAAGACGGCGTAGTTGTAGAAGTCGAACCACTCGATGAGGTTGCCGAGGCTGCCGCGGGCGATGTTGCTCATCACCGAGTTCCTCGGGGCGAGCCCGCTCGGCGTGGCGGGTGCTGACGCTGACGACACGGACGCTCCTTCACATGGGTGACCTGAAAACCATCGAGAGGCTATACGGACGATCGAGTCGACAGTGGTTTGGCGCCCGGTGGGTTTCTCCGGCCCGTCGGAGAATGCCGGCCCTGACATCCGGCTCGGTTGCGGCGCCGTACAGTACGTGCGAAGCCACCCGTCCCCCACGGCCGAAGGACTCGTCACGATGCGCATCGCCCTGTCCTCCTACCGCAGCAAACCGCACAGCGGCGGGCAGGGCATCTACGTGCGCAACCTCAGCCGCGAGCTCGTGGCGCTCGGCCACGAGGTGACGGTGTTCTCCGGCCAGCCCTACCCCGAACTCGACGAGGGCGTGCGCCTCGAGAAGGTGCCGAGCCTCGACCTCTACAACGACGAGAACCCATTCCGCCGCCCCGCGCGCTCGGAGTTCCGTGACGCCCTTGACGTCGCCGAGTTCGCCGGGATGCTCTCGGGCACCTTCCCCGAGCCGCGCACCTTCGGGCGTCGCCTGCGTCGCCTTCTCACACCGCGCGTCCGCGAGTTCGATGTCCTGCACGACAATCAGACCCTCGCGCCCGGCATTCTCGCCATCGAACGCGCCGGGCTGCCGGTCGTCACGACGATCCACCACCCGATCAGCGCCGACCGGCGCCTCGAGATCGCCGATGCGCGCACGCCGTGGCGCAAGTACATGAAGTGGCGCTGGTACTCGTTCGTGCCGATGCAGGCGCGCGTCGCCCGCGCGAGCAGCCGCGTCATCACGGTGAGTGACGGCAGCCGCGACGACATCGTCCGCGAGTTCGGTGTGGACCCGCAGCGCCTCCACGTCGTCCCGGTGGGCGTGGCCGTCGACGTCTTCACGCCGAGGCCGGAGCAGAAGGTGGCGGGGCGACTCACCACGATCACGAGCGCCAACGTTCCGCTCAAGGGTCTCGACGTCCTCCTCGACGCCGTGGCGCAGCTGCCCGCGGAAGCCTGGAGCGAACTCGTCGTCGTCGGCACGGCGAACGGCGCCGCACGACGGCGGCTCGCGCGTCACGGCATCGAGGAGAAGGTCCGCTTCGTCAGCGGCATCAGCGACGAGGAGCTCGCCGAGCTCATCGCGAGCGCCGAGGTCCACGTCGTGCCGAGCCTCTACGAGGGCTTCTCGCTGCCGGCCGTCGAGGCGATGGCATGCGGGACGCCGCTCGTCGCCTCCCGCGTCGGTGCACTGCCGCAGCTCGTCGAAGGCACGCCCGACGACGAGTGCGGTGATGCCGGTCTGCTCGTCGAGCCGGGTGACACGACGGCCCTGGCCGAGGGCATCGAACGCCTTCTCGCGGATACCTCCCTGCGGGACGAATTCGCGATGCACGGGCGCGCCCGTGCGGAATCCACGTACAGTTGGCGGGCCGTCGCCCGCGCCACCGTCCGTGTCTACGAGCAGGAGATCGCCCGTGCTGACCGTTGATTTCGATCGTTTCCCCGTCGAGCCCGGGATGAGTGTGCTCGACGTCGGGTGCGGTCAGGGCCGTCACAGCTACGAGGCCCTGCGCCGCGGCGGCGACGTCACAGCGTTCGACCTCAACGAGGACGACCTCGCCGAGGTCTCCACCATGTTCGGCGCCATGGACGCCGAGGGTCAGGTGCCGGCGTCGGGCGCGTACCGCACCGTGGCCGGGGACGCGCGGCAGATGCCCTTCGACGACGCGAGCTTCGACCGCGTCATCGCCTCCGAGGTGCTCGAGCACATCGTCGACGACGAGAGCGCGATGGCCGAGATCGCGCGTGTGACGAAGCCCGGTGGGCTCGTCGCCGTCACGGTGCCGCGGTACTGGCCGGAGAAGATCTGCTGGATGCTGTCGGCGCCGTACCACGAGGTCGAGGGCGGCCACGTACGCATCAACAAGGGCTCGGACCTGACGAAGCGGCTCGAGCGTCAGGGGCTGGAGGCGTTCGCGACGCATCACGCGCACGCGCTGCACTCGCCGTACTGGTGGCTCAAGTGCGCCGTGGGGGTCGACAACGACACCAACCCCGCCGTCAAGGCGTACCACCGCCTGCTCGTGTGGGACATGATGAAGGCGCCCAAGCTGACGCGCACCGCCGAGAAGGCGCTCAACCCCGTCATGGGCAAGAGCTTCGTCGTCTACCTGCGCAAGCCCGCCCAGGTCTGATGCCCCCCGCCCTCACCGCAGCGCAGATCGCCGAGACCGGCGCGTTTCTCGCCCGGATGCAGGGTGCCGACGGCGCGCTGCCGTGGTTTCCCGGTGGGCAGTGGGACGCGTGGAACCACACCGAGGCGCTCATGGGCCTGACGGTTTCGGGCGTCGTCGTTGACGCGACCGACGAGGTGGAGGGTGAGCGGTTGCTCGCCGCGGCCCGAGCGGGTTTGGACCACTTGGCGCATACCCAGCGTCCCGACGGGTCGTGGCCGATGGAGGTGCGTGATGGCGCCGTCGTCCACGCCGAGAGCGACACGAACCAGTGCGCCTACCCGGCCGTCGGCGTGTGGCACTACGTGCTCGCGACCGGTGACGACGAGGTCGACGCGCGCTACTGGCCGATGGTGCGCGATGCGATCAACCACGTCCTGACGGCGCAGCGTGACGACGGCACGATCGCGTGGGCAATCAACGAGCGCGGCGGCCTGGGCGATCACGCCCTCTTGACGGGCAACGCGAGCATCCTGCAGTCGTTGTGGGCGGCGTGTGCACTGGCGCGGCGTCTGGGTCACGAGCCGGGTGAGTGGCACGAGGCCGCACGCCGGCTTGCTGAGGCGGTGCGGCGCGCGCCCGAGGCCTTCGCCGACCGTGACCGCTTTTCGATGGACTGGTTCTACCCCGTCCTCGGCGGCGCGCTCACGGGTGACGCCGCGTGGGCGCGGCTGGAGGCCGACTGGGCCCGGTTCGTCTGGGTCGGCAAGGGCGTGCGGTGCGTCGACGATCGGCCGTGGGTGACGGGCGGCGAGGGCGCGGAACTCGTCATGGCGTTGTGCTGCCTCGACGGCACACGTCACGAGGCGCGGGCGCGTGAGCAGGCACGCCGCGTACTCGCCGAGATCCAAAGACTGCGTGACGGGAACGGCGCGTACTGGACCGGCTGCGTCGTCGACGACGACGCGATCTGGCCCGAGGAACGCACCGGCTGGACCGCCGGGGCGGTGCTGCTCGCCGCCGACGCCCTCGACGGCCTCACGCCGGCGGCGAACTTCTTCCACGCGATGACGTGGCCCGCAACCGGTGACGCAGCGTCCGCCCCTTCGACCGACTCAGCCCTCCCCCGTTCGATGCAGGAGACACGATGACCCCGCAACTGCCCCAGCACGTGCTCGACGCCTTCGACGCGACGACGGGTTTCATGCCGCTCGACGAAGGCCGTGCGCTCTTCGAGGCGGCCTGCACCGCTCGCCCCGGCGCGTGGTTGGAGATCGGCACGTACTGCGGCAAGTCGACGGTGTTGCTCGCCCAGGCAGCGCGCGAGGTGGGCGGCACGCAGATCGTCACGGTCGATCATCACCACGGCAGCGAGGAGAACCAGCCGGGGTGGGAGTGGCACGACACGTCGATGGTGGATGAGCACTCGGGGTTGCTCGACACGTTGCCGAGTTTCCGGCGCACCTGGGACGACCACGTCCGCGATGTCGTCTCGGCCGTCGTCGCGACGACGGAGCAGGTGGCCGCGTGGTGGAGCACCCCGGTGGAGTTCCTCTTCCTCGACGGCAACCACGTCGAGGAGATGGCGCAGCACGACTACGCGGCGTTCGCGCAGCACGTCACGCCCGGTGGGCTGCTCGCCGTCCACGATGTCTTCCCCGACCCGAATGACGGCGGTCAGGCGCCCTGGCACGTCGTGGAGCGGGCGCTGGCTGAGGGCTTCGAGGAAGTCAGTGTGACCGGCTCGCTGCGGGTGCTCCGACGCGCCTGACGCCCGCGCCCGGTCAGTGGATCAGTGCTGCCCCTTCGACGGTGCCGCGCAGGCTGCGATCGGGATGTCGCGTTCGCGTGCCCATTCCTCCCACTCCGAAGCGGTGCGGGTGGCGAGGGCTGCGCTCAGGGCGCGGGCTGCGTCCGGCCCGTGGGGCAGGTCGAGGGCGTCGCGTAGGCGGGCCCAGAAGTGGCCCTCGAGGGCGGCGACGGCGACCCAGCCGTCGGATGCTCGGTAGAGCGCGTATTGCGGCAGCGAGCCGCCGAGTGGGCCGTCGGGCGTCGTCATGCCGTGACGGGCGGGGGCGGCGAAATCGTAGGCGACGTCGCTGAGGGCAACCTCGCAGTAGCTGCCCGTGCCGGTGCGGGAGCGTTCGACGAGGGCGGCGAGGCCGGCGGAGACGGCGCGTTCGGCGCCGCCGAGGTCGGCCATGAGGACGCGGGGAAGCGACGGCGGGTCGAGGGTTCCGTTGACGGCCTGGTAGGTGAGGTCATGGCCGGCGATCTCGGCTTCGTCGCCGGGGTGCCCGACGATGGCGACGTGCACGAGCCGCGGGTGGGCGGCGTGCAGGGCGTCCCAGCCGAGGCCGAGTTTGGTGAGGGCCGACGGGCGCGACGAGGTGAGCAGGATGTCGGCGTCGGCGAGCAGTTCCGCAACGGCTGCCTTGCCCTCGTCGGACTTGAGGTCGTGCGTGACGATCCCCTGCCCCGCGGTGAGTTCGCGGTAGTAGGCGGGCGCGGCGGCCTCCATGAAGTCACCACTCGGCGGCTCGACCTTCGTCACCCGCGCCCCGAGCCGGACGAAATGCATGGCTGCCGCAGGCCCGGGCAGGTTCGGCGCGAGGCTGACGACGCGGACGCCGCCGAGGGGAGATGTGCTCATGGTTGGGACTCTCTCACGCTCGAGGCGGACGCGGCGCGTGCCGGGCGTGAGTTCGCGGCGCGGACGCCCATGGCGAGGAGCCGTCCGTTCAGGGCAAGGGCGCCACGTCTTCCGCCGTGATGTCTCCCGCCAAGAGGAGTGTCCGTCCGTCCTGGTCCCACTTAAGGAGACCGCTATCCAGCGCTCGGTGATGGTTGGCGCAAAGGAGCAGACCATTCTCCAGGCTTGAGGGGCCGCCGTGCGCGTCCGGAATGATGTGGGCTGCCTCGAGCAGCTTGACCGTTGCGAGCCCGCAGTAGGCGCACTCATGAGGCTGGCTAGCAAGTAGCAGCGTGCGGAAAGCGCTCTGATGGCGTCGCACCGTCCGCAGCGCTCGGGCGTAGCTGGCCGTAACCTCTGTCACCTGTTCGGGCCCCTGCAGGATGGGGCCAGGCAAGCCCGTCAGATCGACGTGGCCCAATTCCGCCAGGTGCCTGTCCCATGCCTCGGCCAACGCCTCCACTTCGTCCTCTCGGACCTTGATCCCGCTGCCTTGAGGGTGCCAGTTCGTCAGGGGCGCAACCACCTTCAACTCGTCCAGGCTCAAGACTTCTTCCCTGGAGAGAAAAGCGTCCCACTCGATGTCCTCGATGTAGTTCTTTCGTCCTTCCGACCCCTCCCATGCGTCGTCTTCGACGATGTCGGGGTCAGTCACCCATCCGCTGGCGATGACGCCTCGGGGCCCCTTGGGGCCCTGCACGAGCAGGTAGAGACGATCCCCCACCGCCAGGCCGCCTGTCCTCGACCCGGACGACCAACGACTCATCTCCAAGGCCCCTCCCCGGCGGAAGGCCTCCGCCTGTGCTGGGAGGAATTCGTGGTCGTAGGCGCCCTCGGGCCACAGAGAAGGGTTACAGGTGAGGATGAAAGCGCTCATAGTGAAACTCCATTCATGACAAGGGCGGGGAGCCCTTGCTCGCGAAACGCACATGTCTCCGCAACGATCTCACCAGAGCGGCGTTCCTCCATCCAGAATCAAGAAAAGCGCCCTCCCATTGGATCGGCCGGGTGACGCGCGAACCTCACCAGAGAATGCTGAGATCTGACTGGATGCACTTCGAACTCAATCTGTCGACTGAACCGATCATGCAGAAGTCCCCGCCTCACCCAGGCAGCATCCTTGTCGCTTGGATACTTAACTCGCGCTCCGTTCCTCCGCAGACCACTCCTCTGCCGCAAGCGGCTCAGCGTTCAGTTGGTCTCGGCGAATCCGCCAGTCCGGCATTACGGAGTCCATCAGCTTGATGAACCGCGCGCCGTGTCCCCTTTCGAGGTAGTGGGTCATCTCATGGACGACGATGTACTCAAGGCAGTCCGGATGCTTCTTGGCCAGCTCAGTGTTGAAGCAAATGTGTCGGGTTTCTCGATTGCACGATCCCCACTTGGTCTTCATCCGACGGATTGTCCACTTCGGGACGGACAGACCGAGCTTGCCTTCCCACCGAGCAATAACGACAGGGAGCACGTGGCGGAGCTGCTCTCGGTACCAGCCGTCAAGCGCCTTGCGAAGGGAGGTGCTGTCGCGCCCCGGCGGCGTGTAGAGCACAAGGCGGTCACCGTCGACCTCGAAATGAGTACGCCCGGGACGGTCGACGATTTTGAGGCGGTATCGGCTCCCCCAAAGATAGTGAGACTCCCCAGTGACCATCTCGCGCTCGGACTGCCGTTCGGCGTTCTTGAACTGCTGCCGCTGCTGCCTGATCCACGGCAACCGCTTGATGACAGCCAAGCGTACGGCATCGTCGTCGAAGCGATTGGGGGCGGCTACTCGTACACGACCTAGTGGCGGGTAGACACCGATGTGCAGGTTCTTGATGTCTTTGTAGATGACATCGATGTCGATCCCGCGGATTGTCATGTAGGCGTTAGCGGTACTCATCCCGTGCCTTCACGAGCTCGAACAGTTCGTCGAAAAGGTCGAAGCCGCCGGGGAGCACTTGAGCGATGGCGCGCCGCACGACCTTCTCCTTCATTGGGTTGCCGACCCAGTTATGCGGCTTCGATGTCCTTACGGCGGTATCCACCATGATCGGGTGTGACGGATCAGCGAAGTTGAAATCGACCAGGGCCCGCTGCGCACCGTCGTGCACCCACTCCGGGTACACAACGTCAGATTCCTTGCTACCGAGTTGCTTCGCTGCGTCGAGCAGTGAGGCCAAGTACTCCTTGTAGTCGATCGCGGCCTGACGGCGATCCTCAATGATCGAGTCGAGCAGGGCACTCATCTTGTCGTAGTACGCAGGATTAGTGGCGTGCTCGTCGATCATCACCTTGCGCATGTTGTTCACGATCGTCTCGGCGACAGCCTCCGGCTCCTTCACGATGCCGGGCGGCAACGTCGGGATGGCACCTGCGCCGAGCTTCACGATGAGGTCGACCAACCCGGCGTTCTCAAACTCGGATAGAACCTCGGAATCGTCGGCCTGGATATACGTATCGAGCAGGTGGCGCATACCGGCCTCATACTGTTTGAAGTCCACATCCTCGCCAGCGCCAAGCTTGACCTCTGCTCGGACAGCAACCAGGTGAGCAACCTCTAGCCTGATTCCTTCAGCCTCCACTGCCGAGTACCCAGCCTCGCTCATCTCGTTGGCCAGGTTCGCGTAACTACGAACGAGCGCAGAGACGCCCTTATAGAACGCCACACGCTTCTGCTCGTTCTTCTTCAGCAGATCACCGTCTCCGTCAATGGTGGCGAAGTGGCGCAAATAGTCGACAGTGTTCTTTGGCCTTGGCACCGGTTCGACGAGAGCACGAACGGCCTCCAGCGCCTCATCAAGGTCCTGACGAGCCTTCTTGACGCGATCAGACAAAAGGCCTTCAACGTCCTTCTTCTCGTAGCCATCCAAGGCGCCGGAGGTGTAGTCCGTTATAGCGCCTTCGAGCGACTTGAACAGATCCTGGTAGTCGACGATGTAGCCGTAGTCCTTGTCGCCCCCGTCAAGTCGGTTGACGCGGCAGATGGCTTGGAACAGCCCGTGGTCGCGCATCTTCTTGTCGATGTAGAGGTAGGTGGCGCTCGGTGCATCGAAGCCGGTCAGCAGCTTGTCGACCACGATCAGCAGGCGCATCCGGCCCGGGTTCTTGACGAACTGCTTCTTGACCGCCTTCTCGAACTCCTCGACTCGGGTGACGGCGACGTCTTCGGGTTGGTCGAAGTAGTCGGCCAGCATCTTGCGGTAGGTGTCGTATTGGCGGACCTTCTCGGTCTTACCCTCGCCGGAATTTTCCTTGGAGATGTCGCTGGCGTTCGGCGCGTAGCTGGTGACGATGGCGCACTTGCCCTTGAAGCCACTGGCCACGAACAGGTCGTAGAACTTGCACGCTTGGTAGATGCTGGAGCCGACCAGCATGGCGTTGCCGCGCCCGTTCATCAGGCGGGGCTTGGTTTCCATGTCGAGCAGGATGTCGTCGACGATCTGCTTGGCTCGCGGCTCACTGGAAACGACCTTCTGCATCGTGCCCCAGCGCTTCTTGAGATCGGCCTTGCTGAGGTCGGTCATGCCCTTGGTCTTGATGTCAAACCACTGGTCGACCTTCTTCGGGCTGGTCAGGTGCTGGTCGATGGTGCGGGCTTCGTAGCGCAGATCGAGCACGACGCCGTCCGCGACCGCTTCGTCGAACTTGTAGGTGTGGATGAACGAGCCGAACGTCTCGATGCTGGTGGCCTTGTCGGCCTTGAGGAGCGGCGTACCGGTGAAGCCGATGAACATGGCACCCGGGAGCAGCTGCTTCATGGCGGTGTGCATCTTGCCGGACTGGGTGCGGTGGGCTTCGTCGACGAAGACGAACAGGTTGCCCTTGGCCGAGAAGTCCTTCGGGATCGAGGCGCTCAGTTCCTTGATGAAGTCACCCGCCGCCTCGTCCTGGTTCTTGTCACTGTCGGCTGCTCGGAACTTGTGAACGAGTGAGCAGATGAGCCACTCCTGGCTCTTGTTGAGCGCGTCGATCAGGTCGGCGCCGCTCTTGGTGCGATAAATCTGCTCGTTGACACCCTTGAAGACGCCCTCGATCTGCTCGTCGAGTTCCGTGCGGTCGGTGATCAGCAGGACCCTCGCATCGTCCTGATGTTCGCGGATCCACTTGGCCAGCCAGACCATGGTCAGGCTCTTGCCCGACCCCTGGGTGTGCCAGATGATGCCGCCCTCGCGCTTGGCGATTCGCTCCTGAGCGGCTGTCACACCGAAGAACTGGTTGTGCCGAGCCGTCTTGCGCACGCCAGCGTCGAAGACGGTGAAGTCGTGGATCAATTCGAGAAAGCGAGCCTTGTTACACAGTTGCAGCAGCGCGCGGTCAAGAGGACCAGCGACGTCGGACGGTTCCTTCCACGCCAGCCAGTACTTCTCAGGCGTGTCGATGACCCCGTAGCGCAGACCCTCGACGTCGTTGCCAGCGAAGACCAGCTGCACCGTCGAAAAGAACGGCCGGATGAACTGCTTGTCTTGGTTGCCGAGCGTCTGTCGGATGCCTTCGGAGACACCGACATACGAGCGCTTGAGCTCGATGGTGGCGAAGGCGATGCCATTGACGTAGAGCACGACGTCGGGCCGCTTGGTGTGCTGTCCGAGCACCGTGACTTCCTCGGCGACAACGAAGTGATTGGCGTTCGAATCGGTCCAGTCGATGAGCCAGACCGTCACCGTTGGGTCGCTGACGCTCGGCTTCACCTTGACGCCGTAACGCAGCAGTTCGTATACCTCGCGGTTTGCCTCATACAGGTCGTGCCCGGTACTGACGGCGGCGGCCTTCTTGAGTTGGTCGATGGCGCGAGAGACCAGGAGGTCGGAGTAGCCGCGCGCCTTGAGGTTCTGGGTGAGTAGGGTCTCCTCGATGTTCGAGTTGCCCTGGCGGTACTCCCAGTTGCCATGGTTGTCGTACCCGAGCTGCTCGGCGAACAGCTTGATGACGCGGTCCTGTGTCTTGCGCTCGATCTGGCCGACGTCACTCATGATGCCTCCACGGGTAGGCGAACGCGGCCGGTCAGGAGTTGTTGCATCATGCCGGTCTTGATGGCACGCGCCTTGGCGAGGCGGCCACGAAGTGAATAAAGTTCCTTATCGGCATCGTCAAGTACATCCGCGACCGCTTCACGCTCTTTCACGTCTGTTGGCCATTTGATCGTAAAGGAACGAACTTCGGTCGAGTTTACGGCCGTGAAAGTGCTGCCCTGTTCATAGACCGCCCACGCAGGCTCGGCATGTACCATCGCATGGAAGATGAAGCGGTTGTCACCATTTGCGCCTAGCGCACAAACACCCCGACCGAGACAACTACGTTTCGACGCTATTGCCGTATAACCGACGGGCGCGCGAACCGTCAGTAGGACGTCGTTCGCCTCGCAAGTCTTAGTTGGGGCGGTCGTCCAGATCCGGTCGAAAGTAATTCGATCTCGAATGTCCGCGTTGCCTTGAATGAGGGGCAACCCGTGAGCATCCGAATTATACGTGGATCCGGCGGGCGATTGGCCCATAGTTACAGTTGCGACGGATCCGAGAGTTCGCATCGACCAGTCATCTTCGAACCCTGGCAGGCGGGTGCGGCCGGTCAGGAGTTGCTGCACCATGCCCTGCTTGATCGCCTGTTTCTTGGCGATGAGGCGCTCTAGGGTGGCGATCAGGTCATCGGCATCCTGGAGCGCTTTTCCAATTCGACGCTGTTCCTCTTTGGGAGGTAGTGGCAGCGGCATTAGAACGAACTTCTCGCGCGGAAGGTGAGCGATGCTTGTCTGCGTAACAAAATCAGAGAAGGCGCCAATTGACGACCAATACTGAAGTAAAGCCAGCATCAGGCGAGCGTCATAGCCCCTCTTCGCACGCAACCGATGGAGTGCCTTCTGGTAGTAGCACTCGGACAATTCGTTTCGCCAGATTGCACCTCTGCCGACATCGCCACCTTCACACACTAGAAGGTCGCCCGCCTGCAAGCGGTAGCGCTGCAAGTCCGAACGAGTCATCGGCACGATACCTCCAGCTGAGACATCAACCCGTCCCCACTGAACAGCCCGATTCCCAATGTATGGCTTTGGGACGCCAACATTCTTGGCTGCGTCGAGCATCTTTCCAAGCTGCACGTCGAATTGCTCGCCTACAGTCGATGTAGCCCAGATAGCGGTCATACCTCAACTCCCATGCTTGCAAGATGATCTGTGACCTTAGCTTCGAGGTCGTGAACTTCAGCGTCGAGGTCCTCGACGGTTGCCATATAGCGTTCACCGAGCTGCTGGATCCGCGCAACGAGGTCGAGTGTCAGCGCATCAACCTCTCCTGCCGCACGGCGAGCAATGGTCCTCTGCCACTTATCGTCGAGTACCAGCGTCTTGACGTCGTCTGCATCCAGGTCGGCGTACCTCCTGAGCGTGGCGGGGTCGAGCTCCGCTTGTGAATCCTTTGCCTTCTTCTTGGCGGCTGCCTCCGCGTTGTAGAGCTTGAGCGCATGTTGCAACGCCTTCACCTCGTCGGGATCAGAGCCATCAGCCTTGGCAATCTTGAGATGGTCGGTGACGAGCTTCTTCGAGATATTGTCGTCGTCCATTGCATCAGCGAGCAGCCCATCTTCGACGGCGTTCTCCTCGGTGTACTCGTCGACGGCGCGTGTGGCCTCGTCGGCCGCGGCATTGAGATCGTCCACCTTGGCCTGCTCATCGGCAAAGTAGCGCGCCACGACTAGCGCTGGTGGCACGAGATCCACCTTGTACTTCTTGGCGTTCTTGCCGGTGCCGATAGTCAGGTCAGGCTCCTCGGCGAGCTTCCGTTCTTTGTCGGTGATGGCCAGCCGCGGCTTGGCGGCGTCGAGCCACCCGTCGCTCATGATCAGCGAGACGTCATCGTGCATCGTCTGGTGCCAGTAGCTCATGAGTTGCTGGTACACGGCGTACTCGTCGAGCAGCGCCACCGGCTTGAACCGCTTGAGCAGGTCATCGCCGAGAGTGGTGATGAGGTCGTTCGGCACGGTGACAGCGTCGATGGTTTCGAGTGCGTCACGGTGTGCCTCGAACCACTGCACGACGTGGCCGCGTGCCTTGTCCTTGAAGTTCTTGAACTCTGCCGAGTCGAGGATGGCCTGCTGCACATGGGTGACTTCGAGCTTGAGGTCGGAATAGCCGGGGCGGTTGGCGACAAATAGCTGGTCGCGCAGCGATGGGAAGGCGTCCCAGTAGGCGCTGAGCAGGTCAAGGTCGTGGTTCGGGATGCCACCGTGGATGTGGGCGTTGAGGTCCTGCAGGTCTTCGGGTTCGGATGAGTCGATGTAGCGCGGTATGTTGAGGTTGTAGTCGTTCTTGGAATCGGCGATCTCGGCCATCGGCACCATGCGCGAGAAGCGGTCGATCTCGGTCTGCTTGTTGAAAACATCGACGATCTTGTGGATGTCTCGGTCGCGCAACCGGCTCTTATTGCCCTCCTTTATGAATCCATTGGATGCGTCGATCATGAATACGCCGGTACGGGCCTGGGCGTTCTCCTTGTCGAGCACGACGATGCACGCGGGGATGGTAGTGCCGTAGAACAGGTTGGCCGGCAGTCCGATGATGCCTTTGATGAAGCCCTGCTTGAGCAGCTTGGTGCGGATGGTGGCCTCGGCGTAACCGCGGAACAAGACGCCGTGCGGCAGGATGATCGCCGCCTTGCCACGTGACTTCAGCGAGGTAAGGGCGTGCAGGAGGAACGCGTAGTCACCGTTCTTTTCTGGGGGAGTGCCGTACTCAAATCGTCCGTACTCAAGATCAAGCCCGTGACGCCATGACTTCACCGAGAACGGCGGGTTCATGACGATGTAGTCGAAGGTGTCGAGTTGGTTGCCGTGGGTGAACTGCGGGCTGGTGAGTGTATCGCCCTTCTGGATGTCAGCGATCTCGTTGCCGTGCAGGATCATGTTCATCTTGGACAGCGCCCAGGTGGCGTTGTCTTTCTCTTGGCCGTAGATGGTCATGCCGCGCGGCGCTTCAGCTGCGGCCTTGAGCAGCAGGGAGCCCGAGCCACAGGCCGGGTCGTAGACCGTTTCGTCTTGCTTGGTCTCCTTGTTGATACCGACAACCTTGGCAAGGATGCGCGACACCTCAGCTGGCGTGTAGAACTGCCCCTTGCTCTTGCCCGACTCGGTGGCGAAGTGGCGCATCAGGTACTCGTAGGCGTCACCGAGTAGGTCGTCGCCCTCGGCGCGCGAACCGCGGAAGTCGAGGTCGGCGAAGATCGTCACCAGCTTGGACAGCCGGTCGACCATCTCCTTGCCATTGCCGAGCTTTTCGGGAGCGTTGAAGTCGGCCTGGTCGATGACGTTGCGCAGGTTGTTGGCCTCGGCGAGCTTGCCGATGATCTTGTTGAACCTGTCGCCGATCTCAGCGTCGCCCTTGGCGGCGAGCATGTCGTCGAACGATCCGCCCGCGGGCACCTCGATGAGGCTATCGTTGTCAACCTTTGCCTTATCCGACACGTACTTTACGAACAGCAGTGTCAGGATGTAGTCCTTGTACTGACTACCGTCCATGCCGCCGCGAAGCTCATCGCAAGACTTCCACAGAGAGCTGTAGAGGTCTGACTTTTTTAGCGGCACGATTCGACTTCCTTCACTGGATCCTGCGAACTCGTAGGAGAACTACGGTCCATCAACTTTGGAATTGTTCTTGGTGCTACGGCTACCACGTTGCTCGCGGTGGGACGGTCCGCCAGACGAGCGACCCCACGGTACGGATCTCGTCCTTGGTCGAGCTGAGTTTGCGCTGACCGCAGGACACCTGTGATGTTGTGGCGGTCTCTCGTAGGAGAGCATAGGCACGATCTTCGTCCCTCGAGGCTATCCCCCTCGGTTCGGCCAGTCCGACCCACCCTTACCTGCACGATAACCTCCGGTGGCCGAGACGGATTGCCGCTCTGGACCGTCGTACTGAGTTCCCAAGTGGGCTAAGCGGTGGAGGGTTGAATTGGGTCTCTGGGGCAGCGCTGGCCTTTTCCACCATACGGCGACGCTTCTTCTTCCTCCTCCTCCCCCCGAGCGCCTGCAGGGGGAACTGATCTCCACGCTCCCGCGATCGACCGGCCGCTCAACGACAGTCTCGTAGTTCGTCGTAGCCCCGCAGCCGGGAGCCCACTTTCCCCGCGGAACGGTGGAGCCTAGCCACCCGAAGGAGAGTGGGCTGGCCTACCTGACGGTCCAAGTACGCGAGCAGTCACCGCCGCACTCCGTTCGGATTGAGCTGATCCTTGTTGCGGCTAGCGGCGTACTCTCTTCCAGTGACGCAGCGAGCAGTACCGGGCCATGTCTTCGTCGTTCACGGGCGGCTGCAGGACGTCACCTGCGACGCCATCGTCATTCCGACGGACACGTCGTTCACCGTCGAACCGCACTGGGCCGACGTGATGGGGGTGCAGGGACACGCCAAGCCGGCCGGGTGGGTGGAGAAGCACTTCGGACCGGCCCTCGCGCCGGTGAAGGGCGAGCGTCAACTCTTCTGGTACCTCGACGTCACGGACGATGACCGCGTCATCGATCTGGAGCGACTGGGTGAGCGGTTCGCTCAGTTGACGGCCGAAATCGTGGCCGGCTTTGTTGTCAAGGAGCCTGTTCGCAAACGCGCCCAACATCTCATCGCGCTGCCGCTGCTCAGCGCGGGCAAGGGCGGGCACGCGCCGGAAGGCGCCATCGCAAGCCTGTTGCCCACCTTCACGCGGCTGGCTGCCGAACATCACGTCGATTTCGCCGTCGTTGTGCTGGAGCGCGAGCGGTTCGAGGCACTCCAGCGCCGGCGCCTGGGAACGCTCGGCTTCAGCGTCGCCTGCCCGGCTGTCGGGTCCGGACGTGCGCGCGCGGTGAGCCCGACCACTCCTGAGGGGAAGATCGTCCACCGGGGAGAAACGGCCCCCACCGCAGAGGATCGTCATGTTCCCGACTGGATGGGGCCGGACGGACAGGCTGCTCGGCTCGGTCGTCTCGCCGCAGAGCGGGGGCTCTCCCTCATGATCGGCGCCGGGGTGAGCGCCGGCGCAGGCCTCCCCACGTGGAACAGCCTCCTGGAGGGGCTGCGGGAGCGTGTCTCCGAGGCCGATCAGCCGCTCGTCAAGGACATGACCTACCTATCGGCACTCGACCAGGCCGAACTGCTCGAACGCCTCATCACCCCGGACAACGCAGGTCCGAACGATGCGACCTTCGGCCATGCCGTCATCTCGACCCTCGGTCTGGACGGCAAGACCAAGGTCCGTCCTGCGCTCGGCCATCTCCTCCTCGCGGGCCTCCAGTGCCCACAGGCCGTGACGACGAACTACGACCGGTTCTACGAGGCCGCGTTCGAAGGTCAACACACGCTCTCTCCCGCGACCGCCGGCCCCCGCAAGGCCGCGGCCCTCCCCTACGAGCGCCCGGAAGCCGGCCAGTCGTGGATCCTCCAGATGCACGGCGACGCCGAGCACCCCGAGAGCCTCGTGCTGAGTCGCTCGTCGTTCGTCAGCTACGACAGCGCCCACCGACCTGCAGGTTCCCTGTTCCAGGGCATGCTCATGACGAGCCATGTCCTGTTCGTCGGCGTCTCGTTCACCGACGACAACGTCCTGCGCCTCACCCACGAGGTCGCCGACTACCTCGGCGCCTCCGCGAGCGACAGCGACTTCGGCACGGTGCTGACCCTCGGCGAGGACGCCCAGCGGGCGCGGCTCTGGAAGGACCACCTCACGTGGCACGCGCTCGAAGCCCCGGAGTCCGTGGTCTCGGCCGTGAAAGAAGAAGTCGAGAAGTCAGCAGCGTCGCCAGCGGCCAACAAGCCCTCTGCCGAAGCAGGCGAGACCACCAAGAGCGAGGCAGAGAAGCGCGCGAGCGAATGGGAGCTTCTCCTGCCGTGGCGTGCGCGCGCTCTCGAGATCTTCCTCGACATCGTCGCGATGTGGGCAGTTGCCCCCTCGGACGAGGGTTCCGCGCCGTAATCTGCACAGCATGGCCAAACGCATGCCGACGGCACGTCAACTCCCCGCCGACTTCGCACCCAGCAAGGGAGTTTCTTGGGTCCTTCGCCGCGGCGCCGCCGACGAAGCCGTGCTGTGGGCCGGGCCAGAACTCGGCAGGCAAGGTCAGATCTGGGAACGCGCGCCCAAGGGTGAATGGGGCGTCGCTGAGGATTGCCCAGCGCCGGCCGATCTCCTTCAGCTGGCTGACGACGTCGCTGTGTGGATCAGCACCGCCGACGATAAGGTTCTCCAGCGTCTCGTCGTGACGGGTGACGGCGAACCCGACGACCATGACTGGAAGTTCAAGGTCACCTCATTCGAGGACGAGGACGACGAGTTCCCGGGCTCGTACGACGCCCCGCACCGCCGGTACGCACGCGTCAACGGATCACGGGTTCACTTCGCCGAGCCGGACGCCTCACCCTTCCTTGTGTCGCCCGATGGCGACGTGCACGGTGAGACCCTGGCGTCCTTTACCTCGGCCGGCGAAATGGGCATGTACGCATCCCAGACGGACTGGTGTCTCACCACGATCTCTGCTCAGGTGGCCGTCGCCAGCAGCACGGGCGACGAGGCATGCGCGCCGCAAGCCCTGACAATCCCGGGTGATGACGAAGCAGCAGTGGTGGCTCATTGGCTCTCCGTCGTCAACGACGAGGCCATCGGGGTGATGACGGCGGCCGCCATCGAACTCAACCCGCTTGACCCCCGCGGTGAACTCTCGGACGACGAGCGCACCTTCTGGGCATCGCTCCTGGCCGACTTGCGCAGCGGCACGAACTACGGCGAAACCTTTGACTGCACCGTCTACCTGGACGACGCCGTGCGGGGGACGCTTCGTGGCCTCTTGAACTCCGACCCCGAGTATCGAGCTGTCAGCGAAGCGCTGGCGGCTCCGCGAACCAAGGGAGCATGGCTCCTCACGGCACTGCAGGAAGCCGATTACGCGGTCTTCAACTCATTCGCCTGAGCCTCACTCCCCTTGTCCGTGACGACACGGGGCGCCTCGAAATCGCTGATCTCGACCTTCCCCGTCACGGGCGCGACGTGCCTCGCGGTCGTTCGCGCCGGGGCTCGAGCATCCCGTAGTTCAGGTCGGGATCCCGTGTTGCGGTGGCGGCCAGCTCTTCAAGGTCGACATCGACCTCGAAGTTCCAGTAAGCCGACTGCCCCATGGCCGCGATCGACCCGATCCTCTGCGCGGGATAGACGGTGCCGCCGCGCTCCACGATGCGCCCCATCTTCTCGTCGAGGTCCACGACGTACGCGTCATCCCCCATGTCCGCGAGCACGTCGAACATGTCGAAGTCGCCCGTCAGCCACGGGCAGGTTGCGGGATCTGAGCATCGAGCGCTGCCGCACTCGCCACAGCGGCGGACGTAGCCCCTCGCGATGCGCCGCGCCTCCCAGGCGTCGAACTGATCCACTTCGCAGACAGCCCGCAACCACGCCATCTCGCTGTCGGAGACGACCTTCGCTCGGTCGTGGTACAGCACCGTGTCACCGACCTTCACGACGTCGTCCCAGGCCTCGTGATGCCAGAGCCACTGCTCGCGACCGTCATCGAACACGACCCGTAGGAAGCCGTCACGCATCTCGAGGGCGCGCACTTCGATCGAGTTTGGGCGTTCGCGCACAGAGCGCATGCGAGGCGGACTCATGAGGTGCCCGCCCCCGTGGTCGCACTCGTGCTCCGGCCCGTACCCGTTGATCCGCTCGATCTTCATCGCATCATTCTCACTGACCCGTCACGCGGCGCGCCACGTGTCGAACGCGGCCATGAGCCGGTCGAAGTCGCGCCCGACGGTGTCGTACATGCGGACGAAGTCGAAGCGCTCACCGGCGTCCTCGCCCGGCTTCCAGGCGTGGCCCGTCGTCTCGAAAGCGACGAGGGGCTTGGATGGCTCGTCCTCGCCCTGCGCTTTGTAGGCAAACCAGAAGCGGTACTCCTCGACGCCGTTCGGAGCGTCCTCGCCGTTATGGCGGCGATGGGCCTGGATACTTGGAAACGCCGCAAATGCACCCTCGCGCGGCCCCTCCCCGTAACCGGACGAGTCATAGAACCCGCTGACCAGTGACACGCCGTTCCGGTCGAACGCAGCGCTCCCGGCCAGGTGCGCAATGGCCCGATAGGTCAGCAGCCGAGGCGTCGAGTGCGGGATCCCTCGTGGAGACCCGAGCCGCGTCACCTTCTCGATGTGCGCAAGCACGCTCCGCGGGTCGAGCGTGAACAGATCGGTCCACCGCAAGAGGTCGGCCTTCGTCGTCACGTGGGCCATGTGCAGGGAACCCAGGTAGTTCCACTGCAGGAGAAGGGAGCCTGCTTTCGGCTCCCACACCGCCAACTCGTCGTACTGGCCACCCCCGCCGTGCAGTTCGAGCACCCACAGTTCCGGGTGGCGTCGCACCAGCTCCGCGAAGCATCTCCAAGCCGCGGCTTGCCGCACCGAGTGACGCATCTCCTCGCCGACGCGCCTCCGCGCCCCTTCCTCACGCTGTGCGACGTAGGCCTTCAGCTCTGACTCGTCCATCGTTCTTCCCTCTCTGTCGTTCTGGTTGTCTTCGAGGCGAATCACTCGCCGCGGGCCCGCGCCGCCTCGACGACGACGCGCGTTGTCTCCCGAAGCGGGTGCTCGTCGATGAGCGGCAGCACGCGCAACTCCTCGACGCGGGCCGCCAGGAGTGCGGCCACCGTCATGCTCAAGCCGTTGTTCGGCGTGACGGCGGCAGCGCGCGCGAGCACCGCCGACGAGTCCTCGCTCTCCTGCACGAGGAACAGCGCCCGCGCCAACTGCGACCGGGCACGGTTCGTGTTCGGTACGACGTCGAGTGCAGCCAGACCCATCCCGTGCAGGCCCTGGTAGCGCGCCATGAGGCGCTCCAGCCAGACGGGAGCGGCCGTCATCATCTCTCCGAAGACGGAGAGGAAACCGCGAACGTCCCAGTCAGGGCGAACCATCCAGGAATGACCGTTCGCGATCATCCCGCCGAGCAACCCTGCGAGCACGAAGGCGGCGTCACTCGCCGCGGGCGTGCCGTGATGACCAGCGATCTTCGCCACGTACCGGCGTCGACGCTCGTCGGCGCATCCCCCCAGCGGGACAAAGGCTCGCGCAAGCGCGATCCCGACGGCGAGCGCCTCGACTCCATCGCTGCGCTGCCGCATCAGCTCGCGCGGGTCGATCACGCAGCCGCAGTCACTGTAGAAGCACTCGGGCAGCCCCTCCCACGGAGGCAGCGGCGTGGCGACCTGTTCGAGCAGGCTCACGGTGTACCGCCCGACCGTCAGCACCAGACCACCATCGATGAACTCGGCCTCGGCACGCTGCACGTCTCGCCCGGCGAGCGCGTCGCCGAGCACCGCGGCCGTCACCACGTCATCCAACGCCTGCGCACGATCCCGCATCGCTCCTTCGATCATCGAACACCCCCTTCTTGTCGGTTCGACACTAGATCAGCTCAGCCATTTATGTCTAGTTGACATTATTTGTCTGCGGTGTTTATTGTCGTCCTGACATCAAAGATCACAGGAGGCAGCGATGACCCACCAGAAACTCACCAGCACCCAGCGCGACCGCACGGCGGGAGTGCTCGTCGGCCAGGCGTGTGGCGACGCCCTCGGTGTCCCCTACGAGTTCGGCCCGCCCCTGCACGAAACGAAGCCCGAGATGGTCGGCGGCGGCCTCGGCCCCTACGCGCCGGGCGAGTGGTCGGACGACACCCAGATGGCCATCTGCATCGCCCGCGTCACGGCTGAAGGCCACCTCGACGACCGCGCACTCGGCCGCATCATGCGCGGCTTCCAGCATTGGCTCGACGACGGTGCGAGCGACGTCGGAAACCAGACGCGCGCCGTCCTGGCCGCGACGCGCGACATCTTCACCAACACCCCGCCCGACGAAGACGGCGGCAGCCTCGACCAGGAATGGTTCTGGGCAGCCCTCGACGCCTCGGGCAGCTACGCGAAGCACCACGAGCGCTCGGCCGGCAACGGCGCGCTCATGCGCAACGGCATCGTCGGACTCACCGCCCTCCACGACCGCGATGCCACCGCCGAGAACGCGCGCAACGTCGCTCGCCTCACGCACGCCAACCCGCTCGTCCTCGACTCCTGTGTCCTGCACGCCGAGGCGATCCGGCACGCGGTGATGACGGGCGAGTACGACCTCCTCGCCGGGCTCGACCTGATCCCCGAGGAGCGCCGCCGGCAGTGGACCGAGTGGATCGAGACGGCAACGCTCGCCGATCCGTCGACGATCGAGGCCAACGGCTCCACGTTCGGCGCGCTTCGTGCCGCGCACGCCGCCATCACGAGCATGCGCGTCATGAAGTACGCGGCCCACGAGGGCGGAAACCGCCTCCACGTCCGTCACGCACTCGAAGCGGCAGTCGGCGCGGGCCGCGACACCGACACCGTCGCGGCAATCACCGGCGCACTCATGGGAGCCGTCTACGGCGTCTCCGCCATCCCCGGAACATGGCGCCGCCGCATCCACGGGTGGCCCGACATGACGGCGCGCGACCTCGTCGAGCTCGCTCTGCGAACCGCCGGCGAAACGCAGCCGGGCGCCTGGCCACTGCGCGAGATCGAGCCCTCACCGGGCGGTCGAGCGCTCGACGTCCCGACATCCTTCGACGAGGGCCTGCACCTGGGCACCCAGACGGCCCTCGCGCACACGCAGGCTGACGCCGTCGTCAGCCTCTCGCGAATCGGCTCCCAGGAGAACCGGGAGACCAGGCTGCGCCGGTTCGGCGGGGGCAACCACCCCGCGCGGCACGTCGAGTACTGGATCGTCGACTCCGACGATCCGAGCACGCACAACGACCTCGCGGCAGCGCTGAACGACGCCGCCGACACCGTCGCCGAGCTTCGGGCGGAGGGACACACCGTCTTCCTGCACTGCGTGCACGCCCACCACCGCACCCCGGCGGTCGCGTTGCTCTACGCCGTGAAGCACTGCGGACTCGATGCCGACGAGGCGGCCGAGCAGATCCGTACCGCGCTCGGCGTCCCCCGAATCGATGGTCTGCTCTGGTCCACGGCGGTGCGGGAGGCGCAACGCATCACGGCGCACCGCAAGCCTTGAGAGCCGAAGGGGTGGTATGACGACGAGCTCGCCTCGGCCGACGACCCCGGTTCGGGCCTCCACCCGGTCTCCATGGCCCGTGTAGCGGGGGAGGTCACCGACGAGGAATACCGCGCGTACTTCTACGGCAGCTCTCGCCGTCGGGACTGACGGGCCCCTCCCGACGGCGAGCCAACTCCCGGCCTCGTCGACGGAGGGCGCCATCTGCCTGCACTATGAGGCCCGGAACCGCTCGTAGTGAATCTCGAGAAGCTCCGGGTCGGGGCGCTCCCGCCGGCTCCTGGGGACCACCATGAGAGGCGTGTCGTGCAGGCGCTTGATCCCGTGCTCCAGGAGGGGCCCATCGATCTCGTCGAGAATGTCTGCCCTGACCTCCACGCGCAGATCTGGCGTGAGGCCCAGGATGCCCGCGTCGTACGCGGCGTGATGAATCTTGCACAGCGCAAGACCATTGCGAACGGACGCGACACCCCTTTCGTGCCGATCTTCGACGATGTGAGCAGCATCCAACAGGACAGAGTGCCTGAGTTGGCACACGGCACAGCTTGCCTCGTAGGCCCGCATGACGATGCTTCGAAACACTGGCTGGTGCAGGCGGCGATAAGTCTCCTGCCTGAGGTAGCGGCGCATGACCTCCTCCACCCGTGATCCTGTCGATTCCAGGTGCTGAAGACCGTCCGTCGCGACGACGAACTGTTGCTCCCGCTGCTCCTCGGCGATCAAGTAGACGGGGAAGACCGGCTTGTAGAGCGCAACGCCCACACCCCAGAACCAGATGAGCGGAACTCTCTCGTGCATGGCTTGACGAAGAGACCTGTTCTCCGGATGCGCGGGGTCGTCGCCGCGCCACTTGTAGCGCACCAAACCGTCCACGCCGAGGTCGTCCTCGTACGGCCGTTCCGCGCCGGCGGGACGAAACGTCGTCCTGATGGACAGAGCCGACGTGAATTGACGCGGCTTCCGGATCCCCCGCTGCGCATCCATGAGACGGAAGCGCTCACCGCCCCAGGTGAACCCATTGATCTGCTCCGACGTGAGGGCGTCCAGACCGTCATTGGTCCGAGCCGATAGCCACGCAATGGCAGCGGCCCGAAGGTCATCCTGCTGCTGCGGCGACCAGGTCACAGTCATGCGGTCGCCCGTTCAGCCCTGCCGAGACGACGACGTTCCGTCGACCTCTCGCACGCGACCCACCGACGGGGCTCGGCACTCATGGCGAGAGCGTAACGACTTCAGGGACCCCACAGCGACCAATGGGCGAAGTTCGGTGCAAGCACCTGCGGTGGAATGCTCCAGGACACCTCGAGCGACGCGCGCTGGGCAGCCGATGGTGAGCATGCCCCTTGGGGCCGGCGCACGCCGAGGGCATCGGAATGGCGACCACGAGCGGCTGATTGCGCTCTTCTACACCTCAGCTGCAGGCCGAAGCATGCAAGGCCAAACGCATCCGCCCGCCCATCCGCCACGCCGCCGGCGCCGAACACCTCACATCCGGGCAGCGAGAACAGGTGGGAGTGAGGCAGGATGGTGACCCATGGGCGACTCGACTGCGGCGGCATCCCTGGCCGCGTCACTCGCTCGCTGCGGCACCGGCGACCAGACTGCCTTCGCCGAGGTGTACGACCAATCGTCGGCGCGCGTCCATGGGCTCGTACTGCGCGTCGTGCGCGACCCGTCGATGGCCGAGGAATGCACTCAGGAAGTCTTTCTCGAGATCTGGCGCAAGGCCAACACCTTTCGCGTCGACGGCAGCCCGTGGGGGTGGATGCTCGCCATCGCACACCGCCGGGCCGTCGACACCGTGCGCAGCGTTCAGGCCTCGCGAACGCGCGAGAACTCCTACGCCAAGCAGTCATACGAACCACCGTCGCCGGGGCCGGAGGAGGCAGCCATGCACGCCCAGGAACGCGCCGACGTGCGTGACTGTCTCGAAACCCTGAGCCCCGCCCAACGCCCCAGCATCGAACTGGCCTACTGGGACGGCCTCACCCACCACGAGGTGGCGACGCGCCTCGACGCACCCCTCGGCACGGTGAAGTCGCGCATCCGAGACGGCCTGCGCCGGCTGGCGGACTGCCTCACGTCAACCGAGGAAGGAGGCGACCATGCGTGACGAGCCGCACGACCTCGTCGCCGCCTACGCGCTTGACGCCGTCGACGACGTCGAGCGACGACGCTTCGAGAAGCACCTGGCCACCTGCGCGTCATGTCGGAACGAGCTCGAGCATCTGCGTGACGCTGCGGCGTCCCTGTCCGTACCCAGCAGCACCGCCCCGCCGGCTCATCTGCGAGACGAGATCCTGCGAGCGGTCGCCACTGACGCTGAAACCCGCGAAGCTACCCGACCGGTATCCCGCCCGAGCCGACGTCTCTTTCTCGCAGGCGCGGCGGCCACGGTCGTGGGCGTCGGCGGAGTCGGGCTGTGGCGTAACCGGCGCGACGAGCAGCCGGTGACGGCGCAGGACATCCTCGACGACGAGACATCGCAGAAGGGCCGAACGACGTACGCCGGTAGCACCGTGACGGTGGCCCGCAACTCCAAGGGCCAGGGGGCCATTCGCTTCGAGCCGGCCCTCGCACCCGCAACCGGACACGCCTACACGATGTGGACCGGCTCGACACCGAATCACATGGTCAACTCAGGCCAGTTCGACCGCGACGGCCGTCAGAGCACGATGCTGCTCAACGCCGACATGCGCGAAGTCCGCATCGTCGCCGCCACCCTGGAGAAGGCGGGTACGACGCCGCGGCAGCCCACCTCCGACCCCGTGCTGACGATCCACCTCACCTGACCCGCCCCTCGGCGAACCCCTGACCGACGACGGAGCCGGGCCCCACGAGATCGTTCTCGTGGGGCCCGGCTTCGTCGTCCGAGGGTTCACATCACATGAGAACCGAGTCGATGATGTAGACGGTGGCGTTCGAGGTCTGCACGTTCCCGCACACCACCGAGGACTTGCCGTTCACCATGAACTTCTCGCCGGATCCGGTCACCTTCACCGTGCTCCCGGCGAGGGTCTTGTGCTCACCCGCGAGCTGGTTCGGCGCCATGCGGCCCTTGACGACGTGACCGGTCAGGAGCTTGGTCAGCGCGGCCTTGTCGGCGAGCGTCTTGTCGAGCTGCGCCTTCGGCAGCTTCGTGAACGCCGAGTTCGCGGGCGCGAAGACCGTGAGGTCCTTGCTCGTGTTGAGAGTGTCGACGAGCCCCGCCTTCTTGATGGCCATCGTCAGGGTCGAGAGGGCCGGGTTGTTGGACGCCGCCGTGGCGACCGGATCGCCCGTCATGCCCTGGAAGGAGCCCTTGCCGGACTTCGGCACGCTCGAGCAGGCGGGGCCGAACGGCTTGCTGGCGTTCATACCCTTCTCGCCCATCGCGCTGGACGAGGAGGAGTCGGCCTTGGCCGACGAGCTCGCGCTGGTCGTGGAGGACATCGCGGAGCTGGATCCGCTGGAGGAATCCCCGTTGCCGCACGCGCCGAGCGAGAGCGCTCCGGCGGTGGCGAGAACGAGTGCGGTGGCCTTGGACTTCATGATCTTCTCCTCGGTGCGGTGATTCGGCCTGAGCCAACTTCTGACCGATCGGTCGTCTTCCGATCGTCATCAAGGGTTCGAAGCCGCCTGCCCGACGGATGGGTGTGGCCGCGAAACTTTTTTCCTGGCAACTCAGGTAAGGAAGAAGACCTGCTCCTGCAGGCCGCTCGAGCCGTCCGGAAAGACCGGGGCACGCTCGGCCGTCTGGGTGTCCCCGTCGGCGTCGATCACCCGTGCCGAGACGGTGTGCTGGCCGGTGGGTAGTGAGCTCGCGTCCAGGCGATACATCCACTGACGCCAGAAGTCCTCGTTCACCTCGGGCCCGAGCTCGGCGTCACGCCACGGCCCGCCGTCGAGGCGTACCTGCACGCCGCGGACGCCACTGCGCTGCGCCCACGCGATGCCGCCGACCTTGATGACGCCTCGCTTCACCTGGGCGAGTGACGACGGCGAGTCGATCCGAGCGCTCGGCTTGATGGGCGCATCGTGCGACCACCCGCGCTGCGTCCAGTAGGCCTGGTGCTCGGCGAACGTCGTGACCGTCAGTTTCGTCACCCACTTCGTCGAGCCGATCATGCCGTAGAGGCCGGGCACGACGAGTCGCGCCGGGAAACCATGGCGCCGCGGGAGCGGCTCGCCGTTCATACCGATGGCGAGCAGCGCGTCGCGGTCATCGAGCATCGCCGCCAACGGGGTGCCCGCCGTGAACCCGTCGGTGGACGTGCTGAGCACCTGCGCGTCCGCGCGATGAGGTTCCTTGATGCCCGCTTCGGCAAGCAGCCGGCGGACCGGGACGCCCAGCCACGTCGCGCCGCCGACGTACTCGCCGCCGACCTCGTTGCTCACGCACGTCATCGTGATGTTCTTCTCGACGAGCTTCATGGCAGCGACGTCGTCGTACGTGAACGTGACGCGGCGGTGCACGTCGCCGTCGATCGTAAGGGTCCAGCTCTCACGCTCGACCTGCGGCACCGTCAGTGCCGTGTCGACGCGGTAGAACGATTCGTTCGGTGTGCGCAGCGGCGTGATGGCGGGGTTTCGCCGCTCGAACCCCGCGGGAATCGGTGTGGCGCGACGCCACGCGCGCGGCAGTGACAGTTTCGCCGTGCTCGCCGCCTGCAGCAGCGTCTGCCCCGCCGCGACGGCGAGCCCACTGAGCGCCAGGCTTCCGAGCACGCCCCCGACGAAAACCCTCCGCCCGGGCTCGGTCATATCCGCCTCCTCGCTCGGCGTGGGCGAGGGACTGAGCCGCAACAGCAACAGCATCACGCCGATACCGACGACGAAGGCCACGAGCGTCGGCCCGAGATCGACGATCCGCGCGCTCGGCCGCGTCATGACGGCCCAGGCTGGCACCGCGGCCAGTGCGGCGAGGCCGACCGCACCCCACGCTTTGCGCCGCCCCGCGAGCAGCCCGATGAGCGCCGTGGCCACGACGACGACGAGCGCCACCGTGCCGAGGAGCAGTGGCTTGTCCTTGGTGCCGAAGTGGGCGATGGCCCAGTCCTTCACCGCCGTCGGCGTGTGATCGATGACCGCGTACCCGACCGCGAGCACCGGTGAGGACGACGCGTTCGAGGCAGCAGCGAGCAGATGGGCCACCGACAAACCGGCGGCTCCGCCTGCCACACCGGCCAGAGCGTGACGGCTGCGTCGGGCCAGGGCTGGGCGAGGTGTCATGCCCGGTGTTCGTAGCCACCGAGCCCGGGGATGGGAACGGGGCCGAGGTTCACGACCCCGGCCCCGCTCGTGTCACTCAGTCACGAGCTCGAACGAGTGGCCTCCTCGCGCTCGGCGCGACGCGTCACGACGAGGCTCGAGATCGTCACGGCGAGCAGCGACACGACGATGACCGACAACGAGACGGCCGTCGACGGCGTCCACACCCAGTGCCACACGTCGTGCGCCCAGTGCGCGATGAGCTTGTAGCCGATGAACGCGAGGATGACGGCGAGGCCGTACCCGAGGTGCACGAGCTTGCTCAGCACGCCCTCGACGAGGAAGTACAGCGCGCGCAGACCGAGCAGCGCGAACGCGTTCGTCACGAAGACGAGGTAGGGGTCGCCGGTGATGCCGTAGACGGCGGGCACCGAGTCGAGCGCGAACATCGCGTCGGCCGCGAGCACCGCCACCGTGACGACGGCCAGCGGCGTCAGTATGCGGCGCTTCTTGCCCGTCTCGTCGGCCTCGACGACGCTCATGCTCGTGCCGCGGTAGTCGTCGGTCACCGGGTAGAAGCGGCGCAGGAACTTCACCGAACCGAGCTCGCTCGGGTCGATCTCCTCCTCCTCGTCGCTGCGCGTGTCACGCCAGACCTTGACGGCCGTCCACAGCAGGAACAGGCCGAAGATGACGAACATCCATGAGAACTTGGTGAGCAGCGATGCACCGATAGCGATCATGATGGCGCGCATGACGAGCGCGCCCGCCACACCGATGAGCAGCACCCGCTGCTGATAGGCCTTCGGCACCGCGAACGCCGCGAGCAGCAGCATGAAGATGAACAGGTTGTCGACCGACAGCGACTTCTCGACGATGTAACCCGTGTAGTACTCGGTGCCGATCTGGCTGCCGTGCTGCGACCAGAGCCACCCACCGAACGCCACCGGCAGACCGATGTAGAACAGCGACCACCCGGTCGCTTCCTTCATCGAGACCTCGTGCGGCTTGCGCGTGACGATGAAGTCGAGGACGAACAGAACAAGAACACCGACGATCGTGGTCGTCCAGAGCGCCGGTGTGGCAATGGTTTCCATGATGAGCACACCTCAGTTCGCATACGTGTTGAACTGAGGTCTCCTTCACGACGACGCTGTCGCCGCTTCCGCACGGGAGCGCGGCTGGGCGCGCTCGTACTGACCGAAATCGGAACGTGGGAAGTACTCCCCTCGCAGATAACCCTAACAGCGGTCGGCGACGATCGCATCCGAGCGCCTCGCCCACGGCCTGCGCCCGGGGCATCGGCCGGCGACATCGCACCGCCCCCTCGGGCCTGCCATCCGCGCGCCCGCGCAGGGCACCGTCGTCAGGGGCGAGCCGGGTCGCGCGTCGCGACGGGATCGAAGAAGTTCGAGAGCACCGAGGACTCCCCGTCCCGCGCCGCGTCGAGTGCGATGCCGTCGATGTTGATACGCCCCTGCCGCATCGACCCTTGCGAGAACTGGATCCAACTCGAGCGCGAGCCGTCGACGTTCGCGAAGTAGTCGAACCCCTCGACGTTGTGGAGGAACGCGTACTTCGGGTTGCGCATCGAGTACGGCGTGGTGTCCGAGATGTCCGCACCGAACGCGAAGATGATCTCCTTCGTCGGCCCGACGATCGGCTTGACGTCGGCATCCCAGCGCGCCGCGTCCGCCTTGATCGTCGCCAGCGACGCCTTGGTGATGTTGATGTGACCGTACGAGTGCGACGCGAAGTTCCACCCCGTGGCCTTCATCGCGTTCGCCACCGTCTTGGCCTTGGCGCGCTCGGCGTCGGTCTTCGCACTGTGGCCGTACGCGGCGTACGACGAGCGGTAACCCAGCACCCCGTTGTAGCCCGTGAGCGCGATCGTGCCCTTGTCCCCGCGGTAGGAGAAATCCGGGTGATCGCGCACGAAGTCGTCGACGATCGGCACGACGTCATCGGCCCCCTTGCGCACCTTTCCACCCTTCTCCGGGTAGGTGGTGCGCACGCCCTTCGAGCCGTCAACGACGAGGCTCGTCGCGAACCCGTCGCCGGCCATGTACTCGTAGTAGCTGACGTCGTCAACCGAAAGGACGAGCGGTTTCTTGCCCGCCGGCAGCACGATCGGCACCGGGTGCATCTGCCCGTCCGCGCCCCGCTTGGCAACCCGCTGTGGATGGACGAGCACGTACCCCTTGGCGTACATCGAGTTCAGCTGCGCCACGAACTCGCGCTTGGTGACCATGTAGTCCTTGTACCCCTGCGCCTTGCCCTGCCCGGCGTGGAACGCGAGCGCCGGGTCGACGACGAGCGAGTGGTAGAAGACGTGCGAGATCTGCGTGTTGTCGGCGAACGGTTTCGCCTTCGCCTTGGCGTCGTCGATGGCGCGACGCTCGGCGTCGGCTTCCTTCGAGGTCTGACCCTTCAGCGCGGCCGTCGCCGCGGCGTAGTCGTACATGCGACGCAACTCGCGGGCTCGTGCCACGGGGTCGTCGGCGCGAGGTGACGACGTCTTCGTCGACGCCGACGCAGACGACGAGGCGCCGGGAGACACTGGCCGAGAGGATCTGCTCGCCCCGCCATCACCGTCACCCGAGGAGCAGCCACCCGAAGCGGTGACGATGACGAGGGCCGCGACGGCGGTGCGTGCGGCGGACGTGAACATGCGCGAATGCGGCATCAAGGCTGTCATCTCTGCTCGGCCCCCTCCGGGCGCTGGGGTAACAATCTCTGCTGAGACCAACTATGCCCCCTCCACCTCAGCCGGCGGGCAGCGGGACGCCGCAGGTTCGCGCGCGTTGGCACACAGCACGCCCGCGGCGCGGGAACGCGGCGGGAGCACCCACGCCGTACGCGAGAATGTGTCCATGCCACTTCCTGTGTCGGTGATCCAGCGCGCCTCCTCCGTCCTCACGCCGGCCTCCCCCTGGCAGAGCGACGTCTTCACCGCCCGCCTGCGCGCCCAGTGGCCCGCCCTGCGTGACGGCCTGAACGTCGTCCACCCCGACCGCGTCGAGGAGATCGCCGGTGACCTCGTCGAGATCGCGGCGCGCCGCTTCCTCGAGCGCCCCGAGGAACTCCACGACCTCGACCGTCGTCGCGAAGCCGACCCGCACTGGCTCTCGTCGCCGCGCATGATCGGCTACGCCGCCTACACCGAACGCTTCGGCGGCACCCTCGCCGGCGTCGCCGAACGCACCGCCTACCTCGACGAACTCGGTGTCACCTACCTGCACCTCATGCCGTTGCTGCGCACCCGCGCCGGTGACAGCGACGGTGGCTACGCCGTCGTCGACTACCGCGAGGTCCGCGACGACCTCGGCACGATGATCGACCTCGAAGCCCTCGCGACGACGCTGCGCCACCGCGGCATCAGCCTCGTGCTCGACTTCGTCCTCAACCACGTCGCCGAGGAGCACGAGTGGGCGACGAAGGCGCGCGCCGGCATCCCGAAGTACCGCGACTACTTCCACATGTTCCCCGACCGCTCCGTGCCCGACGCCTACGAGCGCACGCTGCCCGAGGTCTTCCCCGACTTCGCGCCGGGCAACTTCACCTGGGACGAGAAGGCCCAGGCGTGGGTGTGGACGACGTTCAACGCATTCCAGTGGGATCTCAACTGGTCCAACCCCGACGTGCTGGCCGAGTTCACCGACATCATGCTGTTCCTCGCGAACAAGGGCGTCGAGGTGCTGCGTCTGGACGCCATCGCGTTCATGTGGAAGCGCATGGGCACGAACTGCCAGAACCAGCCCGAGGTGCACGCGCTGACGTCGATCCTGCGTGCCGTCGCGCGGATGGCGGCACCCGGCCTCGCATTCAAGGCCGAGGCCATCGTCGGGCCGCACGACCTCGTGCAGTACCTCGGCCTCGGCGAGTACGAGGAGCGCCTGTCGGATCTGGCGTACCACAACACCTGGATGGTGCAGCTGTGGTCGATGATCGCCGCCCAGGACACGCGTCTCGCGGTGCACACGCTCCGCGGACTGCCGCCGACGCCCGAGGGCGCCACCTGGATCTCCTACATCCGCTGCCACGACGACATCGGCTGGGCCATCGACGACGGCGACGCCGCCGCCGTCGGCCTCTCCGGCCCGCTGCACCGCGCGTTCCTCTCCGACTTCTACGCGGGCGAATCGTTCGATTCGTTCTCGGACGGCCTTGTCTTCCAGGCGAATCCGCAGACAGGCGACCGACGCATCTCCGGCACGACGGCGTCGCTGACCGGCGCGAGCGAGTCGTACAACCCCCACCTGACGGCAACCGGCATGGCGCGGATGAAGCTTCTCGTCGCCGCCACGTACGGCACCGACGGCCTGCCCGTCATCTGGTCGGGCGACGAACTCGCCCTGCCCAACGACCCCGAGTGGGCAAGCGACCCGACCCACGCCGACGACAACCGCTGGGCTCACCGCCCGGCTCTGCCCGACACTGCGCTCGCCCAGCGTCACGATCACGGCAGCGTCACCGGCGCGATCTTCGAATGGCACTGCTCCGTCGGGCAGGTGCGCGCGCGGCTGCCTCAGCTCGACGGGCAGATCGCCTCCGAGGTGCTGCCTGTCGCGAATCCGGGCGTGCTGGCCGTCGGGCGCCGCCACACCGCGGGCGACATGGTCCAGCTCTACAACGTGACCGACGAGGAGCAGACGTGGCCCGCGCAGTGGTTGGGCAGCTTCACCCTCGGCGCAGTGCACGACGCTGCGAAGGTCGCCTCGGCAGGGGAACGGACGAAGCCGGCCGTCGGGCTCGTCGACGCCCTCACCGCGCGACCCGTGCACTCAGATGCGGACGGCGACATCCACCTTCTGCCGTGGGGTGTGCTGTGGCTCGTCGCGGGTGACTAGTTGACATTGGTCCGGCGCTTATCTTGATTCATTCCAGAAAGAGCGTCACCATAGAGGCATGACCACGACCCAGACCTCGCCGCCGGACCCGCGCACCATGCTGCGCGAGGCCAACCTGCGCGTCACGGGTCCGCGCCTGGCCATCCTCGAAGCGCTCGAGAACCGGCCGCACTCCGACGCCGACACCGTCCTCAAGGCGGTGCGCGAGGGGTACGGCGCCGTCTCGATGCAGACGGTCTACGACGCGCTGCACGCCATGACGGCTCACGGCATCATCCGCCGTATCGAACCGGCGGGGCAGTCCGCGCTGTACGAACGCCGCATCGGCGACAACCACCACCACCTCGTGTGTCGCCGTTGCGCGACGATCGTCGACATCCCGTGCGCCGTGGGCGAAACCCCCTGCCTCACAGCGGCACACGAGAGCGATCTGAGCGCCGGTTTCGAGATCGACGAAGCCGAGGTCACCTACTGGGGCGTCTGCGCCGAATGCCGCGCGAAGACTCCGCCGGGCTGACGTCCGGACGAACCCGCTTCACCCTGTCCGTTGTCAGTGGCAGCGCCTAGGGTGAGAACCGAAGCACCTCCCTCCTGACCGATCACACCCGACCAACCGAAGGAGCACCTCATGGTCGACAACGAGCAGGGCCGCAACCAGGAGCACCCCCCGCTGACGACGGCTGCGGGAGCGCCCGTCGCCAACAACCAGGACTCGATGACGGCCGGCCCGCGTGGCCCGATCCTTCTTCAGGACCTGTGGCTCATCGAGAAGCTCGCCCACTTCGACCGTGAGGTCATCCCGGAGCGTCGTATGCACGCCAAGGGTTCGGGCGCGCACGGCACGTTCACGGTGACGAGCCCCGAGATCCAGAAGTACTCGAAGGCCAAGATCTTCTCCGAGGTCGGCAAGCAGACGCCGATGATGGCCCGCTTCTCCACCGTCGCCGGTGAGCGCGGTGCGGCCGACGCCGAGCGCGACATCCGCGGTTTCTCCCTGAAGTTCTATACCGAAGAGGGAAACTGGGACATGGTCGGCAACAACACGCCGGTCTTCTTCTTCCGCGACCCGATGAAGTTCCCCGACCTCAACCACGCCGTCAAGCGTGACCCGCGCACCAACCTGCGCAGCCCGGAGAACAACTGGGATTTCTGGTCGTCGCTGCCCGAGGCGCTGCACCAGGTCACCATCGTCATGAGTGACCGCGGCATCCCCAAGACGTTCCGCCACATGCACGGCTTCAGCTCGCACACCTACTCGTTCATCAACGAGGCCGGCGAGCGCTTCTGGTGCAAGATGCACTTCCGCACCCAGCAGGGCATCGAGAACCTCTCGGACGCCGAGGCGGCCGAGGTCATCTCCGGCGACCGCGAGTCGAGTGGCCGCGACCTGTACGAGGCCATCGAGCGCGGTGACTTCCCCAAGTGGACGATGTACGTGCAGATCATGCCGGAGGAAGACGCGAAGACGTACCGCTTCCACCCGTTCGACCTGACAAAGGTGTGGAGCAAGAAGGACTACCCGCTCATCGAGGTCGGCGAGTTCGAGCTCAACCGCAACGCGGACAACTTCTTCGCCGACATCGAGCAGGCCGCGTTCGCGCCGTCGCACCTCGTGCCGGGCATCTCCGTCTCGCCCGACCGCATGCTGCAGGCCCGCCTGTTCAGCTACACGGACGCGCAGCGCTACCGCCTCGGCGTCAACCACCACCAGATCCCGGTCAACGCGCCGAAGTGCCCCGTGCACACCTTCCACCGCGACGGCCAGATGCGCGTTGACGGCAACAAGGGCAGCGAGACGCACTACGAGCCGAACAGCTACGGCGCGATGCAGGAGCAGCCCTCCTACGCAGAGCCGGCGTCCGACATGGCGAAGTACCAGGAGATGGCGCACGTCGCCGACCACTGGGACTACCGCGCGGACGACGACAACTACTACGAGCAGCCGGGCAACCTGTTCCGCCTCATGTCGCCCGAGCAGCAGCACGCGCTGTTCGCCAACACGGCCGCCGCCATCAAGGGCGCGACCGCGCAGACGATCGAGCGTCACATCGAGAACTGCACGAAGGCCGACCCGGCCTACGGCGAGGGCGTCCGCAAGGCGTGCATCGCCAACGGCGCGCTCGAGGTCTGACCCTCAGGCCACCAGCACGAAAGGGGCCGGGCCCGAAACCACATCTCGTGGTTTCGGGCCCGGCCCCTTTGCGACCTCCGCGAGCGTCTTGCCGCCCCGCGTGACGGCGGACGTGTCAGCCGCCGCTCACCATGTGCAGCACGTCCGGTGAGGCGCTCTCGCAGCTGTCGAAGTGGTTACCCGAACCACGTGCCTTCTGCTTGGAGCTGTCACGGATCTCCAGCATGCCGTTGTAGGCGTTGACGCCGTACGAGCTCGGCGATCCACCGCTCGGCGACATGCTGCCGCTCGAGCTACCCACGTACGCCTGGTAGCCCGAACCGTCGTAGCCGTACGCAGCCGACCCGCTCGCGCTCGCTGCGTTCCACGCGACGACCGGCGCGCTGCAGCCGGGCAGGTTGATGAAGTCCAGTCCGTTGCTTCCTCCGCCGCCACGCAGGGTGAAGGAGCCGATTCGGCTGGCGCCGCCGCTTCCGGCCCGCCAGACCGTGACCGTGTTGCCCTCACGGGTCATCGCGTAGTCCGAACCGCCCATGCTCGTCGTCTTGACGAGGCCGGGAAGCTCGCTGACACCCGTCGTGCTCGGGCTCGGTGCAGGGGCAGGTTCCTCGGTGTTCTGCGACGGTGCAGGCGCTGGCGCTCCCCCGCCGCCGTTGTTGCCACCGTTCGAGTTGCCCTGTGTCGTGGAGGGGTCAGGGCTGCTCGTCGAACTCTGTGTCGTGCTCGACGACGTCGAGGACGACGTCGAGGACGACGTGCTCTTCGTCGGTGCGCTGGTGGAGGAGTCGCTCACCAGCGGCGGATCGGCCTTGTCGTCTCCGCGACCGTTCGTGAAGAGGTAGCCGAGCATTCCGACGACGGCGAGCGCGACAACGGCGATGAGCGCCACGAGCATCTGGTTCGTCTTGGCGGGCCGGGCGGACGACGTCGCCGCGGGCTCCACCGGGGGCACGCCGCCCCCGTACTCGTCCGCGTCGTCGGAGGCGTAACCGTTGTACGGCTGATCCGCGGCGCGGTCAGCACCGAGACGGGTGGGTTCCTCGTCGAAGAACGCCCCGCTCGTGTTCGCGCCGGCCGTGGCCCCCACGGCCGTGCGCGTGCCGCAGTTGCTGCAGAACGGCCCCGAGACCTGCTCCCCACATTCGGCGCAGTGCCGCTTGTCGTGCTGCATTCCGCTCCCCTCGTTGCTCGTGTCGAGCGAACTCACATCGACTCTGCCATGTCTGACGCACGAAGGAGGCACGTGGTTCACACGTGAGAACACGATTCGACAACAATGCTTTTTCGCCGAGGGTTCCCAGTGGTGACACAGGTCGGGATGACACGGTGGCCCGGTGAACAACGATCCCGTCGGCGTCGTCGTCATGGCAGCGCTGTTCGGTGCCGTGTGCGGGCTCCTGCTCGTGGGAGTCATCGCCCTGACGCTCCGCCTCGACCGCTCGCGGCACGCGAAGGTGCAACAGGCCCGCGAGGCGCGTTATCCGTCATCCGAGTAGGCCACGCGGCTCTCGCGCGGCGCATGAGAGTCTGGACGCCGTGACCAGCACGACCACCCCCACCCCCGGCGTCGACGCAGCAGCAGTAGACGCCGCCGCAGCGCGCCTCGAGGGCCTGCTCGCTCCGACGCCCGTCACCGAGAGCGGCCGCCTGAGCGCGAAGTACGGCGCCACCGTCGTCCTCAAGCGTGAGGACCAGCAGCCGGTGCGCTCCTACAAGATTCGCGGTGCGAGCAACCTCATCGCGCAGCTCGACGAGGACGCCCGCGCGGCCGGTGTCGTGTGCGCCTCCGCCGGCAACCACGCCCAGGGCGTCGCCTATGCGTGTGCGCGCCTCGGGGTGAAGGCGACGATCTTCCTGCCGCGCACGACGCCACGTCAGAAGCGTGAGCGCGTGCGCGTGCTCGGCGGCCCGTGGGTGACAACGGTCGTCGAGGGCGACACCTATGACGTGGCGGCCGCAGCCGCCGGTGAGTTCGCCACCACGACCGGGGCAACGCTCGTGCCCGCTTTCGACGACGTGCGCACGATCGCCGGTCAAGGCACGGTGGCGCGCGAGGCGTTCGCCCAGTGCGAGATCCAGCACGGCCGGGTGCCCGACGTCGTCGTCGTGCCCGTCGGAGGTGGCGGGTTGCTCGCCGGCACCACGGCGTGGGTGCGTGAACGCCACCCGAACACGCGCATCGTCGGTGTCGAGCCGGTGGGCGCCCCCTCCCTGCAGGCCGCGCTCGCGGCGGGTCGCCCCGTCTCGGTGCCGGTCACCGACCCCTTCGTCGACGGCGCCACCGTCGGCCTCCTCGGCGCGCACACCTACCCGGTCATCGCGGCGGGTGGGGTGCCCTGCTTCAGCGTCGCCGAGGGGCGCATCTGCACCGAGATGCTCGACCTGTACCAGAGCGACGGCATCATCGCCGAGCCTGCGGGCGCGCTCGCGTCAGCAGCCCTCGACGACGTCGAGATCGCCCACGGCGACCTCGTCCTCGCCATCCTCTCGGGCGGCAACAACGACGTGTCGCGGTACGCGGAGGTCGTCGAGCGTTCGCTCGTGTACGAAGGGCGCAAGCACTACTTCCTCGTCGAGTTCCCGCAGGAACCCGGTCAGCTGCGCCGGTTCCTCGACGAGATCCTCGGCCCCGACGACGACATCACCCTCTTCGAGTACACGAAGCGCTCCAACCGCGAGACGGGCCCGGCCCTCGTCGGCCTCGAACTCGGCGAGCCCGCCGGTCTCGAGCCGCTGCTCGAGCGCATGGCGGAGTCGGCGATGCGCACCGAGCGCGTCGACCCGGACTCGCCGCTTTTCCGCATGGTTTTGTGACTGTTCAGGGCTCCGACCGGGCAGGATGGCGGTAGTTCAGCCACCCGCCTCGAGGAGAACCCGTGCAGCCCCAGCCCTTCGACCTCACTGCCCCTGACGGCACGACGCTGCGCGGCCGCCGCTGGGTGGCCGACGAAACGTCGACGCGCGCGGTCGTCGTCATCGCGCACGGCATGGCCGAGCACGGCGAGAGGTACGCCCGCTTCGCGGACGCCCTCACCGGTGCCGGGTTCGCCGTCTATGCGGCCGACCACCGCGGCCACGGACGCACAGCTGAAGGCGGAACCCTCGGGTACTTCGCCGAGTCCGACGGCTGGAACCGCGTCACGGACGACATCGACACCGTCGTCACGCACGCGAGCGCCGAGCACCCGAACGCGCCGATCGTCCTGTTCGGCCACAGCATGGGCTCGCTGCTCGCCCGCACGTACGCGGTGCGTCATGGTGAACGCCTCACGGCCCTCGTCCTGTCGGGCACGCCCGCCGACGCAGGAACGCTGGGGCTCGTGGGGTCGAAGGTGGCCGCCGCCGAGGCGCGCCTGCGCGGCGCGAAGCACCCGAGCAAGCTTCTCGACAAACTCTCGTTCGGTGCGTTCAACAAGGCGTTCAAGCCGGCGCGCACGGACTTCGACTGGCTGAGCCGGGACGACGCCGAGGTCGACGCCTACGTCGCCGACGACAAGTGCGGGTTCATCGCCACCGCAGGGTTCTACGTCGACATGCTCGGCGGCCTGCGCCTCGTCAACACCCCGTCCTTCGTCGCGGCCACACCAGCGAAGCTGCCCATCCTCGTCGTGTCCGGCGACGCCGATCCGGCGGGCGGGGACGGTCGCGGTGTCGAGGCGGCCGCGGCCATGTTGCGCGACGGCGGCGTGGAGGACGTGACGCTCATGCTCTACCCCGGCGCGCGCCACGAACTGCTCAACGAGACCAACCGCGACGACGTGACGGCCCACGTTCTCGCGTGGATCGAGGGGCGCCTTCCGCACGACGCGTGACGCGTGTCACTTCGGCGCCCTCTAACCTGCCACAACGGGTCTACTGACGCGTAGCGTTGGAGAGAAGGAGCCCTCTGCATGCGACGAAAGGAAGCACATGACTGACACCACGCCGCGCACCGAGGTGCACGGACTCCAGGTCGCCACCGTCCTGTACGACTTCATCAACGACTTGGTCCTGCCGGGCACGGACGTCGACCAGGAGACGTACTGGAAGGGTTTCGCCGAGGTCATCACCGACCTCGGACCCAAGAACAAGGCTCTCCTCGCCGAGCGTGACGAGCTCCAGGCGAAGATCGACGCCTACCACCGCGACAACCCGGGCAAGCCCGACTTCGACGCGTACAAGGCCTTCCTCACCGAGATCGGCTACCTCGTCGACGCACCCGCCGACTTCTCCATCACGACGGAGAACGTCGACCGCGAGATCACCGACACCGCCGGTCCGCAGCTCGTCGTGCCGATCCTCAACGCCCGCTTCGCGCTCAACGCGTCGAACGCCCGCTGGGGTTCGCTCTACGACGCGCTCTACGGCACCGACGCGATCGACGAGGCCGACGGCAAGGAGAAGGGCACCTCGTACAACACGGTGCGCGGCGACGCCGTCATCGCGTTCGCGAAGAACTCCCTCGACACTGCCGTCCCGCTCGCCGAGGGTTCCTACACCGACGTCACCGGCTTCGGCGTCGACGGCGGCGAGCTCGTCGTCCACCTCGACGGTGAGCGCACGACGTCGCTGAAGAACGCCGACGAGTTCGCCGGCTACGTCGGGCTGCCTGCGCAGCCGGAGGCAATCCTGCTGAAGCACAACGGTCTTCACCTGGAGATCCAGATCGACGCCGAGTCCCCGATCGGCGCGACCGACCCGGCCGGCATCAAGGACGTCCTCGTCGAGTCGGCTGTCACGACGATCATGGACCTCGAGGATTCCGTCGCCGCCGTCGATGCCGAGGACAAGGTGCTCGGTTATACGAACTGGCTCGGCCTCAACAAGGGTGACCTCGCCGAGGAGATCACGAAGAACGGCAAGACGTTCAAGCGCGAGCTCAATCCCGACCGCGACTACGTCTCCCCCGGCGGCGACACGTTCACCCTGCCGGGCCGCTCGTTGCTGTTCGTCCGCAACGTCGGCCACCTCATGACGAGCGACGCCGTCCTCGATGCCGACGGCAACGAGGTCGGCGAGGGGATCCTCGACGCGCTCGTCACGTCGCTGGCGGCGCTGCACGGCTTCGTCGGCAAGGAGGGCGTGAGCAACACGCGCACCGGCTCGATCTACATCGTGAAGCCGAAGATGCACGGGCCCAAGGAGGTCGCGTTCACGAACGAGCTGTTCGGCCGCGTCGAGAAGGTGCTCGCCCTGCCGGAGAACACGATCAAGGTCGGCATCATGGACGAGGAGCGCCGCACGACGGTCAACCTCTCCGCCTGCATCTACGCCGCGAAGGAGCGCGTCGTGTTCATCAACACGGGCTTCCTCGACCGCACCGGCGATGAGATCCACACGTCGATGCTCGCGGGCCCGATGATCCGCAAGGGCGAGATGAAGGGTTCCACGTGGATCAAGGCGTACGAGGACAACAACGTCGACGTCGGCCTCGCTGACGGTCTCGCGCACAAGGCGCAGATCGGCAAGGGCATGTGGGCGATGCCCGACCTGATGAAGGACATGCTCGAGCAGAAGATCGGCCAGCCGAAGGCCGGCGCGACGACGGCCTGGGTGCCGTCACCGACCGCCGCGACGCTGCACGCGCTGCACTACCACCAGGTCGACGTGTTCGCCGTACAGGAGGAGCTCGCGAAGCGCAAGGCCGCGTCGGTCGACGACATCCTGCAGATCCCGCTCGCGGAGAACACGGACTGGTCGGACGCCGACAAGCGCGAGGAACTCGACAACAACTGCCAGTCGATCCTCGGCTACGTCGTACGCTGGATCGACCAGGGCGTGGGCTGCTCGAAGGTGCCCGACATCCATGACGTCGCGCTCATGGAGGACCGGGCGACGCTGCGCATCTCCAGCCAGCTGCTCGCGAACTGGCTGCAGCACGGCATCGTGAGCGAGGACGACGTCGTCGCGTCGCTCAAGCGCATGGCGCCGATCGTCGACAAGCAGAACGAGGGCGATAAGGCTTACGAGCCGATGGCCCCGGGTTTCGACGGCATCGCGTTCAACGCCGCGAAGGAACTCATCCTCGAGGGCGCGAAGCAGCCGAACGGCTACACCGAGCCGATCCTGCACCGTCGTCGGCGAGACAAGAAAGCTCAGTGACGATCAAGCCCGACCGAGGTAGGTTCGCGCCGGAGCGTGCGAAGGCCCGGCCCTGCCGAATCGGGCGCTGAGGAACTGAGCCAATGAGTAGTCCGCGCGCTGAGGATCAAGCGAACGGAGTCGAGGGTCGCCTGACCCTCACGATGGCGCGTAACTCACAGGTAGGCACGCAACTGCACACCTACGTGTGAGTTACGCGCTGGGGTCGGCGCGGGGCGCCCGAGGGCTGTGGGCGACCTGGGTTCCGTTGGAACGCCTAGCATTCGGACATGAAGCGCATCGACGTCCATGCTGACGGGCCCGCGAGTGTCGACGCGGCGTGGCAGGCCTACGTGCACGTCGATCGGTGGCGTGACTGGTCGCCGCACATGCCGCCGGTCGAGGCGGATGCCGTGGTGATCAGTCCCGGCGCGGAAGGACGGTGGCGTCTCGGGCCGGTGACGGTGGGGCGGTTCGTCATCACCGACGTCGATGCGGTGGCGAGGACGTGGAACTGGCGCGTCAGCGTCCTGGGGCTGACGACGACGGGCGAGCACCGCGTCGAGGTTTGTCGGAGCGGGTGCCGCTGTCACATGGCGATGGATCTGCCGCCTCTCGTCGGGCACGCCTATCGACCCGTCGCATGGTGGGCTCTTCATCGCCTTGCTCGCAGCTCGTGAGGCACCGGTCCACACCCCTGGTGGCTTCTCTTTGCGCCCACATGCACCCGGGTGCATCTGGGCGCAAAGAGAGAGGACGTCAGACGGCGACGTTCTCCTCGAGTTCCTCCTCGGTCTCGGGGTCGAGCTCGTCGCGCTCGTCCTGATGCGCGTGCTCGGCGTGACGTCCGACGGGGCGGGACGCAGCTTCCTCGAGCTCACGGGCTCGCACAACACGTCGCTGTTCGACCGCGCATCCGGCTGCGAGACAGAGCAACCCGACGACCAGCCAGCCGAACAAGATAGTGAGCGGGCCGGCGATCGAGGCGTCCGGGAAGTAGATGATGCGACGCAGCGCCTCGACGAAGCCGGAGCCGATCCAGAAGTCGTGCAGCCAACCGAAGAAGCTCGGCTGCATGACGGGCGCGAACACGCCGCCGGACGAGGTGAAGTTGAGCGCGACGAAGATCGCCGAGTACAGCAGCGTCGCGAACCGTCCGACGATCGGGTGCAGGCCGACACCGACCGTCAGCACGCCGGCCGTGTAGAGCAGTGACAGCGCCCACGTTGCGAGCGCGTGCCCACCGAACATGTCGTAACCCCACGCCGCGATCGCGAGTTCGATCGTCGAGATGACGACGGCGGCGCCGGCGGCGAGGGCGATGCGCTGGGCGAACGGGCGGCTCGCAGCCGCCGCGCCGATGGCGATCGACGTGGCGTACGCGGCGACCGTCAGGGCGACGAGGAAGAAGAAACCGTTCTGGCCGGCGGGGTCGTCCTCGGTGAGGGGCGCGACGTCCTTGACGGTCAGCGCATCGTGCTGCTTCTCCGCGACGGGGCGGAACATCTTCTCGACGACGGACTTCGTCGTGTCGGACGCGCCACCGGCGGTGAGCAGTTCGGCCTTGCCGTCACCGGGGACGTAGGCCGCGGAGATCTTCAGGTGCTTCAGCTGATCCGTCGCCTGCTCGGGCGTCGCGATCGTGCGGACGTCCGCCTCGTCGCCGAACGCGTCCTGCACCTTGGCCGCCAGCGGGCCCGCCTGTTGAGCCTGACCGACGACGGCGACGGGCACGTGGTGGGGCGACGGCTTGTGGAAACCACCGAGGTAGGCGGCGCACATGATGAGACCCATGAGGATCGGAACGATGACGTGCGACAAGACCGTCCTCATCGGGGCCTGCGCGGTTGGCGGATGCGCGGTGGACATCTCTTCCCTTCGTTTAGTTAGGTTATCTATGTTTAACGGTACACCTAACTGCGAAGTGTGCGCGAGCTGTGGGGCCAGCGTCACATCGGATCGTTCCGAGGGCCTACCCGGTCAACCCGTTCTGCGTTTTCGCCGATCGCGGCCTGAGCCATCCGCGACAATGGCACGGTGACTTCACGCTTCACCTCGGTCGACGATGTCCTCACCCGCCTCGCGGATGCCGGTTATCTCGCGAGCGACGCCATCGCGACGACGGTCTTCCTCGCCGACGCACTCGGTAAGCCGCTGCTCGTCGAGGGCCCCGCCGGCGTCGGCAAGACCGAGCTCGCCAAGGCCGTCACGAGCGCGCTCACCGCGACCACCGGCGAAGACGCCGACCTCGTGCGCCTGCAGTGCTACGAGGGCATCGACGAGGCCCGCGCCCTCTACGAGTGGAACCACGCGAAGCAGCTCCTGCGCATCACCGCCAACACTGCGCTGGCACAGACGAACGCGACAGGGACCACCGCGCAGGCGACCGACGACGAGGTCGCTCACGACTGGCAGGCCCTCGCCACCGACATCTTCACGGACGAGTTCCTCCTCACCCGGCCGCTGCTGCGCGCCATCCGCAACGAGCAGCCCACCGTCCTGCTCGTCGACGAGCTGGACAAGGCCGACGTCGAGGTCGAAGGCCTCCTCCTCGAGGTGCTGAGCGACTTCCAGGTCACCGTGCCCGAACTCGGCACCCTTGCCGCGACGCAGCGCCCGTTCGTCGTCCTCACCTCCAACGCCGCGCGCGACCTGTCGGAGGCTCTGCGCCGACGCTGCCTCTTCCTCCACATCGACTACCCCAACGCCGAACTCGAACAGCGCATCGTCGCCCTCAAGGTGCCGGGCCTCGACGCGGCGCTCGCCGAGTCCGTGGTCCGGCTCGTGCAGCGCCTGCGCGAGATGCCGCTGCGCAAGGCGCCCAGCATCGCGGAAACCGTCGACTGGGCGCGCACCCTCGTCGCACTCGGGGCCGACAGCTCCGACGACCTCGACCCCACCGTGCTGCGCGCCAACCTCGGCGTCCTGCTCAAGCACCAGGACGACATCGAGCGCGCCTCCACGCTGCTCAAGCTCGATGCCTGACGAGCACCACTTCCCGGGGGCGTTCCACAACCGCCCCTCGGCCGGGCAGCCCGAACGTCACGAACCGCTCGACGACGCTGCGCCGCGTGGCGAGGACACGCAGACACCCGCGGTGATCGGCCCCCTCGGACGCCGCCTCGTTGCCCTCGCCGACGCGATGCGCCGCCACGGCGTCGTCGTCGGAACGAGTGACGTCGTGGATGCCGGGCACGTCGCGGGCGCCCTCGGTCTCGAGAACCGCGAGCGCCTGCGTGAGGGGCTCGCAGCGGCTCTGGTGCGCCGGGGCGAGCAGCGCGGCGTCTTCGACGATCTGTTCGACATCTTCTTCCCCGCTGCGCTCGGACGACGCACTGCGGCAGGCCATCTCGGCGCCGACGACCTGCTCGCCCAGCTACCGGAGTTCGACGCGGAGAACGCCGATGCCGCCGAGCTGCGCGAACGCGCCACGGCCCTCACCGAACTGCTTGCGAGGGCTCTCGCCGAGAACGACGAGCAGGCCCTCGAGACGCTCGCGGGCGTCGTCGTCGACGAGTTCGGGCGCCTGCGTCGCGCGGGTGACGAGGGGTTCTCTGCGAACCAGGCCATCGACCAGTTCCAACCGAACCTCGCGGTTGCGCGGGCCACGGAGCTCCTGCGCGAGCACGACGAGTACCTGCGTCGCCTGCGGGCCGAGCAGGAGGCGGACGCCCTCGAGGGCAGCGGCGGCTCCCCCGGTCTCGCCGACGAGGGCGTCGGCACGTCCGAGGGCGGCGGTGGCGCCGGGAGTGGCGGTCAGGCCGCAGCCCCACTCGAGGGCTGGCAGCCCGACCCGTTCGTCCAGCGCTTCGACCGCGACGAGATCCGTACGCGCGTCGCGGGGTTCCGGCGTCGCATCGAGACCGAGTCCCGCCGTCGCAACGCCGAGATCCGTGGCAGGGCGAGCCAGGCGACGTACGCCGTCACGACGCCGATCGAGCGGCGCGACTTCAGCCAGACCTACGCCATCGACGCCGCCCAGATGCGTCGCGTCGTCGAGCCTCTCGCACGCAAGCTCGCGGCCCGCTTGGCGGCGAAGCGACGCCGCGCGAGCCACGGGCGCATCGACATCCGCAAGACGCTTCGTGCGTCGATGTCCACCGGCGGAGTTCCTATCGCGCCCGTTTACGACCGCCGGACGCCGAACCGCTCCGAGCTCGTCATCCTCGCCGACATGAGCAGCAGCGTCTCCGGCTTCAGCCGCTTCACGATCCTGCTCATGCAGGCGATGCAGGCGCAGTTCGCGCGCGTACGCGTCTTCGGGTTCGTCAACACCGTCGACGAACTCACCGAGACCGTGCGCTCCGTGGGCGCGGAGGGCGACCTCATCGAGGCGCTTCGCGGCAACACCCGGATGCAGCGCGGGCACCGCAACTCCGATTACGGCATGACGTTCGTCGACTTCGTCGCCCACCACCTCGACGCCGTCACGCCGCGTGCCACCCTGCTCATCCTCGGCGACGCTCGCACCAACTCGACGAACCCGCGCTACGACGCGCTGCGCACCATCGTGGACGAGGCGCGTCACGCGTTCTGGCTCAACCCGGAGGCCGAATCGCAGTGGGGTACGGGCGACTCGGTCGCCACGAAGTACGCCGAGATCATCGACATGCACGAGTGCCGCACGATCACCGACCTACGCGACTTCGTCACGAAGGCCCTCTGACGCCCTGAGGGTCGGCTATCAGGTCGGCGACGAGGGCGCGCACACGCGCGTCGATATCGTCGCGCACGAGACGCATCCGCTCCACGCCCTCGATGCCGCGCAGCGACGGTTCGTCGGTGGTCCAGCGCTCGATGTCGGTTCGCATTCCCTCCACCGGTTCGACCTGCGCTTCGCCACCGATGACGACGACGCGGTCCGCGCGGCGCAGCAGATCGACGTCGATCGCCTTGGGGTGTTCGCCCTCGCACGTGGCGCCCACCTCCTCGACGGCCGCTCGCGACTCCTCGTTGAGCTTCGATCCCGGGTGCGTGCCGGCCGAGTGCACCTCGACGGAGTCGCCGGCGTGCAGGCGCGTCAGGGCAGCCGCCATTTGCGACTTTCCGGCGTTCTTGACGCAGACGAACAGGGCACTCGGGCGGGGCTCGCTCATGCTCGGGTCTCCTTCGGCACCTGGGGGAAGCGCCCGCGCAGCGCGAGCGAGACGTAGACGAGGCCGACGAGCACGGGCACCTCGATGAGGGGCCCGACGACGCCCGCGAGCGCCTGGCCGGACGTTGCCCCGAAGGTCGCGATGGCGACGGCGATGGCAAGCTCGAAGTTGTTGCCGGCCGCAGTGAAGGCGAGCGTCGTCGTCCGCTCGTAGCTCATGCCGAGCGCCTTGCCGAGAACGTAGCCGCCGCCCCACATGAGGGCGAAGTAGACGAGCAGAGGCAGGGCGATGCGGGCGACGTCGAGCGGGTTGCGCGTGATGGCGTCGCCTTGGAGCGCGAAGAGCAGGACGATGGTGAACAGCAGCCCGTAGAGGGCCCACGGCCCGACGCGAGGCAGGAACGACCCCTCGTACGCGTCGCGGCCCCAGCGCATCTCGCCGACACGGCGTGAAAGGAAACCGGCCAGCAGCGGCAGGCCGAGGAAGACGAGCACGGACGCGGCGATGTGCCACGGCGACACGTCGAGGTTCGTCTGCTCGAGGCCGAGCCACCCGGGCAGCACCGACAGGTAGAACCACCCGAGGCCGGCGAAGGCGATGACCTGGAAGACCGAGTTGAGCGCGACGAGCACGGCCGCGGCCTCGCGGTCACCGCAGGCGAGGTCGTTCCAGATGATGACCATCGCGATGCACCGGGCGAGCCCGACGATGATGAGGCCCGTGCGGTAGGCAGGCAGGTGGGCCAGGAAGATCCACGCGAGCGCGAACATCACGGCGGGCCCGACGAGCCAGTTCAGGACGAGCGACGCGCCGAGCATCCGCTTGTCGGCCGTCACGCTGTCGAGGCGGTCGTAGCGAACCTTCGCGAGCACCGGGTACATCATGACGAGCAGGCCGATGGCGATCGGCAGCGAGACACCCTCGACCTCGACGGCGGAGAGCGCGTCGTCGAGACCCGGCACGAGCCGTCCGAGAAGGAGACCGACGGCCATCGCAGCGACGATCCAGACCGGCAGGAACCGATCGAGCGTCGAAAGGCGCGCGGCAACAGGGGCTTGCGTGGGCTCGGCGGAGCCAGTGGCATCGGTCTTCATCGTCATGAACTCTGGCCAACGTATTGATGTTTGTCAATGTGTCGGTAGGGTGAGCCACATGTCCACCCCCGCAGAGTTCACCTGCGCTCCCGCCGCCGACGCGGCGCTGCTGCCGCTCGACGACGCGAATCGCCGGGCCGAGCTCCTCAAGGCGATCGCCGATCCGGTGCGGCTGCGTCTGCTCACCTACCTCGCAGCCACCCCCGACGGCACGGTGTGCGCCTGCCACCTGCCGAGCCAACTGGGCATCACCCAGCCGACCCTGAGCCATCACCTCAAGAAGCTGACGGACGCCGGGCTCCTCATGCGCGAACAGCGCGGACGGTGGGCGCACTACACCGTCGTCCGGTCGCGGCTCGACGAAGCTCGGTCAGCGCTCGAGCTCTGACCCAGCCGGTGCAGATGTGTCGATGTGGCCGCGATATGCCGCCACCAGATCGACAGAAGTTCCCCGGATACGCGAACGCCCGGCCTCTCGCGCTTCGAGGGGCCGGGCGTCACGTCAGGGGGCTACTTGATGAAGCCTTCCTTCTTGAGCCAGTCGAACGCCACGTCGGACGGGTTCTCACCGTCGACGTCGACCTTGGCGTTGAGCTGGATCATCGTCTCGTTCGTCAGCTTCTTCGACACAGGGCCGAACAGGTCCGACAACTGCGGGTTCTTCTCCAACGTCTTGGTGGCGAACACCGGGGCGACGTTGTAGAGCGGGAAGAACTTCTTGTCGTCGGCGAGCACCTGCAGCTTCAGCACCTTGATGCGGCCATCGGTCGTGAAGACCTCACCGAAGTTGCACAGCCCGTTGTTCGTAGCCGCGTAGATCGCACCCGAATCGAGCTTCTTGATCTGGTTACGCGGAATCTCGCTGCCGAGCGGAATGCCGTAGGCCTTGAGCATCGGCTCGAGGCCGTCGTCACGGTTGGCGAACTCGGTGTCGACGCACAGCGTGCGCTGCGCCTTCGGCACCTTCTTGAGGTCGGACAACGACTTCACGTTGAACTTCTTCGCCGTGGCTTCCTTCGCCGCGAACCCGTAGGTGTTGTTCATCGGCGCGTACTGCAGCCACGTCAGACCGTTCTTCGCGTCCTCTGCCTTGACGGCGTCGAACTGCTTGCGCGGGTCCGGAATCGGCTTCGTGTGCCCCATGTACGTGATCCACGCCGTGCCCGTGTACTCCCACGAGAACGTCGTCTGGCCCTGGATCTGCGCCTCACGAGCCGCCGCAGAACCGGGGATCGTCGTGAAGTCCTTCACGTTTCCCCCGGCCGACTGCAGCAGGATGACGGCGATCTTTCCGAGGATCTGCTGCTCCGTGAACTGCTTGGAACCGACGGCGATCTCGGCGCCGTCGAGCTTCTTCACGGAGGCGAGCTTCGGCCCCAGTTCACCCGAGGGCGAGATGCCGGCCGAGGTACCGAGGCCACAGGAGCTGAGCAGCAGCGAACCCGCTGCCGCCGCTCCGGCGACGCCGGCGAGCCTGGCCCGCGGAGTACGAATCAACTTGTGCGTCATGCGATCACAGCCCCTTCGGGGTGACGATGGCCTCGAGCACACGCCCGGCCCACTCGAAGACGAGCGCGAGCAGGGCGATGAGGATCGCGCCACTGACGAGGATCGGGTAGCGGAACAGGTTGATGCCCGCCTGGATGAGCGCGCCCAGACCGCCGGCGTTGATGAACGTCGCGAACGACGCCGTACCGACGAGGAGGACGAGCGCGGTGCGCACACCGGCCATGATGACCGGCGCCGCGAGCGGCAGCTCGACCGTCGCGAGCGTCTTCATCTGGCTCATGCCCATGCCGCGGGCCGCCTCGACGAGCGTCGGGTCGACCTGCTGCAGACCGACGATCGTGTTGCGCAGCACCGGCAGGAACGCGTAGATCGCGAGAGCGAGAACGGCCACCCAGAAGGTGAAGCCGATCCACAGCGCGAGCAGCACGATGAGGCCGATGACCGGCGTCGCCTGGCCCGCGTTGGCGAACGCGACGACGGGCCCGGAGAAGCGGCGCAGCTTGGGACGGGTCAGGGCGACACCGATGGGCAGCGCCGTGGCGAGCACGAAGAAGGTGGCGACGAACGTCACCTTGATGTGCTCCCACCCGAGCTTGCGCAGCGCGGACCAGTCGAGCTGACGCGCCTCGATGGGGTCGAGATCGGCGGTCTGACGCCAGATGACCCAGGCGCCGAAGATGACGAGGATGAGGACGGGCAGCCCGAAGATCAGACCGAGTTGCTCGCGTCCGATACGGCCCTTCACTGTTCCTCACCCTCCTCGGCCTGCTCGCGGAAGTCGGTGTGGCTCGAGGTGTTCGCCACAGCCACCGAATCGGGCGTGGCCTCGGCGTCGGCACCGTGACGGCGCGACTCGGCCGCCTCGTGGGTGTCCTGGATGTGCGTCATGATCTGCTGGAACGACGCGACACCGCGGTACTCGCCGCGCCCACCGGTGACGACGACGGCGCCGTGGCTCGAGCTGAGCATGGCGTCGAGGGCGTCGTTGAGCGTGGCGCGGTGGTCGACCGTCTGCAGTGCCTCGCGGCGACGGTTCTCGACGCGCTCGCCGCGCAGCTTGGCGGCGGTGACGAAGTCGACCGGACGACCACGCTCGTCGAGCACGACGACGTTGCGCACACCGGACGCGGTGGCGTTGCGCTGCACGTCGACGATGGAGTCACCCACGCGAGCCGTCGGCGCGTCGGCGATCTCGACATCGTCGAGGCGCGAGAGGGCGAGGGACTTGAGGGCCGAACCGGCACCCACGAAGTCCTCGACGAACTCGTTGGCCGGGGCCGCGAGGATGTTCTCGGGGGTGTCGTACTGCTCGATCTTGCCGCCCTCGGAAAGGATGAGGATGCGGTCGCCGAGCTTGAGAGCCTCGTCGATGTCGTGCGTGACGCAGATGATCGTCTTGCGCAGCTGGCGCTGGATGCTGAGCATCTCGTCCTGCAGGCGCGTACGCGTGATTGGGTCGACGGCGCCGAAGGGCTCGTCCATGAGGATGACGGGCGGGTCGGCGGCGAGGCCGCGGGCCACACCGACACGCTGCTGCTGACCGCCGGAGAGCTCACGCGGGAAGCGGTCGCGGTAACGCTCCGGGTCGAGGCCGACCATGTCGAGCAGCTCGTCGACGCGCTTGGTCGTCTTGGCCTTGTCCCAGCCGAGCAGGCCGGGGACGACGGCGATGTTGTCGGCCACCGTCATGTGCGGGAAGAGTGAACCACCCTGGATGACGTAACCGATGCGCCGGCGCAGGTCGTCGGCCTTCGACTCGGAGATCGGCTTGCCGTCGATCGTGATGGTGCCGCTCGTCGGGTCGATGAGACGGTTGATCATCTTGAGCGACGTCGTCTTGCCGCAGCCCGACGGGCCGACGAACATGACGGTCTCACCGGCAGGGATGCGCAGCGACATGCCGCCGACGGCAGCCTTCGCCTGGCCGGGGTACTTCTTGACGACGTTGTCGAAGACGATCTCGGCGCCCGTGACTTCGCTGCGCTGAGAGCTCGTGGCGTCAACGTCGGTGTTGACGTCCGTGTTGACGTCGTCAGCGCGCTCGACCGGCGTGGCGCCCTGGGCTTCGGTGGTGTTGTCAGGCACGGATCCCCCTGGGAATCGTCAGTCGGCCGACGCCGACAAGAATGAGGTCGAGAAGGAGCGCGAGGACGACGACACCGATGGTGCCGACCAGCGCGTAGTTGAGCGCGTTGGCGCCGCCCACCTGGGCGAGGCCGGTGAAGATGTAGCCACCGAGGCCGGGGCCGAGGGCGTAGGCGGCGATGGCGCCGACGCCGAACGACATCTGGGTGGACGTGCGCACGCCGGCGAGGATGACCGGCCACGCCATGGGCAGGCGCACCTTGAGCAGCGTCGCTGCCTTGCTCATGCCCATGCCCTGCGCGCTTTCGAGCAGGTTCTTGTCGACCGACTCGAGGCCGACGACCGCGTTGCGCAGGATCGGCAGAACGGCGTAGAAGCAGACTGCGAGCACCGACGGCAGGGCACCGATGCCCACGAGCGGCAGCAGCACGCCGAGGAGCGCGAATGACGGGATGGTCAGACCGACCGCCGAGACGATGTTGGCCAAGCCCTTGAGCCTGTTGTTCCGAATGACGATGACCGCAAGGACGAGCGCGATGATCGTGGCGAGCAAGACGGCCTGGACGACGAGCGAGGTGTGCTGGTAACTGCGATAGGCGATGTCCTGCCATCGCTCAGCGATGAATTCCCACACGAGGCGTCATCCCCCTTTCCACAATGTGCCCGCCGACGCCCCGTGCGGCACACGGGAGTAGGCGGGCTTCGTTTGACTCATCCTAGGTGCGCAGCCGCGTCAGACCGCGGCTTCCCGGGGCGCGCGGGCCCCGCCGGCGCTCGATGGCCGACGGTCGCGCGCGCCGTTCTCCTTGCCATGACAGAGGGAATTCACAGTTGATAACGAATGGCTCACGAATCCCTGAATATTGCGACTGTGCGGGCAAATCGGTCGATTGTGCCCCTAGGGATCGGGAGGATGACGTCATGAGTGTGCACCCCGCGTCGCAGCTTCCGTGGCAGACCTACCGTGACGTGCGTCTGCGTGCGTTGGGGACCAATCCGGAGGCGTTCGGTTCGTCGTTCGAGCGCGAGGTGGCCTTCCCCGACGAGCGGTGGGTCGAGCGCGCGTCGAACCCCGGGACGCTGCTGTGGGTGGCTGACGACGAGCCGGATGCCTCGAGCGGCGTCGCGCCGCGTGGTGACGGTTTGGCGGGCCTCTTTCCCGCCTCCGGTTATCTCGACGACGTGGAGAGCGCTCGGACGCTGACGGACGACCCGGAGCGTCTCGCCTTCGTCGTCCAGGTGTGGGTGGAGCCGGGTCGGCGCGGCACCGGCGTCGTCGACGACCTTGTCGAAGCACTCGTCTTGCGGGCACGCGAGTTGGGTTACCGGGTGCTGGCGCTGCACGTGTTCCGCGCGAACGAGCGGGCCGCGGCGGCGTACGTGCGGCACGGGTTCACGCAGGTGAACCCGCCGTCGCCGGCGTGCCCGGCCGACGAGGACGAGTACGTCCTGACGCTCTGAGCTCGCGACGGGGCGACTACCTGTTCAGGACACAACGTGCCCCGGTGGCACGTCGGCATCTCAAACCGGGAACATCAGGACACAACGCGGCCTGACGGCACTCGCGCACCCACCGGCATGGCCGGAGCGAGCGGGCCGACCGAGCGTCAGCGGCTCAGAAGAACCAGCCGTCGGGCAGGGGCTGGCTCTCGGGGCGCGCGCCGTGGCCGCGGCCGTCCGTCGCGGGAAGGCCGCCGGCCTGCATGGCAGCGACGTCGATGTAGTGCTCGGTGCCGAAACCGGCGTTGAACGCCTCGGCGGGCATCGCGAGGATGCCTGCGGCGTCGGGCTGCGACGCGTGCGCGCCGAGCGCGGCGCGCTTCTTGTCGAGGTAGGCGCTGACGTCGACGCGGAAACTGATGTCGCGCTCGGCCATGCCGAGGGGGTTGCCGTCGTCGCCGCCGGCGTCGGGGTCGAAGCTCTCGCCCTCGGGGATGAGCCCGGCCTCGCGGGCCTGACGCATCTGCTCGCGCAGGGCGTCACGGTTCATCGTCGACTCGAACACGCGCGGCGAACTCTTCGCCAGCGAGACCGCGCGGTGGAGCACGTTGTGCACCTTGACGTGGTCGGGGTGGCCGTAGCTGCCGTGCCAGTCGTAGCCGACGACGACGTCGGCGTTCTCCTCGTCGAGAATGTCGGCGAGCGCCTGCCCAGCGATGACGGGGTCGGCGCCGTGGAAGGATCCGTCGACGTCGTTCTGCTCCCAGCCCGTCATGCCCGAGTCGGCGTAGCCGAGCCACGCGACGCGCGCCGTGCCGAGCACCCGAGCGGATTCGGCCGCTTCCTTGCGGCGCCGCTCGACGACGGTCTCCCCCTCAGCCATGTCTTCGGCGGGCGAACCGTGGTCACCGTTCGTGGCGTAGACGAGCACGACGCGGTGGCCCTCCTCGACGGCGCGCGCCATGGCGCCGGAGGTCTGGCTGGCTTCGTCGTCGGGGTGGGCGTGGAAGAAGACGATGGTCGACACGGGCGACAGTTTCCCACGACCGCCGTGGACCTCGACAACGATGAACAGGGTTCGGACGCGTACCACCGGTGGCCATCCCGAAGGGCGCATCATGAACCCATGACGACGAACATCACGCCCTGCATCTGGCTCGACGGCACCGCTCAGCCGCGGCCGACCTGTACCTGTCGCTCTTTCCCAACGCGCAGCGCACGAGCACCGTCCAGTATCCCACCGACGAGGCTGCCCTCGGCCCGAACGCGCACATGGCCGGGCAGGTGCTCATGGAGGAGGTCGCGCTCGACGGCAACCCCTTCACCCTCCTCAACGGTGGGCCGCAGTTCCCGCAGACGGAGGCCGTCAGCTTCCAGGTCATGTGCGCCGACCAGGCCGAGGTCGACCACTACTGGAACGGCTTCACCGCGAACGGCGGCTCCGAGAGCCAGTGCGGCTGGTGCCAGGACCCGTTCGGCGTGAGCTGGCAGGTCATCCCCCGCCGCCTCTACGAGCTGATGAGCGACCCGGACCCGCAGGTCGTCACGCGGGTGTCGCAGGCGATGTACTCGATGCGGAAGCTGGACGTCGAGCAACTCGAGCGCGCTGCACGAGGAGCATGACGGCCCGCACCGTCAACCACACGAGCAGCATGTTGCGCACGAGGATGACGACGCGCGTCGTCAGCGCGAACAGCGTGTGATCGGAGAAGATCCCGTCGAACAGGAACGGGAACTCCAGCTGCGTCAGCACGAGCGTCACCGCGCCGAGCAGGCGCAGGCGGGCGTCGTCGACGAGCACGAGCGCCGGAATGAGCCAGATGAGGTACTGCGGGCTCAGCACCGGACTCGACAGGATGAGCACCGAGATGACGCACGTCATCGTCAGCGCGAGGGTGGTGACGCGCTCGTCACGCCCGGCCCGCCAGCCGAGGGCGAGCAGGGACAGCGCGAGGACGTAGCCGACGTACTGCGTCGGCTTCACCATCCACATGAGGGAGTTCGCGAGTTCGCCCGTGTACTCCCACGAGCCCTGACGCTTCTCCAGCGAGACGGGCGTGGAACCGAAGATCCGTGCGAAACCGAGCCAGGCACCCCACAGCGACTCCACCTCGAAGCCGCGCTGACCCTGCCAGGACAACGGTGACGTGACGCGCTGCGGCCCGGCCAACAGCGCCGTCGCCCCGACCCAGGCGATGCCACCCGCCATCGCCGCGGCCATGTGCGTGACGCGGCGGCGCGTGGGGCCGAGCAGGCCGAGGCCGAAGACAGCTGGCCACAGCTTGACGGCCGAGCCCATCGCGACCGCGAGCCCGGAGAGCACCGAGCGGCTGCGCGAATGAGCCGCGCCGTCGTTGAAGATGAGCAGCAGGACGAGCGCGAACGCGGCATACAGGTCGAAGCGCATGTAGAGCAACGGTCCGAGGAGACCGACGAACAACGTCCACCGCAGCGCGGCCTCGCGCCCGAAGTGACGGTCGAACAGCCGCGTCGCCACGGCGTCACACGCGATGGCGGTGACGACGAAGAGCGCGACGAAGCCCGCGTACGGCAGGGTGCGCGCGGCGGCCATGATCCACAGCGCCACAGGGAAGGGGTACTCGGCCATCGACGACATCACGTCGGAACGGCCCGCCTGCGCGTAGTAGTAGCGCAGGTCGCCACGCATGCCCGAGTAGAGGGCGCACAGCGCGAGCATGATGACGCGCGTGAGCGGCCAGAGCACGTTGAGGCGGCGGTAGAACGGAAGGGACGCGCCGTCGCGGGACACCGGGACGGCGAGCTCGATCACGCGCTCACCTTAGCGGTTGCTCCCTCGGTGTCTCCGGCGGCAGGCCGGGGGGTTTCGCTCGTGTCGCGCTCGCTGCCGCGCGGGGTGCGGGCAGCGGCGTCAGCGGGCAAAGACCCCAGAAACGTTGGATCCCCCGACTGCCTGGTGCTCTGGGGTCATCAGGTAGCCGGGGGCTAAGAGCAATTATTAGCGGAGACTTCACCTTCTGGAAAGACTTCCAGCAACATTTCTCGCCGGGTGTGACCGAGGACGCATCGGACGTCCGACCCAGAGCGCACGAAACCCGCCACGAGGACGGTTCGTGGCGGGTTTCGCGCCGGCGCCCGCGAGTGTCGGGAGCTCGCGGCACCGGGTGAACCGCGCGAGGAGATGAGCGCGCAGGTCACGTGAGCCTGCAACCGGCCCGCTGGGCGCGGATGGCGCGCCGAACACCACGAACGTCGCGCGGCGTGAGGCGCCCAGCTCGGCGTCACGATTTGCGTGGACGGCCGGCCGCAGGAGTCTTCGGGGTGGGTCTACAGGCGCACGAGCTTGCCGTCGCGCACGGCGTAGCGGGCGTTCGACTCGACGGCCAGGTTCGTCGGGGCGGGCTTCACGACCTCGGCGGTGTTGCCGGCGTACCGGATGCCGGTGGCCACACCGGCTGCCGAGGCGTCGGCGGCGCTCATCGTCGAGACGCCCATGAGGGCAACCGCGGAGCTGACGACGATGCCGCGGCCGAGGTTCCTGAGCGAGCCGAAGCGGGAGGTGGCGGCCTGGGACGAGGTGTTCTGTGTGGTGTTCATGGCCCTGACTCAACGCCGCGTTGCTATGGGGTTCCTGTGCGACGCGTGTGACACCCCTACGGGGTTTGCGTGCTGCTCGCCGACCGCTGCGCCCACGCCCCGTGACAGCCCGATTGCGCGGTGCTCGTTACGCTCGTCGGGTGAAGAGTGGATTCGTGCCCGTTGCTGCCGCCGTCGTCATACTCGTCTTCGGCCTCGCGCTCGCAGCCGCCCTGCTCAAGGGCATCGTGGGTGCTGTGCGCCGCCGCAGCTGGCCGGTCGTCGACGGTGTCGTCCAGCTCGCCACCGGCGAGGACGGTCGCAAGAACTCCCTCGCACGCATTCGTTACACGGCCCCCGACGGTGGGCGTCACGTCCTGGAGACGAAGACCGGCGGCATGAGCACGAACGGGCGCGACGGCCAGCGGCTGCCGCTGTCGGTCGACCCGAGCGACCCGGCCAACGCTGTGCCCAAGGCCGCCAACGGCACCCTCGCGACCATGGGCTGCATGGTCGTCACGTTGCTGCTCTTCGTCGTCTTCGCGGTGTTCGTGCTCGTGCGCGTGCTCGGCTGATGACGCAGCCCTCCGCCGCCGCGCCGAGCGACGGCGCCTCCCCCAACGCACCGGGGGCCGGCGAGGGCGACCGGCTGCGCACGACACGGCTCTTCCTCCTCGCTGCGGGGCTTTCCGTCTTCCTCACCGCCGAGATGTACCCGGTCGGCGCCATGCCCGACATGACGCGCGACCTCGGCGAATCCGAATCCGCCGTCGGGCGCCTCGTCACCTGGTACGCCATCGGCGTCGGAGTGGCGACCATCCCCGTCGTCATGGCCACACGGGCCCTCTCGCGGCGGCTCGTCATCGTCGGGTCACTGCTCGCACTGTTCGTCTCGATGGCTCTCTCGGCGATTGCCCCGAATCTCCTCGTCGTGACGATCGCGCGACTCATCGGCGCGATCGCACATGGTGGCATCTTCGCCGTCGTGCCGGTCGCTGCCGCGAGCCTGGCCCGCAAGGGCGCGGAGGCGAAAGCCGTCGGTGGCGCGTTCCTCGGCGCGAGCGTCGGCGTCGTGGCCGGTCCGCCGGTCGTCGCCGCCGTGAGCGAGCACGTCGGGTGGCGGTTCGCGAGCGGCGTCATCGCCGTCATCGCGTTGCTCGTCGCGATGGCCAGCCAGCTCAAGCTGCCGCCGCTCGAAGCGCGTTCCGGCGGCGCGTTCTCGCTCCGCATCCCGGCGTCGATGCGCGTGCCGTTCTACACGCTCTGCGGCGTGACGGCCCTCATCGTCACGGCACACAACGCGGCCTGGGCGTTCATCGCCCCGATCCTCGAAGCGCGCGGCATCTCCGGCACCGCGTACGCCGTCGAACTGTTCTGTTACGGGCTGGCCGGCGCTCTCACGACGGCGTTCGCGAGCCGTCACCTCGACTCCCACCCGCGCCGCGTGACGACCATCGCGCTCACCTGCATGATCCTCGCGCTGCTCGCCCTGACGTTCCTGCCCGGCACCGCGACGGGCGCCGTCGCCGCCGTGGTCTGGGGAGGATCGTTCGGCGTCCTGCCCGTCGCCATGCAGACCCGCGTGCTCGCCACGACACCCGGTCACAACGACGCGGCCACGCCGATCTACGTCGTCGCGTTCCAGATCGGCATCAGCCTCGGCGCGTACATCGGCAGCGTGCTCATCCTGACGATGGCCGCCACGGGGCTGCCGCTGTTCGCCGCCGTCGTCACCGCGTTCGGGCTGCCGTTGCTCGCGTGGGGTATGCGTGATCGTCACGGCTCCGAGGCGAGTACGACCCGACCCGAGTGACGAAGCTCGTTCACGGGACGAAGGACCCTATGCGCCCCGAGAAAAGTTCAGGGAAGTCGCGCTAGGCTCGCCGCAGGACCGTTCGGCGCACCCGCGCCCCGTCGAGGAGATGGAATGAAGGACAACACCGGTTTGAGCATCGGCTACCGCATGGGCTGGCGCCTCGAGTACATCGGTGTCTCCGTCTTCGGCCCCGCCCAGCACGTGCCCGCGAGCGACCCGAAGCGTCGCCTGCGCCGCGAGCGCGCCCGCCGCGTCATCGCCGCGCACGAGGCGCGCGGCACCACCGCCCCCGAGTGGGTGCACGAGGTGCTCGCCTCCGGCGGCGACAAGCCGAAGCGCTGACCAACCTGGGACACTGAGGGCATGTTCTCGTTCGAAAGTCTTGAACTGCCCGTCGTGTCAGCGCCCATGGCAGGCGGCCCCACGACCACGGAACTCGTCATCGACGCCTCGAAGGCCGGTGGCTGGGGCGTGCTCGCCGGGGGCAACAAGGACGTCGACACGATGGCCCGCGAGGTGCGCGACGTGCAGGACGCCGGCGTCGCTGCGGGCGTCAACCTCTTCATCCCCGGCCCGCAGAGCACGGACGCCGAGGCGCTCGCCGGGTTGCGCGAGAAGCTCGGCCCCATCGCCAAGAAGTTCGACGTCGAACTCGGCGAACCCTCCTGGGACGACGACGATTACGGTGCCAAGCTCGACTGGCTCGTCACCCACCCCGTCGACGTCGTCACCTTCACCTTCGGCCTGCCGTCGGCCGAGGACGTCACGGCGCTGCGCGGCGTCGGCACGAGCCTCGGCGCGATGGTCACCTCCCCCGAGGACGCCCGCGCCGCCGTCGAGCGCGGCATGGACTTCCTCATCGTTCAGGGCCCCGACGCCGGCGGCCACCAGAGCACGTTCGACCTCTACGCCGAGCCGAGCGACGTCGCCCTGCCGCAGCTCTTCGACGACGTGCGCGGCGCCGTCGACGTACCGCTGCTCGCAGCCGGTGGCATCGCCACGCCCGCCGACACGCAGGCCGCGCTCGATGCCGGCGCCGTCGCCGTCCAGGCCGGAACGGCCTACCTGCGCTCCTCGTCAGCCGGTTCGTCGCTGACGCACCGTTTGGCCCTCGCCTCCGACGATTTCTCCGAGACCGGCCTGACGCGCGCCTTCTCCGGCCGCTACGCCCGCGGCCTCGCCAACGAGTTCATGGCGATGTTCGACGGCATCACCGCCGTCACGCCGGCCGCCTACCCCGAGGTGAACCGCCTGCTCGCCCCGCTGCGCAAGAAGGCCGCGGAGACCGGCGACCCGCAGTGGACGCACCTGTGGGCCGGCGAGGGCTGGCGCCGCAGCGCCGCCGCTATGCCGGGGCGAGTCATCGAAGGCGACGCCGGGCGCATCACGCGCTGGCTGGCCGGTCGCGAGAGCTGACACAGGCGAAGGCCGCGTCCGGTTCGAGGTGGCAACCTCCGGACGCGGCCTCGGCGCGTGTGCTTGGCAACGAATCGACTCAGAGCAGACGGCTCCCCTTCCTCACGGGAGAATGTTCGTGATGAGGTAAGCCTAACCTTTGCTTCTGGGCTTTTGGCAATTAGGGCACGCCGAAGTGTCGTAAATGAGATTCCTCGTGCGCGGTCGGGTCATCGCAGAGCGTGGGCGGCGGACGTCACCTCGTCGCTGAGGCGCGCCAGCGACGGAGCGTCGAGGCGCCAGCACTGCCAGTACAAGGGGACGTCGAGCGGTTCGACGCCGGGCACCGGAATCAGCTCGTCGCGCCCGCCGCCCCTCCCAGCGGGGCCTTCCAGACCCTCGGGGATCATGCTCCACCCGAGGCCCGCACGAACGGCGGCCGAGAGGCCCTCCGCCGACGGCACGACGTGTTCCAACGGAGGCTCGCCGAGCCCGAGGCGCCGCAACACGCCGCGCTGCAGGTCGTCACGATCGTTGAAGCGCACCGTCGGTACTCGCTCCAGTGAGCACCCGCACGCCTCCCACTGCGAGCGCCGCACCCGCGCGACGTAGCGCATGACGCCCAGCTCTTGAACCGAACACCCCTGCACCGCCAGGTCGCTCGCCGTCACGGCGCCGATGACCGAACCGTCGCGCAACAGTTGGGCGGAGTGGTCCTGATCCTCGACGAAGACCCGCAGCCGAGCGTCACCCCATTCGCCGACCGTCTCGAGCACCTCGACGAACCACGTGGCGAGCGAGTCGGCGTTGACGGCGACGGGCAGGTCCACGATGGGCACAATGCCGCCACGCTCGCTGCCGCCGCCCCCGAGCGCCCGGACGAGGTCGGCGTCGAGCAGCGCGCGCTGACGCCCGGTGCGCAGCACGATCTCGCCCACGGGCGTCGGGCGCACCGGCACCGACCGGACGAGAACGATCTGCCCGAGTTCCTGTTCGAGGGCCTTGACCCGCTGCGACACCGCCGACGGCGTGATGCGCAGCGCCGCGGCCGCGCCGTCGAAGGTGCCCTCGTCGACGCAGGCGACAAGGGCCTTGAAGTGGTCGTCGCGCACCCGCATGGCCCCACCCTAGATGAAGCACTGCTTAGGTATCTGTAGAAACATGTACTGTTCTACAGAGGGCGCGATTCCTACGCTCGAGCCATGACGCACCTGCTCACCGGCTTCCTCACGGGCCTCGGCCTCATCGTCGCCATCGGCTCCCAGAACGCCTTCGTCCTGCGCCAGGGCCTGCTGCGTCAGCACGTCACGCTCATCGTCGTCGTCTGCGCACTCGGTGACATCGCGCTCGAACTGGCCGGCGTGCTCGGCATGGGCGCCGTCGTCGAAGCTCACCCGACGGCGATCAAGGCGCTCAAGTGGTTCGGCGCCGCCTACCTCGTCTGGTTCGGCCTCAACGCCCTGCGCAGCGCCCGCCGGGCCAGCTCGCTCAGCCCGGCCGACGCGCCGCCGGTGAGCCGGCGCACCGCGATCCTCACCGTGCTCGGCCTGACGTTCCTCAACCCGCACGTCTACCTCGACACCGTCGTCATGATCGGCTCGCTCGCCAATTCGCGTGGCCCCGAAGGACGTTGGTGGTTCTACGCCGGCTCGGTGGCGGCCAGCATCCTGTGGTTCGCGGCCCTCGGGTACGGCGCCCGCGCGCTCACCCCGCTCGTGCGCAAGGCACGCACCTGGCAGGTCATCGACACCGTTGTCGGCGTCATGATGTTCGGCTTCGCCGGGATGCTCGTCACCACCTGAACACGCACATCCCCTCGGGCGGGAGCCGCGCTTCACCCCTGAGGGCCAGATTCCGCGGCTCGACTAGGAGAATCACACCTCCATCTGTCACGCTGATCAGGTGACCATTTCTGTCTGGTTCGATGGCGACGAAACCCTGTGGGATCGACGGGGATACATGTTGACCGGTTTGCTCGAGCAGGGGGCTCGGGCTGGGGGGCGCTCCGGGGAGCGCGAGCCGGAACTCTTTGCCGATGTCCTGCCCACGATGGTGGGCCTCAGCGAGACGGGCACGGTGAACCTCATCGACTACGCCCCGATGCCCGAGGGGCACGAGTGCCTCCTGCCTCCGTTCAAGGCACGCGTCGACGGTCCGCACGCTCCGAGCAACGCCGCACCCGAACTCCACACCACCGAGAACCACCTCAACTGGATCGAGACGCTCGATCGCATCGAGTCCGTGGTCGCCGAGACCGGCAAGCCCGTCGACCACATCGTGCTCATCAGCAACAACGTCGCAGCCTTCGATCTCGCTGCTGAGCGCGGCTGGCTCACGGTGTGGCTCAACCGTGACCGGGTGGCCAACCTCTCCGACGTCATGCCGAGCGCCGAGATCCACTCGCTGCTCGACCTGCCCGAGGTGCTCGAGGCCATCGAGGAAGCCCGCGCCGCCGTGGCCGACCTGGACCCGGAACCGACGGCGCCCGCCTAAGCATCGCAAGACTATGATTGACGGCCGCACCTGCCAGGTGCGGCCGTTGTCATCACCCCGACGACGGTGTCCCCCTACCGAAGGGCGACCCCCTCATGGTCGATTCCTCACGACCACACCAGGACTCACCGGTCGGTGACTCCCCGGCGAACGTCACCGACGTCGACCTCGACGATCCCGCAACGCGGGAGGTCATCTCCGGCGGCCGCACCGAGCCGTCGCTGCCCGACCGCGGATTCCTCGGACATCCTGCCGGGCTCGGGACGCTGTTCAACGCCGAGCTGTGGGAGCGCTTCAGCTACTACGGCATGCGCGCGATCCTCGCGTACTACCTCTACGACACCGCCACGAACGGCGGGCTCGGCGTCGAGCAGTCGATCGCCCTCGCCATCGTCGCGACGTACGGCGCCTCCGTGTACCTGCTCAGCGTGCTCGGCGGCTGGCTCGCCGACCGCGTCATCGGAGCGTTCAAGGCGACCCTGTTCGGCGGCATCGTCATCATGGCGGGCCACATCTTCCTCTCCGTGCCCGCCGAAGCGTTCTCGTGGCTCGGCATCGCCGTCGTCGCGCTCGGAACGGGTCTGCAGAAGGCGTCCGTCTCGTCCGTCGTCGGGCAGCTGTACGACCCGCAGGACGGGCGACGGGACTCCGGCTTCTCGATCTTCTACATGTCGATCAACATCGGCTCCTTCTTCTCTCCGTTCGTCGTCACCTTCCTCAAGGACCGATGGGGTTACCACGCCGGCTTCTCCGCCGCGGCCATCGGCATGGCGCTCGGCCTCATCGGCATGTTCCTCTTCCGCAAGAAGCTGCGCGGCGCCGGTTCGCGCCCGACGAACCCGCTGACGCGCGAGGAGATCCCCGGCGTCGTGCGCCTCGTCGGCGGCTCGGCCGTCGTCATCGCCGCCGTGTTCGGCATCAGCTTCGCCGTCTCGGCGGACAACCCGACCGCCATCATCAACGGCGTGACGGCGCTGTCGGTCATCACCGCGCTCGGCGTCTTCGTCACGATGTTCAAGAGCCCCAAGGTGAAGGCGCGCGAGCGTTCGCACCTGCAGGCGTACGTGCCCCTGTGGATCGGTGCGGTGCTGTTCTGGATGATCTTCGAGCAGGCCGCGAGCAAGATGGCGGCCTTCGCCGCCGATCGCACCGACCTCGGCGAGGTGTTCGGCATCGGTGTGAGCGCCGAGTTCTTCCAGAGCGTCAACCCGCTCTTCATCGTCCTGCTCGCGCCGGTCACGGCCGCGCTGTGGATGAAGCGCGCCGGACGCTTCCCGGGCACCGGCGCGAAGTTCTCCATCGGCGTGCTCCTCGCCGGCCTGTCGTTCGTCCTCCTCGCCTACTACTCGCACCTGTGGCCGAGCGGCCCGACGGCGCCGATGTGGGCGTTGGCGAGCGTCTTCGTCATCCAGACGATCGGTGAGCTGTGCCTGTCGCCCGTCGGCATCTCTGCGACGTCGAAGCTCGCACCCGCGGCGTTCACGACGCAGAGCATGGCGCTGTGGTTCCTCGCGTCCGCGGTCGGCCAGTCGGCCGCCGCGCAGGCGATTCGCCTCATGGAGGGCATGGGCGACACGACGTTCTTCCTCACCCTCGGCCTCATCACGGCCGGGTTCTCGCTCGTTCTCATGTCCCTGACGCCGTGGATCGCGCGACACATCAAGGACGTCGACGAGCGTGTCACCACGGCATGACGTGACACGTCCCGTGACGGCACGAACGCCCGGCTCCCTCCTCGGAGTCGGGCGTTCGCGCGTTCACCACCAGGCGTGGAAGTGGTGGACGGGCCCGTGCCCCGTGCCGGCTCCGACATCGAGACGCTCGCTCGCGGCGAGGGCCTGCGTCAGGTAGTCCTTGGCGTCACGGGTCGCTTCCGCCCATCCGTCACGCTGGGGACGCAACGCGGCCATGGCGGCGCTCAGCGTGCAGCCGGTGCCGTGGGTGTTCCGCGTCGCGATGCGCGGCGCCGACAGGTGGGTGACGTCGCCGCCGACGAGGAGGATGTCCTCACTCGAATCGCCCGTCCCGTGACCGCCCTTGAGCATGACGCCCGCCCCCAGTTGCGCCAGCCGTGCGGCGAGATCTTCGGTCGGCTCCGGCGGGGGCTCGGGCAGATCGAGCAGGACCGCGGCCTCGGCGAGGTTCGGCGTGATGACGTCCGCCGTCGGCACGAGACGCGAACGCAGCGCGTCGACGGCGTCCTCGTCGAGCAATCGGTCCCCGCTCGAGGCGACCATGACGGGATCGAGCACGCGCCACGGCACCTCGGGGTGTGCTTCGAGCGCGTCGGCGACGGTCTCGATGACGGCGGCGGAGCCGAGCATCCCGATCTTGACCGCGTCGATGCGCACGTCGGCCAGGAGGTTCTCGATCTGGGTGCGCACCTGGTCGGGCGTCAGCAGACCGACGGCCTCCACACCCTGGGTGTTCTGCGCGACGACCGCCGTGACGACGCCGCAGCCGTAGGCGCCCAGGGCGCCGAAGGTCTTGAGGTCGGCCATGATGCCGGCCCCGCCACTCGGGTCGGTGCCGGCGATCGACAGCACGTTGGGGATGCGCGTCGTCATGCCGGCTCACCCCCGTCGTGCGAGTACGACGCGTCGAGCGCCGCCCGTAGCTCGCGGGTGGCCGAGGCGGGATCGGGCTGGCCGCAGATCGCCGAGACGACAGCAACACCTCGCGCACCTTCCCGGACGAGGCCGCCGACGTCTGCCTGCTTGACGCCACCGATGACGACAGCCGGAACACCGCCCGCACGGGCCACTGAGACCAGAGCGCCGACGCCGTCGGCGCCGAGCGGCTCCGGAGCGTTCGGCTTGGTCGGCGTGGCCCGGTAGGGGCCGATGCCGATCAGGTCGAGCGTGCCGGGCGGCATCGCGTCCGCCGCCCTGATCTCGTCGGCGCTAGAGACCGACCATCCGATGTGGAAGTCGTGGCGCCCGAGGGCCTCGGCGATTCGCCGTGCGGCGACGGGATCGAGATCGCTCTGACCGAGGTGCACGCCCGCGGCACCCGCCGCGAGCGCCACGTCGAGGCGGTCGTCGATGACGAGCGGTACGCCGGTCGGCTCGAGCGCCTCGACCAGTTCGGCTGCCAGTGCGGCCAGTTCGCGTGTCGTGGCGTCGTGGTCACGCAGTTGGACGATGTCCGCGCCGTGCTTCGCGGCGGCGAGTGCCGTCTCGACGACGCCCCGTGGGCCGCCACACAGGTGTGTGTCGGTGACGAGGTAGAGGCGCGGACGCAGGGAGCGCCGCGGGCTGCGCGTCTGGCTCGGGGTCGTGGCGCGCGTCGTCATCGCAGGTCCAGGTTCGCCGCGACGGTCTCGGACTCGACGCGGGCGAGGGCGTCGAGCAGTTCGACGGCGAAGCTGCCGGGCCCGCCCGCTCGGCGTGCGGCCTCCTCGGCCGCGACCGTGAGGGCAGCCGTGGCAGCGGCTGCCGCGAGGTGTGGAGTCCGTGCCACGGGCACGTAGGCGGCAACGATCGCTCCGAGCGCGCACCCGACTCCGGTCACCTTCGTCATCAGCTGGTGGCCGTTCGCGATCCGCAGCGTCGGCGACTCGGCGCTGACGACGGCATCGATCTCACCGCTGACCGCGACGGCTCCCCCGGTGCGCTCGGCCAGGCGGGCGGCCACGTCGAGGGCGGAATCGACCTCGTCCCCGGCGTCCACGCCGCGACCCGCCCCGGTCTCGCCGAAGAGACCGAGCACCTCGGAGGCATTGCCCCGCACCGCGTCGGGGCGGTACTCGAGGAGGTCGCGAGCGAGCTTCGTACGCACCGGCAGGGTGCCCACGGCAACGGGATCGAGGCACCAGGATCGTCCCGCCGCTGCACGCGAGGCGGCCGTCGCGAGCATGGCCTCCACGGTCGCGGCATTGACCGTGCCGACGTTGATGAGCAGGCCGTCGGCGATGCCCGCGAAGATCGGACCTTCCTCGAGCGAATCGACCATGGCGGGCGACGCTCCGACCGCGAGGAGCACGTTCGCCGTGAAACCGGTGACGACCGAGTTCGTCAGGCACTGCGTGAGTGGTGTGGCCACGCGGACGGCGTCGACCACGGCTGCGATCTCGTCGACTTCGGCGCGAGGTCGTGTGGGGGCAGGGGTGTTTCGGGGCGCGATCATCGCGCGTCTCCTTCCTACGCCGGCATTACCCGGATCAGGTGTGCCCACCGATGACGGTGGATCTGGCGGTCGACGCGCACTTGGCGTCTCTCAGCTCGAAGGCTCCCGCGGGACGCTCACCAATCTACCGATTCCCCTGGCGCCGCGGGGCGAGGGGGTCTATAGCCTGGAGGCAGACAGGTACACCCCTTCCCAAGGAGTTTGTTGAGCATGCCCCAGGCCCAGACCGGCATCTTCGTCGAAGGTGCGACGTCGAGCGAGTACATCGAGTTCGAGGTCGCGCCCGGTTCGCTCACCTCGCTCTCGCAGCTGCTGCCGCTCTTCGAGGCCGAGCAGGACGACGTGGGCGTCAACTTCGTCGTCGGTGTGCGCCCCTCGCTCATGAAGGAGATCTCGCCGAAGCACACGCCCGAGAACGTGCACGACTTCGCCGATGACGTCGTCGGAGCCGACGGTTACGTCATCCCCGCGACGCAGCGCGACCTCGTCTTCTGGGTGTTCGGCGGTGCGCGCGACAAGGTGTTCGACGCGACGCGTCAGCTGCTTGCCATCGCGCGCGAGGTGGTGCCGGGTATCCGCGTCGTCGACGAGACGGAGGGCTGGGTCTACCAGACGAACCGTGACCTCACGGGGTTCGTCGACGGCACCGAGAACCCCACGACGATCGAGCAGTACAACGAGGCCGTCGTCGCGGACGGCAAGCCCGGTGAGGGCTCGAGCGTGCTGCTGCTGCAGAAGTGGCCGCACAAGCAGAAGGCCTGGGAGTCGCTCTCCACCGAGGAGCAGGAGGGCGTCATCGGCCGTACGAAGGTCGACTCCGTCGAGCTCGAGGACAAGCCGGAGACGAGCCACGCAGAGCGCACCGACCAGGACGACTTCGGCCACATCGTGCGCCGCAACATGCCCTACGGCGACGTCAGCTCGCACGGCACGATGTTCGTCGGGTTCGCGTGCGAGCAGAAGCGTCTGCACGACATGCTCGAGTCGATGGCCGGCGTCGGCGACTACCCGCGCGACGCCCTGACGAAGTACTCGAACGCCGAGACCGGTTCGTACTACGTCATCCCCCCGGTGGACGCGTTCAAGGGCTGACGCTCCGCCGCCACGCATGCCGAGCGGCCGTAGCCAACTTTGACGTTGGCTACGGCCGTTGCGGTTGGTGACGTTGCACCGTCACCAACCGCAGCAAACGTCACCGGCTGGGGACGTGCCTCGGCGTCAGACGGCCCTCGTCAGGGCGGGACGGACGACGGGCTGGAAGCGCGTCAGGCCGTACTCGCGGTCGACGAAGCGGCTCATCCAGACGGTGAGGACGAGCGTGGTGACGGCCGACAAGACGACGGACCACAGCTCCGTCTCACCCTGCGCGAGGGCGTCCGGGACGAACGGCGTGATGAGCCCGATGAACAGGTTGTTCGACACGTGGAGCAGCACGGGCAGCTCAAGTCCGCCGGACTTCCACGCCAGGTAGGCGGTACACACGGCGAAGAGGGCGATGTCGACGAGACCGACTGCGTCGTACCCGTGCAGCACGGTGAACAGGGGCGCCGCCACGAGCACGCCCCACACCGGCGAACGCAGCCAGGTTCCGATCATCTGCGGCAACAGTCCGCGGAAGACGTACTCCTCCGCGGCGGCCTGCAACGGCACGAGAACGACGGCGAAGAGGAGGATCCACAGCGTCGTCGACCGCGTGGTCGTCGTGAGGGTGTCCGCGTCGAAGAGGAAGATCGGCGCGAGGACGGCAACTGCGGAGACGGGCACGACGACGCGGGCTGCGCGCGCCATGAACTCCCAGCGGTAATGGCCGAACACCGAGTGGATCGTGCCGCGTCGACCACCGACGCGGACAGCCACCCACACGACCGGCAGGAAGAGCGCGACGGAGAGGAACCCGTAGAAGAAGTCAGCCGGATTGCGTGAGTCCCCGAGGTCTTCGGTGGGTCGACGCAGTTCCGGGAAGATCGCGTGGACCGCGAAGGCAAGGCCCGTGGCCACGGCTGCGACGACGAGCGTCGTGACGACGAACATGAGCAGCATGACGAGCGGCCGCCACCACCGCCCCGAACTCGGTGTGACATGGGCGAGCCGGTGGTAAGGCAGGTTCGCCCAGCGAGGCTCTGTGCTGAAAGCCGCCATGGCCTCGTCGGGAGCCTGGGTCGTCGGCAGAACCGGCTGCGCCGGAGCCCCCGCATCGAGGCCGACCGGGCGGACCGGCAGGGTGTTCGTGTGCGGCTCGTCGTGCCCGCCGCCCACCGGCGTCGTGTGCTGCGGCTGTGGCCGCGTCTCGTCTCGTTCCATGCCTCAACCCTCGTCGTTCGAGCATGCCCGGCGCATCGGCCCAGGGCATGGTCGTCGAGGTTCATTCTTTCGGCTGACGTACCGCGCCAGGCAGCGACCTTCGGCCGATACCGTCATCCCTTCGCGCGTTCCTACGATGGCGGTATGCCACTTTCCGCCGGCACGTCGCTGGCCACCTCGAACAACGAACGCCTCGCCGGCCCGCGGCGCTGGCGTCCGTTCGCGGTGAGCGCGGCCTGTTTCGTCCTCGGTGTCGTGATCTTCGGCATCCAGATCGAAACGCTCGAGGAGGACGGTCTTTCCTCCTACGAGAACGGGCTGCTCCTCTGGGATTTCCTCGTCGGCTTCGTCGCGGTGATCGCTGTGGGCCCGATGTCTCGCGCGGGGCGGTGGAACTACCTGCTCCTGCTCGCCTCCGCCGTCAGCGCGTTCGCGACACCCGCAGCGATGGTCGCCGTCGTCCGACTCGGTGGGCTGCGCCGTCGCCGGGACGACGTCGCGGTGCTCGCTCTTCTCGTCGTGACGGGTCTTGTCCAGACGGCACTGACCGAGCAGCGGCTGTCCCTCGACTGGTCGACCCTCCTGTGGTCGCTCATCATGGTGCCGATCGGCTACGCCTTCCTCGCCTGGGGACGTTCGCGGGCCGAGCGGGCGGAGTTGCTCGCGTCGTGGCAGGCGCAGGCCATCGCCGCCCAGCGCGAGCGTGCGGCCATCGAACGCGAACACGCTGCCCTGGCCCGGTCGAAGCAGATCGACGCGGAGCGTGCCCGTTCGGAGGAACGCACCGCCATCGCGCGCGACATGCACGACAGCCTTTCGCACCACCTCTCCCTCATCGCGATGCACGCCGGCGCGCTCGCCTACCGTGAGGACCTCTCGCCGGAGCAGATGCGCGCCACCGCCCGCACCCTGCGCGACGCTGCGGGAACCGCGAACGCCGAACTGCGCGAGGTGCTCTCCGCGTTGCGCAGCCCCACACCCGATGCGCGGCCCCTCCCGTCGGCGCGTGATGTCCTCACGCTCGTCGAGGACGCTCGTGCGCAGGGCCGCCTCGTCACCGTCAGCTTCGAGGGCCTGGAGGAGAGCGACCTCGGGACGCTGACCGGTACCAACGGCGCGGCAGTGCACCGCATCGTCAGTGAACTCATCGTCAACGCGGGCAAGCACGCTCCCGACGCTCCGCTCGCACTCACGTTCCGACGCGACGAGGACACGCTGGTCGTCGTGAGCACCAACCCCACGGCCGCGTCGTCGGAGGCCCTGAGCACCGGTCTCGGACTCGTCGGGGTGGGCGAGCGGGTGCGTCTGATCGGTGGCACGATGAACCGACGCGAGACACCCGGCTACTTCACTGTGGAGGTGCGCATTCCGTGGCGCAGCTGACCGACCCCGACGCCCGCGTTCGCGTGCTCGTCGCCGACGACGAGAACCTCATGCGCGCCGGGCTGCGGCTCATGATCGACGGTGCTCGCGGCATCGAGGTCGTGGGCGAAGCCGCCGACGGTGCCGAAGCCGTCACGCTCACGCGTGAACTCGACCCGGACGTCGTCCTCATGGACGTCCGCATGCCGCGCATGAACGGGCTCGACGCCACCAGGGCGCTCGCCGACGAAGGGGCACGGGCGCGCGTCGTCGTCCTCACCGCGTTCGACACCGACGACTACCTGCTCGACGCGCTGCGCGGCGGGGCGGTGTCGTTCCTGCTCAAGGACTCTCCCCCGGAAGCCGTCGTCGAAGCCGTGCTCGACGCGGCCCGCGGCGGCGCACGGTTCTCGCCGTCGGTGCTGGCGCGGCTCGTGCGCTTGGCTGCGGGCCGGGCCGCGGGTGCTGCTTCTGCGCCGACTGACGACATCGGGCTCGGTGGCGGTTCGGTCGGGGAATCAGCCCCCGGCGCGCCGTCAGCGAAGCGATCACCCGCCCCCGCGCCGTCCGGCGTCACGGAGCGCGAGTGGGAGGTGGCCCAGCTCATCGCTCAGGGCCTGACGAACGCCGAGATCGCTCAGCAGCTGTACCTCAGTATGCCGACGATCAAGACCCACACGAGCCGACTGTTCGACAAGCTCGGCGTGACGAACCGCGTCCAGTTGGCCATCCGGGTGCTCGAGCTGTCCGAAACGTAGCCAACCTCGACGTTGGCCACGTTTCTTGCGGTTGGTGACGGTGCAATGTAGCCAACCGCAACGAACGTTACCGGCTGGGTCCACCGCTGGGGTGGCCCCTCACCACCCCGCCTACACTTGCCGGGTGGATTCGGACGACATGGCAGCCCCTGAGCACGTGCACGAAGAGGCGCTGACGCCCGAGCAGGAGCAGCTGTTCGCCGAGACCGCGATCGACGCCGACGAGATGGCGACGACGTTGCGCGTCCTCGGCATGCTGCACGAACTGCCGGCGGGCCACCCCGACATCCAGCGCGTCAAGCGCGCCACCGGCACGATGTACAAGCGGGTACGCAAGGCGCGGCGCAACGAGGCGCGCGAGGCCGAGCTCGGGCCCTTGCGCGCCCACGACACGAAGGTGCTCGAGTCCACGGCTACCGGTTCGCCGCTTCGGATCGACGACGAGACGAAGGGCATCCCCCTGACGTCGATCACGGTCGGGGACGTCGCGGGCGAACTGCACACGCCGCGCGGTTGCTACATCTGCCACGAGAAGTACACGACCGTTGACGCGTTCTACCACTGGCTCTGCCCGAAGTGCGCGGCGATGAGCCACGCCAAGCGTCACCAACGCGTCGACCTCACGGGCAAGCGCGCGCTACTGACGGGCGGGCGCGCGAAGATCGGCATGTACATCGCGCTCATGCTGTTGCGCGACGGCGCGCACCTCACGATCACGACGCGCTTCCCGCGTGACGCGGCCCGCCGGTTCGCGGAACTCGCCGACTCGCCGGAGTGGATCGACCGGCTCAAGATCGTCGGCATCGACCTGCGTGACCCGACGCAGGTCATCGCCCTGGCCGACGAGGTGGCCGAGGCAGGGCCGCTCGACATTCTCATCAACAATGCGGCGCAGACGGTGCGGCGCACGCCCGGGGCGTATTCGAACCTCGTCGCGGGTGAGGAGTTGCCGCTGCCGCGCGACATCGCGTTGCCGCAGATCGTGCAGTTCGATCGCATCAGCGACGCGCACCCGGCCAACCTCGCGGGCACGCTCGCGGCGCACAAGCACACGCATGCCGCGGACGACGAGAACCATGACGAGGCGGGAGCCCGGGCGTCCGAGCTTGAGGCGCAGTCGGCGGCGGCGATGACGTCGCTCGCCCTGTCGGCCGGGCACGCGAGTCTCGATGCGTACCAGGCGGGTACGGCCGTCGACGCGGGCGGGTTGTTGCCGGACACGCAACGCGTCAACAGCTGGAAGCAGAAGGTCGAGGAGGTCGACCCGCTCGAGCTTCTCGAGGTGCAGCTGTGCAACTCGACGGCGCCCTTCCTGCTCGTGAGCCGGCTGCGGCCGTCGATGCGTCAGGCGGTGAAGAACGGCGCGCGACGGGCGTACGTCGTCAACGTCTCGGCGATGGAGGGCCAGTTCTCGCGCCGCTACAAGGGACCCGGCCACCCGCACACGAACATGGCGAAGGCGGCGCTCAACATGATGACGCGCACATCGGCGGGCGAGATGTTCACGACCGACAAGATCCTCATGACGGCGGTCGACACGGGCTGGATCACCGACGAGCGCCCGCACCACGAGAAGCTGCGCATCGCCGAGGAGGGCTGGCACGCGCCCCTCGACCTCGTCGACGGCGCCGCCCGCGTCTACGACCCGATCGTCATGGGCGAGAACGGCGTCGACCAGTACGGCATCTTCCTCAAGGACTTCGCCGAGCACCCTTGGTGACGCCGACGTGCGGCCGGACTCCATCGGCTGGCTTCGTGACGCTGCCATCGGCTCATGGGGCGATCTGTGTCAGATCAGACGGTCGCCAGATCATTTCTGAGTGAGCGGTCCCAAGCAGTCTTTGAAACTTTAGGGCCCTAAAGTCACAAAGACTGGCGGCGGTTCGCGTCGCAGAGCCCCCTAGCCCGGGCAACGTCGCCGCGACGCGTGCGCGGCACTCATCGGGTGAGGTAGCCCACCCCCAGGTCACAGCGACCTAACGGTTCGGTGAACGGATCGCGTCGGCGTGGCGTCGCCCGCGTGAAATCGGCAACCATGGGCGCCATGCGAGACCTCTCCGCCGAACGCCGCTCGTCCGGGCTCGCCCGCACGATCCGACGCGCACGCGAACGGGCCTCCTCCCCCGCCCCCGGCTCTTCGTTGCCGACGATGCTCCTGCGCGCGCCGGTGCTCTACGTCCAGGGCCGCGCGGCCAAGCGCGACATCGCGCGTCTGCCCGGCGCCACCGCCCGCGAAGGCGTGGCGAGCACGGTGCCCGACGCGGCGCACACCGAGGAGCACGACGAACATCACCTCGTCGTCCTCGGCGACAGCGTGGCCGACGGCGTGGGCATCGAACATCACCGCGACAGCATCGCGGGCCGCCTCGCCTGCCGCATGTCGGAGCGCTTCGAGCACCCCGTCGCCTGGCACGTCATCGCCCGCTCCGGCGCCGACGCCCACGACGTCGCGCTCCTCGCCGGCACCGACGCCGCCCGTAGCGAACTCACGCGCGCGGACGCCGTCGTCATCAGCGTCGGCGTCAACGACGTCAAGAACCTGCGCACCGAGGACGCCTGGCGCACGAGCCTGAGCTCGCTGCTCGACACGATCACCGAGGTGAACCCGCTCGTGCAGGTCGTCGTGCTCGGCGTGCCGCCGATCCAGGAGTTCCCCTCGATGCCGACGTTCCTCGGCCACACCCTCGGCGAACGCGCGCTGCGCTTCGACGCCGTCGCTGCCGACGTCATCGACACGTACCCCAACGTGCAGCACTACCTGCTCACCGACTCGGGACTGCTCGAGAAGGGCAAGGCCTTCGCCGAGGACGGTTTCCACCCCTCCACGTGGCTGCACAAGAAGCTGGCCAAACGCCTCGACACGCTCATCGCCGAGCCCAAGCGTCCCTCCGAGACACACCTGCTGTCCGACGAGAACTGAGCCGCGGCGGGAATGCCCGCCCCGGCAAGCGGTGTTACCCCGAGCGTGAGTGACAACGGCGCAGCCCACCAGACCGACCCGACGAACCGCGCGAGCGCGTCGCCGGACGACACCACGATCGAGACGGTCTCGTTCGCCAAGAAGGCCGCGGACATCCCCCTGTCGATCCTCGACCTCGCCCAGGTGGGCGGCGGCCAGAGCGTCGGTGAGGCGATCAACGCGAGCGTCGAACTGGCCCAGGCCGCCGAGGCGACCGGCCGCTTCGAACGCATCTGGTTCGCCGAGCACCACAACATGAAGCACATCGCGTCCGCGGCGACGTCGGTGCTACTCGCGCACGTCGCGGCGCGCACGAACACGATCCGCGTCGGCTCCGGCGGCGTCATGCTGCCCAACCACTCACCGCTCGTCATCGCCGAGCAGTTCGGCACCCTCGCCGAGCTGCACCCCGGCCGCATCGACCTCGGCCTCGGACGCGCGCCCGGCACCGACCAGCGCACCTGGCAGGCCCTGCGCCGCGACCCGCACGCGAGCGAGCGCTTCCCCCAGGACGTCGTCGAACTGCAGGGTCTTCTCTCCGACGAGAGCCCCCTCGCCGGCATCGAGGCCGTGCCCGGAAAGGGCACGAACGTGCCGCTTTACATCCTCGGCTCCAGCATGTTCGGAGCGAAGCTCGCCGCCGCTCTCGGCCTGCCGTACGCCTTCGCGAGTCACTTCGCGCCCGACGCGCTGCAGGCCGCGGTTCACGCCTACCGCACCGAGTTCCGCCCCTCCGAGCAACTGGCCGAGCCGCACGTCATCGCGGCCCTCAACGTCGTGGCGGCCGAGACCGACGACGCCGCGGCGACGATGTACGAGGAGGTCCTGCGCGCCCGCGTTCGCTCCCTCGCCACCCGCTTCGGCGCTGCCGACCGCCGCCTCAGCGACGACGAGATCGAGATGCTTCTCGACTCCCCCGCCGGCCAGCAGGCCAAGCACATGCTCACGTACACCGCCATCGGCGGGCCCGAGCGCGTCGGCGCCTACCTCGAGCAGTTCGCCGAGCACGCCATGGCCGACGAGCTCATGATGACGAACGCGGCCCGCGGCATCGAAGCCCAGAAGCGCGCCCTCAAGATCGTCGCTGCCATCCGCTGACGCCCCCTCGAGCACCCGCTTCGGGGGCTCGAGCCGGTCCGATAGCGCACGGGCCGCGCTTACCGGCACAATCGCCGGAAGACGGCCGAGGCTCCCGGCCCGGCCGGCCGCTGGAACACGAGAGGAACGCAAGAATGACGTCTGTGGTGTTCGTCTGCTGGGGCAACATCTGCCGCTCGCCCATGGCCGAGCGCGTCGCAGCGAAGTACTTCGTCGAGCACGGCCTCGGCGACGTCATGCTGACGAGCGCCGGCACCTCCACCGAGGAGATCGGCAACCCGATCGACCCGCGCGCCGTCACGGAACTGCGCAAGGCCGGGTACGACACCGAGAATCACGCCGCGCACCAGATCACGCGTGACGAGATCGACGAGAACGACCTCGTCGTCGCGATGGAGACCCTCCACATCGACCGGATGCGCGACATCCACGGCGGCGACCTGCCCGACCACGTCGTGCTGCTCACCGACTACGACCCCGAGGCCCAGCCCGGCGACGGCGTCCCCGACCCCTGGTACGGCGGCCAGGACGGCTTCGTCACGACGCTCGCGACGATGGAACGAGCCATGCCGGCCCTCGCCGACGCCGTGCGCGAACTCGGCTGACGCCACCGGCGCCGCGGGTCCGTCGGGTAGCGCGACCCCGCGAATTGCCTCTGGTGCCCGGAACATCCGCGTGGCAGGGTTCGTTGTGAAGGGTAGATCCGTTCCATCGAAACCCCAGGGAGACGACCATGGGATTCACCGACAAGCTCAAGGCCAAGGCAGCCGAGCTCGGACTCGACGAGAAGGCTCAGCTCGCCAAGAAGAAGGCGGCCGCAGCCGCTGACGGCAACCGCGGCAAGATCGCCGACGCCGTGCAGAAGGCCGGCGCCACCGTCAACGACAAGACCGGCGGCAAGTACGCCGACAAGGTCGCCAAGGCACAGGGCGCGGCGATGACCGGTGTCGACAAGGTGGCCGCCACGGGTACCGCTGCCGGGGCAAGGGGCACCACGACGGGTGACTTCGGCGACACGACGGTCGGCAGCGAAGAGGCCATCGACCGCGCCATCGGTCAGGACGGCACGAAGACGGCCGACGACCAGTTCGGCGGCGAGAGCGCCGTCGACCGCGCCGTCGGCGCTGACGCCCCGACCAGTTCGCTCGACCCGAACACCGCCTTCGACGTCGACAACGAGCCGGTCACCGATCCGGAGATCAACTCCGTCCACGGCGAAGCCGACGGCCTGGGCGAGAACCGCACCACCACTGACGGATTCGGTGGCGACGCCGGTGCCCACGACGTCCGCAACGCAGACGTGGACAACGCAGCCGTGACCGATCCCGAGATCAATTCCGTGAACGGCGACTTCGGTGACGATGCCGACACGGGCGAGGCCATGACCGACCCGGAGATCACCGCACTGAGCGGCGAGGCCGAGCAGGAGAACGCGGTCCGCCGCGTGGGTGACGGCCTCCCGGAGGACGGTCCCCACGGCGACACGCTGCGCTGACCGCACGCACGACGACTGACGCTGCGCGCGTCCCGGGTTCGCCTGGGACGCGCGCAGTTTTGGTTCTTCGCACCTGGTAGCCGCGAGCCGGGGGCCGTTCTCTGACCGATGCCGGAGCCCACCGGGATCCACCGCGTGGGACGCGGGTCTTCGCACCGAAATCGGCGTGCGAAAATGCCTGCCATGGAAGCAGTTCGGGGTGGTGCTGCGTCCCTGTGGGGTGATCAGGGCGAGCTTCGGTGGTCGATGGAACGACTCGCCGACGAAGCGCTCGACCGCGCCGGCGTCGAACTCGACCCACGTGGCTTCCTCATCGGCTTCCCCGTCGACGGCAGCGACGCCGTCCTCATCGAGCCCGAGCGCAACGCGTTCGACGTCGAACCGCTCGCCGGACTCCTCGGCCGCGCCGACGCGCTCTTCGAGGAGCAGCGCCGAACAACCTGCCCGGCCTCCTGCCCCGAGGCCCGTTCGGTGGCGGCCGGGGTGCCCCACGCCGCCGACGAGGAATGGCATCCCGAGCACTACCTCACCGCGCTGCGGGAGGGCTGCCGCCGTCAGGTGCTCCTCGAAGCACTCGAGGCCGCAGCGCGATTCGACGACCGCAGGCTCTTCGTCGGGTTGAGCGTCGTCGTCGACGACCACCGCGTCTTCCCCGTGCTCGCCGTGCTGAGCGAACCGTGGGCCGAACTGCCGAAACTGTCGACCACGACGATCGACGGCTTCGCGGCCGCGGCCTGTTTTCCCGAAGCCGTCATCGACGACGTCCTACGCGCGGCCAGCCACGAACTCGACCGCAAGCACCCCGTCTCCCTCATCGGTATCGACGCCGGCGCCGTGCTCCGTTCCGCGGCCGACACTTTCGTCAACGGATGCGCTTCGCGCGCCGGACAGGAGTTCGCGCTCGGCCTGCGTGACGCCCTCGACGCCGTGTCGGCACAGACCTACGAGGGGCGCGCCAGCCTCGGCACCCTCGTGCTCGCCCAACCCGGCCACGGGGCCGTTCGCTGCGATGTCGCGTTCGAGCACGAGGTGGCCGTGTCCGTGCCCCGCGCCTTCCGCAAGGCCCTCGAAATGACGGGCCCGGGACTCGAGCTCCTGTGCGACGGGCGCAACGTGTACGGCCTCGGCACCCTCGTAGACTCCTACGACCCGGCAGACGAGCGCTGCTTCACCGTGCGTGTCGTCGGTAACGGCTCGTGGGAGTTGTGGCACGCGACGACGCCGTTCCTTCGCGTCGACAACGGCCAGCCCACGCTGCCTCGCGACCTCGTCGACGCCGACACGTTCGTGCACACCGTGCGGCGCGTCTTCCCCGAGGCCACCGACCAGCACGCGAACATCCTGTGGGACATGGCCCAGGCCTGCATCCGTCAGCAGCACGGCACGATGCTCGTCGTCCACCCCGATGCTCGCGCCGAGGGCGAACGCCTTCTCCCGCAGGCGTACACCGTCGAGCCGACCCGCCTCGGGCCGAACGCGTTCCACGCCCTGACGAAGATCGACGGCGCGGTGCTCGTCAGCCCGGAGGGTCACTGCCACGCCGTCGGCGTCATTCTCGACGGCGCCGCCACGGGCACCGGCGACATCTCGCGCGGCGCTCGGTACAACTCGGCGATCCGCTACCTCGCGGGGCGCGGCAAGGGTTCGATGGTCATCATCGTGAGCGAGGACGGGCGCATCGACATCCTGCCGCAGCTGGCTCGTCGAATGCGCCGCTCGACGATCGAGCGTGTCGTCCAACAGCTCGTCAAGGCTGCGCACGAGGGGCACGACTACGAGAAGTTCGCGCGCCTCGACGCCCGCGCCACGCAGTTCGAGTTCTACCTCGACGCCGAGCAGTGCGAGGCCGTCAACGACGCACGCGAGACCGTCGAGCAGCGACGGTGGGCCGAGGAGCGCGTGCGCATGCAGGTCGTTCCCATCGCGCCGCACCCTGCGATGGACGACTCCTACTTCGTCACCCCGGAGCAGTAGCCCGCGAGCGCGAGCCCACCGTGAGGAACCTTCCCATCGGCACCGCGCTAGAGGGCGGACCGGTCGACGCCGTACGCTTTCAGGCATGAACCTCGAAAAAGTCGTCTTCGGCTTCTTCGTGCTGCTGGCCGCCACGATGAACTTCGGTTTCTTCATCGGCGACATGAGCGACCCGAAGCTGCACAACGTCAACGAGCTGTACGTCGCGATCTTCGTCAACCTCATCGCGCTCGTACTGAAATTTGGCGACCGCACGCAGATCGGCGCCATCCACCTCGCCACGTCGCTCGTCGCCGTCCTCCAGCTCGCTTCTGCCGCAGCGTTCTACGTCCTCGCCGGCGGTTACGAGAACGACCCCGGCACGACGGCCAGCATCGTCTCGCTCTCCGGTGGCGCGCTCCTGGCGAACGTCGTCAGCGTCGTGCTGCTCGTGTCCGAGACCATCTCCTACCGCCGACGCTGAATCCCTGCGCCCCATGAGCGCGATGCTCGCTTTCTTCGCCCGTCACAGCCACCGGCACCGCACCCGGCTGCGGCGGCCCGTGCGCATCCCCGACGAGGCACCGTCGACCGACGCGATCTTCATCGTCATCCGCCGGATGCGTTCGCCGCTCGTGTTCATCACGACGGTGTTCGCCATCTCCGTGCTGGGGCTGTCGATCATCCCGGGCAAGGACGCGAACGGAAACGCGACCCACCTGTCGCCGTTCGAGGCGTTCTACTTCATCTCCTACACCGCCTCGACGATCGGCTTCGGCGAGATCGTGCCCTTCACCACCGCCCAGCGGATGTGGGTGACGGTCTGTATCTTCATGACGGTCGTCGGCTGGGCGTACGCCATCGGTACGTTGCTGTCGCTGCTTCAATCGGCGAGCTTCCAGGACGCCGTCGCGATGCAGCGTTTCCGCCGCAAGGTCAAGCGCATCCGCGAGCCGTTCCTCATCGTCTGCGGGTACGGTCAGGCCGGGCGTCAGGTCTGCCGCGAACTCGACGAGGCGGGGCGGCGCTTCGTCGTCATCGACCGCAGCGAGGACCGCATCCAGCGGATCGCCACGGACGAGTTGCAGAGCGACGTCCCTGCGCTCGAGGCCGACGCGAGCCTGCCCAGCGTGCTCGGCATGGCCGGGCTCGCCAATCTGCACTGCGAGGGCGTGCTGGCCCTCACCGACGACGACACCGACAACCTCGCCGTCGTCATGGCGACGACGTTGCTGCGCCCCGGCACCAGCGTCATCGCACGCTGCATGGACCGCGTCGTCGAGGAACGCATGGATGACTTCGCGCCGAATGCCGTCATCAACCCGAGCGACCGGTACGGCGCCTACCTCGTTCTCGCGCTGCAGCGCCCTGCCACCTACGCCCTCGTGAAGTGGCTCATGGACCCGCGCGACGACGAGATGCCTAAGCCGTTCCTGCCCAAACCCGGCGGCAGCTGGGTGGTGTGCGCCGACGGTGAGTTCTCCGAGGAAGTGACGAACGACCTCACGCGCGCCGGCATGAAGGTGACCGTGGTCGACCCCAAGGACGGCCACCCTGACGTGTCGAACGCGAACGGCTTCGTCGTCGGCACGAACAACGACACGACGAACCTCGCACTCGCCGAGCGCGCCAAGATTGAGCGCTCCGACCTCTTCGTCGCCGTGCTGCAGCAGTCGGACGCCCGCGCCTCGCTCGTGAGTGCGCTCGACATCGACTCCGTCTTCACGCCCACGGAGCTCGTCGCCCAGGAGAGCCTCGCCCGCGTCATCACGCCGCTGTTCTGGAGCTTCGTCGAGTACGCCGTTCAGCAGCCCAACGAGTTCGCCGAGGGCATCATGGCCCGCCTCACCGCGCACTGCGGCCACACAGGCAAGGAGCGCCTGCTCGTCGACCTGTCCGCGCAGGGTTCACCCGCGCTTCACCGCTGGCTGCTGCACGACGAACTCACCGTCGGGCAGATCCTCAAGAGCCCCGACGGCCGCGACGAGCACCTCCCGCTCGTACCGCTCGTCCTCGTGCGCAACGGTGAACACATCTTCGCGCCCGACGAGTCGACGACCGTGACGACCGACGACCACCTGCTCGTCGTCGGGCACCGTTCGGGGCTGCTCGCGCTGCACGAAACGCAGTACTCGGACGCTGCGGCGGAGTACATCGCGACCGGCGCCCACGTGCCGGAGACGTGGCTGTGGCGCAAGCTCAAGCGTCACCGCCCCGCGGCCTGACCGCCTTACCACTCACGGCGCAGAAGCGAGTAGAGGCACGCGTCGACGAACTTGCCGTCGATGATGCCGTCGTCGACGAAGTAGCCCTCCTGACGAAAACCGTTGCGTTCGAGCACGGTGCGCGACGCGACGTTGTCGGCGAACACGTCGGCCTGAATGCGGTGCACGTGCGGCTCGGCGAACAGGTGGGTGACCAGCGCTCCGACGAGTTCCGTGCCCAGACCGCGCCCTGCCACGAGGGGTGACATCGCGTAGTGGATGCGCGCAACGAGGCTCTCGGTAGGTGCGTCGTTCTGCGTCCAGGCGCGTGCCACCTTGAAGCCGCAGTCGCCGACGACGACGGCCGCGTCGCCTTCCTCACCGAGCGCCTCGACGACGAGTTGCACCTCGGACTCGGTGTCGTTGGCCAGGTTCGTGCGGGCCATCCGGAGACGCAGCCTGGCCTCGAGCTGGGCGGGCGTGAGCGCACCGTGGCTCAGGTAGGCGTAGACCTCCGGCTGGACGCGAATTGCCGCAGCCGCCGCGACGTCGTCGCTCGTCATCGGGCGCAGACGCAGGCGCGGCGTCTCGACGGGTGTGCTCGACACGAAACTCGGCAGCGTGCTCATGGCGTCACTGTGCCACGAGCGGCCCAAGCGTTTCAGCCCTGAGCTACGCCACAGCGCTCCGCGTCCGCGGTGAGGACGCAGAACTCGTTGCCCTCCGGGTCGGCGAGCACTGCCCAGCCCTCGTCAGGCTGACGTAGATCGTTGACCATCGTGGCGCCGTGGGCGAGCAGACGCTCAACCTCCTCGTCACGCGTGGTGTCGACCGGGCGAACGCACACGTGCATGCGGTTCTTGACCTGCTTCGGTTCGGGCACCTTGAGAAACACGAGGTCTCGCCCCACGGGGCCGGCCAACCAGGCCTCCTCGTCGGTCCACTCGTCCTGCTCGTCGGCCCCGAAGTCGTCGACCACGTCGGCCCACCACAGGGCCAAGGCCCGCGGGTCGGCACAGTCAATGCAGAAGTTCGCTGTTCTCGTCGTCATGAATCCAGACTGCCACGGCCCGGTGACAACCGCGGCGTTCCGCCGAGCCGCGTTCGACCGCGCGCCTCACCCGCGACGGCGCTGTCACCCGCGGCGGCTATGGTGAGCGCAGTATTTACCCCGTCAGAAAGGCACCCCATGTCTCTGTCCGAGAAGCTCCTCGCCCCCGCCGTGCGCCCCGCTGTCTCCGCCGACCTCGCAGCCACGATCGACACCGAGGTCTCGAACAAGCGCGGCCTCTCCGGTGCCGCCATCAAGACGGGCTACGCGGCCGCCAAGAAGAAGGCCGACGTGCCGAAGGTGCTCAACGAGAACCTCGAGCAGATCACCGCCATCTTCGACCCGTACTGGGAGCAGTTCGGCGGCCAGGGCGACTTCGGCGCCTACCTCGCCGGCCGCGGCGACGAGGTGACCGCCGACATCCTCAAGGTTGCCGACGCCCGCGCTCAGGCCACGAGCCGCGACCAGATCTCGAAGGTCTACGGCAGCATGCGCGGCAAGGCCGCCGACCTCATCAAGGAATCGCTGCCGGCCATCGGAGCCACGCTGCAGAAGCACGCCGGCTGACCTCCCCCGTCAGCGTCACTCGAGCGTCCCCCGTACCCAGGGGGGCGCTCGAGTGCGTTCCGGGTGGCGGCGCGCCGACGCAGGAAGGCCGCGATGGCGCGTCTTATACTGCGGTGTGTGTCCGTGAAAACCCCTGGCTCGCGCCGACTTTCTCGCCGTCCCGACGCCGCCGATGCTGTGGGCGCCCTCACGTTTCTCGCCGGGGCGTACATCGTCAACCGGGCGGGTGTTTCCTGGCCCGACATCGCACGTCTCGTCCTCGCCTACGGCCTCACCGTTCTCGGTCCCGGTCTCGTCATCACACGCCGCTTCACCGCGCTCACGCGCGTCGGACGGTGGAGCGTCGCCTTCACCACCGGCCTGGCCGCGCAGCTTCTCGGTTGGGCTGTCGGCGTCGCAACCGGGCAGACGTGGCTCGTCCTCGCGACGCCCCTGGCGTTCGCGGCGCTGTGGGAGGTCATCTTCCGGCGCTTCGACCCCCTGTCCGATGACGTGCCGGCCGCGCCGCTGCCCCGCACCCGTTGGTGGGCCATCGGCGCTCTCCTCGTGAGCAGCGCCGTGGCCGTGCGCTCCCTGGCGGTCTCCCTCTGGCGCATCACGCCCCTCGATCATCACCTGCGCTGGTACCAGGACATGGAGTGGCACGTCGCGATCTCTGCGGCCGCCATGAACCAGGTTCCACCCACCGACCCGCAGTCTGCGGCCGAGGGGATGCTCTCCTACCACTGGTTCAGTAACGCCCACGGAGCCGCCCTGAGCCTCGCCGGCGGCGTCGACGTCGACGCCGTCTCCGTCGTGGTCTGGTTCATCCCCGTCGCTCTTGCGACGCTGGGCCTGGCCTACGAGATGGGTCTCGCCCTCTCCCGTTCGGCGCTCGTCGCCGCCCTCGCACCCGTGCTCATCGCCGTCCCTCCCGTGGCGCTGTTCAGCAAGGCCATCAACACCGGTGCGACGACCGCGCTCCTCTGGGCCAGTCCATCGCACGTGTTCAGCCTGCCGTTGTGCCTGCTGCTCACCTGGGTCGTCATCGTCATCCTGCGAGCGCCTCGCGTTCCGGTGCCCCTCGCGGGGCTCGGCCTGCTGCTGGCGCTCATGGGGCCAGGCACAAAGGTCTCGATCCTGCCGACGCTCATGGGCGGCTTGGGCGTCGTCACCCTCCACGCCATATGGCGACGCCGCGGTGTCGTCCGGCCGGTCGTCCTGGGGGCAGTCGGCGGCGCCGTCGTCGTCGGCACGGCGCCTCTCTTCGCGGGCGGCGGCGGTGGGTCGATCTTTTTGCTCGGAGCTACCGCCCGTCAACTCCAACCGTGGCGGGCGCTCCAGAGGGCTGGGCGCGAACCTGGTTTCGACGTGCTCGCCCTGTTCGTCGTGGCGCTCCTGGCGACGTACGCGGTCGTCCTTCTCGTGGGTGCGATCGACGACGTCGTGGCCCGTGCGATGTTCATCGGCATGTTCCTCGTTGCGGTCGCGGCCATGTTCGCCCTGGCCCACCCCTCACTGTCACAGATCTACTTCATGCGCGGGATGCAGCCGGTCAGGGCCGTCTTCATCGCCTGGGGCTTCGTCGCGCTGTTCAACGGTGCTCGCAGACGCTCAGGCACGTGGCCGACGGTGATCCTCATGGCGATCGCCGGCGCGGGCGCGTTCGCTCTCGGAACGGTGTGGCTGCGCACGGATCTCTACAGGCACCTCGCACCGCTGCGGATGTCGCGCATCGCCCCCATCGCTGTCGTCCTGCTGGCGCTCGCCGTCGTGGGGATCGTGCTCCTCGCTCGCCGCACCCGGCACCCGCGAGCCGCTTTCACTCTCGCAGCCCTCGTTCTGGGATACAGCCTCGCCGCACCCGGTCTCTCCGCTGCGCACACCATGAGCCCGAAGCGCGCGCCCGTGGCCAAACCCGCCAATCCTCCGCGCAACACGTCGCCGCTCACCCAGGATGAACTCGCCGCCGGTCGCGCGCTCGCCGAGGCGAACCCCGACGGGACGCTCGTCGCCACCAACGTGCACTGCCTCGCCGTCGTCACCGTCGATCACTGTGACGCTCGTGGGTTCTGGGTCTCAGCCATCAGCCGCTCACCGGTCGACATCGGGGCGTGGGGCTACAGCTCGAGCGCCCGCACCCGCAACGGCGTGGGCGGCTATCGCTACATGCGTCAGCCCTACTACGACACGAAGGCCTTCGCGCAGAACGAACGGGCCTTCTCGGCACCGAACCGTCAGGTGCTCGATGCGCTCGCCGCACGGGGAGTGCGATACCTCTACGCCGACTCCCGCGCGTCGAGGGTCTCGCCGGAGTTGGCCGACCTCACGACCACGATCTTCAGTTCGCCCACGGTCTCCGTCTACGAACTGCGCCCGCCCTCGAAGGCCGCCAGTAGCGCGAGCTGAGCCACCGAAGGGCCCGAAGGGTCGGCCGAGGTGCCTGGCCACCCATTCGGTCTGCCTACCGACTGTCGCGCTACGGTCTCGATCACATCGCGCCTCGATGACGATTCAAACCGTTGACGGCATCATCCGCGGTGCCTACCACTTCGCGAATCCCTCGTCCGCCACCGGAGCGCAGCAGGCCGACTTCTTCGTGTCGAACGGCGGCGGGTGGTCGAACGACGGCAAGACCCTGCCCGGGGCCCTCGACAGGGAGTGGAACCCCTACGGCTCCATGTGTTTCGACATGACCCAGACGCAGATGCGCACGTGGATCAACGACTTCGTCACCCAGTACCGCACGCGTACCGGCGTGAACCCGATGATCTACACCGCCTCGATCTGGTGGAACCGCTGCGTCAGCACCGATGCGAGTGCCGCAGGTTCGAACGGGACGCTCCCGCAGACCGGAACGACGCAGCAGGCCGTCGTCGTCAAGGATTCCGTTCTCGCCCAGAACCCGTTGTGGCTCGCGCGCTACAGCAGTTCGGTCGGCCCGCTGCCGACCATGTGGTCGTCACAGAACCGCAAGCACGCGATCTGGCAGAACGCCGCGCTGGATGCGAAGGGCTACGACACGAACATCTTCAACGGCTCGCTGACGCAGCTGCGTGCCTACGCGACCACCGGCAAGCTCCGATCCCCGCGTGAGCGGCGCCCGGGCCTTCGCTCGGGCGCCGCTCACCTGCGTCAGGACTCGAGGAACGTAGCCGGATCGTTCATGAAGTGACGCCACTGCCGCACGAGCCCGGCGTCGTCGTGATCGACCTCGCGGAAGCCCCGATCGTCGAGTTCGATGATGGTGGCGCCTGGCAGCGCCGCGAGGATCGGTGAATGGGTGGCGAGCAGGATCTGGTGCCTGCCCGTGCCCATGAGCGCGGTGAGGTGACGCAGGAGGCGCAGTTGGTTGTCGAACGACAAGGCTGACTCCGGCTCGTCGAGCACGTAGAGGCCGGGCCGCTTCGGCTTGAACCTCAGTTCCACGAGCGCGACGAACGACTCGCCGTGGCTGAGCTGGTGGAAGAGCGGCTCTTCGGGATCATTGCCCGGGTTGTCCTCGAGGTAACTGAAGAACGAGTGCATCGTCTCGGCGCGCAGGAAGTAGCCGCCCTTGCCCGCACCGGCGTTGCGCACGATGTGCAGCTGATCACCGAGACCGGCCTCGGTGTTGCGCGTGCGGTGCCTGCTGCCCGTCGATCCGCCCTCGGGCGCAAGGCCGTAGGCCATGGCGATGCCCTCGGCGAGCGTCGACTTGCCGCTGCCGTTCTCGCCGAGCAGCACCGTTGCGGGGCCGGGCGTGAACCCCTCGAGCAGGAACTGACGGACGGCGGGGATGCCCTCCCACCAGTGGTAGCCGGGTTCGAGCGGCGCTTCGGACTCGTCCTCTTCGGGCTCCTCCAGCGACAACCACTGACGTTGGAAGTCGGTGAGGCCGTCGCCGGGTTCGGCGGCCTGCTCGGCCGCTGCCGGCTCGGGCGTCCCGGCGGTCTCGGGTGAGTCGTCGGCTTCTTCGCCGGGCCACTCGACGACCTCATCGTCCTCGAGCGAGTGCGCGATGAGCCGCTCGCGGACCTCGGGCCAGGCCTCGATGGTGCGCACGGGAAGGCGCGAGCGCACCCACTCCTCGTCACTCATGAGACCCCTCCTTGAGGCGACCGTGCTCAGAAACCGGGGCGCAGTTCTTGGCCGGTCACCGTGCATCGCGCGGCGAGGGCGTCGAGGGCCCGCTCGATGGTCGGCTCGACGACGGCGTCGTCGATGACGCTGCCGCGCACGAACCCTGCGTCACTGATGCCCCGCAGCGCGTCGAGCAGCGGCCGCCAGAAACCGTCGACGTCGAGGAAGCCGACGGGCTTCGAGTGGTAACCGATGGTGCGCCAGGTCCACACCTCGAAGATCTCCTCGAGCGTGCCGAGGCCGCCGGGCAGGGCGAGGAAGGCGTCGGCCCGCTCAGCCATCCCGGCTTTGCGGGTGTGCATCGTGTCGACCACGTGGAACTCCGTGAGGTCGCTGCGACCCCACTCGCGCTCGACCATGAGCGTCGGGATGAAACCGACGACCTCGCCGCCGGCGTCGAGGGCACCCTGGCTCACCGCGCCCATGAGACCCCCGCCGCCCGCGCCGTAGACGAGCACGAGGCCACGCTCGGCGATGACGCGCCCCGCCTCGTAGGCGGCGTCCATGAGGGCAGGGTCGTTACCGGGCGTCGAACCGCAGAAGACGGCGACGCTGCGAAGCGGTGACTGGGATGACGTCGACATGCGGCACACCCTAACGGGCCGGTCCGACACGACCCGATGCTGCGTCGTGGCCCCACCCTTGCGATGAGGCCGACAACCACGACTCCAGTGCCGCGGCATGCCACGGCACCCCGGCCGACCCAACCTTCGTCGAGACGGTGATATCCTTGCCCAGTTCCAGCCCTCCCGAGCGCACAGCGCGCAGTTCAGCGACGGCGAGCGCTGACGACCTCTTCTCCTTCGCTCTGCGGATCGGGGAGTCACTCCTGCGCAATGGCGCGTCCTCGGAGGTCGTCACACGGGCCCTCCTCGCACTGGCGCGCACCAACGGTTACCCCGACTGCACGGTCAACGTGACGATGGGGCAGATCACGCTGGGCTACGTACCGTCCGAGACACTGCAACCGGTGACCCTCGTCAAGAACGTGGGATCCGTCGAACTCGACATCCCCACGTTGACGGCCATCGAGGACCTCGTGGGGGAGACGGTGACGGGGCGCGTCGGTGTTCTGGAAGCGTTCGAGAAGCTCAACTTCATCATCGACCACGGTCGCTCTCCTCTGACCCTCCGGTTGATGGGTGCCTTCCTCATGGCGATGGGGTTCGCGTGGTTGCTCGGGGCGGATCTCGCCGCTGCACTCGTGGCCGCCGCGACGGCGGTGCTCACCGAGTTCCTCTCGACCGGTGCGAGCCGCATCATGCTCCCCCCGTTCTACGCGCGTGTGCTGAGCAGCGTCCTCGCCGTCGGTGCAGCCAGCCTCGCGCTCGCCTTGACACCGCTCACGCAGCCCGGTGTCGTCATCACGGCGTCCATCGTCACGCAACTTGTCGGCAGCGCTTCCGTGAGCGCCGTGCAGGATCTCCTCACCGGCTGGCTCCTGACCGCATGTGGCCGACTCATCGAAGCCGCCCTGCTCACCACGGGACTCGTCGTCGGGACGATGGGTGGCCTCACCCTCGCCGAGAAGGCGGGACAATCGCTCGAACTGACCGCCGTGCAGCCGGCGTTGGATCTCTCCCAGACGTCGGTCGCTGCCGTCCTCATCGCCGCCGGTTACGCCGTGTACTGCCAGGCGGGGCCGCGCAGCATCATTCTGTTCTCCCTCCTCGGCGCCCTCGGGCACCTCGTCTACACCGTGTCCGATCGCTCGGGTGTCTCGGGCATGAGTTCTACGGCCGCCGCCGCTACTGTGCTCGGCATCCTCACGGTCCTCCTCGCTCGCCCCATGAACTGGCCTGCCTCGGGGGCCCTCGACATCGCCGTCATCCCCCTCGTGCCGGGAATGGCCTTGTACCAGGCTCTGGCCGGGTTCGTGAACCACGATGCCAGTGCGGCGGCCCATCTCTTCGAGGGCCTTGCCACGTCCATCGCCATCGGCGCCGGCGCCGTGCTGGGGCAGTTCGTCTCGAGTCGTGTGCTGTGGCAGGCGCGCAGAGCGCAGGTCAACCACCTCGCGAAGCGTGACGGCACGTCGATCGCCGAGGCCGAGTTCGAGGCGCAGGGCCTGACGACTCCCGACTTCCGACGCCCCTTCCACCGTCAGGCCTGATCGGGCACCATCTTCTCGAGGGTGTTGAGGTTGCGCGTGGTCGTCGTCGCCTTGTACTCCCGCTTCGCGAGCAGCTTCGCCACGGGCGTCGAGGTCGTCGAGCCCTTGAGACAACGCCAGTAGAGGTCTTCCCCGAACGCCGCGACGTGCTCGTCGGTGGGCGCCGCATCGATCGCAGCCTGGGCTGCCTCGAAGGCACTGCCACCGCCCAGCACGATGTAGCGGTGGTGGGCCTCGTCGGGCGTGAACGGCCAGCTCTCGACGAGCTCGCGCAGCGACTCGGCGTCACGCACGAGCACGTACGCCTCGTAGTCGAACGCGTCCCCGATGGCCTGCTCGGCCACCTGCTTGAGCTCCTCGGCACTGCCGTCGAAGTCGAGGCGGACGTTGCCCGTGGCGAGCCACGTCGTCACGTCGCGGCACCTCGCGTCGGCGAGCACCTTCCGCAACTCGGGCATCGGCACGCGAATGCCGCCGACGTTGATGCCGCGCAGGAACATGACGTAGGTGCTCATGGGTCGAGTCTGCACCGTCGCGAGCTACGGCGAGCAGCGGCCGGGCTCTCACGGCCCACACGGGCGGTCGTCAGAGCGCGTCAGAGGTCTCGGCGATGCCCTCCTCGGCTGCCTCGACGATCTCGCGGTCGCTTCCTCCCGTGACCCCGTGGCGCACGAAGGATGCCACGAGGACGACGGCGGCCACAGCGAGGCTGAACCAGAGGTTCTGGCGCTGCCCGGGGTCGAACGCCATCATGACGAGCACGAGGACGATGAAGGCGATCGTCGCGTACGTGAGGCCCGGGAAGAGCCACATGCGCACACGCACGGCGACGCCGGCGGCATCCATCGCCCGGCGCGAGCGCAACTGCGTGAACGAGATGCACAGGTAGACGAAGAGTGCCGCGCACCCGGCCGTCGAGAGCAGGTAGCCGAAGATCTTGTCGGGCAGCACGTAGTTGAGCCCCACGCAGAAGAACCCGACGACGACACTCGCGAGAATGGCCGCCACCGGCACGCCGCGGCTGTTCGTCCGCCCGAACGCGGCGGGAGCGTCACCGCGTTGGCCGAGGCTGAACGCCATGCGGCTCGCAGTGTAGAGCGCTGAGTTGAGGCAGCTCGCGACGGCGGTGAGGATGGCGAGGTCGAGCAGCGTCGTCAGGCGTCCGAGGCCGATCGTCTCGAGGGTGAACTGGTACGAACCGACCTCCGCGAGCTTCGGGCTTCGCCAGTTGACCAGGGCCACGACGACGAAGATCGAGCCCAGGTAGAAGATCGAGATGCGCCAGATGACGCTGTTGACCGCGCGGCGAATGCCGCTGACGGGGTTCTTCGACTCGGCCGCGGCGATCGTCACGATCTCCGTGCCGAGGTAGGTGGTGGTCGTCGTGAGCATGGCGGCGAAGATGCCGCCGAGGCCGTCGCCGAAGAAGCCGTTGGCCGTGAGGCCGGAAAGGCCCGAGACGTCACTCGTCGGCAGCAGGCCGAGGATCGCGAGGAGGCCGACGGCGATGAACGCGATGATGACGACAACCTTGACGAGGGCGAACCAGAACTCGAACTCGCCGTAGTTGCCGACGCTCACGAGGTTGGTGGCCGTGAGGATCGCCGTGATGAGGAAGGCGAAGACCCACTGTGGCCAGTCGATCCAGTTCGTCAGGATCGTCGCCCCGGCCGTTGCCTCGACGGGGATGATGAGCGCCCAGGCCCACCAGTAGAGCCATCCGATGGAGAAGCCCGCCCACTTGCCGAGCGCGCGGTCGGCGTAGACGCTGAACGACCCGGTGTCGGGGTTGACCGTGGCCATCTCGCCCAGCATCCGCATGACGAGGACGACGACGAGACCTGCAGCCGCGTAGCTGATGATGGCGGCGGGCCCGGCCAGTTTGATCGCGTTCGCCGACCCGACGAACAGGCCCGCGCCGATGACGCCGGCGATGGAGATCATCGTGACGTGACGCGGCTTGAGGCCGGATTCGAGGTGGTCGGCGCGCGGCTCGGTGCTCGTCGCGGGCCCCTCCGGGGGCGACGCGCACGTGCGCACCGGCTCGTCGTGGCGGGTGTCGTTCTGCTGCTCTGGACTCGGTGACGAACTGCGTTCGTCACCGCCTTCGTGAGTCGACATGGCGTCCACCTTCCTCCTCAGCGGCGGTGAACACCACTCGAACGCCACGATCGGCTCACGTCGTGACGGCGTGCGGCGTCAGCTCGGGCAGGGGGCGCCCTCGCAGCACGGGCGGATCCAGCCGCAGCCGTCGCAGCGTTCGTGGGAGGTTTCCCAGCGCATCATCGTTCCGCAGTTGGGGCAGGGTTCGGTGAGGTCGGCCATGCGTCACACCATGCCACGCACCGGAGACAACCCGTGAGCCTCAGGCGAGTTCGTCGATCCACGCACCGTCGCGCAGGTTGGTGACGGCGTCGTGCACGGCCACCGCACCCGCATCCTTCAGCTCTGCGGCGGAGAAACCGCCGGTGCGGACGGCGACGCAGAGCATGCCCGGCTGCGGCACGCGACCGGCCGATTCGGCGTCCCAGGTGGCGTCACCGACGAGCACACCGCGACGGCCACCGGCCCCCTCGAGTGCCGCGACGAGGATGTCCGGCTCCGGTTTGCTGTTGTCCGCGTCGTCGGAGGAGGTGACGGCGTCGACGTCGTCCCGCGTGAGCCCGAGCTTCTCGAGCGCGGCGTCCGTGAACTCACTCTCACCCGAGCTCGCGAGCGCCACCTTGTAGCCCTTCTCCTGCACGGCCCGCACGGCGTCGGCCGCGCCGTCGAAGGCCCGCACGTCTGGCAGCATCTGGCGGTACTCGCCCTCCCACGCGGTGCGCAGTTCGTCGCCGAGGCGCTCCTCGACGTCGTCGCCGACGACGCTCGGCACGAGCTGGTCGCCGCCCATGCCCACGGCGCGGTGGATGCGCCACATCGGCGGGTGGAGGTCGTGCTGCGCGAAGGCGCGCGACCACGCGACGGCGTGGTGGTAGGTGGAATCGATCAGCGTGCCGTCGACGTCGAACAGGACGGTGTCGATGGCCTCCGCGGCCTCATCGTGCGTACTCATGCGATCAGCCAACCGCCCTTCGGGTCGCCCGGCAAGGCAGGACGCCCGAAGGGGTGACGGCGTCAGTCGCGCAGAGCCGCGAGGGCCGCGGCGCCGCCGGAGACGAGCGAGAAGAAGATGACGAACACGAGGCCCCAGCCCACCGACGCGACGTCACTGACGGTGCCGTAGTCGATGAGCCCGACGATGAAGGAGATCGCAGCGGCGGCCACGATGCCCCACAGGAACTTCGCCGGAACCTTGCCGAGAAGGTGCGCGACACCGAGGCCGATGATGGCGAGCGACAGCAGCAGGACGATGACGCCGTCGCCGTTCATGCCCGAGACCGAGCTGCCCCACACGCTGGCCCACGGGCCGAGGCATCCGATGATGACGAAGAACTGCGCCGCGAGGGAGGCGAGCAGGCCGACGCGCCCGATGCGCAGCGACCCGTCCGGGTTCTTCACCTGCAGGGCTGCGGCAGCACCCTGGCCGCCGGCACCGAACGGGCTGTTCGCGTTGTTCGCGTCACCGCCCTGCCAGGCGTTGTTCTGGCCGTACTGTCCGTTGTGGCCGGGCTGACCGTACTGGTGGCCCTGCCCGCTCTGACCCGGGAAGCCGTACTGGTTCTGGCCGTACTGACCGCCCTGCGGGGACGAGTTGTACTGGTTCTGGTTTCCCTGCGGGCTCGACGAGTCGTACCCCGCACCGACCTGGGGCGCTGAGTCGTACTGGTTCTGATGGGTCGAGAAGCCCTGGCCGATCGACGAGTTCGCACCCTGGGAGTTCTGGCCGTACTGCGCGTTCTCGGTCTGGTTGGGCTGACCGTACTGGCCACCCTGCGGCGTCGAACCGGAGGAGTTCTGACCGTACTGACCATTCGACGGCGGGGCGGAGTCGTACCGGTTCTGGTTGCTCTGCGGGCTCGACGAGCCGTAGCCCGCATCGCCTTGCGGCGCCGAGCCGTACTGGGGCGAGCCGTACTGGTTCTGCCCGTTCGAGAAGCCCTGACCGATCGACGAATTGTCCTGCCCGTACTGCTGGCCCTGAGCGTTGGCGCCGTAGGGAGACTGGCCGTACCGTCCACCCTGCTGCTGCCCGTTCTGGCCACCCGCCGCGGGAGACGAACCGTACTGAGCCTGGTCACCGGCATTCTGGGTGCCCAACTCGTTGGGAGCGGTGAAGGCCCGCGTGCGGTCCTCCGAGGAGTCGTTCTGTCCCGTCGCGCCGGTGTTCTGGGCGCCTGACTCGTTGGGGGCGGTGAACGCGCGGGTGCGCTCTTCGGACGAGTCGTGCGGGGCCCCGGCGTTGTTGCTCCTCTGAGCCGGCGAGGCACCCCACTGACGCGTCGCGTCGTCCTCCTGCCCGGGCGTGCCCTGCTCGCGCTTGGTCCAGTCGTTGTCGCTCATGACGCTCCCCCGTCGGTGGTGCTCGGTCGGTCCGATGCCGCGAGAATATCCGCCCCGCCCCCGCTACGGAGCGGTTCGGCCCACACGCGCCGTAGCGGGCCACAACTCGCCCCCGACCTACGATGGCAGCATGATCGACCCGAGCCGCCACGCCGTCCTGTGGCTGCTCATCGCGTTCGTCTTCACGACGGCGGCCACCCGCACGACGACGCGCTACATCCGCCACAAGGCCGACCGCGCCGAGGCATACCTCAAGGAGAACGCCGAACCCGGGCTCATCCGCAACATCGTCGTCGCCGGCATCCACGTGCACCACCAGGTGTGGGGCATCCTCATGGTGCTCTTCAGCGGTCTGCTGCTCATCACCTACATGCCCGAGCGGGGGCTCGCGCTCAACGTCCTCGCGGCCCTGTTCGGCATGGGCGCGGCGCTCACGCTCGACGAGTTCGCCATGTGGCTCCACCTCGACGACGTGTACTGGCAGGAGGAGGGACGTCAGTCGGTGACGGCGCTCATCGTCGCGGTGACGATCACCGCGGCGCTCGTCATCGGTGCCAACCCGCTCGACGTCGTGCCCACCGGCGACGACCTGCCCGGTGCACTGCTGTCGGCGCTCGGCATCGTCAACCTCGGCTTCGTCGTCGTGACGATTCTCAAGGGCAAGCTGCCCACCGGCCTCGTCGGCGTCTTCGTGCCGCTCGTCGGGATCATCGGCGCCGTGCGCGTGGCGAAGCCGGGGTCGTGGTGGGCGCAGCGGCGCTACAAGAAGGACGGATGGCTCGCGCGACGGGCCGAGCGTCGGTTCGACGCGACGTACGACGCGCGCTGGAACGCCATCCGCGACATCATCGGCGGCCGCCCCTACCCACGCGAGCAGATGCGCGAGGCGGTGCGGGAGCAGATGAAGGCGGCGCGCGTGCGTCGTCAGGAGCTGCCGCTCGAGCGCGCCCAAGCGCGGGTGGCACGCCAGGCCCGACGACGCGAGCGCCTAGGCAACATGCCTGGTGCCGCACAGCGCACCGGCTCCACCCGAGCAGGCGACGAGCGTCCGCCCGAGGAACCGTGAGGTCGTAGCGTCGATCGGCGCGGAGGAACAGCCGCCCCTCGGTAGCGTGACGGTCATGGCCATCACCCTGGACAACGTCGGCATTGCCGTCGACGACCTCGACGCCGCCGTCGCCTTTTCACCGACCTCGGCCTGAACGTCGTCGGGCGTGACGAGGTGAGCGGCGATTGGGCCGACACTGCGGTCGGACTCGACGGCAACCACGCCAAGATCGCCCTGCTCGAGGTGCCGGACGGCTCGGGGCGGATCGAGCTGTTCGAGTACCTCCACCCCGACGCGATCGCGACCGAGCCGACGCTGCCGCACGAGATCGGCATGCACCGTGTGGCGTTCCGCGTCGACGACCTCGACGAAGCGCTCGCCGTCGCCGCGCGGCACGGCTGCCACCCGTTGCGTGGCGTCGCGAACTACCAGGACGTCTTCGCGCTCACCTACGTGCGCGGGCCGAGCGGCATCCTCGTCATGTTGGCCGAGGACCTGACGAAGCGCTGATCTTCCGGAGTCCACTGCCCACGCACGTGCTCACCTCGGGCGTAGCGTCGGAGCCATGAGCGAGACGATCTTCACCTACGGCAGCCCGCACCTGAAGTACGGCACCGGAGCTGTCACCGAACTCGGCCACGACGCGACGACGCTGGGCGCTCGCACCGCCGCCGTCGTGAGCGACCCCGGTGTGGCTGCCGCGGGCATCGTCACCCCGGTCGTGGAGGCGCTCGAAGCCTCGGGTCTGCGGGTCGACGTCTTCACCGACTCACACGTCGAGCCGACCGACGCCTCCCTCGAGGAGGCCACCGCGTGGGCGCGCGAGCACGGACCGTGGGACGTCATCGTCGCCGTCGGAGGCGGGTCGAGCATCGACACCGCTAAGGCCATCAACCTCATGACGACGAACGACGGCGACTTGATGGACTACGTCAACGCGCCCGTCGGCGGTGGCGCGAACCCGACGAAGCCGCTCGTCCCGCTCATCGCGGTACCGACGACGACGGGTACGGGCAGCGAATCGACGACGATCTGCGTGCTCGACGTGCTCGAACAGAACGTCAAGACCGGCATCAGCCACCCGGCGCTGCGCCCGCGCATGGCCGTCATCGACCCCGACCTCACGATCAGCCAGCCTGCCGGCGTCACTGCGGCGTCGGGCATGGACATCCTGTGCCACGCGCTCGAGAGCTACACGGCCAAGCCGTACACCGAGTTCGCCCGCAAGGAAGCGTCCGAGCGGGTGCCGTACTGCGGCGCCAACCCGATCAGCGACATGTGGTCGCGCGAGGCCGTACGTCTGCTCGCCGGCTCGTTCCGCACCGCCGTCGAGAGCGGCCACGACGCCGAGGCGCGCGGGGCCATGGCGCTCGCGGCGACGTTCGCGGGCATGGGTTTCGGCAACGCGGGCGTGCACCTGCCGCACGCGAACGCCTATCCGATCGCCGGCATGGTGCGCGACTTCCGGCCTGACGGGTACGACGCCGACCACGCGATGGTGCCGCACGGCATGGCCGTGGCGCTGACGGCGCCGGCGGCCTTCGCACTGCTCTACCCCGCGAACCCGGAGCGGCACCACGAGATGGCGGCGCTGCTCGAACCGGACACGTCCACACGCGACCTCGGCCGCGACGCGCTGCCGGATGCCCTGCGTCGGCTCATGCGCGACATCGGCTTCCCCAACGGCCTCGCGGCCGTCGGTTACTCGGAGAACGACGTGGCCAAGCTCGCCGAGGGCACGATGAAGCAGCAGCGCCTGCTCGCCACCGCGCCGGTCGAGATCACGGAGGCCGACGTCGAGCGCGTTCTGCGGGAGTCGATGACGCTCTGGTGAGTCAGCTCTAGCCCTGACGCTCGTTGGGCAGGGTTTCCTGCGGTTGGGCAGTGTCTGCCGCTACCCAACCGCAGGGAACTCTGCCCAGCCTGACGCTGCCCCCGTCAGCGTCCCGCGTACCCGGGCTGCTGCTTCTTCACCCACAGGAACCACGCGAGGAAACTGACGAACGGGAAGAGGAGGGTTGCGAGCAGCGCCAACGCCTTGATTCCCCACGTGTAGCTCGAGCGCAGGATCGACACGATCGTGACAACCCAGAGGGCCACCACGGCAACGGCGAAGACGACGAACGAGCCCGTGGCGACGGCTTGCGCCCCCTCGGATCGGGCCCGGGCCATCGGCCCAGCATGCCCCTCCCGTCGGGCAGCGCCGCTCGGCTCCTGTGACGGGAGGGGGCGTGCGTGTCTCCCCAGAACAACACACCGGGGTGGGGCTCCCGCCGGTGCCTGTGCGGAATCGAACCTGCCCCCACGACGTTGCACCCGGCGTGAAGATCGACATCTGGAGCGACATCGTCTGCCCGTTCTGCTACATCGGCAAGCGCCACCTCGAGCTCGCGCTCGACGGTTTCGAGCACGCTGACGACGTGGAGATCGTCTGGCACTCCTATGAACTCGACCCGACGATCGAGGCCGTTCCCGACGGCACCCTCGTCGAGAAGATCGCCGCCAAGTACGGCATGACGCCGAAGCAGTCCGAGCGCAGCCAGGAGGACATCGCCGCCCGCGCGGCCGAGGTCGGCCTCGAGTTCAACTGGCGCGAAGCCAAGTTCGGCAACACGTTCGACGCTCACCGTCTCGTGCACCTCGCCGCGAAACACGGCCGTGCCACCGAGGCGCACGAGCGCCTCATGCGTGCCTACTTCACCGAGGGCGTCGCGGTCGGCGACACGACCGAGCTGCAGCGCCTCGGCGAAGAGCTCGAACTGCCCTCCGACCAGGTGCGAGCGCTGCTCGCCGGCACCGACTTCGCCGACGACGTGCGCGGTGACGAGGAGCAGGCCCGCGCGCTCGGCATCACCGGCGTGCCGTTCTTCGTGCTCGGCGAGAAGTACGCCGTCTCAGGCGCCCAGCCGGTCGAACTCTTCGAGCAGGCGCTCGCGCAGACGTGGAACGAGCTCCACGGCGAAGCGGGCGCGGTAAGCACCGACGCCCCCAAGGCCCAGGACGCCCACGACCACGGTCCGTCCTGCGAAGGCGACCACTGCTCCGTCTGATCCGGACGGCCCGAAGGGTCGGTGGGCATGCAAATAACCGCGTGCCACCGGCCCTTTTGTCGTTCTACAGCCTGTTCACCCGGCGCGCGCAATGAACGAACGGCCGCGTTCGCCCACCGACACCGCCCCTCTGCGGCATCCTAGCGTGGTGACGAACCCGAGCCGATACGACGAAGCTGCCCAGGTCCGCGCGTACGCCCAGCGTCTGGGCCTGCCCGGCCTCATCGACGTCCACACGCACTTCATGCCGCAGAACGTGCTCGACAAGGTGTGGGGCTACTTCGACGCCATCGAGACCGCGGCGGGGCCGTGGACGATCACCTACCGCGCCGGCGAGCAGGAGCGCGTGGCCACCCTGCGTGACTTCGGCGTCGTCCGGTTCAGCTCCCTCAACTACCCGCACCGGCCGGGCATGGCCGCGTGGCTCAACGCGTGGTCCCGCGATTTCGCGGCGAGCACGCCGGAGGCGATTCCCAGCGCGACGTTCTACGCCGAACCCGAGGCACCCACCTACGTCGCCGAGGCCCTCGACGCGGGTGCGCAGATCTTCAAGGTGCACATCCAGGTCGGCGGCTACGACCCTCTCGATCCCACCCTCGACGACGTCTGGGCACAGCTCGAGGCGAAGGGCACGCCCGTCGTCATCCACTGCGGCTCCGGCCCGATGCCCGGTGAGTTCACCGGCCCCGACCGCGTCGAGACCCTTCTCGAGCGCCACCCCGCGCTGACGCTCCTCATCGCCCACATGGGCAACTCCGAGTACGGGCGCTTCCTCGACCTCGCCGAACGCTTCGAACGCGTCCACCTCGACACGACGATGGCGTTCACCGACTTCACCGAATCGCTCACGCCGTACCCGCGCGCGTATCTGCCGCGCCTCGTCGACGTCGGCGACAAGGTGGTGCTGGGCAGCGACTTCCCCAATATCCCTTACCCCTACATCCACCAGCTCGACGCCCTGGCGCGCCTCGACCTCGGTGACGACTGGATGCGCGGCGTTCTCCACGACAACGCCGCCAGACTGCTCGAGCCCCGCTCCTAGCTGGTGACGTTTGCTGCGGTTGGTGACGGTGCAACGTCACCAACCGCAACGAACGTCACCACGAACGCGAGGGGCGGCTCGGCACGTGAAGGCCCGCGTACCATCGTCCGGTGACTGCGAGCCCCGACGCCCTCACTGACGCCCAGACGCGTCAGCTGCTCGTCTACCTCGCGGCCGCGCACATGGCCGGCGGCGCCGGCGCCCACGAGGCCACCGAGGACGTGGTGCGCGCAGCCCGCGCGATCGGTCTCCCCGGTGCGCAGATCAACGCCACCCCGGACGGTGTCACGCTCAGCCTCGGCCACGGCGCCGCGGCGACGTTCGAGTCGGTCGAAGGCTCGCTCCGACTCGACCAGACGGCACGCGTCGCGGCCATCCAGCACGGTCTCGAGACGGGCGTTCTGACGCCGGGCGCCGCACTCGACGCGCTCAAGGGGCTGCGTGCCCAGCGGGCCCGCTTCCCCGTCACCGGCATGTACCTCGGTGGGTTCACCGTGGCCGCGGGCATTGCCGGCATCCTCCAACCGACGTGGCCGAGCGTGCTGTTCGCAGCCGTGGCGAGCCCCATCACGATCGCCCTCATCCGCCTCACCGGGCGACGCCTCGTACCGAGCGCCCTCCTGCCGCTCTTCGCCGGATTCCTCGTCGCCGCGGCGGCCTTCGCCGCGTTCCAAGCGGGCTTCATCACGAGCCCGCTGCGGACGATGTTGCCGCCCGTGGCCGTCCTGTTGCCGGGTGCCCTGCTGGTCACGGGCTTGTCGGAACTTGTCGCCGGGGCCATGGTCTCCGGCGCCTCACGCCTCGCCTACGGCACGACCCAGCTCGTCATGTTCGCGGCCGGTGTCGCCGGCGCGAGCATCCTTCTCGACGTGCCCCCGGAGGCCTTCGCCAACGCGCGCGTCGACGAGATCGGCCCGCTCGCGGGCTTCGTCGGCCTCTTCCTGCTCACCCTCGGCATCTGCTTCATGGAGTCGGTGCCGCGCCGCCTCGCGCCCGGGGTCCTGTTCGTCACCGCCTCGACGTACGTGACGCAGTGGTCGGTGCAGAACTGGGTCGACGCCCCGGCCTGGGGCGGCGCACTCGCCGGCGCCTTCGTCGCGAGCTTCAGCGCCTGGGTCATCGCCCTGGCCCGCCCGACGATGTCGCGCATGGTGCTGTTCCTGCCCAGCTTCTGGCTCCTCGTGCCCGGCTCGTTGGGCCTCGTGACGGTGACCCAGCTCGGCATCGACCCGCGCGAGTCGTGGCCGACGGCGATGAACGCGACGAGCGTCGTCCTCGCCATCGCCCTCGGCCTCGTCTTCGGCACGAGCGCCGCCCGAGCCCTGCGCTTCACGCTCCGCCGCGGCCTTCGCCGCCGCGCGGACGCCCGCGCGGCGTCTACCCTGGTGGAATGAGCAACTCTCCGCGTCTGCGCGTCTTCCTGCTCGGCCTCGCCGGGGTGACCCTGGGTATCGCGCTGGCCAAGCTGTCCGGAGGTTCACTCGCCGCGGTCGTCGCCATCGTCCTGGCGTTCATCTGCTTCGTCCTGTTCCGCATGCGGACCGGTCGCTGATCACAACCTCGGGAAATTACTGTCAGGTAACTATTTCGTCTCCATTCGCCGCAGTGCCGCACGCATGTTCACGGCGCGTGGGCACAGTGATGGAGACCCCTTCCTGAGAGGAACCGCCATGACCAACCCCACCGACCGTCGCCGCGTCGACGGCGACATCACCTTCTCTGCCGCCGCCTGGATCGCCATCGACCTCGTCGCTCTCGGCGTCCTCGTCCTCCTCCTGTGGATTTTCCAGCCGGAAAAGGGCCTCCTGCCCGAGCCGAGCTGGCTCATCGACCCGGTCGTCGGCTGGCTCATCGGCACCGTGGTCGGCTTCGTCGCCTTCCGCGCGCTGCTGCGCATCCCGCCGGCAGCTGTGGCCGCTGCCTGCCTCGTGCTCGTCGCACTGTCGCCTGTCGTTTTCGTCAAGTACCCAGCGATGGGTGCGTTCTTCGCGGGCCTCGTCATCGGGCTCGGGTCGGGTGCGCTCATCCACCGCGCCCGGGTCGAACAGGCCTGACGCTCCGCGCGCACGAAGGCGCCCACCCGTCGACTTCACGGGTGGGCGCCTTCATGCGTACCGGACGAGCTACTTGAGGCCCGCCGCGGTGGAGCAGTTGCCCGTCGCGGGCGCTCCGGAGAGTCGCTGCACAACCCAGTCACGCGCGGTGAGCTGGTCGGCCAGCATCGGGTTGGCGTGGTTGAGAAGCGACTTCGGCCCGAGCGAGAGGCCCGGAATCGGCGCGTACGTCACGTTCGCGCCCTTGCCACACCAGTCGAGTGCGAGCTGCTTCGACTGAGCGTGCGGGACGACGTCGTCCGCGACGCCCGTGGCGACGCGCACGGCCGCCGTCGGCTTCATCGTGCCGGTGCGCTGCGCGCGCACGAACCCGGTGACTTCCTCGTTGCGCGCCATGACGGCCGCGATGGGCTCACCGGTGGCCGTGAAGTCGCTCGTCTTGCGGTAGCCGTAGGACACGACGGTGTCGACCGTGCACTGACCCGACGTGCGCGAGAGCATCGTCTTGCCCGTGGCGTTGACGCTCTCGTCGGCGAACGCCTTGACGGCCGCGCTCGAGCTGGCCGCCCCGTTGATGAAGTAGCCGATGACGCCCGCGATCGGGCTGCCGTCGACACTGGTGAGCACCTTCTCGAGGTCGGCCGGCGGGGCTCCCACGTAGGCGGCGGCGACGTCGAGATCCGGGGCGTACGTCGGCGCGGCCTCGACGGCAGCGGCCGAGGCGCCGCCGCCCTGGGAGTAGCCGTAGGTTGCGACCTTGGAGTTCGCCTTCACGGTGGCGCCGGGCACCTTGCTCGCGACGCGCGCGGCGTCGAGCATGGCGTGCGCCTGGTCGTCACGGTTCATGTACGTGTGCGGGCGGCCCGGCGTACCGAGCCCGATGTAGTCGGTGACGACGACGGCGACGCCCTTGGCGAGCAGGTTGTTCATGCCCTGCGTCTCGTAGTTCACCCCGAGCGACCCGGGCGTCGAGAGGTTGATGGAGCTCGCCAGCATCCGCGACGGCGCGCACTGGTCGCCCTGGCCGATCGTGCCGACGCCGTAGACGACGACCGGGCGCGGACCCGGGCCCTTCCACGCGGCCCACGGCTCGATGTAGGCGCCCGTGACGGCCGTGGGCTGCCCGTTGTCGTCCTTGGAGGAGTACATGATGCGGGTCGTGTTGCCCCACATGTTGAGGCCGGTGAAGAACTTCTGCGACTTCATGAGGGTGCCCGGCTGAGCCGGAACAGCAGCCGGGGGCGTGTAGAAGTCGCCCGTCGCCGCGGAGGCGGAAGAGGCGGTGGCGGTCGTGGTGACGCCGAGGCCGAGGGAGGCGGCACAGGCAAGACCGAGGGCGGCGGTGAAACGGGAGGGTCGCACGACGGGTCCTTCGTTCGGGGTGTGGTTTACGTCACAGTAGCGAGCCCGATCGCCCGATTGGGCCCCTTCCCGAAACTCGAAAAAGGTCGCTCGTCCGTCTCGTGGCGTCGACCGCGCGGCGTCAGCGCGTTCCGGTCTGCGCGAACGCCGAGCGCGGCGAAGCCTCGGACACACTGGACTCCGGTCCGGCCTGCGGACCCCGATCGAGAATGCGCGCGACATCCTGCGCAAGCTGCACCGTGGCCTCGATCTCCACCCTGCGAGTCGAGACGCTCTCGACGTTGAAGCCGAACGGCAACCCGAGATACCGGCAGAAGCGCGCCAGTTCGTGCGCGGCCGCGATGCAGTGTTCGTACGACGCCTCGAGCGTGTCGTGACTGCGGCGCAGTTCGTTCTGCACCCAGCGCGGCACGTCGACTCCGAGCCACTGGAGGAAGTCGAGCGTCTTCTCCGAACCGCACAGCGACAGGGTGAACACGACGCGCGCCGGCGCGACGCCACGCTCCTCACACGCATAGACGTAGTCGGAGACCATGTCCTTCGCCTCGCCCGTGTCGTAGACGACCTGACTGACGAAGAAGCCCACCCCACCGTCCTGCTTACGCAGCAGCCGCTCGTGCTCGTCCTTGCTCCGCGCGTGCCGTTCGGGGATGACGACGCCGCCGAGCAGCACGTCGCGCTCGGCCTCGGCGTGCACCTCGATGGCGCGCGGGAGGGTGGTGCGCACCGGCTTGTCCGTCGAACTCGCCCCGACGAAGACGGTGGCGTCACCGGGCGCACGCTCGTCGAGGAACGCGGCGAGTTCCTGCTCCTCGTACTTGCCGACGCAGCGGTAGACGATCGCGTTGCCCTGCCACGCGGACAGAGGCCCGGCGAGAAAAGCCGCAGGGTCCATCGTCTCGAGGTAGGGGAACGGGCGCTCGTCGCCCGCACGGTCGGACTCGTCGTCGAGGTCGTAAAGGATGAGTCCGTCGACGTCGAGTTGCTCGAGGCGCGCGAGAGCCGCGTCGGCGATCTCCTGAACCCGCTCGTCGCTCGTCGTACGCCGCGGTGGCGTCATGGCGAACAGCAGCAGTTCGCGGTCACCGGAGACGAGGTCGGAGAAGGGCGCGGCAGGGTCACTCATGGGTGTCGACCCTAGAGGCGACCCCGCCGCGTCACCGATTCACAGGACGGAGGATGAGACGCCCACCAGCGTCTGCGCCTCATGTGCGCGCGTGTCGACGTAGCGCAGCTGCGTGGCGAAGACCGAACCGGGGATTCCGCCCAGCTCGGCCATCGCCTCGGGCACCTTGCGACGCGGCACCTGGTGCGCGACGGTGACGTGCGGCAACCAGACGGCCCGGCGCAGGCCCGGCACGGCAGCACGCAGGCGACCCACGGCCTCGGCCAACTCCAGATCGGGCTCGACGACATACGCGAGGGAGACCTCGGGCCCGTCACCGAGCGCGAGGATGCCACAGACGTCGAGGCGCGCCGGCAACATCGCCCCCACGATGTCGCGCGCCAGCTGCGCCGCCCCCTCCGGCATCGATTCTGCAGTGGCCAGCACGACCCGGGGCGCGCGGGCCATCGGCGACAACGATTCCACTCCATCTGCACTGAGGCCGGCGAACCGCAGGCTCTCCTGTGCAGACTCGACGTCCGATTCGCCCCGACGTCGAGCCCCAACTCGATCATGATGGCGTTCATAAATCGATCGTATGAATGATGGGTGTGCATGGCATCTATTTAAGAGAAGTAACCCCACGCAAATGCGCGAATAGCGTTGACCGGCAATGATTTTCGTTGAAAAGTCTCTTTATGCACTTGTTGGGAAAATCGCCCACAGACGGTACGGAATTAAAAACCTATCGTCAGGAGGACGCGCTCGGGCGCTGCCTCAGACGGTGCTGAACGAAGTACACGAGTGCCACGACGACCAGCCCGATGACGATCTTCTCTGCCACGCCGACGTACGGCTCGATCACCGGCCAGTTCGCTCCGAGGACATAACCGGCGAGGACGAAAGCGGTGTTCCACAGGAGGCTGCCCAACGTCGTCAGGACGGTGAACTTCCACACGGCCATGCCGGTGAATCCTGCGGGAACGCTGATGAGCGAACGGAACACGGGCACCATGCGCCCGAGGAACACGGCCTTGTCGCCGTGGCGGGCAAACCAGCGCTCAGTACGTTCGAGATCCTCGACCTTCATGAGCGGCATGCGATCCAGGATGCGCACGAGCTTCTCGCGGCCGATGGCTCGGCCCAGCCAGAACAGGGCAAGTGCACCGATGACGGAGCCCGCCGTCGTCCAGAGGATGGCTCCCCACAGGGTGATGACGCCCTGGGCCGCGGCGAAACCCGCGATCGGCAGGATCGCCTCGCTGGGAATCGGCGGGAAGAGGTTCTCCGCAGCGACGAGCAGCCCTGCCCCCACACCGCCGATGCTCTCCATGAGGTCGACGGCGAAACCGGCGATGCCGGAGGTGGGTCCACCTTCGACACGCTCGGCGGGCTGGACGGCGAGGACGGTCGTCATACCGCCAGTTTCTCAATTCCCCCACGGTGAAGCGAAATTCATCGGGGCTGCGGCCGCGTTGCTCACACCAGGCGTGTCAGCCGTCGTGGCGCGGCGATTCGTCCGGCTCCGGCGCCGCGTGGCGCCCTCGTGGTGCCGGGTGGTCACCCGCGTCGGAGTCGGCGTCAACGTCCGTGTCGTCAGCGGTGTCGGCATCGCCAGCGTCCTTCTCAGCCGGCCCGCGCGCCTCGCTCGCATCGGCCTCACTGTGCGACGGCAGGTGGTGTTCGACGAACTCGCCGACGACGCCCACCGAGTCGTCCTCGATCTCGCTGACACCCTGCGGCGAGAAGCGGTAGGTGTTGTTGCCGACCATCCAGATCATCCACAGACCGGCGACGGCCCAGGCCAGCACGACCCACAGCGGGCGTTCGAGGTCGACACCCCCGAAGTAGGACAGGGAGCGCACCGCGTCGACACCCGCGCCGTTGGGCAGGTACGGGCCGACCGTGCGCCACGGCTCGGGCAGTACGTCGTAGGCGAACGCGCCACCGGCCGAGGGGTTTCCGAGGATGACGAAGATGAGAATCGACAGGCCGATACCGATCGTGCCGAACAACGAGGTGAGCCCGTAGGTGAACGTGCTCACGGCGAAGACGAGTGCCGCCCCCATGAGCGCAATGGGCCAGAAGTCACCGCGCAACGCGTCGAGGCCGTACTGCGCGATAGCCGTGCCGACGACGCCCGACAGGAGGGCGTAACCCGCGAAGAGGAGGAGGCGCATGCGCGCGCCGAGAGCGGAACGCGCACGAGTGCCGACGGCCGTCGTCATCGCCGAGGGCAGGAGGTAGGCGCCCACGAGCCAGGAGAGCACGAGGTAGAACGAGGCCGTACCGCGAGCGTCGTCCGGCGCTGCCTTGACGAGATCGTGCGTCTTCAACCCGCGTTCGGCCTTGTCCGCGACGTTTCGGCCGACCGTCTGCGCGACCTGGGCGCGCGAGGCGCCCTGAGCGGAGGCGTAGTACAGATCGTCGCTGCCCTTCTTCTCTGTCTTCGACGGGTTGAACACGTAGACGCCGACGACCTTGTCCTCGCGCACCTGCTGAAGCGCCGCCTTCTCATCGGTGCTGATCGTGGCGCGCACCGGCTGACCCTCGACGGCGTTGAGCTTGTTCGCGATGTACCCCGCGTTGCCCTCGTGGTGGCTGACGACGAGGAACGGCGCGTTCTTCGCGTCAGGCTTGCCGAAGGCGCCCATGTAGGAAAGACCCATGAGCCCCTGCACGAGGATGCACATGAACGCCAGGATGATCATGCGCGGCACCATCGAGCGGACGAACTGCCTTTGGTCGTTGTGAGCGGACACCGACGCGGGTTGAGACATGAGAGAACTCCTCAAGAACGGGACACCTCACACTATGCCTGTTCCGGACGCTCCGAAATCTCAGCGTCGGCGGCCGACTCACGCGAACGTCACCAGGTTCGGGGAATGTTGCGCAGGTTCGAGCGTCCCATGGCGACGGCCTCGCCGGCACCACCGTTGAGGACGATCTTGCTCATCGCCGTCGCGAAACCGAACACCTGGTCGCTCGTGATCTTCGGCGGGATCGACAAAGCCCTCGGGTCGGTGACCACGTCGACGAGGCTCGGACCCTTGTGGGCGAACGCTTCGGCGTAGGCCGCCTCGAGGTCCTTCGGATCCTCCACGCGCACCGCGTGCCAGCCCATGGCCTCGGCGATGGCGGCGTAGTTCGTGCCGGGCACGTCGACACCGAAGTCAGGCAGCTTGTCGACGAGCATCTCGAGCTTGACCATGCCCAGCGTCGAGTTGTTGAACAGTACGACCGTGAGTGGAAGGTCGTACGCGTGCGCCGTCAGCATGTCGCCCATGAGCATCGACAGCCCCCCGTCACCGGACATGGAGACGACCTGCCGCTCGGGGTAGGCGAACTGAGCGCCGATCGCGTGGGGCAGCGCGTTGGCCATCGAACCGTGCAGCGCGGACGAGATGAGCCGTCCGCGACCCGACGGGTGGATGTAGCGCGCCGACCACACGTTGCACATGCCGGTGTCGGCCGTGACGATCGCGTCGTCGGCGAGCGTCCGGTCGAGCACCGACGCGGCGTACTCCGGGTGGATCGGCGTGTGCTTCTCCACCTTGCGCGTGTAGGCGCCGACGGCCTTGTCCATGAGCTTCTCGTGCTTCTTAAGCATGCGGTCGAGGAACTTCGAGTTCTTCTTCTCCTCGACGAGCGGCAGAACGGCGGCGAGCGTCGCCCTCACATCACCGTGCACCGGCAGATCGACGGCCGTACGACGTCCGAGGTGTTCGGGGCGAGTGTCGACCTGCACGGTACGTGTGTCGGGCAGGAACTGGTCGTACGGGAAGTCGGTGCCGAGCATGATCATGAGGTCCGCGTCCTCGATGCCCTCGGCGACGGCTCCGTAGCCGAGCAGACCCGTCATACCCACGTCGAACGGGTTGTCGTACTGGATGAAGTCCTTGCCGCGCAGCGAGTGCCCGATCGGGGCCTTGATCTTCTCCGCGAGCGCCATGAGCTCGGCGTGCGCGCCCTCGCACCCGGCCCCACCGAAGATCGCCACGGTCTCAGCGCGGTTGATCTCGCTCGCGAGCTGACGCACGACGTCGTCGTTCGGCGTGACGACGCCCTTCGTCGGGATGGCGACGGGCGTGATGTCGGCCGTGGCCTCTTCGTCGGCGATGTCACCGGGCAGCGTGACGACGGCGACGCCGCCGATCGTCACGGCGTGCTGGATGGCGGCCTGCACGACGCGCGGGCTCTGCGTCGGCGTGCTCACGAGTTCGGAGTAGACGCTGCACTCGGTGAAGAGGCGGTCGGGGTGGGTCTCCTGGAAGTAGCCCTGACCGATCTGGGCGCTGGGAATGTGGCTGGCGATCGCCAGAACCGGCGCACCCGAGCGGTTGGCGTCGTAGAGGCCGTTGATGAGGTGGAGGTTCCCCGGGCCGCACGAGCCCGCGCACACGGCGAGTTCACCTGTCACCTGCGCGTCCGCGCTGGCGGCGAAGGCTGCGGCCTCCTCGTGACGAACGTGGATCCAGTCGATGCCGCCGCGAGCCGCACCGCCGGTGCGACGCACCGCATCGACGATCGGGTTGAGACTGTCGCCCACGATTCCGTAGATGCGGCGCACCCCTGCGGCCTGCAACTGCTCGACGATCTGCTCTGCCAGCTTCATCCGTACTCCTCGGCATCGACGGGCCGCACCCACGCTTGGCGGGGCGTGGAAAAACCCTGAAAGCTCTGATCAGTCAAGTACCAGCCACCGATAGCGTCAACCGCTCGCACGTGTGACGCTCGCCGCCGGCGCGCGAAAGCGGCCCCAGCGCGTCCCGTGCTCCCGGCATACGGGGAACTTCCCGCCCACGCGGGTGGGCGGGAAGCGCGCCGTCAGGCCTCGACGATGTCCTGACCGAGGTAGCGGCCCGGACGTGGCGCCGCAGGCAGGAGGTAGACCCCCGAGCCGATCGGTGTCGTCCAGGTGTTGAGCAGGTCGGCTTCGGCCAACCGTTGCTGGATGGGGACGAACTGTCTGACCACGTCGGCGCAGAACGCGACGAACACGAGCCCGCGATCACTCGTGCCGTCGTCACGCGCGACCTCGTAGCTGTACGGGCGCCGCAGGATCCGCTCACCCGTCTTCTTCGGCATCGCCCGCGGCACGTGCGCCGCAGGGTTAATGACGGTGAGGCCGAGCTCGTCGGTCTTCTCGAGGTCGATCGGATCGGTGGCCTTCGTCCCCGTGAGCGGAGCGCCGTTCGTCAGGCGCCTGCCGATCGCGTTCTCCTGAGCCGTGCGGTCGAGCGACTGCCACACGTCGACGTCCATGCGGATGCGGCGGATGACCATGCCGGTCGTCCCCTCCATCCAGGACGCGCCGGGCTGGGCCGCGTTCCACACGCGGCCCGCCTCGGCGCCCGCGACGTTCGGCTGCTCCATGCCGTCGAGCTGACCGAAGAGGTTTCGCGTCACCCCGCCGTCGCTCGGGCGAGCTCCAGCGGCGAACCCCCGTTGCTGCCAACGCGGGGTTGCCGTGCCCTTGAGTGCGCTGACGAGCTGGCCGACGACGTGACTCACCGTGACCGGGTTGTCGGTGTCGACCTGGACGACGAGATCCGTTTGCTTCCACGGCTTCTCGAAGTCGTCGATCGTCATGGACGGAATGGGCTTCAGCCACGCGGGAGCCTCGGCCCGCATGCCGTCGAGGTCGAAGACGCGGGGGCCGAGGCCGACGGCTATCGCCACGTCCCCGGCTCGTGGAGCCAGTTCGTGGGCAACGTCGGGCAGGGGTGACGCGCCCTTGACGAAGCGCGCCGCCGCATCGTCGAGGACGACGAGGGCGCGACGCAGTTCGTCCTTCGTCGCGTCGTCCGGTAGGTCGAGCCCGACCCAGTGCGCGTGCGTGCCGGGCTTCGTCGTGACGCCGCTCTGACGCGGCGGCCCGGAGGCCACCGTCCAGGTGGCGCGTTGGGCCGATGTCGCCGACGACGAGCCGCGAGACTGCGCCTCGCAACCGGTGAGCGCCAAGGCGCCGAGGCCGGAGAGCGCACCGGCGACAACACCTCGTCGCGTGGGACGAACTGCCGGCGTTGCGTCGTCGCTCGTCACCGGGCAGGGGCCGGCGAAGAAGTTTTCCATGGGTTCCTCCGGACCGGGCGCGGGGCGTGAAGCCTCGCGCCCGGCCGTGTCGGGACGAGTGGGATCAGTGCGACGACGAGTGCGTCATGCCGGGCATTTCTGACGTGCCCGATGCACCGGACGACGGCGACGCGTCACCCGACCCGGCGTCGGAGTACTTCTCCTTGGCGCCGTCGTAGGCCCGCACGGGGAACGTCAGCTTCGTGCTCGAACCGTCCTTGAACGTGATGGTGAGCTGCTGCTCGTCACCGGCCGCGAGCGCCTTGCTCAGGTTCATGAACATGAGGTGGTTGCCACCAGGGGCGAGCTTCAAGGTGCCACCGGGCGCCAGCGTGAAGTTCGACGTCTGCTTCATCTCCATGCCGTTCGCGGTCTTCGTCGTGACGTGGAGTTGGACGGGCCCGGCGCTGCCCTTCGCGCCGGTGATGACGACGGGCTCGTTACCCGTGTTCTTCCAGGTGCCGAAAGCGGCGCTCATGCCGCTCTCGGCTGCCTTGGCCCAACCGTCCGAGGCCTTGAGGGAGGTCGCCATCGTCACCTTCGACGAAGCGGACGACGTGCTCTGGGGGCTCTTCGACGACGCAGTGTCGTCCTTCGAACAGGCTGCGGCCGTGAAGGCGAGCGGGGCGATGAGCGCGGTGGCGGCGACTCGGCGAACGGTGGGCAGGGTGGAGCGAATCATGGTGAGGACTTTCGTTTCTCGTGCCGCACGCAGGCGGCGGCGCCTCGATCACTCGGGGGTGCGCAGGTAGCGCGTCCCGGTGAGGGCGCGTGGGGTGGAAATCAGTGCGAGAGAACGAAAACCGCAGGCGGCGCGCGGGAGGCGCGAGGGCTGCGCACAAACGTCGGACGAGGCACTCGGACGGCGTCGAAAGCCGTGTGGCGGACGACGAATTCGCCCCAGGCGGGGACGACGAGCTGCGGCAGGACGCGGCGCAGTGTCCACGCGAGTGCGCGTTCGCCGTACGCGAGGCACAGCGAGAAGAGCACGGTGGCGACGATGTGAGCGGCCGCCATCTGCGTCCAGCCCTCGCCCGCCTCGACAAGTTGCGGTTGCACATGGTGCCCGGCCGGCATCGACATCGTCATGACGGCGTGCAGCAGAACCTGCGCGAGGCCCATGACAACGACGATCTGGGCGAAGCTCCAGCGGCGCCTGCTCAGCGTGAACATGATCGGCGTGCCGACGGCGGCGAGAAGGACGAGCAGCCCGACGGGCGCTTCATGGGCGCCCCCGACGACGTGGGCGATGCCGGCGCTACAGGCCGTGAGGGCGGCAACGAGCAGGCTGCGCAAAAGGCGCACCGTCGTCGTCGGCCCGAGGCTCATACGATCAGCCTATTGCACTGCCCTTTCGCGTTTGCGGGCGCGTGGCAGCCTTGGGCGGAGCCGAGCGCCCCGCCCGAGAGGAACCCCATGCGCCCCATCGTCGTCACCGAATTCATCAGCCTCGACGGCGTCGTCGACTCCCCCGGCGACGGTGAGTACGAGCACGCGGGCTGGACGTTCAAGGACATCGAGTTCGTCCCGGAGGCCTACGCCGTCAAGGGTCGCGAACAGGAGGAGGCCTCTGCGCTGCTCCTGGGCCGCGTGACGTTCGAGGAGTTCGCCCCCGTCTGGCCGACGATGGACGACTTCGCCACGTACAACGCCATGCCGAAGTACGTCGTCTCGCGGACGTTGGACGATGCGGCCGTCACCGACATCGACTGGGCCGACTGCCACGTGCTGCGTTCACTTGACGAGGTCGCAAAGCTCAAGGAGGCCGACGGCGGCCCGATCCTCGTCCACGGTTCGGCGGCCCTCGTTCAGAGCCTGTTGGCTGCCGGGCTCGTCGACGGGTTCACGCTGCTCGAGTTCCCCGTCGTCCTCGGTTCGGGTAAACGGCTGTGGGCCGACGGGATCGGTCGAACGGATCTACGCCTTCGTAACACCGAGACGTACTCCAACGGCATCCGGCTCGCGGAGTTCGACGTCGTGCGGTGAGGGCGCGCGCAGCTTAGGCCGACGAATTTTCGTCGTCTGGCGCAGGCGCGACAATTTAAAAGACGGTCGTCTGACTCACCATTTCTCCGCCGAGTGGAACTCGCATAACTCGAACTTAGGGACGTGAAAAGTAGGAACCAGACGGTCTCTTATTATTCTGAGTTCATGAAGACCCAGCTGGCCCAGCGACGCGCATCGACCACCCCGGTCGTGCGCGTAGAGGCGACCCTGCGCAACGCAGGCGCCTCGGTGCTGGCCGCCACCGGAATCCTGGCCTCCCCGTGGATCCTCTTCGCCATCGCGTACAAGACGTACATCTACTTCACCACGGGCACGTGGTACTTCCTGGGCGCGCCCACCCCCATCGGCATGTTCAACCGCGTCGTCCTCATGGGAATTCTTCTCGGAGCGACCCTTGGCGCCACGATGCTGTTCAGTGCCGCCCTGTTACGCAAGAATCGCCCACGCAAATAAGCACCCTTATGGGTGTAGGTGACTATTACGTCAACCACGTAACGTCGAGCTGATATCCGTTTCTCGGAAAGGTTTCAGCCATGATCACCCTCGGACTCATCCTGCTCATCATCGGCCTCATCGCGAAGATGTCGATCCTGTGGACCATCGGCCTCGTCCTCATCGTCGTGGGCCTCATCCTCAACCTCGTGCCGATCGGTGGAACGCGTCGACGCGTCTTCTGATCCACACCGTCAGCTGACTGGGATGAGGGGAACCATCCGGCGCGAACCACATCGCGTGTGTGGCTGACAACGAGAGGGAGGGTGTGCGTGAATCTCACGCACACCCTCCCTTTCGCGTGCCGCTTGCGAGAATCAGCGAGTCCAGATGTACGGCGTCGTCGTCGTGACCGCCTGTAGGCCGCTGCGCTCGAGGATGGGGCGCGAGAACTCCGTCGAGTCACTGTGCAGGTAGCGCACTCCTCGTTCGATTCCCCAGCGTGCCCGCGCCGCTGTGAGGGCCCGGTAGATGCCATGCCCGCGCCATTCGGGGTGGGTGACGCCGCCCCAGATACCAGCAACGTCCGTACCCTCGACGACGCTGAGGCGCCCAGCGCTGACCACGCGACCGCCCGCGTCGGCCACCCAGAAACTCATTGTCTCGGGCTGGGCGTCGAGGTTGCGCAGCGCGTCGTCGAGCGAGCCGGCTGGGTGACCGAACACTTCTTCCTGCAGCGCGAGCGCGGCCGCGAGATCCGCTTCGCGCGACGCCGAGCCCGTCCCGACTTCCCGGATGACGACGTGGTCGGCGCTGCTCAGGCCCAAGCCGCTGATGCCGTCGGCAACGGTGGAGGCGGAACCGAGCATGACCGTTTCGAGCTCGTCAGCCACGAAGCCGTGAGCCAGCAAGCGCTCGGGCAGGTCGTCCGGGGCGTCGTGGCCGCGGGTCTTCCACTCGAACTCGGTGACGTTCGTGCCTTGTCGGAAGTACGCCACGACGGAGGCGATGAGGTCGTCGAGCACTTCCCCGCCCAGACCGTCGAGGCTGGAGTAGCTGACGAATCCCGTACCGCGCGAATCGAACTCGCCGGCGTGGACCGGCCCGATCCGCTGACGTCGGACGGTGTTGCCCATCTCGGCCTCACCGCGCAGGCGGGCCTCGTAGACGGCGAGCAGGTCGGCGTTGGTGGTCATGGACAAAGTGTGGGCAGTCGCACCGCGGACGTCACCTGAATTTCGCGGAGCGCCCCGGTGATGCGGGAAAGGTCAGGTTGTGCCCGATATTTCACGCACACCCTGCACGTTCGGCGATCAGTCAGGGATGACGCTCGCCCTCACCGGCGAGGATGCTCGCGTAGCCCTCGCGGAACGTCGGGTAGGTGAGGGTGAAGCCCGTTCCACGCAGGCGCGCGTTGCTCAGCCGCCGGGTGGCCGAGGGGCGCGCTGCGCCCTCGTGTCCCGTGAACGGCTCGGTGTCGACGCCGAGTTCGCGCGCGAGAAACGTCGCGACCTCGCGCGCCGGAGCAGGTGCGTCGTCGGTGAGCAGGTACAGCTCGTCGGCTTCGCTGCTCACCGTGAGCAGGTGGACGACGGCCGCCGCGGCGTCGTCGCGGTGGATGCGGTTCGTCATGCGGTCGGGGTCGGCGAGGTTGCCGGCACGCACCTGGTCGATGAACCACTCGCGTCCCGGTCCGTAGAGACCGCTGGGGCGCACGACGATGCCCCGCGTTCCCACCGGCAGGCCCGCGAGGAAGTTCTGCTCGGCCTCGGCGAGCACGCGGCCCGTGGGGGTGTCCGCCGCGTCGGACGAGGTTTCGTCGACCCACGCGTCGCCGTTCTGCGCATGCCCCATCGCGCCGGTCGACGAGACGAACAGGGCCCTCTCCGGCGCCCAGCCGCGTGCTGCGACGTCACGCAGAACGGCGTCGACACCGTCGAGGAAGGTGGCACGGTACCGCTCTTCACTTCGGCCGCCCGCGGTGAGGCAGATGACGAGGAGGCGTGGACCGTCACCAGCACCGTCGAAGGCGGGCAGATCAGGCAGTCCGTCCGAAACGTCGCCCGCCACACCGACGAGCGGAGCGGGCACGAGTGCTGCCCGTCGTCGGACGGCGACGACGCCGCGCCCGGCCGCAGCGAGACGAAGGCCGATCTCGGTGCCGAGGTCGCCGGCGCCGATGAGGAGCGTGTCAGCAGTCATGCCACCAGTCTCCCCGCCGACGACCGGCGCGTCGAAAGACCCTCGATCAGGAGGCGACTCGGACGAGCTTCGTGTTGGCGAATTCGGTGAATCCGCACCGTCCGAGCTCGCGCCCGTACCCGGAGCGGCGCACGCCGCCGAAGGGCAGACCGGCCTTTGTCGTGCCGTGTTCGTTGACGTAGGTCATGCCGACCTCGAGGCGCCGAGCGATCTCTTCAGCCTTCTCGACATCCTTGACCCAGACGGAGCCGGACAGGCCGAACGACGAGTCGTTGGCCACGCGCACGGCTTCGTCGACGGAGCTGTACGGGAAGATCATCGCGACCGGGCCGAAGATCTCCTCGGCGTACGCGTCCATCTCGCTCGTGACGCCGGTGATCACGGTTGGCGCCATCCATGCGCCGTCCTTGTCGAGCGCATCACCGCCGGCACGCAGCGTCGTGCCCTCGGAAACGGCCTTGCGCACCTGCTCGACGACGCCGTCACGCGCCTCGATCGACGACAGCGGACCCATCTCGGTGGCTTCGTCGAGCGGGTCGCCGACCTTGCGCTCCCCGACCGTCGTGACGACGACGTCGGTGAACTCGGCGAACATGGCCTGCGGCACGAAGATTCGCTTCGGCGAGTTGCACGCCTGCCCGGCGTTGCTCATCCGCGCCTTGGCGACCGCCTCGGCCGTCGCTGCGACATCCACGTCGTCGAGGACGATGAGCGGGTCCGACCCGCCGAGTTCGAGCACGCTCTTCTTGAGGTTCTTCGCCGCAGTTTCCGCGACGGCGATTCCGGCGCCCTCACTTCCCGTGAGGGAGACGCCGCGCACCCGCGAGTCCTCGACGATGCTCGTCACCTGGTCGTTGCTGACGAAGAGGTTGAAGTACGCGTCCTCGGGCACCCCGGCGGCGTGGAGGATCTCCTCGATGAGCACAGCGGACGAGCCGCAGATCGACGCGTGCCTGAGCAGAATCGTGTTGCCCAGCATGAGGTTCGGCGCCGCGAAGCGGGCCACCTGGTAGTGCGGGAAGTTCCAGGGCATGACGCCCATGAGCACACCGATCGGGTCGGTCACGACGACGGACGACGCCTCGTCACCGATGTCGAGCTTCTCCTCCTCGAGCAGGCCGGGGCCGTGCTCGCCGTACCAGCGGAAGATCGAGCCGGCCAGCTCGACCTCGCCCTTGGCTTCTGTGAGGGGCCTGCCCATCTCCGTCGCGATGGTGCGCGCCAGTTCGTCAGCTCGCTCGTCGTAGGCATCGGCGACGCGCTTCCTGGCGTCGGCGCGCGTCTGAGCCGATTCACGACGCCAGGTGTCGAAAGCTGCGTGGGCACGTTCGACGGCTGCGCGCACGTCGGCGTCGGAGGTGGAGTCGCACTCCTTCTCGACGACGCCGGTGGCGGGGTTCTCGATGCGGTAGGTCATGGATCTCCCTTCGTGAAGTGATCTCACTTCTCACGAGGGGGATGAGTGGGTCGGTCGAGAATCATTCAGTTCCAATGAGATTCAACCCGCAGGGGTGTGTGGTTCCACATGAAACATCCCGGGTGCACACGACGGGAGCAGGTGCCTACTTCGTGCCGATCCGCCGCCACAGGAGATCGCGGGTGGGCGACAGGGCAACCCGCATTCCCCACCCGGCCACCGTGCGGGCGACCTGGGTGACGGGCAGTCGGCGCGCCTGCCACGCTGCGAGCGACCGATTGGTGTTCAGGGTGCGCGCCAGGGAGGCCGCATCGAGGACGGCGTCACTCGCACCGCGTCCGAGGTTCGGCAGAGCGGCGTGGGCGGCGTCGCCGATGACGACGTACCGCCCCGAGACGTAGCGATGCATCGGCGGCGTGACCCACAGGCGGGTCGCGAGTGTGTCATCGCCCGCGGCGTCGAGCACCTCCCGCAGATGCGGGGCAGGCGACGCGAAGCGCTCGCGCGCCTCGGCGACTACGGTCGTCACGTCGAGCGGCTCCGGGCCGAGGTCGCTCACGTGTCCGGTGAACCAGTAGAGCGCACCCCCGACCGGCGCGAGCCCGAACAGCGTTCCGGCGCCCCAGTACTCACCGACCAGTGGCCGCAACCTGTCGGCCGCAGCGCCGGCGGGCACGATGCCACGCAACGTGACGTAGGGCGTCTCACGACGCTCGGCCGCGCCGGGCTGGACGAGGCCACGCACCCGCGAGCGCACGCCGTCAGCGCCGACGACGAGGTCGGCGTCGAGGGTGCTCGGATCGGTGACCTCGGCCATCACGCGACGAACGCTTCCGGGCACAGCCGCAGCGAGCGCATCCATGAGGGCCGGGCGCATCACCATGGCGAGATCCGGGCCGCGGACCGTCGCGACGCGGGCGCCGTCGAGGCGGTAGAGGCCGCCGTGGTCGGCCTTCGTCGGCGCGGGAAGTGCGATACCGAGGCGCGCGAGCGTGCGGCGAGCGCCGGGCCACAGGCCGAGCGCGGCACCCGTCGTCCGCTCGGGTTGGGCCTCGACGAGGGTGACGTCGAAGCGCGCCGGGTCGAGCGCCGCGGCCAACGTCAGGCCCGCGATTCCGCCGCCGACGACGGCAACACGGGTCAGTCCGGAGGGCGCGTCACTCATGCGCCACACGGTAGCGGGACGAGCGAGTGGCCCGCCCTCAACGCAGCTGAGCCGTCACCTGGCGCACCGACGGCGCGCCGGCACCCTGGTTGTAGGGCAGCTTCGACAACAGGTTGCCCATGGCGCAGGTGTTCGACAGGGCCGCGAAGACGAGACCCCCGCCGACCGCGCCCGACAGCCATTTCGCCTTCGGCACGAGCGTGCTCGCCAGCACACCCGTGGCGACGAGGGAACCCGCCACGAGGCGCACCTGCCGCTCGAGATCCCAGCGTGCCTCGCCGTACTCGACGTCCTGGCCGGCGTCACGCCACGCCTCGAAGCCACCCTCGAGCACCGACGTGCGGGTGACACCGACACCGGCGAGTGCTCGCTGAGCGCGCTCGGCGCGCGGCCCGGCACGGCAAATGAGCACGGCGTCCCTGTCGATACGACCACCGATGACGGCGGCGTTCGCGTCGAGCAGATCGACCGGCACGTTGATCGAGCCGGGGATGTGGGCGGTTCCGTACTCGGCAGGCGTTCGCACGTCGAGCAAGAGCAGGTCATCCGAGTTCGCCGAGGCGAGGCCGGCGGCGTCGATACGGGGCGTGATGGTCATGGGGGTTCTCCTTCGAGAGGTTGATCAGAACAGGTGAGGAATGCTGCGCCACGCCGTGTAGAACGAGACGAGGAGGAGGAAGGACGCGAACCCGAGTTGCAGGGTACGTTTCGGGATCTTCGTCATGAGTCGGCCACCGACGAGCGCACCCGCGACGGCCATGGCGAGGAAGGGCGTCACGATCGACCAATCGATGACGCTCCCACCGGAGGAGTGGAAGAGAAACGAACTGACGCTGTTGATCGTGACGACGAGCAGCGACGTACCGACGGCAAACGGCATGCCGTAGCCGAGAACCAGAGTCAGAGCCGGGACGATGGCGAATCCACCACCGACGCCGAAGAAGCCGGTGAGCAACCCTACCCCGGTCGCCGTCACGACGAGCTTCACGATTCCGCCGACGTCACGCCTGCCCTCGTCGTCGGAGTGAAGCACGTCGCGTGGCCGACCCTCGACGTCTGCGGAACCCACGAGCGCCTTGCGGATCATGAGTGCCGCGACGACGACGAGCAAGCCGGCGAACATCGCGAGCAGGAGGTTGCCGTCCACCCCGGCCGCTGCGCGGGTGCCGAGGTAGGCGCCGCCGACGCCCAGCACACCGAACGTCAGGCCCTGGCCCCACTGCACGGCGCCGCGACGATGGTGCGGCACGAGACCGACGAGGGAGCTCACACCGACGATGACGAGCGACGCCGTCGTCGCCTCGTGCGGATCCTTGCCCACCGCGTACACGAGCACCGGGAGGGTGAGGACGGCGCCACCTCCGCCGAGGCCACCGATGAGAAGCCCGACGACCACCCCAGCGACAAGAGCGATGAGCACGAGGATCAGCCTGCCACCAGGCTCAGGCCCGTCTCGGCTGCATTCGCGAAGCTGTCATCGACGGCGACCACGTGGTGGCCCGCAGCTGCGAGGAGGGAGGCCGCGATCGAGGCGCGGTAGCCACCTGCGCAGTGCACCCACAGTTCGCCGGAAGGAATCTCGTCGAGGCGCTCGAGCACGTCGTGAAGCGGCACGTTGACGGCGCCGTCGATGTGGGACGGGCCGAACTCGTCGGCGCGTCGCACGTCGAGGACGGTCACTTCGCGGTGGTGACGCACCTGAGCGAGGTCGGCGAACGTGGCGCGCTCGAACGACTGGAGCGCCTCGTCGGTCCACTCCTGCGGAGCGCCCGTGGCCTGCCCTCGGAGGCGCTCGATGCCGATGCGCACGAGTTCGCGCTGCGCTTCGGCGACCTGCTCGGGGCTGTCCCCGAGCAGTGTGAGCGAGGCGCCCCAGGGCATGATCCAGCCGAGGTACGTGGCGAACTGGCCGTCGACGCCGAAGTTGACCGTGCGGCCGACGTGCCCCTTGGCGTACGCCTCGCGATTGCGCAGGTCGACGACCCACTCCCCGGCTTCGAGGGAGGCACGGATCTCATCCTTGTCGACGGTGGCGGGCAGGGTGAGATCAGGGGCGTCCTGCGGAGCGTCGGCGTTCGCCGGCCCCATGTGCGCGTAGTACGCGGGCCACTCGGACAGGCCGGCGAGGATCTCCTCGACCCACTCGTCCTCGCTCTTCGTCAGGGCCGGGTTGGTGCGTTTCTCGGTGCCGATGGTCGAGCAATCGGCGTCGGACTGCGTCGCGGAACAGAAGCTGCCAAAACCGTGTGTCGGAAGCACCTGCGCCTCGTCGGGCAGTTCGGAGGCGAGGCGCTGGACGGAGTCGTACTGGTGGTGGACGAGTGCGTCGGTGTTCTCCTCGCCGAGCAGGTCGGGGCGCCCGGTCGAGCCGAACGTCAGCGATCCGCCGGAGAAGACGCCGATCGTGCCCTCGTCGCCGACGAGGGCGTACGACAGGTGGGTGAAGGTGTGGCCTGGTGTCGCGAGGACGGTGACGCTCATGCTGCCGACGGTGACGACATCACCGTCACGCACGCCGACGCGCTCGAACGAGACCTCGTCGTCCGCGTTGACGTGGTACGTAGCGCCGGTCTCGTTCGCGAGCGCCCGGCCCCCGGTGACGTAGTCGTTGTGGATGTGCGTCTCGAAGACATGCGTGATGCGCACCCCTTCGCGCTCCGCCACCGCGAGGACGCGGTCGACGTCGCGTTGCGGGTCGACGACGAGGGCGACCTCGCCGTCGTGGGCCAAGTAGGAGCGGTCGCCGAGTGACGGCGTGTCGATCGGGACGATGGCAACCATCGTGCCCTCCTTCCGCGCGACCACCGGGCCGCGTCTCGCTTCGATTGATACCCCCTGGGGTATCTGGCTCCAGTAGATCACAGATACCCCCACCCGTATCAAGCGGGGTGACTTCGCCCGAATTTCCGCGGATTCCGCTACGGATGATCCGGGGAGCACCCGACGTTGACGGGAGTGACATTCGATACCCCACCCCGTATGCTGACACTCTGCGTCGCCGGGGCGGCACCGTCTCCCTCGGGCACCACCGAGGCCCCGCGACCACCGAACCGAAAGGCTTGCCATGCAGCTCTCACCCGATGACATGACGCCCGTGCTCAACCGCCTCAAGCGGGCTCAGGGTCAGCTCGGCGGTGTCATCCGACTCATCGAGAGTGGCGCCGAGTGCCAGGACGTCGTCACGCAACTCGCCGCGACGAGTCGCGCCCTCGACAGGGCCGGCTTCGCCATCCTCTCCTCGGGGCTGCAGCAGTGCCTCGCCGAGGAGGGTTCCGTCAGCGAGGAGAACGCCAAGACGCTCGAGAAGCTCTTCCTCACGCTCTCCTGATCCACACGCCTGCGACTGTTCGCGGCGGCGCACAGGGCGCTACGGTCGAAGGGCAATCCGATGAGAGGTGGGGACTCATGGCCGACAAGAGCGGCGCCTACAAGCGCGACACCAACTACATCCAGACCCGCATCACCCGCGACGGCGAGGACGGCTACCCGGTGGGGGCGCACCGCTACCGTCTCGCCGCGGCACGTGCCTGCCCGTGGGCGAACCGTGCGCTCATCGCGCGCCGCCTCTACGGCCTCGACGACGTCATCTCCGTCGCCATGGCCGGCCCGACCCACGACGAACGCAGCTGGACCTTCGACCTCGACCCGGGCGGCGTCGACCCCGTGCTCGGCATCCACTTCCTGCGCGACGCCTACAACAAGCGCTTCCCGAACTCCGAGCGCGGCATCACGGTGCCCGCCATCGTCGACGAGCGCACCGGCGAGGTCGTGACGAACGACTTCGTGCAGATCAAGGAGCGCTACTACATCGTCCACACCGACGTGAACCCGGCGGGCATCGTCCCGAAGGGTCCGGCGTTGGACGGCTGGCTCACCCCGCACGGACGCGACCACCTCGAGGCCAACACGTGGGGCGACGGCGGCACGCCTCCCCCGCCGCCGCTCAAGGCCGAGGTCGTCGACCCAGCGAACACTCCCCTGCACGTAGAAGGCCGCTGAAGCGCGGCGAATGCCGGATTCTGTAGACGTTCGGCGTCGGATGTGACGCCGAACGTCTACAGAATCGGTCCACCCACCCGGCACGTGTCCCCAACCCGCCGTGGCACGTCCGTGCCAAACGAAATTTATGGCACTTTCGCGCCGATAGTCTGCCGATGCGTCATCCGGCGCATCGACGACCCGCGCGAGCCGCCTCCCCCGGCGCAGCCCGGCAGGAGGGAAGCACGCCAGTGAGTACCGCGAGCGCCGCTACGCAGAACGAGGGCACGGCCGCCCGACGCACCCCCGACGTGGACGACCTCCACGACGTGCCCACGACCCTCGAGGGCGGGCCGGCCCCGCGCAACCTCGGCCTGCTCGACCAGCTCGGTATGTGGGGCAACCTCGGCATGAGCCTGCTCGCGTTCGCGGGCGCCATCGTCGTCCTGCAGCCCCTGGGCGAGCCCGGCATGGGGATGGGGCAGGCCGTGCTCGCGCTCGTCGTCGGCACCCTCGTCGGCACGGCCGGCGTCTCCGCGATGGCCCTCGCGTCGTCGCAGCAGGGTCAGCCCGCCATGGTCATGCTGCGCGGCCTGTTCGGCGGCCGCCTGTCGTACGTGCCGACGGTGTTCAACATGATCCAGCTCCTCGGCTGGGGCACGTTCGAGATCGTCACGACGACGATGGCCGCCCGCACCCTGTGGCCCGAGCTGCCGCGCTGGCCGATCGTCGTCGTCATCGGCGCCGTAACGACGCTGCTCGCGCTCTACCCGCTGCGTTGGGTCAAGGTGCTGCGCAAGTACGTGACGGTGGCGGTCATCGTCACGCTCATCTATCTCGCCTCGCAGCTGCTCACCCGCGACGTGCCGGCCCACGCCGGGCACGGTTGGGGCGGCTGGATGGTGGCCGTCGACGCGATCATCGCGCTGTCCGTCTCGTGGGTGCCGGTCGCCGGCGACTACGCGCGCCACTCGACGTCCCACCGCGCCGCGGTGCTCGGCAGCTACCTCGGCTACTGCGTCACCCAGATCGCGGTCTACTCGATCGGCATCATCACCCTGCTGCTGGCCGGCGGCAACGGCGACGCCGTGTTCTCGATCTTCCTCGGCGTCGCGGGCGGCTCGCTGTGCTTCCTCGTGCTGACGCTGCGCGAGATCGACCAGTGCTTCGTCGACGTCTACTCGACGACGGTGTCCCTGCAGAACATCGCGCCGCGCCTCGACCGTCGCCTCATCGCAATCGCGCTCGGCGTCACCTCGACGGTGCTCGCCCTCGCCGTCGACATCTACGGCTTCGCGCACTTCCTCGCCCTCATCGGCTCGGTGTTCGTACCGCTGCTCGGCGTCTTCCTCGTCGACTACTACCTGTTCGGCGGGCGTCACCGCTGGAACACCGCGGTCGACGCACCCTCGCGTCCGCTCATGCTCGTCGCCTGGGCAGCCGGGTTCGTCGCCTACGAGCTCGTCGCGCCCGGCACGCTCGGCGCGTGGTCGGACATGTGGCGTTCCATCGGCGAGGCCATCGGCCTCAGCGCACCGACGTGGCTGAGCGCCTCCCTCGTCGCGTTCGGCGTGGCGGCACTCGCCACGATCGTCGTCGAGATCAGCGGCGGCGGCGCGGCGGGTGCGCGCTTGCGATCGACACGCGGTTGAACGCGTTGATGAGCACGATGGCCCACTCGAGGGCCGCGAGCGCCTCCGTCGACATGACGTCCGACGCGTCAGCGATGGCCGCGCGCAGATCGAGTTCGCGCGGGTTGGTGAGGGCCTCGGCCAGTTCCAACGCCACGCGCTCGACCTCGGTGTAGAGGTCGGCGTCACGCCACGCGGGCAGCAGGTCGATCTTGAGCGGGTCGACGCCGGCGTCGCGGGCGGCGGGCACGTGGACGCTCAGGCACGTCACGCAGCCATTGATCTGCGAGACGCGCGTGTTGACGAGCTCGATGAGCCCGACGTCGAGGCCGGCCTCCTTCGACGCGGCGCGCGAGCTCTTCGCGGCCTCGATCATCGCCGCGTGCGTGAGGGGCTGAACCTTGTCGATGTAGGGGCGCTCCGGGTTGCCACCGCTCATGTCGGACTCCTTCTCACCGCACCGCATCGTGGGCGGCCTGGCCGAATCGTTCGAGGGACGGGCCCAACCTAACGGCCGTCGGCCCCCGAGACGCTGACCGACGTTGCCGGGGCGCCGACGGCGTCATACGTTTCAGATGCACGCTCGTGTCCGCGACGCGCCCCGAGCGGGGTGCGGGAAGGGGTAGGCGCCGCGAGTCGTTGCACCGAACGTGCCCGTCGCGCCGTCCGCCAGGACGACGCACCGCGAGGAGAAACGAAGGTTCGCATGAACGACGTCCAGGTACTCGAGGCCCGTCAGGTGCCCCTCGGCGGCATGCGATCGCTCGAGGTGCGCCGCACCCTTCCGCACAAGGATCGCTCCTTCGTCGGCGCGTGGTGCTTCGTCGACCACTACGGCCCCGAGCCCGTGCGCGACCTCGAACGCGACGGCATGGACGTGCCGCCGCACCCGCACACCGGCCTGCAGACGGTCTCGTGGCTGTTCGACGGCGAGATCGAGCACCGCGACACCGGCGGCGTGCACGGCATGGTGCGCCCCGGCGAGATGAACCTCATGACGAGCGGTCACGGCATCGCCCACTCGGAGGTCTCGACGCCGGAGACCGACACACTGCACGGCGTCCAGCTGTGGGTTGCGCTGCCGGACGCCGACCGCGAGACGGCACGCGCGTTCGAGCACCACGCCCCGGACGACGTCGACCTCACCGGTGACGACGGTGGCTTCGCCGGCGTCGCGCTCGTCTTCCTCGGTGAGCTGCCCGGCGTCGATCGCTCGCCCGTGACGACGTACAAGCCGTTGCTCGGCGCAGAGCTGCGCCTCGAGGGGGGCACCGAACTCACCCTCGACGTCGACTCGTCGTTCGAGCACGCCGTCCTCGTCGACTCCGGCGACGTGACGTTCGAGGGGACGCAGCTCAAGCGCGGCGACCTCGCGTGCCTCGACCCGGGCCGCTCGCAGCTGCACTTCTCGATCGGCCAGTTCCCCGCCCGTCTCGTTCTGCTCGGCGGCGAGCCGTTCGAGGAGGAGATCGTCATGTGGTGGAACTTCGTCGGCCGCAGCCACGAGGAGATTGTCGAAGCCCGTGAACAGTACGAGGCCGGGGACCCGCGCTTCGGCCACGTCGAGGGCTACACCGGCAAGACCGACCGCATTCCGGCACCGCCCATCCCGCCTGTCCACCTGCGCCCGCGCAATCGTCGCGGCCGTATCGGCGGCTGACCCCGCCTCCGATCCGACCGTCCCGACGCACCCAGATCCCCCGAGGAGATCGCCATGTCCGACCTGACCATGAAGCACAACACCGAAGCCAACCGCTACGAGGCGTGGGACGGTGACGCGCTGGCCGGTTTCGCCGAGTACCAGCTCACCGACGAGCTCGCCGTGTTCACCCACACCGAGGTCGACCCGGCTTACGAGGGCAAGGGCGTCGGCTCGCAGATCGCCCGTTTCGCGCTCGACGACGTGCGTGACGAGGGCACCCGCAGGGTGCTGCCGCTGTGCCCGTTCATCAAGGGCTGGATCGGTCGTCACCGCGAGTACGTCGAGCTCGTCTACGACGCCCCCGCCACCACTGCGAAGGACTGACCCGGATGACTGACACTGACGAACTCAACGCCGACGTCGTCGTCATCGGCGGCGGGCCGGTGGGTGAGAATGTCGCCCAGTACGCCGTCGAGGGTGGCCTGAGCGCCGCGCTCGTCGAGGGCGAACTGCTCGGCGGCGAGTGCTCGTACTACGCGTGCATGCCGAGCAAGGCGCTCCTGCGCCCCATCGACGTGGCCCACACGACGGCGCACCTGCCCGGCGTCGAAGACGCTGCCGTCCAGCCGAAGGAGCTCCTCGCCCGCCGCGACACGTGGGTGTCGCACTACGACGACTCCGGCCAGGTGGAGTGGGCCGACGGCGCCGACATCACGCTCGTGCGCGGCCACGGCCGCATCGTCGGGGAGAGGCGCGTCGAGGTCAGCGGCCCCGACGGCACGCGCACCGTCACGGCCGAGCGCGCTGTCGTGCTCGCGACCGGCTCGGTGCCGGTCGTTCCGCCCGTCTTCGACGGCGTGAGCCCCTGGGGTTCGCGTGACGCGACGGGCGTCGTCGAGGTGCCCGAGCGGCTCCTCGTCGTCGGTGGCGGCGTCATCGCCGTCGAAGCGGCCACGTGGATGGCGGCCCTCGGTTCGCAGGTGCGCATGCTCGTGCGCGGCCCGGCACTGCTCGAGAAGAACGAACCGTTCGCGGGCGACATCGTGCGCTCCGCCCTCGAGAAGGCGGGCATCGCCGTCGTCCTCGGCGCCGACGTCACCTCCGCGGTGCGTGAGCACGCGGACGGCACGGGCCTGGGGCGCATCCACGGCGGCGAGGTGACGGTGACGACGTCCGCGTCGGGCACGTTCACCGCTGACGAGGTTCTCGTCGCGACCGGACGCCGCCCCAACCTCGCCGACGTCGGCCTCGACGCGCTCGGTCTGTCCGCCGACGACGTGCGAAGCGGCACCTTGCCCGAGTGGCTGCACGCCGTCGGCGACGCCGGCCCCGGCGCCCCGCTCACCCACATGGGCAAGTACGAGGCGCGCGTGCTCGGCTCGAAGCTCGCGGGTGCCGACGAGGCTCCCGCTCCCGCGAACGTGCCGGTGCCGCAGGTGGTCTTCACCGACCCACAGGTCGCCTCCGTCGGCCAGAGCGAGGCCGAGGCGCGCTCCGCGCTGGGCGACGACGCCGTCGTCACCTCCGAGGTGGGCTTCGGCACCGCCGCCGGAACGTCGCTGCTGCGTGACGATGCCGACGGGCGCGCGAAGATCGTCGTCGACCGCCGTCGCGGCGTCGTCATGGGCGCCACGTTCGTCGGCCCGGACGCGGCTGAACTGCTCCACGCCGCGACGATCGCCATCGTCGGCGAGGTGCCTGTCAGCGTGCTGCGTCACGCCGTGCCGAGCTACCCGACGGCGTCGGAGCTGTGGTTGCGCATGCTCGAACAGCTCCCGCGCGACCTGCGCTGACGCGGGTTCGATCCGGCCGCCCACAACGAACGGCGGGCCACCCCTCGTGAGGGTGGCCCGCCGTTCGCGTGCCGCAGCGTCAGTCGGCCTCGGGAGGAGGCGACGTCGGGACGCCGCGTCCGCCGCCGCGCGGTGACGTCGTCCGCGAGATGCGGTAGTCGATGCGCGGCTCGACGTGGCGGCCAAAGTGCTGGTCGAAGCTCTCCTGGAACTCCTGTTGCAGCGCTCGGATGCGCTCGGCCGTCTCGTCACGACGGCGCAGCGCCAGGTCCGCACGCAGCGCTCGCAGCGTGGCGAAGCACATGAGGATGAGCACCGCGCTGAACGGCAGCGCCGTGGCGATCGCCGCGGACTGCAGCCCGCTCAGACCGCCCGCGAGGAGCAGACCGATGGCGAGCGCACCCTCGAGCACGGCCCACAGCACACGCGACCAGGTCGGCGGGTTGGGGTGACCGCCGGAGGCCAGCATGTCGACGACGAGCGAACCCGAGTCGGAGGAGGTGATGAAGAAGACCGCCACCAGTGCGATGGCGAGGATCGACAGCACCGAACCGAGCGGCAGGTCCTCGAGCACGGTGAACAGCACCGTCGAGGCGTCCACGCCCTCCTTCGGGTCGACGAGACCGCCCTTGCCGAAGAGCTCACGGTCGAGGCCCGTGCCACCGAGCACGGAGAACCACAGGAACCCGACGATCGTCGGCACGAACAGCGTGCCCGCGATGAACTCGCGGATCGTGCGACCGCGCGAGATGCGCGCGATGAAGACACCGACGAAGGGTGCCCACGAGATCCACCAGCCCCAGTAGAAGATCGTCCAGCTCGCGTTCCAGGTGGCGCCCTTCTCACCCGTGTAAGCACCGACGTCGAACGTCATGTTCAGCACGTTGGCGAGGTAGACACCGAGCGACTCGACGAAGTTCTGGAAGAGGAACAGCGTCGGGCCGAGCAGCAGGATGGAGATGAGCAGCAGGCCCGCGAAGCTCAGGTTGATGTTCGACAGGTACTTGATGCCCTTGCCGAGACCCGAGACGCACGAGAGCGTCGACAGGAACGTGATGACGACGATGAGCGTAACGAGCACGGCGTTGTCGGTGTTGTCGACGATGCCGATCGACTTCATGCCCGACGCGATCTGCTGCACGCCGAGACCGAGCGACGTGGCGACACCGAAGACGGTGCCGAAGATGGCGAGGACGTCGACGAGGTCGCCGAGCCAGCCCTTGACCCGATCGCCGAAGAGGGGCTCGAGGGCCCAGCGGATCGAGATCGGGCGACCACGGCGGTGGATGGCGTACGCGAGCGCGAGACCGATGACGGCGTAGACCGCCCACGGGTGCAGACCCCAGTGGAGGAAGGTCTGCGCCATGGCGAGTTGCGCCTTCTCCGTCTCGCTGCCCTCCCAGCCGGGCTTCGGGTCGCTCGTCGCGTAGGTGAGCGGTTCGCCGACGCCGTAGAAGACGAGGCCGATGCCCATGCCGGCGGCGAAGAGCATCGCAAACCACGACAGGAGCCCGAACTCAGGGTCTTCCCCGTCGCGGCCGAGACGGATGGTGCCGTACTTGCTGAAGCCCACGAACGCCGTGAAGGCGATGAAGAAGCCGATCGCAAGCATGTAGTACCAACCGAAGTTGGTGACGATCCACGACTGCATGTCGACGAGGACGTCACTCGTCGATTCCGGGGCGGCGATGCCGACCACGGCGACCGCGAGGATGACGATGAGCGCCGGCCAGAAGACCCGCGGGGAAACCATTCCCTTGCCGAGGCGAACTCCCTGGAGCTTCAGCTTCTCGGTGATGGTCTCGTCGTCGTCCTCCTCCGCGATCTGCAGGTGCGGGGCGATCGGCTTGGCCGAGTCGCGCACCTCGACGTCGAGTTCAGGGAAGGAACTCTGCAGGGTGGACGAGTAAGTGGACGCGTGTTCGTCGAACGCGGACGCGCCCTGTGATGCTTCGCTCTCTGGCGGAGCGTCGGATGAGTTCGCCATGTGACCTCCTTGTCGTCAACAGGTCACGGCAGCCCCCATAGCGGGCCCGTAGGCAAGGTGAAGAAAGCACTGCCGCAACGGATTCGCCTTCCACCTTGTCACCGATGTGCGGTTCACCCAAGACGGGAGGGGTGGGGTTCCTCACCCCTTGAAGCTCTGAGGTGCTTCAGAGAGCGCTCGAAATCCGCTCAACGGCGCGACTTCATGGCCGGGTGCTTGGTCACGGCGTCGTCCTCGACGAGTTCGGCGTAACGGGGCGAGTCGACGGCCACGAGCGCGACCCGGCTGTCGGCGTCGAAGTGGAAACCCCACCCGTACGTCTTCGCCAGCGGTGACGTGCGCAGGCACGGTTGGCCCGTAAGGAAGAAAGCCTCGCGTGCGGCGTGACGCTCGTCGTCCGGGACGCCGCTGCGATCGGCGCTCACGGTGAACAGAACGTCGTCGCTCGTCAGCTCGTAGTCGTGCCCATGGAGCAGCGCGAACTGACGCTCGGCCACGCTGCCCTTGCCGGTGGGCGGGTGCGAGCCCGCCACGGCGCGGGTGTCTGGCGCGACCGTGATGAGTGTGTCGGCGTAGTTGGTGGTGTGCCCGCCCCCTGGTGTCTTCATGAATCGAGCATGACACCGGCCACCGACAACGTGACTCCACGCGGCTCGGGTGCGGAGCCTCCTTGGGCAGAGCTCGGTGCGGTTGGGCAGTCGGACACCCTGCCCAACCGCACCGAGATCGACCCAGCGCCCTGAGGCGCTCGGGCGCGGCGACGCGTCAGCCCAGACGCTTCTTGAGCTCCTCGGCGAGGGGCTTGCTGGAGGCCGGGTTCTGGCCGGTGAGCAGGTCGCCGTCGACGACGACGTTGGGCTGCCACGCTTCGCCGACGGAGAGCTCGGCGCCGTCCTCACGGAGGCGGTCTTCGAGCAGCCACTTGGCGTTGTCGGCGTTGCCTCCTGCGCGCTCCTCCTCGTTGGAGAAGGCGGTGAGCTTGCGGCCCTTGACGACCGGATCGCCGTTCTCGTCCCGCGCGGGCAGCAGCGCCGCCGGGCCGTGGCAGACGATGGCGACGGGCTTGCCCGCTGCGAGGGTGTCGGCGATGAGCTTGCCGGACGTGGCGTCGACCGCGAGGTCCTCCATCGGGCCGTGACCGCCGGGGTAGAAGACGGCGTCGTAGTCGTCGAGTGCGACGTCGGACAGGTTGAGCGGCTGCTTGAGCGCGTCGATGGCGTCGAGCTCGGGCCGCACGTCGTTGCAGTCGTTCATCTCGGGGGCGAGGCTCGCCTCGTCCGCGACGGGTGCGACGCCGCCGGGCGTCGCGAACTCGACGGTGTCACCGGCCTCGGTGAAGAGGCGGTACGGGGCGAGCAGCTCCTCGGCCCAGAATCCGGTGGGGTGCTGCGTGCCGTCCGCGAGCGTCCAGTTCGTGGCTGCGCTGACGACGAAGAGAATCTTCGACATGTCGAACTCCTTGTTCGGGGTCGTGGTTCGCAGGAGCCAACAGGGAACGAGCCGCACATGTTCCGCCGAACGCGCGGGCAGCTGATGCACTTCGGTGCACGTGACGCACTCTGAACCCGCTCACAACGCATCAGGCGCGCCGAACTGCGTCAGCTGCGACGACCGGCCAACTCGACCCGACCGCCACCGTGGTTTGCTGGGCACCATGCACGACGACTTCTGGCGCTCCGACGCCCCTGCTCTCGTGCAGACCACCTCGTGGGCGGGCGGTGAGCCGCACCTCGTCGTCCTGACCGACCACGGCGAACGGCTCCGCGCGCCGATCATGAACCGCCGCATGGCGTTCCGCGTCCAGCCCGACGTCCGCTTCTGCACCGGCCGCTTCGACGCAGCCCGCCCCGGCGACGCCCGTCACGTGCCCTGCGACGGGCGGCGCACCGTCACCGTCGGAGTGCAGTGCGAGCAGTGTGCCCAGCGCGACGACTCGCGCTTCATGCATCACGTGCACCGCGGCGGCTACGTGCCCGAGTCGCTGTCGGGCTATCTCGCGCGGCCGCATTGGCTCTACATCGCGACGTTCGCGGACGGCGCGAGCAAGGTCGGCACCGCGTCGGCGTCGCGCGGGAGGACACGCCTCGACGAGCAGGGCGCCGTGCGTGCCACCTACATTGCCCGAGCAGCCGACGGCACCGCCGTCCGCGTGCACGAGGACGCGGTGACGGCCGAGACCGGCATCCCGCAGACGAAGCACAAGAGCAGCAAGGCCGGGTCTCTCACGAAACCGCTCTCCCGCGAGCGCCTCGACGGCGCGCACGCCGACGCGGTCGAACACGCCCGCGCGTTCCTCCAAGCCAGTGGCCTCGAGCTCGCGCTCGACCCGTGGGACCCACCAGCGCAGCACGCGGGGTTCTTCACCGGTGACGGCGTGTTCGGCACGTACCCGCACCCGCTCAGCCGCGGCGAACACTGCCTTACCCCGACCGCTGTTGTCGGCGGTGTCGCGCTCGTCACCGTCAATGACGACGACGCCCCACTCGTCGTCGACCTCGACGCGCTGCGCGGGCGACGCATCGCCCCGGCGGACGTGCGCTCCCCGGAGACGATGAGCCAGCAGAGCCTGTTCTGAGGCCACTGTTCACCACGACGACCCCCTGACCCGAGAGGAGCCACCGTGCACCCCGACCACGACCTCACGCTCTCGCCTCCGCCACTCGCGGATTACCTTCGGCTGCGCGCCGATTCGGGCCTGTCACCCGTCACCGAGGCCCAGGGCGAACCGGCACTCGTGAACTCGTGGGCGTGGGTGCACGTGCGTCATCGCGCCAGCGGCGAGGTCGTCGCGATGGGCCGCGTCATCGGCGACGGCGGGTGGTACTTCCACATCGCCGACATGGCGACGCTGCCCGAGCACCAGAAGAAGGGTCTCGGGCAGGCGGTACTGGAAGCGCTCCTGGCGAAGATCCGTGAGGAAGCGCCGCCTCGCCCCTACGTCACGCTCATGGCCGACGAGCCGGGGCGCCCGCTCTATGCGAAACTCGGTTTCGTCGAGACGGCCCCGCACTCGCTCGGCATGATGCTGCCGCGCTGATCACTCGCGCACCCGGGCGAGAATCGCGTCGGCCAACGGCTCGGGCTGAAGGTCGCTGATCCAGTGACCCTCGTCGAGCTCGACGAAGGTGTACGGCGCCTCGACGAAGTCGGCCGTGCCCTCGGCGGCGCGGCGTCCGAAGGCCACGTCGGTGTTGCCCCAGACGTACGTCGTCGGCACAGGGATGGGGCCCAACGCGAGGCCCGTCTCGGGGCGGTAGGCGCGGTAGTAGTTGAGGACGGCGGTGAGGGCGCCGGGCTGACCGAGCAGACGCAGATGCTCGTCGAGGCGCGCGCCGTCGAGGTTGCCGATCATTCGGCGCAGGTACGCCCAGTCGTCGGCCGCGAGCTTCTCCTCGGCCACCCCCTCCTGACGCAGGAGGTTTATGTACTGCAGCTTCTCGTGCTGCTCGGGGTCGGCCATCGTGGCGCGGACGACGGCCTGCGGGTGCGGGGTGCTGACGGCGGTGTACGTCGTGAGGAGCTCGGGGTGTTCGCCGGCGACGAACCACCCGATGATGCCGCCCCAGTCGTGGCCGACCAGGTGCACGCGCTCCGTGCCGAGCGCCTCGATCATTCCGACGACGTCACCGCTGAGCTGCTCGACGCCGTACGCCTCGACGCCCTCGGGGCGCGCACCGGGCGCGTAGCCGCGCAGGTTCGGGGCGACGACGTCGTAGCCCGCCTCGGCGAGGATCGGGCCCACGTCGCTCCACTGGGCGTTCGACTCGGGCCAGCCGTGCAACAGAAGGATCGTCTCGCCGTCGCTCGGGCCGCAGCGCAGCGCGTCGAAGGTGAACTTGCCCACGACGAGTTCGTCGTCTCTCCACATCTCAGCCATGCCCCCACTGTGCCCTGCCGCGCCGACACTCGGGGCGATTGGGGCGACGCATGCGCTCAGTCGACGGTGTCGGTCGGCGTGTAGCGACTGCCCAGCATCCGGGTGACGAGGAAGGTGAGCATACCCACCACGAACAGGAGGGACACCCCGCCGATGAGCCAGCCGGGCATGGCGCCACCGGGTTGATGTGCGGCCCAGCCCGTCATCGCGGTGAGGAGGGCGAAGAGCCCGAAGATGAGCGCCGACAGAAGCACCATGTCCTCCCGCATCAGCCGCTCGAGCGTGCGCAACCGTTGCGGTGTGCGCAGCCACTCCTCCTTCTGCGGCGCGTTGATGCTCTGGGGCCAGCGCATCACCAGCCCGCTGACGAGCACCAGCAGAGCCGAGATGGCAATGGGCGTGAGAACGAACAGGGCGATGGCGCCCGTGCGGCTCGACCACCCGTCGGGCGTCTCACCCGACCAGTGCGTCGGAACCCGCTCCGGCAGCTTCGTCGCGACCACCGCCACCGTCACGGCCCACACCGCGACGACGAGCCCGAGACATCCCAGCACGCCCCGTTCGAGCTGTTCCCGCGGGAGGTCTCGTGCTTCCTGCGCGACGCGACGAACCTCCTCCGGCGACGGGCCGACGTCGAACGCTGACTTCTTGCTCATGTCTCGACGCTAGCGCCGAGACTCAGGGTGCGCCTCCGCCCAGCGGCGGAAATCCGCGCGGCAATCCGCGGCTCAGGGCCGTCGAGCGGCGGCGGATCAGGGCGCTTCGAGCAACCCCTTGAGCCGCTCGAGGTCTGCCTCGACCATCGCGGTGTCGCGGTCGAATTCCTCGTCGTTCATCGCGAGGCGCCGCAGCGTGAACACGACCTCCGCGCCGTCCGGGTGAGCGAGGACGCGCAGCGGATTGTGGACGACGGCGCCGTCCGGCAGTGTGACGTCGTGGTCGAGCACCCCGAACGGATTGTCGGGGGCAAACGCGAACGTCACTGTGCCCATGGGAGATTCGGCGACGAGTTCGCCGTCGCGATCACCCGGGTGCACCTCGGCGGTCGCGAGGCCCGCCGCCCAGCGCGGCAAGTTCTCGACATCGCGGGCGAAGGCGTAGACGGCCTCCGGCTCACGGGCGATGACGACGCTGAGGTGACGGGTGTTCGACATGCGCTCACGCTAGCGGCAGCCACCGACACCGGTGCCGCGAGGCCGCCCGCCAATCCGCCCGACACAGTGCGACACTGAGGCCTCACCGGCCCGATCGGACGCCCGCGCCGTCCTCACGCTCGGAACTCGCAACATCGCACGTCAGCACAAGAGTCGACGCATGGGCTACAACCCCGACCACGACCGGGTCGACGCCGTCGACGTGCTCGCAGAGTTCGTCGGCGCCCACCCCCTCGCCACGCTCATCACGCATGACCGCGTGACGCCGCAGGCCGATCTCGTGCCACTACTCGCCGTCGACGATGCCGAGGCGCCGAGCGGCAAGGCCCTCGTCGGACACGTGGCCCGCGCGAACCCCCTGTGGGAGGACGGCAAGCACGTGGGCACGAGTCTCGCGACGTTCGGTGGCGGCGAGCACTACATCTCGCCCACGTGGTACCCGAGCAAGGCCGAGCACCACCGCGTCGTGCCGACGTGGAACTACCTCGTCGTTCACGCGTGGGGGCCGCTCGTCGTCCACGACGACCCGAAGTGGGTGCGCGGCGTCGTCGCCCGGCTCACCGGCGCGATGGAGGCCGGGCGCGACAACCCCTGGCGCATGGGGCAAGCCCCCGGCGATTACATCGACGACATGCTGACGAAGATCGTCGGCATCTCGCTGCCGATCGAGCGCTTCGAGGGCCGCTTCAAGGTGAGCTCACACCGCACCGACTCCGATCGGCTCGGCGCGCGGGACGGCGTCGTGCGCGAGTCAGAGGGACACGCGCACGACGAGCTCGCCGAGGCGATGACGAACCCGCCCCGGCGAGAGGAGTGAGCCGACCTCAGTCGACGCGGTTGCTCTTACCCTGCAGGCGATCGATGTGCTCGCTCGCCTCGGCCTTCGTGAGGTCGGCCGGAAGCTGCTCGCCGGATTCCTTGGCCAGCGTGTCGAGGTACGACTTCTGCGCCTCGGTCATGGGCTCGTCACCCGTGGCCCACTCCTGCGGGTCACGCTGAAGCGCGTCGTTGCGGCCCGCGTCGCTGTTCGGCGTGGCGCCGATCGTCTCTGCGCCACCCTGGGCGCCGGACGGCTCACGCGCGGCGCCGGCGTCCTGCGCCGCGGCACTGTCGGGGTCGGTGGGCGGCTGCTGTGCATTCATGTCGGTCATGTTCGCGACACTAGCAACGCCCTCCGACAACCGGTACCCCCCAACGGATTTCACCCCTGGAAGCGCGCCGCGACGTCATTACCCGCCGGTCGGCGCGCTCAGTTCGCGGTCTTCGGCGAGTCGCTCTGGTTGGGCGTGCGCGGGCTCGTGCCACCCGTCGTGTTCTCGGGCACGGCGTCGGCGCCGGCGTCGGAACCGCTCAGCCCGCTCCCGCCCTCGGAACGCTCGGCACCGGAGCCCGGCTTCTCGCCCTTGGGCTCGTCGTTCTCGGCTGCTTCGTGAATGTCATCGCGTGTCATGCCCCCACGTTAACCGGCACGACCCTTCGCACCCCCACCCCTTGGAGGGAGTTTCGTCCCCCTGCTGTCGCGGTGGCCGCGCTGACGTGCACGAGTACGCAGGTGACGTCCGTAAGGTTGACCCCGATGTACATCGACGTCACGCGAGGTAGAACGTGAATACCATCGGAAAGGCCGTGAGCGGCTCCGGCAAGGCCGCCATCGGCACGAGCATCGCCGGAAGCGCTCTCACCGCGGTGTCCACGGCACCGGAGAAGTTGTCGACCCTGCTGCACCGCCGTTATCCGACCGTCGCCGTCACCGGCATGACGGGTGTCGGCAAGACACGTCTCGTCGACCGGCTTGCTCGACGCACGACGCCGGAGGCCGTCACCGAGAACGGGTCGGCGACGATGGAGCGCCGTACGTCCAAATCCGCGCGACTCAAGGGTTTCCGCTTCCGCGTGGTGCCGGGTGACAACGCGGCGACGCGCCTGACGGCCCTCGACGAGGTCTTCTACGAGGCACCCGTCGACGGGGTCATCCACGTCGTCGCCTACGGCCACGCCACGCCCCGACGCAGCGGCGGCGTGAGCGGCGCGGCCCCGGAACGAACCGTCGAGGAGCAACTCGCCGCCGAGCTCGAGGACTGGACGATCACCGCGCACCGCATCGCCGCCATGGCCGTGCGCCGCGAGCGCCCCGTGTGGGTCGTCGTCGCCGTGACGAAGGCCGACCTCTACCCCGAGCGTCTCGACGAGGCAGTGCGCTACTACTCAGCCGGCAGCGGATCGCCGTTCGCGGCGAAGCTCGACGAACTGCGCGCCCTCGCGGGCGGCGCGAAGATCTCCATCGACGTGCTGCCCGTGAGCGCCGAGAACTCCAAGGAGCTCGACTCGCTGCTCGCCACGCTCGAAGCACGCATGGCGCAGCTCAGCGGCCACGTCTGATCGCGCGATGAACACCCCCTCGTTCGACCGCGACGGCTGGGAGCAGCGCTGGCAGCAGGTCATGGCGTCGCACCCCGACATGCTTGCCACGAAGGCGCCGAACCCGTTATGTCACGGGTGAGCTCGAGGAGCTGTTCACCACACGTCGCCCTGACAGCGAACCGTCCGTTCTCGACGCCGGCGCCGGCCACGGCGCGGAAGCCCTGTGGCTCGCCGCGCACGGCTGGAACGTCACCGTCGTCGACTTCTCGCTCGCTGCGCTGGACTTCGGGCAACGCAACGCAGCACAGGCCGGGGCCGACGTCGCCGAGCGCATCACCCTGGTCGAGGGCGACCTCGGCGTGTGGGCGCCGGAGCCTCGCGCGCACGACGTCGTCCTGTGCCTCTACGTTCACTGCGCGGGCGACATGGCCGAGACGATCACGCGCCTCGCCAGCGGCGTCGCACCCGGCGGGACGCTGTTCATGGTCGCCCACCAGAGCGTCGATCCGGCCACGGGCGAACCCACCCGTGCCGCAGGGCAGCACCAGGTGAGCATCGACGAGGCGGGCGCCGCGCTACGAGGCGACGAGTGGGAGATCGTCACCCTGGAGAACCGCCGCCGCGACGACCAGATGGGCGGGGTCGACGCCGTCGTACGCGCGGTTCGGCAGCCCTGACGCGTCCACCTGCTGATCCTCGGGCGGCGCCTTGGAAGCATCCGCGTGGGGGCGCTGTTGTATGTGCAGTATCCGCCCCTGGCAAGGACCTGCCATGACCACCCTCGCCATTACCGGCGCCACCGGAGCGCTCGGCCGCCTCGCCGTCGCCGACCTCCTCGAGAGCGGCACCGCACCGGACGAGGTTGTCGCCGTCGTCCGTAACCCCGCCAAGGCTGCGAGCCTCGCCGAGCAGGGCGTCACCGTCCGCGAGGCCGACTACGCCGACCCGGCCGCGCTGCGCACGGCGCTCGAGGGTGTCGAGCGGCTTCTGCTCATCTCCGGCGACGCCGTCGGCGCGCGCGTCGAGCAGCACACCAACGTCATCGAAGCGGCCAGGGACGCCGGCGTCGCTCACATCGTCTACACCTCGATCCTCAACGCGGACGCCTCGAGCAACCCCCTCGCCGACGAGCACATCGCGACGGAGAAGGTGCTTGCCGCCAGCGGCGTCGCGCACACCGTCCTGCGCAACGCCTGGTACTCAGAGAACTACACGACGCAGCTGCCGCAGTACCTCGCCACCGGCGAGATCCTCAGCGCCACGGACGACGCCCCGATCTCCGCTGCGGCACGCGCAGACTTCGCCGCTGCCGCTGTGGGCGCCCTGCGCTCCGCGGGCGCCGAGTCGCGCACGTTCGAACTGGGCGGCCCTGCCTTCACGCTCACCGAGCTGGCGGAGGCCATCACCGAGGCCACGGGTACGACGGTGGTGCACCGCGTCGTCAGCGCCGACGAACTCGTCACCACCATGACGAGCGACGGCCAAGACGCCACGTGGCCGAACATCCAGGCACGCGTGGACCGTTCGATCGCCGCCGGTGAGATGCACACCGACTCGAACGCCCTCGAGGAGCTCATGGGTCACGCACCGACGACGATCACGGAGGTCGTGCGCGCGGCCGTCTGACGGCCTCCCTTCGATTCGCCCCGGTGCGCGATCCGCCCTTCGCGGTCGGTCGTGTGCCGGGGCAAATCTCATCCCTGAAGTGGCCCGGAACACCCGGAACCACGCGGAAAAGTGATCGAGCCCACGTCTGCTAGAGACCGGCGCGAGGGCGGGCGTACAGTCGTTCGGTGAGCACCGAACAGACGACCGAACAAACCCCTGAGGTCAGGCCCCGTCGGCTCCTGACGGTGCTCCTCATCCCCCTCTTCATGGCGCTCGTCGCCATCTCGGTCATCAACGTCGCGCTCCCGGCGATCGGCGAGTCCACCGGCGCGAGTTCGGGTGGCCTGCAGTGGGTCATCTCCGGTTACGCACTGGCCTTCGGCGTCCTCCTCGTGCCGTCGGGCCGCGCCGGCGACGTCATCGGTCGGCGCCGCATGCTCCTCGTCGGCATCGCACTGTTCACGCTCGGCTCGCTCATGGCCGGCCTGGCGCAGGACATCGTCGTCCTCAACATCGCCCGTGTCGTACAGGGTCTCGGTTCGGGCCTCGTCAACCCGCAGGCCATCGGGCTCATCCAGCAGCACTTCCGCGGCCAGGAGCGCGCCAAGGCGTTCGCTCTCATGGCGACGACGGTCGCCGTCGCCACCGCCGTCGGACCGGTCATCGGTGGCCTGCTCATCCAGATCCTCGGCAACGATGCCGGCTGGCGCTGGATGTTCTTCATCAACGTGCCGCTCGGCCTCGCGTCGCTCCTCCTCGGCCTGCGCTGGGTGCCGAACGACCGTCGTCGACCCGATCAGAAGCTCGATCTCGACCCGGTCGGCACCGTGCTGCTCGCCGTCGCGGTGCTCGTCATCATGCTGCCGTTCATGGAGCGCGGTGCCGGGGCTGCCGTCTGGGCGCTCCTGCCGGTGGGCCTCGCGCTCGTGGCGGCGTTCGTCGTCTGGGAGAAGCGGTACAAGGGCCGTGGACGCCCGCCGATGGTCGACCTCGACATCTTCCGTGCCGAGTCGTTCCGCAACGGCATCCTCATCGTCACGGCGTTCTTCATGGGCATGACGAGCATCTGGATCCTCATCCCGCTCTACCTGCAGATGCACCTGCACCACTCGGCGTTCGAGTCGTCGATCGTCGGGCTGCCCTCGTCCGTGGGCGCCGCCGTCTCCTCGCAGATCGCCGGGCGCTACGTCATGACGCTCGGGCGTCGCCTGGTCATCGCGGGCTTCGTCGTCGCGTTCATTGCGGTGCTCGGCGTCGTTCTCGTGGCGGGGCCCGTCGAGTCCGGTTCCCTGCCGTACTGGGCATTCGCGGTGCCGCTGACGCTCATCGGCGTCAGCCAGGGCATGACGATCGCCCCCAACCAGACGCTGACGCTCAATGCCGTCGACCCCAAGTTCGGCGGCGTCGCGGGCGGTGTGCTGTCGCTCGGTCAGCGCGTCGGCACGGCCGTCGGCACGGCGCTCATCCCCGGCGTGCTGTTCACGCTGACGGAGGGTGGCACGGCGTGGCCCACGTCGTTCCGCATCTCGATGGGCCTCATCATGCTGCTCATCGTCGTGGCCACCGCGTTCTGCATGTACGACCGCAAGCGCGAGCGCGCCGAGGCCGCCGCCTGAGCGTGCGAGTTGAGCGGTGAACGCGGCACGGATGCCGCACTCACCGCTCAACATCGGTGGTCCGCCTCTCCCCCAGGAAGAGGCGGACCACCGGACCAGGGGCCGACGCTCGTCGGGGCCAGGGCGTCAGTCGCGGACGACGAGCACCGGGCAGTGGGCGTGCGTGACGCAGTAGCCGCTCACGGAGCCCAGCAGCATGCCGGTGAGTTCACCGTGGCCGCGGCATCCGAGCACGAGCATCTCGGCCTCGGAGGAACGGTCGACCAGAACGTTGCGGGGCTCGCCCTCGACGACGTGCGCGAAGAACGTCACGTCACGGTGCTCCGACGCAGCCTTGCGCACGACCTCCTCCACCATTTCTCGGGCCACGTCGTCCGGGCGGTACGTGGTTTCGAAGGCCATCGCGTAGCCGTAGTTGGTCGGCCACTGCCACGTCGTCAACACCTCGACCGGCGCGCCGGTGACCTGCCCCTGCCGTGTGGCCCACGCGAGGGCGCGGTGGGAGGGCTCGGAGCCGTCGAATCCTACGACGATGGGGCGAAGCTCCTGCTCTGACATGGCGACTGCCTTTCTTCGAAGGATCACTTCCCACGCTAGGCGCAGCCACCCCGAAGGCTTAGGGACCTTCGGCCCGGTGAGTCGCGTAACCAGCCTGCTCGCTGCCTGCGGATCCCCCGACGCACGAGGGGCCACCGAGCGCGCGTTGCTCGGTGGCCCCTCGTGCGGTGAATCAGGCGTTGTCGGCGTCGCCGTGCTGGCCCTCGTCCTTGCTGCCGGCGTCGGACTGGCCGCCGCTGGCCGTGTCGTTGTACTCGCCGCCGTCGCCGCCGGTCTGTGCGCCGGGGCCGCCGTCCTGCTGGTCGACGTCGGGCTTGAAGGTCTCGTTCTCGTTGTCACTCATGGTTCGAATCTAGCCACTTTCGGTCGACGGCGGCCAGCCCTCGTAGGGGTGGGGACTCAGTCGCTGGACACGCCCTCGGACGCGGCACGCCCCGTCTCGGCCCACTCCCGCGACGCAAGGCTCGTGAGCGCGTAGACGATGAGCAGGTCAATGCTGAGGCCGAGCAACGCCGTCATCGTGGGGCGTCCACCTTGCAGGTACTGCCACATCTGCCACGCCTGGGACGCCGTGACGAGCGCGATCATCGTCAGCCGCGCCCACAGGCCGCCTCGGAACGTGCGCCACGCGAGCCAGAGGATGGGCACGTAGGCGAGCACGCTGATCCACAGCGCTGTCGTCTCGGAAACACCAACGGGCACCCCGTTGATGACGTCCGGGCCGCTGTCACCGAGCGCCTCGTGGTCGCGCCACAGCAACCCGACCATGGCCAGGAGCGCCGATGCCACCGTCAGAACGAAGGCCGCGACGACCGGGATGGGCCGTCGACCGACCTCCGTCAGCACGTCGCGAGCGCTGTCGCTGTTGGTCGCCTCGAGAGTTCGGTCGCCTGGAGTGGATGTCTGCACCCTCGTGGCGCCGGACGACACCGCATCCGCCGATCCCCCGGCTTCGGGCGCCACCTCCACCTTCTCGAGGTGCAGGGTCGGCAGGTTGCCGTCGGTCTGAACGGCGTCGCCGCCGCCGTTGCGCGAGTGGTACCCCGTGGAGAAGTTCTCGATGACGTGGACGTCGGCTTCCTCGACGGCGTGGAGCACCGTGCCGATGACGTAGTCGCGCTCGACGTCGATGTTGCGGTCGATCTTGTGCGTCACCTGAAGCGTGAACAGCGACAGGCCGACCGCGCGGTCGTACGTACCGGAGGCCAACCAGTCGACTCTCCTGCCACCGGGCAGCAGCCATCCCTCCGGCGTCGGCCAGAACCGCACGTGGTGGCGCTGCGACGGGTTGCCCTCGACCTCCTGCTGGTAGGCGAAAGCCTGCGTCTTGTTGAACAGAACGAGCGGGCTCACGGGCGCCGCGGCATAGCTGCGTCGGGCGAGCGAGGAGTACACGATCCGGGCGCTCGAGGCGAGCGTGACGGGGTCGGCGCGCGTCCAACCCGCACGCGTCATCGCCTCGTGGATCTGCTCCTCGCTGCCCATGACGGCGAGGTTGAGCGGATCGCCGAGCAGGCCGTCGCTCGTGCGGCTGCGGCCGATGAAGTAGTCGGGAACGTAGATCGACGTGAGCACGCGCTGCAGTCGCGGCAGCGCGAGGTAAGCCATGACGACCCAGAACAGGACGAGGAACAGCAGCAGCGACCACGACCAGCGCACCTCGAGCAGGAGCAGGACGGCGAAGCCGAACGACAGCAGCATGACGAGGACGAAGAAGACGTTCTCCACCCACGCACGCCCCAGATGGCGTCCGCTGCGCTCGATCTTGTCGGGGTGGCGGTAGACCGGCTTTCGCCGTCCCCGGCTGGCCCACGTCATGCGGTCGGTGCTCACACCTCGTCCCTTCGACTGCGCCCAGTCTGCCGGGTCGACGACGGGCGGCGTCGAGCCGTCCGGTGAGGGAACCGTTTCGTGGGGAGCGCGACGAAGACCACACGTCACGGCGCGAAAATCGTTCGCTGTGTCAGCGCGCTTCACCGTAGAGTATGAAGCCCGACTTTTCTCCGGACCTCGACGCTCGTCACCTTCGCCGGAATCCACCCTCCACGATGCCGGAGCACCCGCATGCCCGAAACCCCCTCGTCATCGGCAACCGCAGCCGACGAGATCCCCACCCCCGTGCCGCCGGCCGCCACCAGCGACGAGTTCTCCGAGCACGCGGCCGAGAGCGACGCGGTGAGCGCGCCCGGCGCCCCCGAGCCGGTGGGTGACTACAAGCTCGTGCTGCGCATCCTCACCGTGGCCACGTTCATCGTCATCCTCAACGAGACAATCATGGTCAACGCGATTCCGCAGCTCATGTCGTCGCTCCACGTCACGGCGCACGCCGCACAGTGGCTCTCGACGGCGTTCATGCTGACGATGGCCGTCGTCATCCCGACGACCGGCTGGATGCTGCAGCGCTTCGAACGCCGCGCCGTGTTCGCCGCGGCCATGATCTCGTTCGCGCTGGGCACGTTGCTCGCCGCGATTGCGCCGAACTTCGGGGTCATCCTCGTCGGGCGCATCGTGCAGGCGACGGGTACGGCCATCATGATGCCGCTGCTCATGACGACGGTCATGACGATCGTGCCGCTCGCCGAGCGCGGCCGCACGATGGGCAACGTCTCGCTCGCCATCTCGGTGGCACCGGCCCTGGGCCCGACGACGTCGGGGCTCATCCTCCAGTTCGCCTCGTGGCGTTGGCTGTTCCTCCTCGTGCTGCCGCTCGCCGTCGTGTGCGGCGTCATCGGTTTCCGCCTCATGCCGCGCAGTGGATCGCAGGCGGGCGGAACGCTCGACTTCATCTCGATCCCGTTCGCAGCGGTCGGCTTCGGCGGCCTCATCTACGGCATGAGCCAGTTCGGCGGGCACACGCCGGGCGCCGAGCCCGTCGTCGACCCCTGGGTGGCCGTCATCGTCGGCGCCGCATGCATCGCCGTGCTCGTGTGGCGTCAGCTGCGCCTGGCCCGTAACGGCGGCGCGCCCCTCATGGACCTGCGTGCCCTCGCCTCGCCCGGCTTCGGCATCGCGGTCGCCGTCATGTGCATCGCGATGCTCGCGATGATGGGCACGATGATCCTGCTGCCCCTGTGGCTGCAGGCCACCCGCGGCCTCAACGTGCTCGAGGCGGGCCTCGTCATGATGCCGGGTGGGCTCATGATGGGTCTGCTCGGCCCGCGTATCGGGCGCCTCTACGACAAGGTCGGGCCGAAGCCCCTCGTCACACCGGGCGCGATGATCGTCGTCGTCGCCACCGCGCTCGGCGGGCTCGTCGCCCCGCACGCCGAGTGGTGGGTCTACCTGTTCATCCACCCGCTGCTCAGCTTGGGCCTCGCGCTCATGTTCACGCCGCTGTTCACCGCGGGTCTCGGTTCGCTGCCGGGTCACCTTTACTCGCACGGCTCGTCGATCCTCGGCACCCTGCAGCAGGTGGCCGCCGGCGCCGGAACGGCCCTCGCCGTCACAGTGATGACCTCGCGCGCCGAGTCGCTCGCGAAGGCCGGCGAGAACCAGGCCGACGCAGTTTCCGGTGGCGTCTCGCTCGCGATGTGGGTGGCCGCGGGCATTTGCTGCCTCGCCGTCGCGCTCACCTTCTTCGTCAAGAAGCCGGCCGAACCTGCCATGGGGCACTGAGCCGAAGCGCTCGCACGAGCGGCGCGGAACGTCCGTCACGGACGCTCCGGGCCGCTTTCGCGTTCCAGGCCGCAAACGACTTATTGAGCATTGCTCAACAACGGTGTAGACATGTATGGGGAAGGCACGCCCTTCCTCACGAACACACCAGGGAGTCACCGTGGAGCGAAAACTGAGCGAGGAGGACGTCGCGCTGCAGAGCGAATTGCGCGCGTTCTTCGAGAACGAGGTGCCGGACCACCTCAAGAACAGCTACATGAAGGACGGAGAAGCCGTCCCCGAGATCCTGCGTGAATCGCAGAAGTTCCTCGACGAGCACAACCTCGCCGCCCCGCAGTGGCCCGAAGAGTGGGGTGGCCGCGGCTGGGACGAGCTGCAGCTGCACATCTACCGCTCCGAGCTGCAGCGCGCCGGGCTGCCGAGCCCGCTGCCGTTCAACATCAACATGGTCGGGCCGGTCATAGCGGCGTTCGGCTCCCAGGAGCTGAAGGAGCGCTTCCTCCCGAAGACGAAGAGCCTCGAGATCTGGTGGTCCCAGGGCTTCTCCGAGCCGGACTCGGGTTCCGACCTCGCGTCGCTGCGCACCACGGCGGTGCGTGAGGGTGACGAGTGGGTCGTCAACGGTCAGAAGACGTGGACGACGCTCGGGCAATACGGCGACTGGATCTTCACGCTCGTGCGCACCGACCCGAAGGCCGACAAGCCGCAGAAGGGCATCTCGTTCCTGCTTATCGACATGAAGAGCGAGGGCCTGACGGTCCGTCCGATCAAGCTGATCGACGGCGGCGTCGAGGTCAACGAGGTGTTCTTCGACAACGTGTGCGTGCCCGCCGACCAGCTCGTCGGCCAGGAGAACAAGGGCTGGGACTACGCGAAGTTCCTCCTCGGAAACGAGCGCACGTCCGCCGCGCCCGTCGGCTCGATCAAGGCCGTTCTCGCCCAGGCGAAGCAGCACGCCCGCGAGGCCCGCTCGCCGAACGGCACCGCCCTCGACGACCCGCTGCTCGCCGCACGCTTCGCCGAACTCGAGGCCGAGGTCATGGCCCTGGAGTTGACGGTGCTGCGCGTCGCAGGCGACTCGCGTGACGGCCGGCCCGACCCGGCGTCGTCCATCCTCAAGCTGCGCGGAAGCGAACTGCAGCAGGAGGTCTTCGAGCTCATGGTCGACGTCGCCGGCGTCGAAGCGCTCACCTGGCACACGGGTGATTGGGGTGGAGAGACGCTGCCGCGCTACCTCAACTTCCGCAAGGCCTCGATCTACTCGGGATCGAACGAGGTCCAGCGCAACATCATCTCCGGCGGCATTCTCGGACTGAGGGGCTGACTCATGGATTTCAAGCCGAACGAAGAACAGCGCGCGCTGGCCTCGGCCGTGCGCGACATGGCCTCGAGCCTCACGCCGAAGGACGAAGGCAACGGCGCCCCCACGGGCCCGCAGCCGTTCGACCCCACCGGGTGGTCGCGCATGGCGGAGATGGGCCTGCTCGGCCTGCCGTTCAGCGAAGACGCGGGCGGTTTCGGCGCCTCGTCGATCGAGGTCGCTCTCGCCGCGTCGGAGCTGGGCAAGGCCCGGGTCGCTCTGCCGTACGCCGACGCCATGGCTGCGGCTGCTGCGCTCGACGCCGCGGGGAGCGACCTGCTGGCCGATGTCGTCGGCGGCGAGAAGGTTGTTCTCACCGCCTTCGGTGAGAAGGGCGGCGTCTGGGCGCCCGATCAGCCGACGCGCACGGCGACGGGCTCGGGTGACGGCGTCACGCTGAGCGGCGTCGGCGTCGGCAACACCGATCTCAGCGAGGCACATGCGGTCGTCACGACCGCGCTGGCTGACGGCGAACTCGGCGTCTACCTCGTGGAGGCGCCTTCGGTCGACCGGGCCGTCGCGACGTTCGACGGCGCCTCAGCCGTTCGCCTCGGCGGTCGCGAGGTACTCGACGCCGCACTGGCGCTGGGGAACGTCGCTCAGTCGGGCGAGGCGATCGGCGCGATGGAAGCCGCCCTCGGTATGACGGTGGAGTACCTCAAGACGCGCAAGCAGTTCGGGGTGCCGCTCATGACGTTCCAGGCGCTGACGCAGCGCGCGGCCGACATGTACGTCGGCGTCGAGCTGACGCGCAGCGCCGTGCTGTTCGCCGCCATGGCGCTGGCCGAGGAGGTCGACGTCGACGCGGTCTCCCGCGCGAAGTACCTCGTGGGCACCTACGGGCGCCTCGTCGGGCAGGAGGCCATCCAGTTGCACGGCGGCATCGGCATGACGGCCGAGTACGCAGTCGGTCACTACACGTCACGCCTCGCGTCGATCGAGCGCACCTTCGGTGACACCCGCTACCACCTCGCACGTCTCGCGCAGGGCGTGGGCGACCACGAGTCGGTCGACGTCATCTGACGTTTCACGTGAAACGGTCCGCACCGGTTCGGTGCGGACCGTTTTTCGCGTTCGGCTGTCCGGAGTGGTCAGCGCAGCGGGTCGAGCGGACGCAGTTCGTCGGCAACGCGTCCGGTGACGATCTGTTCGGCGAGAAGTTCGCCTGAGAGCGGGCCGAGCGTGATACCCCACATGCCGTGCCCGCCGTTGACGTAGACGCCCGGCACCCGGGTCGCTCCGACAAGCGGCAGGCCGTCGAGCGGCACGGGCCGGTTGCCGCACCACAGGTCGTCGCGCGCCTCCCAGTCGACGCCGGTGAGCAGGTCGCGGCCACTGCGGGCTATGGCGTCGGCGCGGCCCACGTGGAGCGGGTCGTCCGTGTCGCAGAACTCCATCGTGCCGCCGACTCGCAGGCCGTCGTCGATCGGCGTGCACGCGATGCGCTCGTACGGGAAGTAGATGGGGTGAGCGACCGGGCGAGCTGCCGGGTCGGTGATGGGCAGCTTGAAGCTGTACCCGCGTCCGGCGCGCACCGGAACCTTCACACCGAAGCCCGCCGTCAGCTCGGGGAGCCACGCGCCCGTGGCGACCACAACGACGTCAGCAGTGAACGGCTCACCCGCGGTCAGGTCGACGCGCACGCCTTCGCGCACGTGCTGGAAAGCGCGCACGTTGGCGCCCGTGATGACACGCCCGCCACGGGCGGTGACGGCGTCCGCCACAGCTTGGGCGTACTCGCCGGGGTTGATGAAGCGCTGCCCGCGAATGCTCACCGCGCGCTGGACGTGCTCGCTGATGATCGGCACGGTGCGGCGCAGGACGTCAGGGCTCGTTTCTTCCGTCTCGAGGTCGAGCCCGGCGCCGCGGATCATGTCGAACTCGTGCTCGAGGCCCGCGGCGTCATCCGGGTTCTTGAAGGCGGCGACGATCGGCGCCTCGTGCGAGGTCGCCTGCACACCACCGCGTTCGAGGGTGTCGTAGGCGCCGATGGCGCGCTGGTTGAGTGGCACGAAGGTGGCCATCGTCCGCTTCCACTGACCCGGCGTGCATCGGCGCGCGAAGCCGAGGAGAAAGCGAGCGAGCGACGGATCCGGCTTGAACGGGACGTAGAGCGGCGAGTCTGGATCAAGCAGCGACTTGAGGCCGTAGTTGAGCACCGACGGGTCGGAAAGCGGCACACACAGGCCCGGGGAGATCCAGCCGGCGTTGCCCCACGAACTGCCGGCGGCCACCCCGGAGCGATCGAGGACGGTGACCTCGACACCGTGTTCCTGAAGGTGCCACGCCGTGGCCAGGCCCACCATGCCAGCGCCGACGACGACGGCGCTCTCGACTGGTCGGTGTGCGGATTCCGTTGCCAACTGAGCCAACTCTCCTTGTTGTCGAAGCTGTTGGTTGACGCCTCACGGGTATGTGTGCGTGACGTCCCGAGGTCACTCGCGTGCTCGAGCGACCTCTTCAGGCCATGGTGCCGCCCACGGAGCACCTACCGTTCAGTACGTAGGGATCGGGTGGCTTCCACCGCAGGATCGAACCCCGCAGGGTGGGGCGCTCGCCGGTGTTACGCCGCCATCGGCGTGCCACCATGACGAGCATGCGCAGACCGACCGGGCCGACCGGACGCAAGCCGGATTCCGTCTGGATCGTTCAGCACGACGAGTCCCCTCACAACACAGTGCTCGGGGTTTTCGCCACCGCGGACGAGGCGGACGCGTACTCCGACGAGGTCCTCGTGGACTACCCGAACGGGATCATCATCACCGAGTTCCCCATCGGGTATCGCTACACCGACGGCGCAGTCCGCTACTCACGGTGAGTCGGGGCTTCGCGCCACGCGCCACGCCGTCGCGAACCGGCCCAGGACGTGCGAGTTCACTCCGGCGAGGCGCGTCGCGAACATCCGCTGGTAAGCGAGTTCTTCGCGGGTACGCGGCGCAGGCAGTCCGGCGACGCGTTCGTCGGCCCAGTCGTCCTCGGGCACGAGGTGGGCCGCGCGTTCGGTCATGACGTCGGCGGTGCCACTGCCGTCTCCGAACTGCTCCTTGGGCCGCCACAGCAGATCCTCGGGGAGCCAGCCGGTGAACGCCTCGCGCAGGAGCGCCTTCTCCTGGCCGAGCTCTCCGGGCAGGCGCCACTCGATCGGAATGCGGCCCGCGAGGTTGACGAGGTCGCGGTCGAGGAAGGGCACGCGCGCTTCGAGGCCGTGCGCCATCGTCACGCGGTCGCAGCGCTGGAGGTTGAGGTTGTGCAGGCCGCTGATGCCGCGACGCAGTTCGTCGGCGAGGTCGTGGGCCTCGTCGATGTCGCGGTAGTGCGCGTAGCCGGCGAACAGTTCGTCGGCGCCCTCGCCGGTGAGCACGACCTTGACGGTCTCGGCGGTCGTCTCCGCGAGGAGGTAGTTGGGCACGGCGCTGCGCACGAGGGACGGCTCGTAGGACTCGATCGACGTGACGACCTCGGGCAGGACGGCCACCACTTCGTCGGCGTCGTAGATGCGCTCGTGGTGGGTGAGGCCGAGGTGCTCGGCGACGCGGCGTGCGGCCGCAAGGTCGGAGCTGCCCGCCGTGCCCGCGGCGAACGAGTGGATCGGGCCGGGCACGTCGTCGGCGTAGCGCGCCATGATGGCTGCGACGAGGCTCGAGTCGAGGCCGCCGGAGAGGAAGACGCCGACCGGGACGTCCGCCATCATGCGGCGGCGCACCGCGGTGACGAGGGTGTCGCGGATGGCGGTGCGGGCCTCGTCCTTCGACGCGACGAACTCGCCGCCGATGTGGAGTTCACGGAAGCGTACGAGGCCTTCGTCGGGCGTCCAGCGGAAGCCGGGCGGGAAGTCCTCGACGGCGCCGCGCATCGACTCGGGGAACGCCGCGAGTTCGGAGGCGAAGTAGACCGCGCCGCCGGAGTGCGCCCAGTAGAGCGGCTTAACGCCGAGCGGGTCGCGGACGGCGGTGACGCGCCCGTCGGGGTGCGCGACGACGAAGGCGTACATGCCGCGCAGGGCCGCGAGCGCCTCCAGGTCACCGTCGACGGCGGCCGCGAGGGCGGCCTCGGAGTCGGAGTCCGTGGCGTCGCGGCGGAAGTGCAGGCCCTCGACCTTGCGCAGTTCGCGGTGGTTGTAGATCTCGCCGTTCACGACGGCCCAGAAGCCGTCGGCTGGGCCGAGCGGCTGGTCTCCGTCCGCGAGGTCGACGATGGAGAGGCGCACGTGGCCCAGCCAGATGGGGCCGGCGAGGTGTTCGCCGACGCCGTCGGGGCCGCGGTGGCGGATGCGGGCCAGCATCTCGCGCCCGATCTGTTCGTTCGGACCGGTTGGGTCATGGATCGCCACGATGCCGCACATACTCCGTGAGTCTAGGCAGCCGCGGGCTGCCCGGCGCCGCGTTGCGGTGGGTCGCCCAAGGTGGCCGGGGCATCTGGTGCAGAAATAGCGATCTGGCCGCGATATCGCGGCCAGATCGTTAATCGACGCTGATGCTCTAGGCGGTCTCGCCGGGCAGCTTGTACGCGATCACGTCGACGTTCTGGATGCTCGGCTCGGTGCTGAACAGATCAGCTCCCTGCGCAGCGAGTGCCTGACCGACGCCACCCGAGAGGTGGGTCTGGCGGGCCTCGTCGTCGGGGAACACGTCGAAGATCCCGAAGGTCGATGCGTCGAACTGCAGGGCGAACCAGGCCTGCGTCCCCTCCTCCTGCTCGACGATGGGGCGGGCGCTGCGGAGGAAGTCCGCGACGTCCTGCTCCTTCCCCGGCTTGGCGTGAACGACGACCGACAATGCAACGTTGACCATGTTTTCCTCACTTCTCCTGGCTGAACAGCTCGACCATCGCGGCGTTGAAGGCCGGGAGATCCTCGGGCGAGCGGCTGGTGATCAGGTTCCCGTCGCGCGCCACCTCTTCGTCGACGACGTTCGCTCCGGCATTGCGCAGGTCGGTGCGGATGCTCGGGTACGAGGTCAGCGTCCGACCCTTCGCGACACCGGCCTCGACCAGCGTCCACGGTCCGTGGCAGATCGCGGCGACCGGCTTGTCGGCGACCATGATGTCGCGCACGAATCCGACGGCGTCGGCGTCCATGCGCAGCTGATCGGGGTTGACCGTGCCGCCGGGAAGCAGCAGGGCGTCGTACTCGTCGGCCGAGGCGGACTTCACCAGGGCGTCGACCGAGAACGTTCCGGCCTCGTCCAGGTCGTTCTCGCGGGCCTTGATCTCGCCATCGTGCAGCGAGAGCAGCACGGTCGTGGCCCCGGCGTCCTGAAGCGCCTGTCGCGGCTGCTCGAGCTCCACGCGCTCGACGCCGTCAGCGGCCAGGATCGCGATCCGCTCGCCATGCAATTCGTCTGCCATGTTCTGCTCCGTTCTGCGAGAGATGACGGCTCGCCCGTGGGGGCGAGCCGCACGCCGTCCGTACCGGGCGGCGTGGTTCGGGTGCAGGACGACTCGGGTGCAGTCGTCGTTGCGCTCATCGAGGTACCGGCAGGTGGTGGCTGCCGATTCTCGGGCCGGATGGTGGGGGACGGAGAAGAAGCTTCGGCCCGGAGGTCGTCGCTGACGTTCCGCCATCGACGGTGGGGCTTCTTCATCGGGGCCTGGCCGAATGTGAGCGTCTGGCCCGTCAGCCAGTGTAGACCTCGTACGTCAGCGACGGGGCGCCCGTGGCCATCTCATCCGGGACGCCGGGACGTCGTGGCACGAGGACGTCGACGACGCCGCAGGACGTCCGGTCAGCGTCGTTCGAGGGTCGCCGATCTGGCGACGCAGCCTGTTGGTCCGATGCGCTCCCTGCGACGAGGTCATCGACCCCGTCGCAGCCGTCCGACGCTCTCGTCCGGGAGGCGGCCTCCCGGAGCGCGGCCTCAAGGTACGGTGCCGACGCACCGGCTCCGGACGAGGCGACCTGCGCGGGCGTGCCTGAGGCGACCACCGTGCCGCCATCGTCCCCCGCCCCGGGCCCGAGGTCAATGACGTGGTCGGCTGCGGCGACCACGCGCATGTCGAGCTCGACCGCGACGACGGTGTTGCCTGCGTCCACGAGGGTCTGGAGATGCGTCACGAGCCGATCGGAGTCGGCGCAGTGCAGCCCGGAGGTCGGCTCGTCCAGGACGTAGAGGGTGTCCCCGCGCTGGGATCGCTGGAGCTCGGTGGCGAGCTTGACGCGCTGCGCCTCACCGCCGGACAGCTCAGTCGCGGGCTGCCCGAGCCGCAGATACCCGAGACCCACGTCGATCAGTGCCGCGAGCGAGCGCATGATGTCGAACTCGCCGTGGAAGAAGTCGTGGGCCTCCTCGACGCTCATGGCGAGGATCTCCGCGATGTTGCGGCCGCGCCAGACGATCTCCAACGTGCTGGACTGGTAGCGGGTGCCGTGGCAGTCGGGGCACTCGGTGTAGACCGAGGGGAGGAAGAGCAGCTCCACCATGACGGATCCCTCGCCCTTGCAGGTCGGGCAGCGACCGCCGGTGACGTTGAAGGAGAACGTGCCCGCTTTGTAGCCGCGAGCGCGAGCCTCGGGCGTCTCCGCGAACCTCCGCCGCACGTGGTCGAACAGGCCCGTATAGGTGGCGACGTTCGAGCGCGGGGTGCGCCCGATGGGCTTCTGGTCGATGCTCACGACGCGGCGCACCCCGTCGACGTCGCCGCGGATCTCTCCCTCGAGCTCGTCGGGCTCGTCCGACAGCAGGAGCTCGTCCCCTTCGGCCGCGTCAGCGTCCTCCGCCTGGTCAGCTCGTCCCTGCCGTTCGTCGAGCAGCGCGGGGAGGGCCTGGCTGACCAGGCTGGACTTGCCTGATCCCGACACTCCGGTGACGGCGGTGAACACCCCGAGCGGGAAGGAGATCGACACGTCGCGCAGGTTGTTGCGCGTGACGTGCTCGAGCTTCAGCCATCCCTGCGGCTCGCGAGGCGTCCGGTGGGGCAGGCCGCTGCCCCCGAAGACGTATCCGCGGGTGACGGACTCCTCCACCTCGGCGAGCCCTTCGTAGGGCCCGCTGTAGACGACGCGGCCGCCGCGCTCACCCGCGCCGGGCCCGATGTCGACCAGCCAGTCGGCGTGCCGCATCACGTCCACCGAATGCTCCACCACGAACAGGCTGTTGCCCCGGCGCTTGAGCCCGTCGAGGATGCCGAGCAACGCGCTGACGTCCTGCGGATGAAGCCCAGCGGACGGCTCATCGAGCACATAGACCACACCGAACAGCTCGGAGGTCAGCTGGGTCGCGAGTCGCAGTCGCTGCAGCTCCCCGCCGGAGAGCGTGGGTGTGGTGCGGTCCAAGGACAGGTACCCCAGACCGAGATCGATGATCGGCCGCAGTCTGTTGACGAGTTCCGCGCCCAATCGCGCTGTCGCGGCCAGCTTCTCGACCGAGGGGTCAGGCGCCGGGATCACGCCGTCGGCGGCCGCGGGCGCTGATCCCGCGGAGTCGGCCCGCTGCCCGGCGTCGCGTCGGGCAGCCCGGCCACCGGTGCTGTCCGGCGAATCGGCCCTGTCGAGAGCGCTGGTGGCCCGTTCGACCGCCCGGTCGATCAGCGTCGAGAGCTCCGCGAGGGGCAGAGCGGAGAGATCGGCGATGTCGAGGCCGTCGAACGTCACGGACAGGGCCTCCGGCTTCAGCCGCTTCCCGTGGCAGGCGGGGCAGGGAGCAACCGTGAGGAACTGCGCCACGCGCCGTTTCATCGATCCGCTCTTGGTGTTCGCGAACGTGTCCAGGACGTACCGACGAGCTCCGACGAAGGTGCCCGAGTAGCTCGGTTCCACGCCTGCCGCGGTCGCGGCCTGCGCCTCGGAGAGCGTGAGCCGCGAGTGGACCGGGACGTACGGCGTCTCGTCCGTGTAGAGGATCCAGTCCCGATCCTCCTTCGGCAGGTCCTTCCAGGGCACATCGACGTCGTAGCCGAGCGCGACGAGCACATCGCGCAGCTGATGACCGTGCCAGGCCGTCGGCCAGGAGGCGATGGCCCGCTCGCGGATCGTCAGTGAGGGGTCCGGCACCATCGTGTCCTCGGTGACCTCGTACACCCGGCCGATGCCGTGGCACTCCGGGCATGCGCCCTGCACGGTGTTGGCGGAGAAGTCCTCGGCGTAGAGCATCGGCTGATCATCGAGGTAGTGGCCGGCCCGGGAGTAGAGCATGCGCACCAGTGACGAGAGCGTGGTGATGCTGCCTACCGAGGACCGCGCGCTGCGGCCCCCGCGCTGCTGCTGAAGAGCGACGGCCGGCGGCATGCCCGTGATGGAATCGACGTCCGGGACGCCTGCCTGGTCGATGAGGCGACGGGCGTAGGGGGCGACGGACTCGAGATAACGGCGCTGGGACTCCGCGAACAGGGTTCCGAAGGCCAGAGACGACTTCCCCGAGCCGGAGACCCCGGTGAACACCACCAGTGCGTCGCGGGGCACCGTGAGGTCGATGTCCTGGAGGTTGTGCTCGCGTGCGCCGAGAACCTGCACGTCGGGCTGAACGGGTGTGGTTTCCGACGGTGCGGACCTGCGTGCTTCGACCATGCCGGCGACACTAGCAACGCGTTCCACCGGTCGGTCGGAGCACGGCCCCGTCCTCCACGGCCCACCTGCCCGTGGCGCCTGTCGCCGCAGCGGCGGCAGGCGCCAGGGTGGAGCACGGGGCTCCGTCTGTCCTATGCTCGAAACGAGCCGAGGTCGCGGACGACGGGCATCCAAGTAACCGTGGCACTTCCGCGACCGGGCCATCCCCAACTGGAGGAGAACGTCATGGCAAGCAGCAACCGCGCCGTCGTGTTCCAGAACGTCAAGGACATGCGCGTCGAGACCCTCGACTTCCCGAAGCTCGAGATGCCGAACGGGAGGAGCGCCCCGCACGGCGTCATCCTCAAGATCGTCGCCACCAACATCTGCGGCTCCGACCTGCACATCTACCGCGGTTCCTTCCCCGTGCCCCAGGGCATGGTGATGGGGCACGAGATGACCGGCGAGGTCGTTGAGATCGGCTCCGACGTCGAATTCCTCTCCGAAGGCGACCTGGTCTCGGTTCCCTTCAACGTCGCCTGCGGCCGATGCCGCAACTGTCGTGCGCGCCACACCGAGGTGTGCGAGACCGTGAACCCCGACGTGTCCTGCGGCGCCTACGGGTTCAACCTGGGCGACTTCCAGGGTGGGCAGGCGGAGTACCTGTTCGTCCCCTACGCCGACTTCCAGCTGCTCCGCTTCCCGGACAAGGACCAGGCCATGGAGAAGATCCGTGACCTCGCCCTGCTCTCGGACATCCTGCCCACCGCGTTCCACGGCCTCATGGAGGCCGGGGCGAAGCCCGGCTCGACCGTCTACATCGCCGGCGCCGGACCTGTGGGACGCTGTGGCGCCGCAGCAGCCCGGCTCCTGGGCGCTTCCTGCATCATCGTCGGTGACTACCACCAGGACCGGCTGGACCTGATGAAGAACAACGGCTGCGAGACCATCGACCTCAACCAGGACGTGCCGCTGACCGATCAGATCGAGGCCATCCTCGGCGAACCCATGGTGGACTGCGCCGTCGACTACGTCGGCAACGAAGCCCACGGGATCGGCAGTGAGGCCAAGGACATGAGCCCGGCCCACGCCATCAACCAGGTCATGGACGCCACCCGCGCAGGCGGCGCCACCGGCATCGTCGGCGTCTACGGCCCCGACCCGCTGGCCTCCTCCAAGGCCGAGCAGGAGGGCACCTACCCGCTCGACTTCGGCAAGGCGTGGATCAAGTCGCCTCGGATCTCCGGCGGCCAGGCCCCGATCATGCACTACAACCGTGAGCTGATGATGTCGATCCTGTGGGACCGCATGCCCTACCTCAGCGACATGCTCAACACCAAGGTCATCAGCCTCGACGAGGCCCCCGATGCCTACGCGAAGTTCGATACCGGTGTCTCGGAGAAGTTCATCATCGATCCCCACGGCATGATCCCCGCCTGATCCCGGGCCGTCATGCACCCGGCCCGCGATCGTCGCTCCATCGGCGGTCGCGGGCCGGCTCTGTGCACGGATCCTTCGCCGATCCCGTCCTGGACGATGCCGGGGGCGGGCCTGGCGCCGGTGGGGCCAGCATGCCGGAGCTTCAGCGGCGGTGACGAGTGCGTAGGGGGTGTGATCGGGGGAGACGGGGGCAGGTCGCTGCAACGCTTTTGACGCCCCACCCCCCGATTCGGATCGCATCGCGGGGCGAGCGGGACGATCACTGGTGCCAGGGCTGTCGGCTCGCGCACGTCGCGGAGGGACCGGTGTCACCGGCGCCGGTCCTGGCGGGCAGCTCCAGCGGGGGTGTCACGCGGACGAGCGCCAGTCCACCACGGGTCCGTCGCGGAGAAGGTCCGAGGGGACCGCAGCGACATCGCCCACGGCGGGGCCGACGCGATGCGCCGCCGCGCCGCCCGGCACGTCACGATCACGATGACGCGGATCGAGCGCTTCTGCGTCCACCGCACCCGGTGGGAGTGGAAAGGGTCCGGGCGTGCCGTCACCTGCCCCTCACCACGGGATACGGTGGGCGGTGGTCACCTGATGGCGGAGCGGATGGCGGCGGCCGCGCCGGCGACGTCCGATGCGCTGTAGATGGCGCTGCCCGCGACCGCCACGTCTGCTCCCGCCCGCTGGACGGCCTCGACGGAGTCCGCGCTGACGCCGCCGGCGACGGAGAACGAAACTCCGGCAGCCGCGCCGGCGGCGAGCAGGGCGTCGAGGCTGTAGCCGTCCTCCCCCTGCTCATCGAGGCCGGCGTGCATCTCGACGAAGACGGCGCCGAGGGCGACGACCTCTCGGGCCCGTGCGGCCTTGTCGGACACGCCCCAGCAGCAGTTCGTCCTCTCGAGCGGAGGCAAGGCGAAGCACTGACGTGCGGTGAGTGTCTACGTTTGCTGCGGTTGGTGACGGCGGAACGTCACCAACCGCAGCAAACGTAGACAGCTGGGATCAGTACTCGCCCTTGATGACGAAGTACGACCCGCGGATCTCGCCGGCCAGCTTCGACTTCTGGCGCGCGAACTTGAAGCTCGAGAGCTCCTCGGGCACCTCCATGCCCTGGCTGAGCTTGAACCCGACGGCGCGCTTTCCGCCGTCCTCACGCTTGTAGAGCACGTTGATCGACAGACCCGACTCGTAGAACACGTGCACCCACGTGATGCCGTCGACGTCGTTCTCACTCACCTCGAGCGCGGGCGACGCGATGACGATGTCGCGCTCCTCCTTGAGGATGCGCGACACCCATTCCAGCAGTTCTGTTGCGTCCGATGCCTTCTCGACGACGAACGTCGTCTTGTACTTCGTGTTGAAGTAGCGCGCCTCGTTGGCGCGCAGCCCCGCGAGTGCCTCGGCGACGGGCGACGACTCGAGCCCCTCGGTCGACACCTCGACGAAATCGACGACCTGACCCACACCCACTCCTCGCGTAGTTCCGATTGCGCCGAGGGTACCCACCCCGCCTTCCGCGCCACCGACGACGCGCAGCGCCGAGAACTCGAACGTTGGGCGCGCACTACGATTCACCTCAGGCCCACTTGGCGAGGAAAGCCGATCACCGCGGGGCCGCTCGCCGTCCTGCGCACGGAGCAGACCGGCACGCCCCTGCGCACCGAACGCGACGACACGCCCTACGAACCCGTGCGCGACGAAGACGAGCGTCCGCCCGAGTCGACGATCGTGCAGAGCACCATCTACGACGACGGCTACACGCTCGCGGAGCCGGCCTCGATCCGCGAGACCTTCGAGCATCTGCGCAAGCCCGACCGGCGCGGCAACCCCGTCGCCTGGATCGGCATGACGCACCCCACCGCACGCCAGGTCCAGACCGTCGCGGAGATCTTCGACCTGCACCCTCTCGCCGTCGAGGACGCGATCGTCGCGCACCAGCGGCCGAAGGCGGAACGCTACGGCGGCGCCCTCTTCGTCGTCCTGCGCCCCGCCACCTACGACGACACGTCGGAAACCGTGAAGTTCGGCGAGGTGCACGCCTTCATCGGGCCCGACTTCGTCATCACCGTCCGCCACACCGCGCAGCCCGAGCTCGGTGCCGTGCGTCACCGCTTCGAGAAGAACCGGCACCTTCTCGAGGCCGGCCCGCAGGCGATTCTCTACGGCCTGCTCGACTTCGTCGTCGACGGTTACGCGCCGGTGCTCTCCGGGCTCGAGAACGACATCGACGAGATCGAGACGCAGGTTTTCGAGTCCGATCCCAACGTGTCGCGCCGCATCTATGAACTCTCGCAGGAGGTGATGGAGCTGCAGCGCGCCGTGAAGCCGCTGCACCGCGTGCTTGCCGACCTTGAGCGCGGCGCAGAGCAGTACGGCACCGACCCCGAGATCATCGCGCTCATGCGTGACGTCTTCGACCACGTCACGAGCGTGATCGAACCTTCCGACGGCTTTCGCCAGTCGCTCTCGGAGATCCTGCAGCTCAACGCGATCCTCGTCGCGCAGGTGCAGAACGACGGCATGAAGCGACTCGCCGAGGTGGCCAACACGCAGGCGGACGAAGTGAAGAAGGCCTCGTCATGGGCCGCCATCCTCTTCGCGCCGACGATCGTGGCGGGCATCTACGGCATGAACTTCGACAAGATGCCAGAACTCCATTGGTTCTTCGGCTACCCGTTCGCGCTGCTGCTCATGGCGACCGTTTCGACCGTCATGCGGCTCATGTTCAATCTCAAGGACTGGCTGTGACGCCCGCGTCGCCGCGGCTCACCTGGCGGCAGGAGTAAACGTGCGCCTGTGGAGCCTGCACCCCTCCCAGCTCGATCGTCGCGCGCTCGTGGCCGGTTGGCGCGAGGCGCTGCTCGCGCAGAAGGTGCTCGCCGGTGGCCGCGCGGATACACGCATCACCCGCAGCTGCAACGGTTTCGGGCGACCGACGACCCTCTCGTCGCCATCGCGACCTACCTGCACGCCCTAGCCGACGACGCCGACGCCCGCGGCTATTCGTTCGACCGTTCCCGCGTGTCACGCCCCGCCGATGAGGGCCTCCGCCTGACGGTCACCGCCGGCCAATTCGACGACGAGTGGCAGCACCTGCGTGCGAAGGTCGAGACTCGCGACCCGGAGTGGTTCGAGGGGGTCGTCGTCACCGCGCGCCCAAAACCGCACCCGTTGTTCGACGTCGTGCCCGGCGACGTCGAGCCCTGGGAAGTTCGCTGACGCCGAACGAGAACGAGCACCGCACCCGCGCGGCTGCACGGCGGTGAGGTGCTCGTCTCGTCAGCGAACGCCGAAGTGCGGCGTCTGCTTGCTCCGATCAGTAGGAGCTGAACCCGTCAGGGCTGAGCGTGTGCTTCTCGTTGCCGGTGATCGGCGGGTTGAAGATGCTGAGCAGTTCCATGTCCTCGTGCTCGGAGGCCCGCAGGTAGTGGGGGTCGTGGTTGTCGAGGACGTAGACCGTGCCCGGCGTGATCTCGTAGACGTTGCCGTTCGTGTCCTCCACGTTGCCCGAACCCGAGATGCAGTAACAGGATTCGAGGTGGTTGCGGTACTCGAGCTTCGACTCGGTGCCAGCCCGCACCAGGGTGCGGGCGATCGCGTAGCCCATCTTGTCGCCCTCGGTGACGAGGCGGTGGCTCGTGCCACTTCCCCACTCGACGGCTTCAACTTCTTCCATGGAGCGCGTGAACATTCTTTCCTCCTCGGGTCGTCAGCCCCGCAGGAAATCAAGCTCTCGCGCAAGCCGCTTCGGCGCGCTGGCAGGGCCGGTGAAAGTTCGTGCTCACGTTCCACCATGCCAAGCTCGGCGGCAGAACCCCAGCCGATTGGCAATATTGGTTGACGTTTGGCAGGATGCCCCTCCGCGATCGTCAGCCCGTCGCGCGGCCCAACTCCACGAGCCGCGCAACACCCACGCCGCTCAACCCCTCCGCGCGGGGAACCCGGCCTGTCGCCACCATGAGCAGGTCGAGTGCCGGGCCTTCGACGACCGACCCGTCGCCAGCGGAGAAGTCCGCGTCCGTGGCGGCCAACCGAACATCACCCAACAACTCCTTGGCCCCGTCGAAGCGCTGCGGGGTACGCAGTTGATAGTCCAGCGCGTCGAGAACGGACGCGACGGGATAGTCACGCTCGATGCCCAAAGGGCGCCGGATGTCCTCTCCGTGCGCGATCTCCTCGACGAGGCGGCTCGCCTTCGGCGCGGGCGGTCCGGAACGCCGGGAGGCGACGTCACGCAACCTCTGGAGCGTCTCCTCCGGCGACGAACCCTTCGCAGCAGCGACGCCGTTCGCGTTCTGCCGGTCGAAGTCGAACCGCGCCTTGGCCATGGCGACGACCAGCCGCAGCGGGGTCGTCCTCGCATTGTCGACGAGGTGAGCCGCCACGTCGTGGATCGTCCACCCGGCCGCGAGCGACGGCTGCTCCCAGGCCTGCGCGGGCAGACCTGCGAGGTCGGCGATGAGCGCCCGACGCTCGTCATGGACACGGCTCCAGATGTCACTCATGCGAGCAACCTACCGGCTGACTCCGACATCCCCGTTGACGCCGATCGGCGCGCAACCCGATGCAGGTTGCGCGCCGATCGATTCGCAAGGGACCGGGTCAGGCCTTGGCGGCCAGTTCCTCGTCCGTACGCGGCGAGCGGTGCAGACGCAGCATCTCGTCGTAGGTGTCGGTGACCTCCTTGGACGGCGCCGGCGTCACGAGCGAGACGACGATGGCCGCGAGCAGGCCGAGGAGGAAGCCCGGCACCATCTCGTAGAGGTGCTGGTCGCCGAACAGGCCCCACTTGGTGTCGAGCTCGAACTTGCCCCAGACGAAGGAGACGACCGCACCCGTCACGAGGCCCGCGAGGGCGCCCTGACGGTTGAGGCGGCGCCAGAACAGCGACAGGAGAACGAGCGGACCGAACGCCGAACCGAAGCCGGCCCACGCGAACGCGACGAGCTCGAGGATCGAGTCGTTGCGCTGCATCGCGAGCAGCATCGCGACGACGGCAACGATGCCGACGCCGGCGCGACCGGCCCACAGCTGCTGGTTCGCCGTCATCGGACGGCTCTGACGGATGCCGGCAAGGTCCTCGACGAGCGCGGAACTCGTGACGACGAGCTGGCTCGAGATCGTCGACATGATGGCGGCGAGCACGGCGGCGAGCAGGAAGCCCGCGACGGCCGGGTGGAACACCTGCTGGGCGAGGTCGAGGAAGACGGTCTCACCCTTCTTCGTGTCGGTGAGGTGCGCGTCCTTGTGCTTCTGGAAGTATGCGAGGCCCGCGAGCGCCGTGAAGATCGCGCCGAGGACGCACAGGAGCATCCAGCCGATACCGATGACGGTGCCGACCTTGGCGTCCTTCGATCTGCGCAGCGCCATGAAGCGCACGATGATGTGCGGCTGACCGAAGTAGCCGAGGCCCCACGCGAGCGACGAGACGACACCGATGACGGTGGCGGACGCCGTCAGGGAGGTGAACTCGGGCTTGATCTGGCTGACGGTGTCGAACATCTCGCCCGGGCCCCCGACAGCGAACATCGCGATGAGCGGAACGAGGATGAGCGACGCGAGCATGATGAGGCCCTGCACCATGTCGGTGTAGGTGGCGCCGAGGAAGCCGCCGAACAGGGTGTACGCGAGCGTCACGCCGGCGACGAGGAACATGCCGAGCATGTAGTTTCCACCGAACGTCGACTCGAAGTACGTGCCGCCGGCGACCATGCCGGAAGCCACGTAGAACGTGAAGAAAACGAGCGTGACGAGGCCCGCGGCGACGCGCAGGGCGCGGCTACGGTCGTCCACACGATTCTCGAAGAAGCTCGGGATGGTGATGGAGTTCTTCGCCAGAGCCGTGTACTCACGAAGGCGCGGGGCGATGAACAGCCAGTTGACGGCCGCACCGATGAGCAGGCCGATGGCGATCCACGACTCGACGAGGCCGCTCATGTAGAGCGCGCCCGGCAGGCCCATGAGGAGCCAGCCGGACATGTCCGAGGCTCCGGCGGACATGGCCGCGGTGAACGGCCCGAGGCGACGGCCGCCGAGCATGTAGTCGTCACCGTCGTTGGTGCGGCGGAAGGCGAACAGGCCGATGGCCAGCATCGCGCCGAAATAGATCGTCAGCGCGATGATTTTGTACGTGGTGTCCATGGGGATCTCTCATGAGGCAGAAACGAACTCCCACCAGAGAACCAGGCGTCATGGCGCAGATCACACTTCACACGCCCGAAAGGGCGGATCGTTATAAGCCCGTTGGGTGAGCGTGTGCGCCTCGAGGGGTGAGTCAGCCCGTCGCGCCGCCCGTGGCGATGATGCGTTTGGCCTCCTTGCGGCCCCGGCGAAGGTGAGGTCGGGGCGCGTGCGCATCAGTTCCGTGGCGCGGGCGTGCTCCGCGACGGCGGACTCAGGGCTTTTCATGGCGGCTTGAACGGGCGTGACGGCAGGCTCGCCGAGGCCGAGCAACGCGACGCTCAGGGCCATGCGGACGCCGTCGTCACCGCGGCCGAGTTCCGTGACGAGCTCGCCGGCGAGGGCGCTCACCTCGTCGTCGGGGACGAGGGCAGCCGCGGCGCGCCAGGCGGTGCGGGCGAGGTCGTCGTCGGGGTCGTGGAGGAGGTCGGCGGTGATCCACGGCCAGGCACGGCGGTCGCCGATCTTCGACAGGGTGTGGACGGCCTGGGTGCGCGCGAAGAAGTTCTTCGACGTGAGTTCACGCTGCAGGCGCGGCAGGACGTCGTCGGCCGGCAGGCGCGTGAGCGCCCAGGAGAGGTTCTCGCGGACGAAGAAGTCGGGTTCGACTCCGCACCGGCGCACGAGGGGCTCGACGAGGCTCGGATGCGGGTGGGTGCCCGCCGCGAGGGCTGCGTGCAGTCGCAGCGACTCGTCCTGCGACTCGAGCGCCCCGGCGATGCTGGCGGAGTAATCATGCTCTTCGGCTGAACTCACGCGACCCAGTAGACACGAACGCGGCCAACGATCCCACCGGCGAGTGACGCAGAAACGTCAGGTTGTGCACGAAATATCACGCACAACCTGACACTTTCGCGATCAATCAGCCGCACCCGAGCCGCGCCGCGACGCCTGGGCCGCCGATCTCGGCGATGACGTCCGGGTCGCCGACGACGATAAGCTGCTCGGTTGCACGTGACATGCCGACGTAAAGGCGTTCGCGGGCGCGTTCCTGGCCGACCTTCTCGTTGACGCACAGGATGACGACGCGACGCTCGAGCCCCTTGCAGCCGAGCACGTGGCCGTAGAAGACGTCGTCGCCGTCCCAGAACGAACGCCAATACCCTTCCTGGCCGAGCGATTCCTGCTGTTCGACCTGGACGGGGTGGCGCCGACCGGTGGTGAGCAACGCGATGTCGGTCGCCTCCCAACCGTCCTCGAACAGGCTGTCGACGACGTCGTCCGCGGCGTTGATCGCCTCGTCCGACGTGCACCGGACGAGTTCCACGTCGGGCCCGGAGTCGCCGCCGGCGTACATGCGCGCCGGCGCGAGGGGACGGAACGCCTCGGCGATCTGTTTGGTGTTGCGCAGGTTGCGGTCGAGAACGAGTGGAACGAGCGCCATCGGCGGGCGACCGAAGCGATCGAAGACTCGCTGGTTCTCGTCGGAGTAGACGTAGAGGCCGCCCTGGTCGGGGTCGCGTAGGAGCGCGACGACGGGCTGCCACCACAGGTCGGCGAAGTCCTGCGCCTCGTCGACGACGAAGGAGTCGAACCTCTTGCCGTCGGGCAGCTCTGCGGCTTTGGCGGCGATCTGCTCCGGCAGCTCGCGCTCCCAGAAGTCGGGGTTGTCGCGAGCGCCGAACTCGTCGATGCCGCAGTAGCGTCCGAGCTCTTCGAAGGTGCCGACGAACGCGGGACGCTGGCGTCGCGGCCAGGTCTCAGTGAGCCGCTTGAAGTGGGCGGCGAGGCCGATCGAGTAACAGACGAGGGCGACGCGCTGCGCGGGCGATTCCGCACTGCCGCGCGCGAGTTCGCGCGCCTGGGCGAGGGCGAGCACGGTCTTGCCACTACCGGCACCACCCCGAACTTCGACGCGGTTGAGCAGGCGCGTCACCTTGAGCAGAGTGGCCTGCTCGGCGGTGAGTCGTTCGGCGCGCGCTTCGTGTTCGGCGGCGAGGGCGACGACGTCACGCACGGGAAGGCTGCGTCCCGCGAGGATCTCGCGGAGGAGGTCACACTGCGCCGCGCTCGGCACGGCCAGGTCGCCCTTGCGCGCGGCTGCTTCGAGCCGAGCGGGGAGGTCGTCCATGTCTCGGCGGCCGTGGACGGCCCAGCGCGGGCTCTCAGGGGCGGCGAAGTCGTCGGCGAAGTCGGTGTACGGAGCGATGAGCGCCTTCGTCCAGCGCACGCGGCCGCCGGACCACCGCGGGTCCTCCTCGACATAGCGCCGCAGTTCGTAGAGGCCGTCGGAGACCTGGCCCATGGGATCGATGCTGCGTGTCTGCCCACCGGAGGTGAGCCACCAGCCACCGTCCTCGTAGTAGACGCTGCCGCCCTTGACTTCGGCAACGACGATGCCCGCGTCTGGGATGAGGACGACGAGATCGACCTCGTGGTCGCGCCGCTCCGTCATGAGGCGCACGTTGGCGACGACCTGCCAGTCGGGCGGCATCGCATCGGTCAACGTCTGCCAGACGTGGCGTTCGGATTCGGTGGTGAACGTCGGCTTCGTCATCGTCACCTCGGGCGTCGTCGGGGTGGACGCCCGGCACGGCGCGCCCTGACAACCAGTCTCACCGACGGGTTGACGCAGTGGGCGGAGTTCACGCCGAACCGGTCGATGGGTTGGCTGACGCAGAAAGGTCAGGTTGTGCACGAAATATCACGCACAACCTGACCTTTTCACGGTCATTCAGCCGACCCGATCAGAAGTTCTGGCCGCCCATGTCCTTGAAGCGCGACAGGTGGCCCTGGAAGGCGACGGTGATGTCCTTCGTTGCGCCGGCACGGTGCTTGGCGACGATGATGTCGGCCTCGCCGGGGCGCTGCGAGTCCTTGTCGAAGTAGTCGTCTCGGTGGAGCAGGATGACCATGTCGGCGTCCTGCTCGATCGAACCCGATTCACGCAGGTCCGACATCTGTGGACGCTTGTCGGTGCGCTGCTCCGGACCACGGTTCAGCTGCGAAATCGCGATGACCGGCACTTCGAGCTCCTTCGCGAGCAGCTTGAGCGCACGCGAGAACTCCGACACCTCCTGCTGACGCGACTCGACGCGCTTGCCCGAACTCATGAGCTGCAGGTAGTCGATAGCCAGGATCTTCAGGTTGTGCCGCTGCTTGAGGCGGCGCGCCTTCGCGCGAATCTCCATGAGCGACATGTTCGGCGAGTCGTCGATGAACAGCGGCGCCTCGTTGATGCGCCCCATCGTCGTGGCGATCTTCACCCACTCGTCGTCGGTCATCGTGCCCTTGCGCATGTTCTGCATCTGGATGCCCGCCTCGGCGGCCAGGATGCGCATGGTGATCTCCGTGCGCCCCATTTCCAGCGAGAAGAAGGCCGCGCAGTGCCCGTGCTGGATGGCCGCGTTGCGGATGAAGTCCATGCCCAGCGTGGACTTACCCATCGCCGGTCGCGCCGCGATGACGATCATCTGGCCCGCGTGCAGACCGTTCGTCAGTTCGTCGAAGTCGGCGAAGCCCGTGAGGATGCCGGCCGCCTGCCCGCCACCCTGGATCTGCTCGATCTCGTCGACCGTCAGCTCCAGCACGTCACCGAGCTGGACGTAGTCCTCGCCGCCACGCTTGTCGGCGACCGCATAAACCTCGGCCTGCGCCGCGTTGACGATGTCCTCGACATCCCCGCCGTCATCGCCATAGCCCATCTGCACGATGCGCGTACCCGCGTCGACGAGGCGACGCAGCACCGCTCGCTCCGCGACGATCTGCGCGTAGTACCCGGCGTTCGCCGCCGTCGGCACGCTCGAGATGAGCTGGTGCAGGTACGCCTGCCCACCGATGCGCCCGAGTTCGCCGCGCTTCGTCAGCTCGTCGGCGACGGTGATAGCGTCCACCGGCTCGCCGCGCCCGTACAGGTCGGTGATGGCGTCGAAGACGACCTCGTGCGCCGGACGGTAGAAGTCGACGCCCTTGACCTCTGCAATGACGTCGGCGATGGCGTCCTTGCTCAGCATCATGCCGCCGATGACGCTCTGCTCGGCCTGCAGATCCTGCGGCGGCAGCTTGCCGGGCGGCATCGCGTCGCCGGGTGCGTCGAACTCCGGCGGCGCCTCGTACGGCTCCAACTCGGCCATGCCGCCACTCCTCATCCCGGCGCGAACTCGCCGCGTCGCACTGCCCGTCGGTGCCACCTCGAGCAGCACAGAAGGCACCATCTCACTCAGCACCGACAACCGTACGGAGCAACCCCGTCCGTTCACCAACCGGCCTGTGGACAACGTTGTGCACAACGTGTTGGAAACGCCGTCCACCCCTGTGGGAAACACGGGGACAAGCCTGTGGACGAAACGAACCGACCCTCACGAAATCCCCGTCATGACGGCGCATTCTTCGTCCCCAGCCTGGGGACGAAAATTTCTTCCAACCTGTGCGACAAAAAATATTGCCGTCCACAGGCGTTGGAATCGTTCATCGTACGATCAACCGCCGTTCGGGCCCCGGTCCGCCCGACCTGGCTGGGCCAAATCACGACGTGAAATCGGCCTGCCGGACGCGAAGGCGACGTGGTGGCGTCCCGGCTCGCGATGGTGCTCGCCGTCGAATCCCGGACGCCGACCCGCGAGGCGAGCCTGCGCCCTTCGGCGACGAGCGGTTGGGGGCTGACGAACCGAGACGCCACCCTTACCAAATCAAGAAACCGACCGTGCAGCACGCTTCGACACGCAACCACCCGGCACAGACCGAAATCCGAGGCGACGCCGCTGCGCTCGGAGCACCGGGTCGGGGCCGGCCACCGGTAAAGCCCCGGCGGCCTTCGTCACCCCTTGAAGGACTCCACCGGTAGAACCGCCGGCAAACGGAACCAGCGCTGCGCGGCTTGCCGGGACGAGTCCGTCAACACCGTCCACCCACCTGCGTCCACGCCGCGGTGACGTGCCAGCGCGTCCAGCCCGTCCCGCACGAGCCACACGACGACAGGATCCGCACCCCGCACGGCAACGGTGTCCTCCACCGCCTGCGGTTCGAGGTCAAGCCAGGCTGCCAGCGCCTGCTCGCTCACCCCGAGCACCTCGACGTGACGACGCAACTGCTCACCGGTGACTTCACGTTCACGACTGTTCAACGACACGCCCCGACCCCTACGCTCGCGGACGCCGACGGGCGCCTCTCCCACTCGGAAGAGGCGCCCGTCGGTGCGCACACGGCGGGTCAGCCGTTGCGCGACATCGCGAGTGTGCCGGGCACGTACGACGTACCGAGCTCCTTCGACTCCGCGATCTTGATGCTCACGAAGTTGCGTCCGTCCACGATGCCCCAGTGCAGGTGCGGGCCGGTGGAGTTGCCCGTGTTGCCCGAGCGAGCGATCTGCTGACCCTGGACGACACGCTGACCGGGAACGACGTTCATGGACGACAGGTGCGCGTACTCCATCGCGTGACCGGAGGCGTCGCGGATAAGGATGGTGTTGCCGCCGCCGGTGTTGTACTCCGCCATGATGACGATGCCGGAGGCCGACGCGACGACGGGCGTCCCTGCGGGCACCGCGAAGTCGACGTGGTGCTTGTCGTTCCACTTGTAGTGGCTGGCCGAGCCGTACGGACCCTGCGAGATCGGCGCCGCGTAACCGCTCGGGAACGGCAGTTCGTAGCGGGCGTTCGGGCTCACGAGCGTCGGACGAGCAGCCTTGCGGGCCACCTTCTTCGACGAGCTCTTGGGCGTGCTCTTCTTGGCGGAAGCAGCATCCGTCTTGGCGAGCGCGTAGGTCGTGCGGACGCCGACAATCCCGTCGACGGCGAGGCCCTTGTCGGTCTGGAACGCCTTGACGGCGGTGAGGGTCTTCGGGCCGAAGACACCGTCGGCCGTGATGCCGAGCTTCTTCTGCACCGCGCGCACGACGGCGCCCTCGTCGCCAATGTTGACGACCGAGTCCTTCGAACCCGGCTTCGAGGCGGGCTTCGTCGACGTGGCGTTGAGAACGGACCAGGTCTTCGATCCGACGACACCGTCGACGGAAAGGTTGTTGGCGCGCTGGAAGTCCTTGACCGCGGCGGTCGTGATGGGGCCGTAGATGCCGTCACGCACGAGCGCCAGGCGGGCCTGGACCTGCGTCACGTCACCACCGCGAGCGCCGAACGCCACCGTCTTGGGGGTGTTACCGGCAGCTGCCTCGGCGGCCTTGTCGCCTTCGACGGCGAGAGCGGGGGCCGCCATGAGGGCTGCCGCACCGGTCGGAAGGGCCGCACTCACGCCGAGCGCGACGGCGGAACGACCACTGCGCGCAGCTGCGGCACCGACACGAGCCGAGTCGAGGTAGCCGGCATGCGAGGAGAGATGCTTGGGCACGTACTTCGTCATGGCTTCTGCACTCCGTGAGTTCGTGGAGCGCACGGGCGAAGCCGACAACGCGCTCACAGGGATCTGAGGCCACGCTGAATGCGTGACATGACCGAGGATGCCCCACCGAATGAGCGCTTCAAAGCGCCGAAAAAATTACACCCGTGTCGTTCAGAGCCGCCGTGATCTGCCCGTGATGACGGGCAATGCGGGCGAATTGTGCGAGTTATCGGGCAGCACGAATCGAACATCCTTTCGCTCTTCGAAAAAATGTTCGACAGAAAATTTCTTCTTCAATTTTGTCCACGATGTGGGACGGCGCTCAGCTCGTCAACCGTGTCAGCTTCCCCACTGCCGGTACCGAACCGATCCGAGCGCCATCCCCGTCACACCGCGGAGGCTTTTGGTGATCCCTACTTGATGACGCGCGCGTACCCCGACGGCGACCCGTAGACCTTGCGCATCGCAACCGGAACGCCCGGCTGCGACGAGTCGATCATCATGCCGTTCCCCACGTAGATACCGACGTGGTACGCCGGGTAACCCCAGAAGACGAGGTCACCGGGCTGCGGGTTGGAGACACGCGGGAAGTACGCCTGCTGCTGGGCCGCGGTACGCGGCATGTAGTAGCCGAAGTTCTTGAACACGTAGCTCGTCAGGCCGGAGCAGTCGAAGCCGGCAGGCGACGAACCGCCCCACACGTACGGCGTTCCCGTGAACGTCTGGGCGAAGGCGATGACCTGCGCCGCGGTACCCGTGGCCGGAGTACTCGGCACGGACGGCGTCGACACCGGCGGCGTCGTCGGCTGCGGAGCGTTCGGGCCGACGCATCCGAGCTTCGTCCACGTGCGCGGGCCGACGATGCCGTCCGCGTACAGACCGGTTGCGCGCTGGAAGGCGAGCACCTTGGCCTTCGTGTTGGCACCGAACCAACCGTCCGTGGGCAGGCCGAGACGGTCCTGCAGCACCTTGACGAGCTGGCCCGAGTTGCCCATGCGCAGCGTGGTCGACGTCGGCGAGCAGGCCGGGGTCGTGGTCGTCGGCACCGTGGGCGTCGTCGTGCCCGTGGTGGGCGTCGTCGGTGTCGTCGGACGGCTGGGCGTCGGCGTGACCGCCGAGCCGCCCACCTTGGCCCAGGTGCGCGCTCCCACGATGCCGTCCGGCACGAGGCCGTTGGCACGCTGGAACGTCTTGACCGCGCTCAGCGTGGCGGGGCCGAAGATGCCGTCGGCGGTGACACCGACGCGGGCCTGAACGATCTTGACGGCGGCGCCACGCGAGCCGTACAAGAGCGTCGGGCGGGGGGTGGAGGCGGAGCCGTTGGTGGTGTCGTCACCGGGCGCGGCGAGCGCCGGCGCGGCCGCCATCAGCGTGCCACCCGTTGGAATGGCGAGCGCAACACCGGCGCCGACGGCTTGCTTGACCGTCAGGCGCGGCAGCGCAGAGGTAGCGCGTTGGCGCCGCCTCATGTGCAAGGGAGCGTGGGTACTCAAATGAGCAGCCTTCCTAGGTGAAGTCGTCACGACGTGCACACCCCCGACGTCTCGGACGTCGGGTGCGTGCGCACGTCACTGCCACACCCCTGCCAGCCCCCGCTCACAAAGGTGCTCGCTTACTGTGCCTGACCGGACCCTGTGAAGAAAGTGAAAGTTGCCGACACGCAGGGGTGGATGCTTGACTCGTCGAGCAGGATGCGCGTAAAAGCACGACGCCGTGAACCACCCGATCGTGCGTGGTTCTGCAGAATTTCGGTCGATATCAGATACAAGTCGAACGTCATGGAAGGCGCGCCGACACGCCGCGAAAAAATGTGTGGTGCATCTCGCATCGTGAGACGTTAGGAGCCGTGTGACGCACCCCATCGCTCGACTCGCGGTGCCTGCGTTCTTCACCCTGATCGCCGAGCCCCTGTTTCTCCTCACCGATTCGGTCGTCGTGGGGCGCCTTGGAACGTCGGCGCTCGCCGCGCTCGGAGCCGCGAGCGCCATCCTCCTCACCGCCACCGGCATCTTCGTCTTCCTCGCCTATGCGACGACCGCCGTCGTGGCACGACACCTCGGCCGCGGCCACCAAGACGACGCCGTCCAGGCCGGCCTCGACGGTGTCTGGTTGGCCCTCGCTCTCGGCCTGCCGCTGTCCGCCCTCACCGCAGTCCTCGCCCGTCCTGCAGCACGCGCCATGAGTGGCTCGGGTGGGGCCGACGTGGTCGACCAAGCCACGACCTACCTCCAGATCAGCTCCGTCGGCATCCCGGCCATGCTCATCGCCCTCGCGGCACAGGGCCTTCTCCGGGGCCTCCAGGACACGAAGACGCCTCTGTGGGTGACAGGCATCGGTTTTGCGGTCAACGCCGCTCTCAACGCCTTTCTCGTCCTCGTGGTCGGCTGGGGGCTGGCCGGTGCCGCCGTGGGAACGGTGGTCGCACAGTGGCTCATGGCCCTGGCGCTACTCGTCTCGATCGTGCGCCGCACCCGTCACCTCGACCTGCGTCCGCACCCCGCCCGCGTCCTGACGGCGGCCCGTTTCGGCGCGCCGCTGCTCGTGCGCACGGTGGCGTTGCGCGCCGTCCTGCTGCTGACGACGGCGGCGGCCGGCACGTTCGGTGCCACGACGCTGGCCGCGCACCAGGTCGCGATGACGATCTTCACCTTCCTCACCTTCGCCCTCGACGCCATTGCCATCGCCGCCCAGGCACTCATCGGGGAGTCGCTCGGGCGCGGCGACCACGACGAGACGCGCGAGCTCTCGGCCGTCATCACCCGCTGGGGCTGGTACAGCGGTGCCGCAGCGGGCCTCCTGACACTCGCCGCCGCGTGGCCCCTGCCCCACCTGTTCTCCGACGACCCCTCGGTGTTGCGCGCGACCACGGGCGCCCTGGTCGTCATCGCCCTCGTCCAACCGGTCGCGGGGGTCCTCTTCGTCCTCGACGGCGTCCTCATGGGGGCCGGAGACGGCCCATTCCTCGCCAAGGCACAGGTAGCTCTCCTGCTCGCCTACCTGCCGGTCCTGGGCGTGCTCATGCTCGCCGACGAGTGGCTGGAGGGACTGGACGTCGCGGCCCCGCTGACCGCTCTGTGGGTCTGCTACTCGCTCTACCTGACGGCTCGCTGCGTCGTGCTGGATCGTCGCCGCCGCGTGGACGCGTGGATGGAACTGGCTGTTCCGTAACCGAATCGACATGCCGAAGTCGACAGAACGACGCTTGCCTGCACGTACCCTGAGAGCCACACCACAGAAGTTCGGGAGGCCAGATGGCTCGCGTCGGAAAGCATCATGAAACCCCCAAGGGGTGCACTCGACGAGGCGTCGTCCTGGGCGCCGGTGGCGCCGGCACGGCTCTCGCGCTGCCGAGTCTCGTCGGCGCAGCTGAGGCCTCTGCCACCACCGTGGGCCTTCGCGACAAGATCTACGCCATCGATGCGGCGACGACCGGAACCCTGTCGGTCGCCGTCTACGATCGCCGCTCCGGCCGGTTCTGGCAGTACAGCGCGGGAGTGCGCAACGAATGCGCCAGCATCGTCAAGGTGCTCATCCTCGCCACGGTGTGTGACCGTGCTCAGCGCCTCGGGCGCGCCCTGACGGCGTGGGAGAAGTCGCAGGCGAGCATCATGATCCGCTACAGCGACAACAACGCTGCGACGAACCTGTGGAAGAGCGTCGGCGGCGCGCCGGCCGTTCAGGCCATGGCCACGAAGCTGCGCATGTACCAGACGGTGACGAACAAGGCCTGGGGCCTGACGACGACGTCCGCCTACGACCAGATGGTGCTCATGGACGAGATCTTCTGGTTCGGGCGGGTGCTCAACAGCACCAACCGCGGCTACATCAGCACGCTCATGGGTCAGGTGACCTCCGGCCAGCGCTGGGGTGTCGGCACGTACGGCACCTCCCAGGTCAAGAACGGGTGGCTGCCCTACAACGGTCAGTGGCGCATCAACAGCGTCGGCCACGTCGGTGGCTACGGACGCAACCACACGCTCGCCATCCTGCAGCGCACCCCCACGATGGCCATCGGTACGAGCGTGGCCAACCGCGTCGCGAAGACGATGTGGGATCACCTCGCGACGCCCCTGTGACAGCCCTCGAAGTGTGACGGCGAAGGCCCCGTGGACATCCGAGGAGGATGTGCCGGGGCCTTCGTCATGCGTCCGCCAGATCGAACCTCGTCGAGGACAGTTCTCCCCACGACATGCGGAAGCTCCCACCCTCTCAAGGAGGGTGGGAGCTTCTGCGTGGTCTACGCGAACGCGTCAGGCGCGCGCGACGTTCAGCTTGACCGTCGCCTGAACCTCCGGGTGGAGGCGGACGAGGACGCTGTGGTCGCCGAGCGAGCGGATCGGGGTGGTGATCTCGATCTTGCGCTTGTCGACGGAGCCGGCGCCGGCTTCCTTGATGGCGTCGGCGATCTCGTGCGTGGTCACGGCGCCGAAGAGGCGACCGTTCTCACCGGAGCGCGCCTTCAGCGTCACCTTGGCGTTCTCCAGGTTGCCCTTGATGGACTGAGCCTCTTCGAGCGTCTTGACGGCGCGGGACTCGCGAGCCTTCTGGATGGAGTCGACCTGCTTCTGGCCGCCCTTCGTCCATTCGGTGGCGAGGTTGTTCGGCAGGAGGTAGTTGCGGGCGAAGCCGGGCTTGACGTCGACGACGTCACCGGCCGTGCCGAGCTTGGAAACCTCGTGCGTCAGGATGACCTTCATGATGGTGTTCCTTTCCGCCTGATCAGCGAGCCGAGCTCGAGTACGGCAGCAGGGCCATCTCGCGGGCGTTCTTGACGGCGTTGGCGATGAGGCGCTGCTCCTGGACGGAGACGCCCGTGACGCGACGCGCACGGATCTTGCCGCGGTCGGAGATGAACTTGCGCAGCAGGGCTGCGTCCTTGTAGTCGATGTTCTCGACCTTCGCCGCCTTCAGCGGGTTGGCCTTCTTCTTGGGCTTACGCACAACGGGCTTTGCCATCGTGGTGCTCTCCTTCTATGAGAGCCCGAGTGGGTGACTCGGGATAGCGAGTGTCTTGTTTCGCCTCGGCCGTCGGCCGGTGCGAGGTGGGTCGTGACGAATCACGACCGGTGTGAGGAGGTGCCGATCAGAACGGGGGCTCGTCGTAGGACGGGCCGGTGGACCAGCCACCATTGCCGCCCTGCTGACCGCCGGCGTTGCCCTGACCACCCTGGTGGCCGCCGGTGTTGCCACCGGTTGCCCACGGGTCGTCGTTGGGGCTGCCACCGAAGTTGCCGCCCTGCTGGCCGCCACCGAAACCACCACCGTTGCCGCCCTGCTGGCCGCCGAAGTTGCCCTGGGAGACGTTGCCGCCCCCCTGGCCTCCTCCGAAGCCGCCGCCGGGGCCGCCGGAGCGCTGGGTCTTGTTGACCTTCGCCGTGGCGTAACGCAGCGAGGGGCCGATCTCGTCGACCTCGAGCTCGGTCGTTGTGCGCTTCTCGCCTTCCTTGGTCTCGTACGAACGAGACTTCAGTCGGCCGGTGACGACGACGCGAGTGCCGCGCTGCAGGGACTCGGAGACGTTCTCCGCCGCTTCGCGCCAGATGGAGCAACGCATGAAGAGGGTCTCGCCGTCCTTCCACTCGTTCGACTGACGGTCGAACTGGCGGGGGGTCGAGGCCACGGTGAAGTTGGCGACCGCTGCCCCGTTCGGCGTGTACCGAAGTTCGGGGTCGGCGGTGAGGTTGCCGATCACGGTGATGTTGACGTCGCCTGCAGCCATGGGTGGTTCCTCCTACTTAAGTGTGGGGAGTTCTCAGGCGTCCTTGCGCAGGATCTTGGTGCGCAGGATGGACTCGTTGAGGCCCAGCTGGCGGTCAAGCTCTGCGGCGGTAGCCGGGGTGGACGTGAAGTCGACCACGACGTAGATGCCTTCGGACTTCTTCTTGATGTCGTACGCCATGCGACGACGGCCCCAGGTGTCGACGTTGTCGACGGTGCCACCGTCCTTCGTGACGACGGTGAGGAACTTCTCCAGCGAGGGCTGGACCGTACGCTCGTCGAGCTCGCCGTCGAGGATGATCATCATCTCGTAGTGACGCATGCGGTAACCCACCTCCTTTGGTCTAAAGCGGTCACGGTCTCTCCGTGACAGGAGGGTTGCAGCGTTGCTCGCCCTCACCGCCTCCTGGCCCGATCGTGCTCGTCGTGAGCGCTTTCGGGAAGAAAGTGGCGTCCACGGGTTGTGGACAAGAGGGCGTAAGCCTCTGAAGACTACCCGTTGCCGTCACGGCGGACGAAATCTGTGGACGACTGCCCATGAGTCGGTGCGTCGGCTCGGGCGGCGATCACTTCGTCCGGCGGGCGGGGCCGGCCACGGAGTCGATGCAGGCTCGCACGAGGAAGAGAACGGCGATGAGCCGCACGGCGACGAAGACCGCGAACCACTCCTGCGGCAGCGCCTTGGCCGAGTTCGAGGAACGCGCGATGAAACCCCACACGACGACGAAGTAGGCGAACTCTGCTCCCGCCCACACGAGGTGGTCGCGCCAACGAATCGCGCACAGGGCGACGAGCGGAAGCACCCACAGAGCAGCCTGCACCGGCAGCGCCCGCGAGGTGAGCATGACGACGACGAGCATGAGCAGCGCGACGGCCGCGGGCGTCATTGTCTCGTCGCGGCTCGCGAGAAGCCAGCCGAGACCGATGGCGAGGATCCAGCCGATGACAGCGAGCGCCGTCAGGGACGTGGGCGAGAGTGTGAAGCCTGCGAACGAGAAGATCTGCCACAGCGAGCCGTACGACGCGCCCTGCACCTTCCACGTCGTGAAGGACGCGAACGGGTTGGCTCCGGAGATCAGCATGAGACCCCCGACGACGGCGAACGTCACGGCTGCGCCGAGAGCGACGCCGGCCAGATCGCGGGTGCGCCGACGAGCCAGAGCCACGAGGATGACGGCGAGCAACACGGTGCCCAACGCGGGCCTGGTGAGAAGCGCTGCGGCGAGCAACCCGCCACTCAGCGCCGCCCGGTTGCGGCTCCAGGCCCACAGCCCGGCCGCAACGAGCAGCACGGCGAACGCGTCGAACGAGATGAGAGCCGTCGTGATGAGGACGGGCGAGAGGGCAACGTGCGCAGCAGCCCACGGTCCGTTCGGCAACGACGCCGCGGTGAAGCAGACGGCGAGGGCGATGAGCAGGGCGATGAGCGCTGCGCCCCAGGCGAACATGCCCTGCTGCAGACGCAGCTGCGAACCACCGGGCACGAGGATCCTCACGATCCAGGTGATGGCCGCGGTCAGCGGTGGCTGCCCCGCACTCCCCGGTGACGACCACGGCGTGCTGCCTGCGTCACCCGCAACGGCCACGGGAAGATCCGAGTAACAGGCGCGCCACAACGATCCGGGCGTGGCCCAGCCCGTCGAGACGCAGTGGTTCTTCTGGGGCACGCCCAGCGCGACGAAGACCGAGCTGAGGGCCGACAGAACCGCCGCAGCGGGCCGCCATCCGCGCACCCCCGGCACGGCGTGACGCCCGAGCGGGCCTCCGATGACGTGCGAAGCCGCTGCGACGACGGAGTCGGTGCGCGAGGGCATCGCGGCGCGCCGCGGCACACGCTGAGGACGCATGCTCTTCCTCTGCGCACCTGAACTCATGGGCCCAACCCTAGAGCGTGGCCGCTAGGTCACGGAGCCGAGGTGAGGGAACCACTCGGTGTCGGCGTCGGGCTCGGCGGAGAACTCGACGTTGGCCGCGGCGTCGACGGCCTGGGACTCGACGTACTCGAGGAACTGCTCGGGGACGAACTCGACGAACTGGGCAGCTTGCTCGAACTGCTCGAGGACGACTCCGGGGAGTCGCTCGTCTCCGGCGAGGGCGACGACGTCGAGGACGTGCTGCGCTCCGGGTAGGGCGTCGGTGCCGTTGACGGGGGCACGTAGGTGCTGCTCGGCAGAGGATCCTGGGTCTGCGGCTTGTCCTGGTTGTAGTACGAGCGCTCCGGCAGCTTCGTGACCTCCTGGCCCTCGAGCGCGGCCTTCATGAAGTCGACCCACACCTTGCGCGGAAGGCCGGCACCGTACACGTCTGCCGGCGGGATTCCGGGCAGGTTCTGCATGGGCTTCGCCGTACGTCCGTCCTCGCTGTAGTACATACCGACGGACGTGGTGAGCTGGCCCGGCGTGAAGCCGTTGAACCAGATGTACTTGTTACCCGTCGCGGTCCCCGTCTTCGCCGCCAATGGACGGTTCAGCTGGTACTGCGTGCCGGCAGCCGTTCCGTAGACGCCCGTCTTGCCCAGGGCCCACGTGACGTCGTCGGCGATGCCCTTGTCATAGGCCTGCTCGCCCTCGACCTTCACGTCGTAGCTGTAGCTCTCGTCGTACGTGCGCACCTTCGAGATGAGGTAGCGGTCGTAGCGCTTTCCGCCGGAGTTGAGCGTGTTGTAGCCCGTGGCCTGGTCGACGACGCGGCTGTCACCGGTACCGAGGACGTTGAGGATCTCCTTGGTGTCGTTCATGCCACCGAGGGTCCTGGGCATGCCCGAATCCTGTGCGGCCTTGAGGGTCTTCTCCGGGCCGATGTCCTGGTTGAGCCGCACGAACGCCGTGTTGATCGAGTACGCGAGCATGTTCGTGATCGGCTGGAAGCCGTACGACTTGTTGTGGTCGTTCTGCACGAACGAGTTCGGCCCGAGCCGCATGTAGTTGTTGCCGTTGTACCGCGTGTCGATGGTCTTGCCATCGCGCAGTGCAGCGATGGCGGCGTAGATCTTCATCGTCGAGGCGCTCTGAAGCATCGAGCGGTCGGCGTCGGAGTAGGGCGCCTTGACGGGGTCGTAGTCTGCTCCGCCGTACATGGCGACGACGGCGCCGTTGTTCGCCTTCTCCGCGACGAGACCCGTGTGCAACTTGCCCTGCAACACCACCGGCGTGTGGGCTTCGACGGCGCGGACGGCGGCGTCCTGGGTGCGCTTGTCGATCGTCGTCGTGATGCGCAGACCGCCGCGGTCGATGTCGGTGGTCGAGAGCTTGAGCTTGCGCGACAGTTCCTGACGCACCGATGCGACGACGTACCCCTCGGGCCCGTCGGCGTACTTGACGGGCTCACGCTTGTAGAACGTGGGCATCGTCGCCTTGGAGCGTTCCGCCTCCGAGAGCCACCCCATGCTCACCATGCCGTTGAGCGTGTACGCCATACGCGCGTTGGCGCGCTTCTCGGAGTTGGGACCGACCGTCGGATCCATGTTCTCCGGGTTGTTGACCACCGACGCGAGGAAGGCGCCCTCGACCGGCGTCAGCTTCGAGACGTCCTTGTGGAAGTAGGACTTGGCCGCAGCCTGGACGCCGTACGCGCCACGTCCGAAGTAGACGTTGTTGAGGTAGGCCTCAAGGATCTGGTTCTTGCTCATCTCTTGATCGACCTTGAGGCTGATGACGACCTCTTTGACCTTGCGGGTGATCGTCTTGTCCTGGGTGAGGAAGTAGTTCTTGACGTACTGCTGCGTCAAGGTCGAACCACCCTGACTGCCGCTTCCCTCACCCTTGAAGTTGTTGATGAACGCTCGGGCGATGCCCTTCGGTGAGATGCCTCGGTTCGAATAGAAGCTGCGGTCCTCCGCAGCGATGAAGGCGCGCTGGACGTGCTCGGGCACCTTCTCGATGGCAACAGGATCGCGGTTCGTCGTGGTGAAACGACCCATCTCCGTCTTGCCGTCGGCGTAGTAGACGACAGAGACGGACTGGGTGGCCTGCGCGTTGGCCTTGGGAATGTCGATGGCCATGTAGAGAACGACGAAAGCCAGGACGGCGAGCAGGAACAGGCTGGCGAAGCCGATGAGAGCACCGCGCAGGATGCGCACCGGCATCGAGCGCTTGGACGCCTTGGCGCGGCGGGAGGCGATCCACCCGGCCGCAGCGCTCTTCGAGGAACCCTTCGAAGAAGCCTGCGGCTTCCTGCCTCCGGCGGCGGGGCGACCACCCGCGTTACCGCGCCCCTGGCCCGACTCATTGACCACGTACTTGCCTCGCTTCGTGCGGCGCGAGCCTCGGAGCACGCGCGGGTATTACCGTCCAGGGTACCGACTGTCTCCGACATCGCCTTCCCACCGTTTCGAAACCCGCACCTCCCGACAGCCGTCGGTCGTTTCTGTTTGGATTCCCCCATGAGCCGCAAGTCACTGCAGCGAGCGAACGCGACGTACGCGTCCCGTCACCCTCGTACCGTGCGGCGCACCGACGAAACGGTGCGCCGCATCCGTGCGATCGTCGACGACGCCGGCATCAACTACCTGTCGGTGACGGGTCGCGCGAAATCTCCTGCGTCCTTCTCCGCCAAGGTGGTTCGCCGCGCGGAGCAGCTGGGTCACACCGACTTCGACCCGCTCGTCGAGATCACCGACCAGGTGGGCGTGCGCATCGTGACGTACACGCTCAGCGACATCGAGCCGGTCGCCCAATTGCTCGGCGACCACTACACCGTCCTCGAGGATCGCGACATGGGACGCGAAACCGCGAGCGAGGGACGGTTCGGGTACGCGAGTCGTCACATGCTGGTCTCGACCGACCCCGACGCGACGGGGTACGAGGCGTCGAAGTGCGTCTCGGTGCAGTTGCGCACGGTGCTGCAGCACGCGTGGGCCGAGTTCGAGCACGACGCGCGGTACAAGGGTGAGGTGCCGAGCGAGCACGCGTCGGAGCTGGACCGCCGCTTCACACTGGCGGCAGGGCTCATCGAGTTGGCCGACCGGGAGTTCTCGGTCATCCGCGACACCTTGGCGTCGGGGGTGCATGAGCGCGACTTCGACGATGCCGGTGGGCGCATCGACCCGCGCGAGCTCGCGTCGTTCCTCGCAGGCCGCTACGCCGATTCGCGCTTCTCCCGTGTCGATCACTACGTCGACACGGCCGACTTGCTGACGGAACTCGGCGTCGAGTCGATCCACGACCTGCGCGTGGAGTTGCAGGGTGTCTCGTCCGAGCGGGTGTCCCGTGCGATGGGCTACAGCTTCCCGCCCGGCGCGGTTCGCCGACTCGAGGACGACCTGCTGGCTCGGTTCCGGGAGCGCTTCGTCGAGCTGCCGGGCAACGCCGAGCGTCAGGATTCGCTGCGCGGCCGCCTGCAGCGCCTGGGCAACCTGTCGTAAAGGCGAGGGCGAAGGCCCGCGACGCATCCGGTGCAGTTGTCTCGATCTGGCGGCGATATATCGCCGCCAGATCGAGACAAGTGCACCGGCTAGAGGCGCGCCACGCACCTCAGCCGACTACCGAGCAGCCCCCGGCCAGGTCACGAAGCCGAGACACTCCCCCTCAACAGCACCACGCTGGAAGCGGACTCCGCACCGACGACGAACCCCGTCAGACCTCCGAGCTTGCGAGGAGGCCTGACGGGGTTCGTCGGAGCGTGCGGCCCGAAGCCCTGTCGCACCGAGCGGGCTCACTGACGACGCGAGCCTGCGAGCGCCGTCAGTGAGCCAGCCGGAAGACGGGGCAAGGGAGAATCAAAACGTTTTGGCGTCGATCACGAACCGGTACTTCACGTCGGAGCCGACGACGCGGTCGTAGGCCTCGTTGATGGTGTCGGCGTTGATGAGTTCGATTTCGGCGGTGACGTTGTGCTCGGCGCAGAAGTCGATCATTTCCTGCGTTTCGCGGATGCCGCCGATGTTGGAGCCGGTGACGGACTTGCGGCCGAGGATGACGTTGGCCGCGTTGAACTCGAGGTTGTCCATGGGCAGGCCGAGCATGACGAGGGCGCCGTGGGGGCGCAGCGCGGCGAGGTAGTGGCGCACGTTGATGGGTGCGGACACGGTGTTGAGGATGACATCGAATTCGCCGCGACGCTTCTTGACGGCGTCGGGGTCTTCGGCCGTCGCGATCCAGTCGGTAGCGCCGTAGCGGCGTCCGTCCTCTTCCTTGGAGCGGGTCTGGGAGATGACCGTAACCTCGGCGCCCATGGCCTTGGCGAGCTTGACGGCGACGTGACCGAGCCCGCCCATGCCGACGACGGCGACCTTGGAGCCTTCCTTGACACCCCAGGTGCGAAGCGGCGAGTAGGTGGTGATGCCGGCGCACAGCAGCGGGGTGGCGGCTGCGGCGTCGAGGCTTTCGGGGATGTGGATGGCGAAGGCTTCGGAGACGACGATCTGCGTCGAGTAGCCGCCGGCGGTGGGCGTGCCGTCGAAGCGGTCGATGCCGTTGTAGGTGCCGACGGAGTTCGGGCAGTTGTTCTCCTCGCCGGCGAGGCACCACTCGCACTCGCGGCAGGAGTCGACGAGGCAGCCGACGCCGGCGCGCTCGCCGACGGTGAACTTCGTGACGTCGGAGCCGACCTCGGTGACGCGACCGATGATCTCGTGGCCGGTCACCATCGGGAAGGTGATCTTGCCCCACTCCTCGCGCACGGTGTGGATGTCGGAGTGGCAGATTCCGGCGAACTCGATTTCGATGCGGACGTCGTCGGGACGCAGGTCTCGGCGCTCGACGGTACCCTTCTCGAGGGGGGCGTCGGCGGCAACGGCCTGGTAGCAGGCAACAGCTGTGGTCATGGACGTGACGTTACGCCGACCGGCGGTGATACGCATTCTCACGAAGAGGTCAGGACGGCGGAGTCCTCATCCGATGGCACCAACCGACGACCACCTCCGTAGGAAAGAAATCCGCCCTTCATGTGCGCAAGCTCGGGGCTTGGGCACACGAAGGGCGGATTTCACACCGTGCAGTGTCAGAGGGCTACGACTCAGCGCTCCTCCTTGTCTTGAGCGCTTCGTCAACACTCGTGTCGCACCGAGCGGGGCGGCTGAGCCTGCGAAGCCACCCCGCCGGAGGACGCGGCGAAAGGTACGACTCAGCGCTCCTCACTTTTCTCGAGCGTTTCGTCATCGCTCACTTCGGCAGGATCCTCGCTTCGCTGCGGTCCTACCTCCGTTCGCTTGATCCTCAGCGCTCCTCGTCACCGCGGATGAAGGCCTCCAGCATCTCGCGGCCGACGGTGTCCTCGCGCTGCTCCGGCGGGCTCTTCATGAGGTAGCTCGACGCCGACAGGAGCGGGCCGCCGACGCCGCGGTCCTTGGCGATCTTCGCGGCGCGGATGGCGTCGATGATGATGCCGGCCGAGTTCGGCGAGTCCCACACCTCGAGCTTGTATTCGAGGTTCAGGGGCACGTCACCGAACGCGCGACCCTCGAGGCGCACGTACGCCCACTTGCGGTCGTCGAGCCACGCGACGTAGTCGCTCGGGCCGATGTGCACGTTCTTGTCGTCGATTTTGCCCGCGAGCGAACCCGACAGGTTCGACGTGACGGCCTGCGTCTTCGAGACCTTCTTCGACTCGAGGCGCTCGCGCTCGAGCATGTTCTTGAAGTCCATGTTGCCGCCGACGTTCAGCTGGTACGTGCGGTCGAGGGCGACGCCGCGGTCTTCGAACAGCTTCGCCATGACGCGGTGCGTGATCGTCGCGCCGACCTGGCTCTTGATGTCGTCACCGATGATCGGCACACCGGCGTCCTCGAACTTCTTCGCCCACTCCGGGTCGGAGGCGATGAAGACCGGCAGCGCGTTGACGAAGGCGACGCCCGCGTCGATCGCGCACTGCGCGTAGAACTTGTCGGCCGTCTCCGAGCCGACCGGCAGGTAGGAGACGAGGACGTCGACCTTCGCGTCCTTGAGCGCCTGGACGACGTCGACCGGCTCGGCGTCCGACTCGTCGATCGTCAGCGCGTAGTACTTGCCCACGCCGTCGAGCGTGTGACCGCGCTGCACCGTGACGCCCGTGGGCGGCACGTCGGCGATCTTGATCGTGTTGTTCTCCGAGTTGTTGATCGCCTCGGAAAGGTCGAAGCCGACCTTCTTCGCGTCGACGTCGAACGCAGCGACGAACTCGACGTCACCGACGTGGTAGTCACCGAACGTCACGTGCATGAGACCCGGCACGTGCGCGTCCGGGGAAGCGTTCTTGTAGTACTCGACGCCCTGAACCAGCGAACTGGCGCAGTTGCCGACGCCGACGATGGCGACGCGGATGGAACCCATGGAACTCACTCCTGATGGACGAGCCCCCAGAGGAAATGTGGTCAGACCTCGGAGGACAGCGGGCGCGGATCGGCAACGGCCTTCCGCTCGATCTCGATGAGTTCGTTCACCCAGCCCACTTCACGCTCCGTGGACTCCACGTCGTGGCGGAACAGCTCCGCGATGTAGGAGTCACGCGTACTGCGACTGTCACGCGCCTGTTCGCGGGAGCGTTCGAGACGCTCCTGCAGACGCAGGCGTCGCCCCTCCAGGATGCGCAGGCGCACCTCGGCGCTCGCGCGGGAGAAGAAGGCGAAATGCACGTCGAAGTTGTCGTCGTCCCAGGAAGCCGGGCCGGAGCGCGACAACTGATCGGCGAAGACGTCACGGCCCTCGTCCGTGATCTCGTACGTGATACGCGGGCGACGCCCCCCGGGCGCGAACGACGCGCTTTCGGTGATGAGGCCCTTGCGCGACAGCTTCGCGAGGCACGGGTACAGCGACCCGTAGCTCACGACACGGAAGGCACCGAGCACACCGGTGAGTCGCTTACGCAGCTCGTACCCGTGCAGCGGTGCTTCGTGCAGCAGCCCGAGAACAGCGAATTCGAGCACTGTGCCACGGCGTGACATGCGCTTCTCCTTCGTCTGGCCGGGTGGCGTGGCCATCCCCGCGTCCGATGCGAACGCTCATTGTTTCAAGAACGGCCACTGACGGGAAATGGCGAGCGGGTGAACGCTCGTCGACAGTTCTAGCAGATATATCGACTCGACATATCGAAAACGCGACGCCGAGTCCCTGGCAGTTCGCTGAGTCCGTAGATGTCGATCCTCATCGAGGTGGATGAGTGCGGTCCGCCGCGATGAGTGAACTCGACGCGCGACGCAGGTGGCCGCGATGTGCCTCGCTGCGCTCAGGCGAGGCAGAGCGCGGCCAAGGCGCCGCCGATCATGAACGGCCCGAAGGGCATTCGCGCGCTCCGGCCCCGACCCCGGAGCATGAGGACAACACCCCACAGGCCACCGAGGAGGAAAGCGCCGAACGCGCCCGCCGCCCACGTCTCCCACCCGACCCAACCGAGCAGGCCACCGAGGGAGGGGGCCAGCTTCACGTCTCCCAGGCCCATGCCACGCCCACCACCGAGCAGGGCCAGCGCAAGGTAGAACAGCCCGAGCAAGGCTGCCCCGGCCAGCGCCCGCCGCGCTTCGAGCCAGCCGGCGGACGACGTCGCCAGCGTCGCGAGGGCGAGGCCACAGGTCGTCACGACCACGCACGCCAGGGTGAGGCGATTGGGCAGGCGGTGTTCGTCGAGATCGACGAGGGTGAGCGCGAGTAGGAGGGGCAGCACGAGGAGCAGGGCCGTGGCGAAACCCGGCGCCTCGTTCCACCAGCGCCCGACGATGCCCCCCGCGGCTACGAGCGCAGCGACCGCGAGCAGGGCCTCCCGGTCGCGTCGACGCTCGTGCGCCGCTTCCGAACCGGGTGCCACGACCTCCGGGACGACATGACGTGTCGTGAGGGCGAGGGCGCCCGCAAGGAACAACGCAGCACCCACCCAGCCCCAGAGCATGTCGTGAAGTGTGTCAGCGACCGTCGGCGCGTTGGCCGTTTGGCCACAAGCGATTTCACTGCAGAAACACCGACGGCCGCACCCCATGTGGGGTGCGGCCGTCGTTGACCAGCCTCGAGATCCGTCAGGCGTGGACGTGTTCGACCTCTCCGCCCTCGGCGGCAATCCGCTTGTTGCGGCGTACCGACGCGAGGAAAGCGGCACCGATGAAACCGACGCCGATGAGGCCGGTGATGACCTCGGGCACCTCGTGCTTGATGCTGATGAACAGGATCGTCGCAAGCGCCCCGATGGCCCACATGGCGCCGTGCTCGAGGTAGGCGTAGTCGTCGAGCGTGCCCTGACGCACGAGGTAGACCGTGAGCGAACGGATCCACATGGCGCCGACGCCGAGGCCGACGGCGATGATGAAGATGTCCTGGCTGATGGCGAAGGCGCCGATGACACCGTCGAACGAGAACGACGCGTCGAGCACCTCGAGGTACATGAAGAGGAAGAACGCGGCCTTGCCCGCGGCCTTGCCGACGCCGGGCAGTGCCTTCTCGTCCTTGCCGTTCTCGGCGCTCTCCTTGCTGTCGGTCTCTGCCTCGTCGGCGTCGTCCGCGGCGTCGTGTTCGGCCAGGCCCTGCTGCTCGAACAGGTCACCCAAACCACCGACGAGCAGGTACGTCATGACGCCGAGCACGCCGGAGAACAGGACGGTTCCTGCGTCCTCGGCGAGGAACTGCGAGGCGAGCACGAGCACGAGGAGCGCCACGACGACGGAGAGCTGGTCGAGCTTGCCGATCTTCGCGAGCGGACGCTCGATGGGCTTCAGCCACTTCACCTTGTGGTCCTCGAACACGAAGTTGAGGAACAGCATGAGCAGGAAGGAACCACCGAAGGCCGCGATGCTCGGGTGAGCCTCGTGCAGCATGTAGGCGTACGTGCCGGGCGTTTCCTGGTCGCCGCCCTTGATGGCGAGGTCGATGGCCTTCATCGGGCCGACGCCACCCGTCAGGCAGACGATGAGCAGCGGGAACACGAGGCGCATACCGAAGACGGCGATGAGGATGCCGACCGTGAGAAAGATCTTCTGCCAGAACGCGTTCATCCGCTTGAGGATCGTCGCGTTGACGACGGCGTTGTCGAAGCTGAGCGAGACCTCGAGCACGATGAGGATGGCGACGATGGCCAGGCCGGAGACTCCCCCGAGGAAGAAACCGCCGACGAGGCCGGCGACCGTGATGGCCACCGACCATCCGAACGTCTTGAGAAGCATGGAGAACACTTTCCGGGGAGCGGGCACGAACCGGGCACACCCGACCCTGGGAAAAGGGCATGCGGGGGCTCTTGAACACCCAGCGTAGCGCCGACACGCCTGAGCCCCATCGTCCGACGATGTGTGTGCGCCCACGCAGACACGTCGAACCGCGACAACCGCTCCACCTGCGGGAACGCCCCGCACCACAGGCTCGTTGTCGGGTGGGTGGACTAGGCTCGAAGCCGAGCTCCTTCATTCGCCCTGAACCTTCGCAGGAGAGGCACGATGACGAACCCCGGACAGCAGCCGTACCAGGATCCGAATCAGCAGTACGGCGGGCCCCAGGCACAGCCTCAGCAGGCTCCCCAGGCCCAGCAGGCCCCCGAGCCCGAGACGATGCTGGCGCCGCCGAAGGCCGTCGACCTCGTCGAGCCGGAGAAGGCCGCGGCGATGGTGCCCATCGACGAGCAGGCCAAGCAGGTGGCCACCACCGAGGCCACGCAGACGGTCGCGCGCTTCGAGGAGATCGACCCGAACGACCCGCAGTTCCGTGCGCGGCTCAAGGAGATCACCAACATGGGCCGCGAGGAGTCCATGAAGGCGACGCAGGTGAGCAACTCGATCCTGCAGCGCCCCTCCCTCGCGGGTAAGGACTCGTCGCAGACGAAGGTGGGCAACACCCTCGTCGAACTGCGCCAGACGATCACCGACCTCGACCCGCACCGCGCCGACCTCAAGGGTGCGAAGAAGGTGCTCAAGTGGCTGCCGGGCGGCGACAAGGTCGACCGCTACTTCATGAAGTACCAGTCGAGCCAGACGCACCTGAACTCGATCATCGCCGCGCTCGAATCGGGTCAGGACGACCTGCGCAAGGACAACGCGGGCATCCAGCTCGAGCAGACGCGCCTGTGGGACGCGCTTCTGCGTCTGCGTGAACTCGACGAGAAGATGACGCAGCTCGACGGCGCGATCGAGCAGCGCGTGGCCGAACTGCAGGCGCGCGGCGAGACGGAGAAGGCCGACGCCATGAAGTCGCAGGTGCTCTTCACGGTGCGCCAGCGTCGTCAGGACCTCGCGACGGAGATCGCCGTCGCGACGCAGGGATACATGTCGCTCGGCCTCGTGCTGCAGAACAACGACCAGCTCATCCAGGCCGTCGACCGCGCGAAGTCGACCACGGTCGCCGCGCTGTACACGGCCGTCATCGTCTCCGAGGCGCTGGCTCGCCAGAAGCTCGTGCTCGACCAGATCAACGCACTGCGCTCGACCACGTCGAACATGATCGAGGCCACGAGCAAGCAGCTGCGCACGCAGGGTGCGGAGATCAACGCGAAGTCGACCGAGTCGCTCGTCGAGGTGGAGAAGTTGGAGAACGCGTTCACTAACGTCTTCGCCACGATGGACGCCATCGACTCCTACCGCGCCGCCGCCACCGACTCGATGGCGCAGACGATCTCGTCGCTGCAGACGCAGATCAAGCGCGCCGAGCCGTACATGGAGCGTGCGCGCAAGGAGCAGATCGAGAGCAACGAGTCGCGTAACAGCGGTCAGCTGCCGGGCCGTTCCTGAGGTGATCTGACGTGGGGTGGTTCTCGCGCGACGAACCGCAGCGCCCGAGCGGCCCGACGCCCGGAACCGTCGACGCCGTCGGTGCTGCGCTTGTGCCGTACGTGCGGTGGTTGCGTTCGCTCGGCAGTCAGGTGCCTGGGCGGGCCATGGTGTTGTGCCGGCTCATCGGCGACCACCTGGAGGACGTCGTGGGCGACCCGTCGGCCAAGTTGCTCGACGTGCAGACGCTCGTCACGTTGGAGCGCACCGCGAGTGCCCACGTGCCCGACACGATCAACGCCTACCTGGCCGCGCGCGGCGTCAGCGGGGCGCAGGACATGCTCATCCGGCAACTGACGACGATCGAGGGCGTCGCGGCGTCGGCTGCGAAGCGTTCGATCGAGAGTGCCCGTGACGCCCTGGAGATCCAGGGCGCGTTCCTCGAGGAGAAGTTCGGACATGGCTGACACGACGAATCTGGCTCCCGGAGACGGCCTCCCGCTCGGGCGTGACGCCGGTGTGCGCGTGCTGTCGATCGACGTGCGCTGGAACACGGGTACCGAGACGGCGCTGTCGGAGCGCATCGGGCTGGCCGCCATGCCCCTCGTGCGCGACCGCGTCGAGAGCCGCGAGCACGTTGTCCACTCGAACCAGCCGGCCACGCCGGACGAGACGACCAGGCTCGGAGCGTCCAACGGCGTCGTCGAGGTCGACCTCGCCGCGGCGCCGGCGGACGTCGAGCGCGTCGTCGTGCTTGCGTTCGTCCACCCGCGAGCCAACGCGTCGAAGCGCACCCTCGACGAGGTGAGCGACCTGTCGATCACGTTCCGTGACGACGCGTCCGGCCGCGAGATCGCGCGCACGGACGACCTGGCGCGCGCCATCGGTCCGGTGACGGCGGCCGCCGTCGCCGAGGTCGTGCGGGACGGTGACGGGTGGCGTGTCAACGTCTCGGCGCGTGGTTTCGAGGCCGGGCTCGACGGCGCGCTGCAGCAGGCGGGGAGCCGGCTGTGACGCTGCAGCCCCCTCCCGGCTACAACTCGGGTGACGCGGCGCGTCCGACGCCGTCGCCCCAGCCCGCCCCTGTGCCTCCGCAGGCGCCCGAGGCGGCCTCGCGTCCGAGCGACGTTCCCGACGCGCAGCTCGGCAACCCCGACGGCGCGTGGTTGCGCGTCATCAGCGCGGAGCCGAGCCCGGTGCATCTGTCCGACAGTCAGCAGGGCGAGCGCGTCGAGACGGGTGAGATCGAGGCGGAGGCACCGAGCACGGGGCCCGCGCAGAGCCTCGGTGGGTCGTGGGGCGGCAGCGAGCCATCCCCTGCGTCGAGCAACGCGGTGACTGCGCCCCGGGACAACAGTGGACGCGAGAGTGTCGATGTCGTGCCTGCGCGTCGCCGGCCGTCGCGCCCGCCGCAGGGCATCAGTGTCGTCGGCGGGCGCACGGTGAAACTGCACCGCGTCGTGGCGCTCGACCGGCTGGCGTCGGGCATCGGCTACCTCACGGTCGAGTGGCGCGTGCGTCAGCGCGGGTTCGACCTGCTGGCGCTGCAGGACGGTTCAACCGTGGCGGCCCGCGCCAACACCCTGACGATCGACCTCACGCAGCCGATGAACCGCGTCCTCATCGCCACCGGCACGCAGGGCACGATGCCTGTACCCGCCTCGGAACTGCGCGTGAGCAACGGCTCGACGCAGGTCATCATCCCCATCGACGGCGGCACTAGCCTCGGCGTCTGGCCGCGGCTGACCCTGACGCGTGTCGACGAGTTCGTCGTCATCCGCCACGAGCACGACCCGCTCTCGGGCATCCTCTCGGCCGTTGCCGGCGCGTACGGCTACGACGAACGCAACTTCGTCCTCGCCCACTCGCACGTGCTGCGCTGACGCCGGGCTCCTGAACTCACGAGTGCCCCGGAATCGCCGAGCGATCCGGGGCACTTCGGTGTGGGGCGTCAGTCGACGTCGAGGGGTGAGGTGCTCACCGTGACGTCGTCCTTGCGCAGTTCGTGCTCGAGGGCCTCGAGTTCGGAGACGCCGGCCATCTGGGCGGTCAGCTCGTCGAGGCTGACCTCGTCCTTCGACGCGTCGAGCGCCACACGGCCGAGCTTGAGCACGACGAAGTGGTTGCCCACGAGGTAGGCGTGGTGCGGGTTGTGCGTGATGAGGACGACGCCCAGGCCGGCGTCGCGCGCCGCCTGGATGTACTTGAGCACGACGCCGGACTGCTTGACGCCGAGCGCCGCCGTCGGCTCGTCGAGGATGATGACCTTCGCGCCGAAGTAGATGGCACGCGCAATGGCGATGCACTGCTTCTGACCACCCGAGAGTCCGCCGACCGGACGGTCGAGGTCGGGGATGACGATGCCCATCTTCGTCAGCTCTTCGCCGCAGATGGCCTTCATCTTCTTGATGTCGAGCACGCCGAACGGGCCGCGCGTCAGCTCGTTGCCGAGGAAGAAGTTGCGCCACACCGACTGCAGCGGAGCGAGCGCCAGGTCCTGGTACACCGTTGCGATACCCGACGCCAGCGACTGGCGCGGCGAGCTGAAGTGCCGCTCGTCGCCGGCCACGAGCATCGTGCCCGACGTGTAGTCGTGCAGGCCCGACATGATCTTGATGAGCGTCGACTTGCCGGCCCCGTTGTCGCCGAGCACGCACGTCACTTCGCCCGGGCGGACGGTGAGGTCGACGCCGCGCAGTGCGTCGACGTTCCCGTACGCCTTGCCGACGTCGAGGAGCTGCACGAGCGCGTCGGGATCGGCGACGTCGTCGCTCGTCGCCCGGCCAGCCGGCGTCGAGTCGATCAGCGCTTTCTCACGCTCCGCGGGCGTCTCGGCAGTTTCACGTGAAACGGCGTCGCGCTTCGTCGCGTCGGTGCCGTCGACCGGCAGACTTCCGGGTAGCTCGGCGTGCTCGCCGGCGGCTCCACCCTTGCCGGGCTTCTCGGGCTGCCCCGTCTTGATGCGGATCATCGTGAGTCCGCCTTTCGCTTGACGAAGGTGTTGAGCAGCGTGGCCGCGAGGAGCATGACGCCGAGGAACGCCTTGAACCAGTCGGGGTTCCAGCCCGCGTAGTTGATGCCGAGCTGCGTCATGCCGAACATCAGCGCGCCGAGGCTGGCGCCCACCGCCGAGCCGTAGCCGCCGGTGAGCAGGCAGCCACCGACGACGGCCGCGATGATGAAGATGAACTCGTTGCCGATGCCCTCACCGGACTGGACGCGGTTGAACGCGAAGAGCAGGTGCATGCCCGACAGCCACGCGCAGAAGCCGATGAACATGTAGAGGCCGATGCGAACCTTCCACACCGGCACGCCGACCGCGCGAGCGGCCTTCTCGTCGTCACCGATGGCGAAGATCCAGTTGCCGATCTTGGTGCGCAGCAGGACGAACGCGGCGATCACGGTGAGGATGATCCAGAAGATGATCGGGATCTTGATGTTGACGGGGCCGATCGAGAACGACGCTCCGAAGATCGCCTTGGCCGAGTCGAAACCGGCCATGTCGCTGATGTCGTTGCTCGCAACACCGCCGGTGACCGCGCGCGTCAGACCGAGGTTCACGCCTTGGAGGACGAAGAACGTCGCCAGGGTGATGAGGAAGCTCGGCAACCCGCTGCGGTTGAGCATGAAACCGTTGATCGCACCGATCGCGAGCGCGATGAGAAGGCTCAGCCCGACGGCGGCCCACACGTGGAAGTTGAAGTACCAGGCGAGCAGCGATGCCGACATTCCGGCGGTCGTGACGGCGACACCTGCGGAGAGGTCGAACTCGCCGGCGACCATGAGCAGCGCGACGGGCACGGCCATGATGCCGATGGTGGCGGCTTGGTAGAGGATCGTGCCGGTGTTCGCCATGTGGCGGAACGGCTCGGCCACGATGAGGAAGAACAGGGCGATCGCGAGAACGCCGAAGAGCGAGCCGATCTCGGGGCGGGAGAGGTATCGCGCCAGAACGTGGCGGTTCCTCACCCGGTCGTCGGCAGCGCTCGACGAGTCGCTCGAAGTGGCAGGAGTCGACACGCGGAACTCCCTTTCCGATGTGCGGGCATGGCGAAGGGGCGCCCTCGCCGTCCTTCATCGTAGGTCACGCGTGTATCGACTCGATACATTTCGTCGTCAGCGGGTCGGCCTCCCGGCCGGTGTCACTGCAGGACGACGAGCACCTCACCTTCCTGCACGACGTCACCGGGCTCCACGCGGATCTCGACGACCGTGCCGGGTTCCTCGGGCACGACCGGGATCTCCATCTTCATCGACTCGAGGAGCACGAGCTCCTCACCGGCCTCGACCTTCTGCCCGACGCGCACCGCGACGGAGTGAACGTTGGCGACGAGGTCGGAGGCGATGTGTTGGGCGGCCATGCTGGCATCGTCGCAGAGCCGATCGGTTACCCGCGCGTCCCACCGACGAGTAACTGTGGACGCGTCGCACCCCAAGGCGCAGGCGAGACGTCGAACCCGTCGAACCTCACCCACGACGATGCCCGCCGCCCTCGACGTGAGGTGCGGCGGGCATCGTCAGGCGTGATGCGTCCGGGTGAGGATCAGCGGCGACCGCTCTTGGCGTACTTCTCCACGTCGGCCACGTTGTTCTTGTCGATGAACGCGGGGCCGGTGAGCACCGGCTGGCCACCACCGACGATGTTGCCGTTGTTCTTGCGCAGCCACAGCGAGTCGACGGCGAGGTAACCCTGGAGGTACGGCTGCTGGTCGACGGCCCACTGCACGGAGCCGTTCTTGATCGCGCCGATGACCTCGCTCGAGGTGTCGAACGTGAACACCTTGGCCTTCGAACCGGATTCCTTGACCGACTTCGTCGCCGTCATCGCGTACGGGCCACCGAGGGCGAGCACGGAGTCGATCGTCTTGTCCTGCTGCAGCTTGCTCGTGATGGCGCTCTGCACGCTCGGCATGTCCTTGCCGTTGACGTAGAAGTTCTCCGTCTGCGCGAACTTGCTCTTCACACCGGCGCAGCGGTCGGTGTGGCCGACGTTGCCCTGCTCGTGGATGACGCACAGAACCTTCTTCGCGCCACCGGACTTGAGCTTGTCGCCCGCGGCCTCACCGGCGATCTTCTCGTCCTGGCCGTAGTAGCTCTCGACGCCCATCTTCTTCCAGTCGTCGAGACCACCGTTGAGTGCGACGACCGGAATGCCGGCCTTGCGGGCGGCGTCGACGGCGCTCTTCATGGCGTCGGGCTTCGACAGGGTGACGGCGATGCCGTCGACCTTCTTGTCGATGGCCTGCTGCACGAGGTTCGCCTGCTTCGGGCCGTCGGGGTCGGCCGTGTACTCGAGCTTGACGTTGTCCTTGGCCGCCGCGTCCTCGGCGCCCTTGCGGACGATGTCCCAGAACGTGTCGCCCGGGCCGGAGTGCGTGATGAGCGCAACCGTCATGCGCGGCGTCGTGGCCTTGCCGGCGTTCATCGACGCCTGCTCCTCGGCCTTGCGGCCACCCGTCGCACTGCAGGCGGTGAGCGACGTGGCGAGGACGGCGACGGCCGCCATCGACAGGGACTTACGCATGGGCGTTCCTTCCAGAACAGGCCGAACACATGTGCGGCCAGAGGTATCGCCGTCCATTGTGCACCACGCAATGTCTCGGTTCGATACATCCGGAGTCCGCCGGGGAGTCCTCCTGTGCGCACGCTGCCGCGTTACGTTGAAGACATGACGCAGAGCCAGACCCACGGATTGCCCTCTTGGCCCACCGACGCGGCCGCGGAGTTCAACGCCGCGATGACGCTGGCCGACTCGGCCGCCGCCTACATTCGGGCCGCCTCCGGCGTCGAGTACGTCGACGCTCTCCTCATCCTCGGCACGGGATGGCGCGGAGCCTTGGACGCGCTGACGGGGACTTCCGCCGCAGATGAGAGCGACGCCGACGGTTTCACGGGAAACATCGACGCAGAGACGTCGGTCGAGGTGCTGTGGCGTGCCGACGCACCGTCCGTGCCGGGCTTCGTCGAGCCCGCGGCTGAGGACAACCGTGCCGAACTTCTCCTCGTGCGGATCGGTTCGGACGATACCGACGACGTGGCCGGCGATGTGCGCCACGTCCTCGTCCAGACCGGGCGAGCGCACCTCTACGACGGGTACGGGGTGCACGCCGTCGTCCACCCCATTCGGGTTGCGGCGGCACTCAACGCCGAGCGTGTCGTGTTCACGAGTGACTGCGGTTCGCTGCGCGACGACATCGCCCCCGGCACCGTGCTCATCATTCGTGACCACCTCAACCCGACGTTCGCGACGCCGCTCGTCGGATCCGCGAAGTTCGCGGACCTGCGCGGCATGTGGTCGCAGAACCTTGCCGAACTCGCCCGTGAGCACGAGCCGTCGCTGCGTGACGCGTGCTTCGCGTTCGTTCCCGGGCCGCAGTATCAGACCCCGTCCGAGGTGAAGATGCTGCGCAACGCCGGGGCGGACTGCGTCGGGATGTCGACCGTGCTGGGTGCCCTTGCGGCCCGCGAGCGCGGCATGGAGATGGTCGGCCTGTCGGTCGTGTCGTCGGCCGAAACGAACGACGACCCGAACGACCCCTTGGCCGTGCTGCGGGAAGCGCGGCGTGCGACGGAGCGTCATGCGGGCCTGCTGCTGCACCTCGTGACGGTCGACTGATCGGCGACCGCCACGACACGTCGTCGCCCCAGCAGTTCTCGGCGCCCGCGCGCGTCGGCGAAGTACCCTGCGCAGCATGAACCTCTCGCTGCCCCGCCGCACCGTTGCCCTCGGCCTGCTCGCCGGTTCGCTCGCTCTCGCCGGATGCGGCAAGGACGACTCGTCGTCCGGCTCGTCGAGTTCGGGAGGCTCGGGCAGTGCGAATGCCTTGACGCAGTGCCCGCCGGCCGACGGTTCCGCGCAGAAGAAGCAGAGCTTCGACGACGCCCCGCCCATGTGCATCGACGCGAACAAGACCTACACCGCGACGATGACGACGGACGTCGGCGACGTCGTCATCACGCTGGATGCGAAGAAGGCACCGAAGACCGTCAACAACTTCGTCGTCCTCTCCCGCTACCACTTCTACGACGGCGTGAGCTTCCACCGCGTCATCCCCGGCTTCATGGCGCAGGGCGGCGACCCGAAGGGTGACGGCACGGGCGGGCCGGGCTACACGATCGAGGACGAGTTCCCGCAGCAGGGCGAGTACAAGGAGGGCTCGATCGCGATGGCGAACACGGGCCAGCCGAACTCCGGCGGCTCACAGTTCTTCATCGTCACCGGTGATTCCGGCACGGCCCTGCCGCCGCAGTACACGCTCTTCGGCCAGGTGAGCAAGGGCATGGACGTCGTGAAGAAGATCGAGGCCGACGGCAACCAGGACGGTTCACAGGAAGGCACGCCCGTGAAGAAGCACACGATCACGAGCGTGAAGATCGAGGAGAAGTGAGCCGCGAGTTGCCCGAGGAGCTCTACGACGAGGAATCCGACGGCGTCCGCCGCACGCTCGACGCCGGCGGACTGAGCACGAGAGACGTCGGCCGCACCAGCGGCCGGGCTTCAGACGTGGTCACGCTGCAACCGAGAGCGGGTCAGTCGACGTCGATGCGCGCCGCGAGTTCGGGGTAGGTGACGACGAGGCCGTGAGCGTCGACGGCGAGGTCGACGCTCACGTCACGCGTTGCCGAGCGGTAGTGCACGACGGAGACGACGCGATCGTCGAGGGCCGACGCGATGTCCGAAAGTCCCTCGGGGCCCGAGGAGTACACCTGCGCCGACGGGATGACGGCGAGGTCGGGCAACGACACCCACGCCGTCGTGATCGGACGCTCCCCGACGCCGGCCGCGTCCACGCCGAGCCGGCGGATCGGCATCGTGTTCGTCAGCGGGCACCCCGCTAGATCGACGTCGAGGGCCTCGACGAAGAGTTCCAGCGCGTCATCTGCGATGCCGATCGGGCCGAAATCGCCCGGTACATCACCGGATTCGCCGCTCTCGCACCGCCACACGGAGCGCGACCCTTCGTCACGACGCCACAGATTGAGGTGGCGCTGCCACACCGGCTCGGGGGAGCCACCGGTCTCGTCGGGGGCGTCGAGATCCTCGGCCGCCGACGACGGCGCGTAGCCCTCGACGTCGACCGTGAACAGGCGCGTGCGCCAGGACGAGTCGACGACGAGATCCCACTGGGCGCGGTAGCGCTCCGTCGACTGCCGCCCCGTGGCGACGAAGCCGCCGTCGGCGTCGAACTCGACCGACGCGACGTCGAGACGCGACTCGTCGTCCAGCCCGCGCCAGACCACCTCAACCGTCGTCATCGCGCCACTCCCTCTCGCATCAGCAGATGACACATGCAGCCATCACGCTACGCACGCGACCTCGGCCGGCACCCGAAGAACACACGGTTTCAGCCCTGCGACTCAGGCTGCTCGGCCCACCACGTCCGCAGCCGGTCGGCCGCCGCCTCCTTGCCGATGACTCCCTCGTCGAGGCGCACCGACAACAGGTACTGGTAGGCCTTGCCGAGCACCGGGCCGGGCTTGATGCCGAGCACCTCGGCGATCTCGTTGCCGTTGAGTTCCGGACGAACGGCCGCCAGTTCCTCCTCGGCCTTCAACCGCTCGATGCGGGCTTCGAGGTCGTCGTAGGTGGCCTGCAGGCGAGCTGCCTTGCGCTTGTTTCTCGTCGTCGAATCGGCGCGCGTCAGCAGATGCAAGCGTGAGAGCAACGGTCCGGCGTCCGTGACGTAGCGGCGCACCGCCGAGTCCGTCCACTCCCCGTTGCCGTAGCCGTGGAAGCGCAGGTGCAGCTCGACGAGCCGGCACACAGCCTTGATCGTGTCCTTGTCGAAGCGCAGCTCCCGCAACCGCTTTCGTGCGAGCTTCGCACCGACGAGCTCGTGGTGGTGGAAGCTGACGCCGCCGCCCGATTCGAAGCGACGCGTGTCCGGCTTGCCGATGTCGTGCAGCAGCGCGGCCAGGCGCAGCACGAGGTCGGGCCCTTCGACGACCTCCGCCTCCTCGACCCCGGGAACGTCGCGCGGACCCTCGAGGTCCATCGCCTGCTCGAGCACCGTGAGGGAGTGCTCGTACACGTCCTTGTGACGGTGGTGCTCGTCGATCTCCAACGCGAGCGCCGGCACCTCGGGCAGCACGTACTCGCAGATACCCGAGTCGACGAGCGCCGTCAGCCCGCGCCGCGGCGCCGGCGACATGAGGAGTTTCACGAGTTCGTCACGCGCCCGCTCGGCGGAAATCATGCGGATCGAGCCGGCCATCTCCGTCATCGCCGCGAACGCCTCGGGAGCGATGTCGAACGACAGCTGCGAGCTGAAGCGTGCCGCGCGCATCATGCGCAGCGGGTCGTCACCGAACGAGACCTCCGGCGACGTGGGTGTGCGCAGACTCCGCGCCGCCATGTCCGCGAGGCCGCCGTACGGGTCGACGAAGGTGAGGTCGGGCAGCCGCAGCGCCATCGCGTTGACGGTGAAGTCGCGACGCACGAGGTCGTCGTCGAGCGAGTCGCCGAACTCGACGACCGGCTTGCGCGTCTCGCGGTCGTAGGCGTCGGCTCGGTACGTCGTGATCTCGACCTGAAAATCGCCCTTACGGACGCCGATCGTCCCGAAAGCACGCCCGAGATCCCACACCGCGTCAGCCCATCCGGCGACGATGCGCTCGGTGTCCTCAGGGCGCGCCGACGTCGTGAAGTCGAGATCGGGCGACGTGCGCGCGAGGAAAGCATCACGCACCGGCCCACCGACGAGGGCGATCTCGTGGCCCGCCGACGTGAAGCGTTCACCCAGTTCGCGCAACATCGGCATGACCGGTTCGAGGTGCGAGACAGCCTCGGCCAGCATCGTCGCTCCGCTCGGTACCGACCCGTTCGGTCGGTTTTGCGCGGGCTGAACGGAGGCTGCTCGAGTAGGCGTCACCGGCCAAGGGTATCGAGGGGCCCGGCGGCACCAGAATTTCCCAGCCGCTCTCGTTAAGGTGGAGCAATGACCGTCTCCTCGTCGCGCATGCAGCGGGCTTCACGCCTGGGCTCGCTGGAGGAGATTTCTGCGGGCGGAGTCGTCGTCGACGTTCGTGACCAGCAGGCCTATCTCGCTCTCATCGCGCGGCACAACCGAGCCGGACGCGTCGAGTGGTGCCTGCCCAAGGGCCACATCGAAGAAGGCGAGACGCTCGTGCAGACGGCCGAGCGCGAGGTCGAGGAGGAGACCGGCATCAAGGGCCGCGCCCTCGTCACGCTCGGCGTCATCGACTACTGGTTCTCGATTCCGGGCTTCCGCATCCACAAAATGGTCCACCACTACCTGCTCGAAGCGGTCGGCGGAGAGATCAGCATCGAAGGTGACCCCGACCACGAGGCCATCGACGCGCGCTGGTTCCGCCTCGACCGCGCCCACGAACAGCTGACCTTCCCCAACGAGCGCCGCATCGCAGCCACCGCCTGGGCCCGGCTCACCGGACATTGATCGGTTCCGGCCCCCAGATGACACGCTCCGCGTCGGCCCGCGCGCTCGTGGCGGCCCTCGTCTGCCTGCTCGCGCTCCTCGGCCTCGCTCCTGCTGCGAGCGCCGCACCGCCGAACCCCCGCTCGAACGTCAGCGCGCTCCCACGGCCCGGAATCGTCACCAACGGCGACGTCCGGATGTGGATGACGAGCGGCGCTCCGGCCACAGCGACGACGGGTTCCGGCACCACCGTGAGCGTCATCGTCGAGAACACCGGTGACACGCCCATCGACGGAGCCACTCTGCGTGCTCGTGTGGGTACTCGGCCTCTCGACTCCCTCGCCGCGCAGCAGCGGTGGGAGGAGGGAAAGCTACCGCTCGGAGCGTCGGCGTCCGCCGACGCCGATGTGCCGACGATCGCGCCCGGCGCCTCCGAGACGGTGAAGCTGTCCCTCACCTCGAGCGAACTCGACCTCAGTTACACGATGGCGACGCTGCCGCTGCGCATCGAACTGCGCGGTGCTGGCCGACCCACGACGAGACTCCACAGCTTTGTCTCGTGGGCTGCGAAGGATGCCACGTTCACGCGGATGTCGGCGTCCGTCGTCGTGCCGGTCACCCTGCCGAACGACCCGAAGCTCCTCACGGCCACCGGCGAAGAACGCCTCGAGGCGTGGCGCAAGGCGATCGGCCCCGGTTCGACGATCGAGCGGCTCATCACCTCCGACCTTGGCGTGCCCGTCACGTGGCTCATCGACCCTGCGGTGCTCGACCCCGCTGCGGCTCAGGACGGCACTCTCCCCACGGCCGAGCAGGAAACGACGGAGGGGAGCCCGGCGTCACCGTCTGCCTCCCCCACGTCCGACGGCACGCCGAGCCCGTCCGAATCGGCGCCCGGCTCCGCGTCGCCGTCGAGCGAAGGTTCGACGAAGTCGAACTCCTCGGGCACGTCAGAGCCTTCAGAGAGTTCGGAGTCGACGGATTCCGCCGACTCGGGATCCACGTCGCCCGGCACCCAGCCGAGCGGACCCGCAGCGAGCGTCGACGAACTGGCGGCGAACCTGCGGGCCAAGCTCGCCGAGCGTCCCGGCAGCCAGAGCATCGCCTTCACGCCCTACGGCGACCCCGACCTCTCCGCGCTGACGAGCGCCCGGCGCCCCGCCGGGTCGCAGAAGATCCTCGAACGCTCGCTCTCGCGTCCGCTCTCGAGTGAGCTGTCCGAACTGTCCGAGACGGTCGTCGCGGCGCCTGTCGCGCCGCTCGACGCCGCCTCCACCGCCCGGTTGACCGCCGCGTGGCAGAAGACGCGTGGCTCGCGGCCCGTCGTTCTCACCCCGAACGTCTCCCTCGACCGTACCGACGCCGCTGCCGTCACCTCGGCGACACGACGCACGACGAATCAGGTGACGATGGTCGGGTACAACGCGCCGCTGAGCCGCACGCTCAACGACGCGTCCGTGTCCAACGCCGAGGCCGCCGCCTCGCTGCGCGCATCGAGTCTGGCGATCTACCAGCAGCAGCCCACCGCCGAGCGCTCGCTCGTCATCATGGGCGGGCGCGAGACCGTCCCCGTCGGTCGGCTGAAGGCGATCGCCTCGGCTCTCGAGCAGGCACCCTGGGTGCAGCCGGCAGCTCTCAGTACCGAGGAATCCACCTCGGCGCCCGTCGTCGATCTGGCACCCCAGGCCCCGCCGTCCGAAACCGTGTGGCCGCGAGTCGCCGCACCCGCCTTCGAAGCCGGCGACATCACGACTGCCGACAGGACCCTCGCCACCCTGACGAAAATGGCCGAGATCGTCGTGGACGGCGATGACATCGTTCCCGCCTGGACTCGCAACCTCGACCAGGTGACGAGCACCCGCTGGCGCGGCGACCCGGCCGACGTCGACGGTCTCGTCGAGCACGCGTCGTCGACCGTCTCCGCCATCCCCCAACAGATCGCCGTCGTGCCGTCACGCGTCAACTTCTTCTCCGATTCCGGTCCCATCAGCGTCACCGTCAAGAACGGCCTGGCCCGCGCCGTCCACGGCATCGAGGTCAACCTCACGCCGCGGACCTACGCCGTGCGTTTCCGCAGCCAGCCGGACGCCGTCGACATCCCCGGCAAGGGACAGACGTCGGTGCGCGTCCCCACGGTTGCGCAGGCCGCCGGACGCGTGAGCGTCGACGCGAAGGTCACCGGCCCGGGGGACGTCCGCCTCGGCGAGAGCGACAAGCACGGGGCCGAGATCGAGATCAACGCGCGTCCCACGGGTACCTGGATCTTCTGGGTGCTCGGTATCGTGGCGTTGCTCGTCTTCTGCTACGGCCTCGTGCGCAACAGGCAGAAGGGCACCCGCCGACGCGATGAGCTCGCGCGGGACATCCAGTTGTAGGAGCACCCTGCCCATGTCGAACGACGGCCCCGGCTCTCTCGGCGCGCTGTACGAATCCAACGCCCGACGGCACGTGCCGCAGATGCCCTCCGTCGCGGGCACGAGCATCGGCTCGGCCTACGACGCCTGGTTCGAGGCCGACCAAGAGGCTCAGTGGCTGCGCAACCTCGACGAGAGTCGAAGCCACGCGAGCAGCGACCACACGCAGGTCATCTCCCGCTCCGACGTCGACGCCTATCGCGAGCGTCGTGAGGCCGAGAAGACGTGGGACACCGACGCCGACGCCGCACTCGACGTCTCGAGCCGTTCGCGCCGCGAGGTCGGCGTTTCACGTGAAACAGGGGGTGCGCCCGCAACCCAGGCGCTTCCACAGACCTCCCCCGGCGAGGTCGGTGGCAACGCAGCCAACCAGGCCGCCGACACGGGCGGGCGCGGCGGAATCCTGCGCAGTTCGGCCATCATGGCGGCCGGCACCCTCGTCTCGCGCGTTCTGGGCTTGCTGCGAACCTCGATGACGGTGGCTGCCATCGGTCTGAGCACCGGCGTGGCGAACACGTGGGACGTCGCGAACACCCTTCCCAACATCATCTACCTGCTGCTCGCCGGTGGTGTCATCAACGCCGTCCTCGTTCCACAGATCACCCGTGCGCTCGAGCACTCCGACGGCGGCAAGGCCTACACAGACCGCATTTTCACGCTGACGTTCATGATCCTGGCGGGCGTCACCGTCGTCTTCATGGCAGCGGCGCCACTCGTCTATCGCCTATTCGACAACAACAACATGACCGACGACAAGGCACACGTGGCCTTGATCTTCACCCTGTTGTGTCTGCCGCAGATCTTCTTCTACGGCCTCTACACGATCCTCGGTCAGGTGCTCAACGCCCGTGGTCGCTTCGGCGCCTTCATGTGGAGCCCCGCCCTCGCGAACGTCGTCATTATTGCGGGCCTCGCCGCCTACATCCTCATGTACCCGCACGGCGCCAACACGCCCGGCTTCAGTGGCATGACGACCCAAATGATGATCATGCTGGCGCTGCCCGCGACGTTGGGCATCTTCGCCCAGGCCGTCGTGCTCATCCCGCTCCTCAAGCGCGCGGGATACACCTACTCGCCGAACTTCCAGTTCCGCGGCGTCGGCCTGCGCAGCGCCTCGACGATGGCCGGATGGGCCTTCGCCGCCGTCATCGTCCAGCAGATCGGCCTCGTCGTCACGACGCAGCTGCTCTCCTCCCAGCCCGACGGCCAGCCGAACAAGGCAGCCCAGAGCAACGCCTTCCTCCTGTTCAGCCTGCCCCACTCGCTCATCACGCTTTCCCTCGTGACGGCGCTGTTCACGCGCATGTCGGTGGCGGCCGGTCGCGGCGAGACGCAGAAGGTCAAGGACGACATGACGATGGGTATCCGCCTGTCGGGTATCGCGTCCGTCATGCTGACGTTCGGCTGCTTCGTCCTCGTCTTCCCCCTCGTGGGCCTGTGGGTCGGGCCGGTCGAGTCGAGCCTGTGGGCCATCGGATCGATCGCCATCACGATGATGATCGGCCTCGTGCCGTTCAGCCTCTGCCTCATCATCCAGCGCGTGTTCTACGCCTACGGTGACGCCAAGACGCCCTTCTGGATGCAGATCCTGTGCACCGGCACCGCCATCGGGCTCACCCTCCCGTGGTTCAACTGGCACAACCTCACCGAGGAGATCTTCGGGCGTGCGCTGACCGACTGGACCGGGCTGCAGGGTGCCCACTTCTTCGGCCAGCCCGGCGTCCACTGGGTCGGCGTCGGCGTCGGCCTGGCGCAGACGTTGTCGAACGTCGTCCAGGCATTCGTCGGTTTCGTCCTGCTCAAGCGCAAGATCGGCCACGTGCCGATGTCCGAGACGGTACGCACGTACGTACGTCTCGCGATCGCCTCACTGCTCGCCACGGCTGTCGGCTTCCTTGTGCAGCTTCCGTTGCACGACGCGCTGCCGGTGTCGCGTTTCGGTTCCTTCCTCGAGATCGCGGTCGTCGGCTCGATCTTCCTCGCGGTGTACCTGTTCGTCGCGAACCGCCTGCGGGTGGAGGAGATCAACAGCCTCACCGGCCCCGTCGCGCGGCGCCTCAAGCGTTCCTGACCTCGAAGCCCGCCGGCCCTCCTCGGGGCGGCGGGCTTCGCGCTCGACGGGGCCCGGCGTTCGGCGCGCCGAACGCCCCGCGATACCGGCCGGTTGTCAGGCCCCTTGCTTAGGATGAGCCGAGCCTGCTGTCGCCCGCGTTCACCCGACGTCCAGCGTCGTACACGGACGGCAGCGACATCGATGGCGTCGACGACGAGGAGTTCGAGTGCAGGGCATCACCAAGGGCACAGTGCTGGGAAACCGGTACGAACTGACGTCCGAGATCTCGGACGCGCCCGGGCTCGCCCGCTGGCTCGCCCGTGACGAGAAGCTGGGCCGCGAGGTCGCCATCACGGTATTCGGCTCCAAGTCCTCCCATGCCGCGGCTGCGCTCGACAGCGCCCGCCGCGCCGCCGGCGTCGAGGACGACCGCCTCGTGCGCGTGCTCGACGCAGGGAGCGACGACGACCACTCCTTCGTCGTCGAGGAGGCCCACACGGGCGCGCACAGCCTCGCAGATCTCGTCCGCTTCGAAGCCATGCACCCGGAGGAGGCTCGCCGCATCGTCGGTGAGACCGCGAGCGCCCTCGAAGCCGCGCGTCAGCGGGGCCTGCACCACCTCACGCTCTCCCCCCGCCACGTGCTACGCCTCGCAGACGGTTCCATCGCCGTCACACAGGTCGCCGTCGGAGGCGCCCTCGCCGGCCGTGACGACATCTCCTCCGCCGAGGCCACCAAGCGTGACGCGGCGGCGTGCGTCAAGCTGCTCTACACCGCGCTCACGGGCGAGTGGCCGGGCAAGGCCGAAGAGATCACCGGCCTCAAGGGCCTCACCGTGGCCGAGCGTCGCGCCGACGGGCAGATCGCCACCCCGTCCGAGGTCGTCGACGGCGTCCCGAGCGACCTCGACACGATGTGCCGCCAGTCGCTCAACTACGACGAGACACCGCGCACGCCAGGCGAGGTCGCCCGTCAGCTCGCCCCCTGGTCGGCACAGATGATCACGGCACCCGGCAAGGGACGACGCTCGGACGACGCCGCGAGCGACGAGGACGAGAAGGACCACAACTTCACCGTGCGTCGTGCCGCCGACCGCACCGAGGGTGAGGGCCGACGCGGCGTCGGTGCCGTCGGCGCGGCCGCCCTGGCCGCCGCAGGCACTACGGGCGCCGCCAAGGGTGCTCGACGACTCAGCAACGCCGACGACGACACCGATCCGGGCGCCCGGGCGGAGGGCCCGCGCGCAGCCCTGCCGCGCAAGCCCGCGCCCCGTGCGGCGAATGAGCAGGATCCGGCGGACGCGACGATGATCGGCCGCCCGGTCCAGTTCGACGCCGACGAGACCACCCAGTTCTCCCTCGATGACGAGGACGCGGCCTACCACCGCACGACGTACGACCCCTCGTTCGAGGAGCTCGAGCCGCCGGTCCCCGGTTTCCACGGCGGCACCGACGACCCCGACGCGGGCAGCAGCAAGCTCGCGCTCGGTATCGTCGCGCTCTTCGTCATCGGTGCCCTCGTGCTCGCTGTCCTCGGCATCCGCGGCATCGGTGGTAATGCCGACACCCCTGCCGCGTCCAACTCCGGCTCCGCGTCCTCGGGCGCTGCGTCGTCCGGCGCGTCGCCCTCGGGCTCGGCCAGTCGGGCCGGCACTCCCGTGAAGGTCCAGAGCGCCTCCGTCGTCAATCAGCGCGGCATGCGCGTCAACGACTCCAGTTCGATGGCGCAGGCTGTCGACGGTGACACCAGCACAGCATGGAAGAGCCTTCTGTATCGCAACCGCCCCTGGGGCGGTTACCCGGGTTACGGTGGCCTCGCACTCAATCTCGGCACCTCGACCGACGTGAAGAGCATCAAGATCACGCCGGGTGAGGGCCAGCCGCTCACCGCCGACGTCTACGTCGGTGACGCGCCCGGCACCGCGGGCAAGAAGGTGGGTTCGGTCTCGAATGCGACGAGCCAGCAGACGATCTCGTCCACTGCGAAGGGAAGCTACGTGACGATCTTCATCACGACGCAGAGCCTCGCGCCCGGCACGTCCTACTACCAGTCGGCCGTCTCCGAGGTCTCGGTAGAGAAGTGAACGGCTACGAACTTCGCGAGTTGAGCGACGTCGCTCTCGTCGACGCGTATCGCGAGGGCAACGCCGACGCTTTCGGAGTGCTGTTCGAGCGCTACAAGGACAAGATGTGGGCCGTGGCGTTGCGCACGACCCGCGACCAGGAGCTCGCCGCAGACGCGGTCCAGGAAGGCTTCATCGCTGCGTTCCGACGCATCGACTCCTTCCGCGGCGACGCCCAGTTCTCCACGTGGCTGCACCGCATCATCGTCAATTCCTCCCTCGATCGACTCCGCCGGCTCAAGCCCACGCAGGAGTGGCCGGAGTACGACATCGCCGACAAACGCGACGAACACGCGCAGACCGACGTCCGCCTCGACGTGCGCGAGGCCCTCGACAAGCTCCCCCAGGGCCAGCGCGTCTGCCTCGTGTTGCTCGAGATGGAGGGCCTGTCCGTCGCCGAGGTCGCCCAACAACTCGGCATCGCCGAAGGCACCGTCAAGTCCCGCTGCGCCCGTGGGCGCACCGCTTTGGCCGCGCTTCTCAGGGTCACCTGAACGCGCCTCGCCGGCTCCTCACGCAACGTTCAGAAAAATTCTCGAACCGTGATGGAACCGAAGCGACGTCCCTCGCGTCGGAGACCATGAAGCGAACGTATGCCCAGCAGAAAGGAGGCCCGAGATGACCCGGAACTTCCGTGACGAGTGGGAGGCGGCCAACAGCGGCCGCTCGAAGGAAGAGCAGCCCGCCGACCTCGCACCCGAACACGTCCAGGACGAGATCTCGGCTCTGCTGCGCCGCAGCGCAGCCGAGGACGGGCCCGAACTCGCCATGCCCAACGATGTCGAGGCGCGTATGCGTGAGGCGTTCAAGGCTGAGTTCGGCGACCGCGCCTCCGGATTCGACGAGAGCAAGCGGGCCTCGTCCGGCAGCTCCACCGTCGTGCCGCTGCCGGCCCGTCCGCGTCGCACCGAATCCGCGCAGCGTACCGAGTACGACCCCGACGCCACGCGTCCGGCGTCCGTGACACCGTCGCGTCCCGCGCCTGCCCGTCCCGCAGCGGAGACGTCCGCACGCGCCGAGTCCGAGCGTGATCACTCCGTCGCCTCGCTCGACGCGCACCGTGCCCGCAAGAAGGGTGGCTTCGGCAAGGCCGCGCTCGCGCTCGGTGCTGCGGCCGCCGTCGCCATCGGTGCCGTCGGCGTCTCGAAGTCGCTCGGCGGCAACGACGACGCCCAGGTCGCTGACGGCCCGAGCCCGTCGTCGTCGGTGAGCAGCGGAGCGAACGACGGCACGCAGAACTACGCCTCGCGGGTGCGCGTCACCCAGACCGAGACGCAGTACACGTCGGACTCCCTCGCCACGCAGGCGGCTTCGCTGCCCACGTCGACGAGCACCCCGATCGAGCCCAAGCAGGCCGACGCCCAGTCGCTCGGCCCGCTGGCCACCGGCACCGGTGTGCAGTCCTGCCTCGACGCCGTCGACGCCGGCCTCGCGCAGGCGCCGGACAAGGTGTACGCCGACTTCGGTTCCTACGACGGCCAGCCCGCCGTCATCGTCGTCACGGTCAAGGACGGAAAGAAGACGGCCTGGGTCGTCTCGCGCACGTGCAGCAAGGCCGATGACCTCAAGGCGGGGCCGACGCCCATCTCCACCTGATGCCGAGCGCGCGTGTGCGCCGGGGAATGACGCGCGGATAGAGTGCGTTGACCTACGCGAACCGCATCAAACCGACGAAGGAAGCTTTCGTGAGCGACCAGGCCGTGCGCAACCTCATCATCATCGGCTCCGGCCCCGCCGGGTACACCGCTGCCGTCTACGCGGCGCGTGCCAACCTCGAGCCCCTCGTGTTCGAGGGCTCCGTGACGGCCGGTGGCGCGCTCATGAACACCACCGAGGTGGAAAACTTCCCCGGTTTCTCCGACGGCATCATGGGCCCGGACCTCATGGAGAACATGCGCGCCCAGGCCGAGCGATTCGGCGCCGAGCTCGTGCGTGACGACGTCACCGCCGTCGACCTCACGGGCTATGTCAAGACCGTCACCGACGGTGAGGGCGTCGTTCACAAGGCGAACGCCGTCATCCTGGCCATGGGCTCGGCCTACCGCGAGCTGGGTCTGCCCGACGAGAAGCGCCTGTCGGGTCACGGCGTCTCGTGGTGCGCCACGTGTGACGGTGCGTTCTTCCGCAACCAGGACATCATGGTCGTCGGCGGCGGCGACTCTGCCGTCGAGGAGGCCACGTTCCTCACGCGCTTCGCGAACAGCGTCACCCTCGTGCACCGCCGCGACGAGCTGCGCGCCTCCAAGATCATGGCCGAGCGCGCCGAGAAGGATCCGAAGATCCGTTTCGCATGGAACAGCGAGGTCGTCGCGATCCACGGCGACGCCAAGGTCTCGAGCGTCACGCTGCGCGACACCGTCACCGGCGAGGAGCGCGAGCAGGAGACCACGGGTCTGTTCATCGCCATCGGCCACCTGCCGCGCAACGAACTCGTCACCGGCCAGATCGACCTTGACGACGAGGGTTACGTCCTCGTCAAGGACCGCACGACGCACACGAACGTCGACGGCGTCTTCGCCTGCGGCGACCTCGTCGACCACGTCTACCGTCAGGCCATCACGGCCGCCGGTTCCGGCTGTTCGGCCGCCCTCGACGCGGAGCGTTTCCTCGCCTCGCTCGACGCCGCCGGCGAGCCCAAGCCCGACGCGTCCCTCACCGCAGAGCCGCAGGGCACGGACGAGCCGCGCTGACGCGCGTCGTCCCCACCGTTCCTCTTCACCAGCACTGACCGACGTCCCGGAAGGAATGCCCCATGGCAACCACCAAGCCCACCACCGACGCCACGTTCGAGGCTGACGTTCTCAAGAACGACAAGCCCGTCCTCGTCGACTTCTGGGCCGAATGGTGCGGCCCGTGCCGCGCCATCGCGCCGATCCTCGAGGAGATCGCCGCCGCGAACGGCGACAAGATCGAGGTCTTCAAGCTCAACACCGACGAGAACCCCGCGACGTCCGCCAAGTACGGCATCACGGGTATCCCGACGATGAACGTCTACCAGAACGGCGAGGTCGTCAAGACGATCGTCGGCGCCATGCCGAAGCCGAAGCTCCTGCGCGAGCTCGAGCCCTTCATCGGCTGATCATCGCTTTCAGCAAAGACTGCGGCCCCCGTCGAATCGACGGGGGCCGCAGTCTTTCGTGTCGAGCGCTGACGAAGGTCAGGCGCCGATCACTCGGGTGTTGCGCTGCGCGCCGGGGGCGCGTCCCAGAGCTGGACGTTCTTCGCCTGCGGGAGGCTCGAGCGTTCGAACACGGGATCCTTGCCGGCGGCACGCTGCGTGAGGAAGTCCTTGAGCAGCGCCACGGACAGCCCGCCGAGCGGGAGCAGGGCGAGCAGGTTGATCGTGGCCATGATGCCCATCGCGAGGTCCGCGAGGTTCCACACGAGGGCCACCGAACCAAGAGCACCGCCGACGACACACACGAGGACGCCGACACGGAACGCCGTGAGCAGGCCCTCGCCCGGCTTGGACTCGGTGAGGAAGCGGATGTTCGCCTCGCCGTAGTAGCTGTTGCCGAGGATCGACGACCAGGCGAGGAAGAAGATGACGATCGACAGGAACGGCCCGGCCCACGATCCGACCTGCGACTGGAGGGCGGTCTGCGTCAGTCCGATGCCCTCCGGGTCGCTCACGCCGTACTTAGGCTGCGTCAGCAGGATGATGAACGCCGTCGCCGAACACACGATGATCGTGTCGAAGTAGACGCCCAAGGCCTGCACGAGACCCTGCTTGACCGGGTGCGATACCTCTGCGGTTGCGGCGGCGTTCGGCACCGAACCCATACCGGCCTCGTTGGAGAACAGACCACGACGCATGCCCTGCATGAGGGCCGCACCGAACGCAGCACCCGTGATCTGCTCGAAGCCGAGGGCGTGACCGACGATGTGGCCGATCATCGCCGGAACCTCGCCGATGTTCATCGCGACGACGACGAGCGCCACGCCGACGTAGGCGACGGCCATGACCGGCACGATGATCTCCGTGACGGCCGAGAGGCGACGCACGCCGCCGAAGATGACGGCTGCGGTCAGCGCGGCGACGATGAGCCCGATGACCCAGGCCAGGCCCTTGGCGTCGTCGAAGTTGGCCTGCACCGAGGCGCTGATTGAGTTGGCCTGCACGGCATTGAAGACGAAGCCGTACGTCACGGTGATGACGACGGCGAAGGTTGCGGCCATGCCCTTGCGGCCCAAGCCTTCGCGGATGTAGTACGCCGGACCACCGACGTAGCCGTCCTTGCCGCGCACCTTGTAGAGCTGCGCCAACGTGGACTCGATGAACGCGGTGGCACCACCGAGGATGGCGAGCATCCACATCCAGAACACGGCGCCGGGGCCACCGATGGCGATGGCTACCGCGACACCGGCGATGTTGCCCGTACCCACGCGGGACGCCGCGGAGATGGTGAAGGCGCGGAACGCCGAGATCCCGTCGTTCTCGCCGGCACCGGAGGGCTTCTCCTTGATGGCTCGGAACATCTCCGGCAGCAGCCGCACCTGGACCACCAGGGTGCGCGCCGAATACCAGAGGCCCGCAGCCACGAGCAGGGCGATGACGAGATACCAGAACTTGTCGTTGATCGTCGCAATGAAGTCGGCTGCTGCTTCCATGCCCCGTACCCTACGGTGCGCAGAGAGCCGATGCCGGAATGAAACTGGTTGAAGACGCCGGTGTTTCGTCAGATGTTCCGTGTGTCTGTGCGGGTGTGCACAGCGGCCCCACGCCCGGCGTCGGACGTGGGGCCGGTGCGCTCGCCCGCTCGAGCGGGCATGGTTCGGTCAGTCGCGGGGACGCCCACCCCGCAGCTCACGGGTGATTGCGACCGCACAGATGCCCAGCACTGCCACGCCGAGGACGGCTTTCAGCCACTCGCCGTTGATGAGGTCGCTGACGAAGAAGTACCCGAATACGACGGCCAGGATCGCGAAGACGATGAGCTGGATCGAGGGACGACCGGTGCGCCGATCGATCGCCCGGTCGCTCAACGGGTCCGTGCCCTGCTGGAACGGGGAGTTCGCGACGTCGTCGCGGGTGAAGCGTCCGTCCTGCGTCGAGTCGAGGGCACTGCTGCCGTCGGGGTTCAGGTGCTCCCCCTGAGCGCCCTTGGCTTCGGGGTTCTCGGGCAGATCGCCGTCCGGCGTGGGGTTCTTGCGCTCAGCCACGATCGATCCCGAGGGCGTCCATGATGCGGTTGAGGTCGTCGACGGAGGCGAACTCGACGGTGAGCTTGCCCTTGTTCTTGCCCATCGTGATGCCGACGCGCGTGTCGAGCTTGTCCGACAGGTTCGACGCGAGGTCGTCGAGCGCCGGGTTGGGCTCCCGCGGCGTGGCGGTGCGGCGGGGCTTCTTGTCCTCACCGATCGCGACGATCTCCTCGGTGGCACGCACCGAGAGGCCCTCGGCGACGATGCGCTGGGCGAGACGCTCCATGGCGGCCGGGTCGCTCATGCCGAGCAGGGCCCGGGCGTGGCCGGCCGACAGCACGCCTGCTGCGACACGACGCTGGACGACCGGGGGCAGCTTGAGCAGACGGATCGTATTGGAGATCTGCGGGCGGCTGCGACCGATCTTCGAGGCGAGTTCGTCGTGCGTACAGCCGAAGTCCTCGAGCAGCTGCGCGTACGCGGCGGCCTCTTCGAGCGGGTTGAGCTGGCTGCGGTGGAGGTTCTCGAGCAGCGCGTCGCGCAGCAGGTCCTCGTCCGTGGTCGAACGGACGATGGCCGGTACGGCCTCGAGGCCGGCTTCCTGCGAGGCGCGCCAACGGCGCTCACCCATGATGAGCTCGTACGGTGTCGTCGCGTGCTCGGGGTCTTCCGCCGGTACGGGACGCACGACGATGGGCTGGAGAACGCCGATCTCGCCGATCGAGTGGACCAGCTCTGCCATGTGTTCCTCGTCGAACACCGACCGCGGCTGCTTCGGGTTCGGGCGAATGAGCGCAGGTGCAATCTCGGCGAACTCGGCGCCGGGCACGGGAGCGAGCTCCGGCTGTTCCTTTTCGGTCGGCGTCTCGCTCGGCGTGGCGTTCTCGAGCTTCTCGATCTCCGTTTCACGTGAAACGGTGGGCGCCTTGCCGGCGGGCTGCGTCACCGCGGCCGCCGCGGCCGCGAGGTCATCACGTCGATGCGTGGCCGAGCGCGGCGCCGTGCGGGGCTCGGTCTCGCGCGGCTGGTTGTACGAAGGGCGGGGCGTGAGGGCCTCACTGAAGCGCGACTCACGGGCTGCGGGGGCCGCAGCGGCCTCCTGAGCAGCCTGCTCGCGCTTGCTCTCGGTGAAGAAGACGTCGGTGGGTCGCGTCACCCGTGTCGGCTCGGTCGCGTTGGGGATGAGGGCACCGAGACCTCGCCCGAGGCCGCGTCGCTTGTCGTTCATCGCAGTCCACTTCCTACTGAGTCGATCGAACCGCTCACGGCTCGTGATCCGAACATGCCGGTCGAGCCGGCGGGGTGGTGTGTGGGCGTCATCGGCCGATACGTCCGGAGGGTTCCGGAACCTCTGTGCCGCGCAGCGCGATCTCCCTCGCAGCGTCGCGGTAGCTGAGAGCGCCGGTACTCGACGGGTCGTACGTCATGACCGTCTCGCCGTGGCTCGGTGCTTCCGAGATTCGCACCGAACGCGGCACCAGGGCGCCGAGCACCTGGTCCGGGAAGTGCGTGCGCACCTCTTCGGCCACCTGCGCGGACAGGTTGGTGCGTCCGTCGTACATCGTGAGCAGGATCGTCGAGACGTGCAGGCCCGGGTTGAGGTGCATCTTGATCATCTCGATGTTCTTGAGGAGCTGGCTCAGCCCCTCGAGCGCGTAGTACTCGCACTGGATCGGGATGAAGACCTCGTCAGCCGCCACGAAGGCGTTGACCGTGAGCAGGCCGAGGCTCGGCGGGCAGTCGATGAAGACGTAATCGTAGCGGTCTTCGTCACTCGCTGCCGCAAGTTGCGCGTTGATCGCCCGGTGCAGGCGCGACTCGCGGGCGACGAGCGAGACGAGTTCGATCTCTGCGCCGGCCAGGTCGATGGTGGCAGGAGCGCACCACAGGCCCGGGATCTCCGGGCACTCCTGGACGACGTCGGCCAGGGGCGTGCCCTCGACGATGACGTCGTAGACACTCGCCACGTCCGAGTGGTGCTCGATGCCCAGTGCCGTCGACGCATTGCCCTGGGGGTCGATGTCGATGACGAGGACCTGGAGGCCGGCCTGGGCGAGGGCGGCGGCCACGTTGACCGTGGTCGTCGTCTTGCCGACGCCACCCTTCTGGTTGGCCACAGTCAGCACCCGCGGGTGGGCCGGACGCGGAAGTCGTTCCACACTCGTGAGGGCGGCGCGGGCCGCGCGGGCCCGGACCTCCTGCTCCCCGTCGGAGCTCTGCGCGAGCGGCGTTTCCATGGGTTCCTCGCTCGTCGTCATGTCCTGGCCGGACGTCTCGTGCGTGACGGTCGACCCGAGAGGGGCATAAGCGGGAACCGCCGGCTCGTCCTCGTCGGGTTCCTGTTCGCGCCAGGCATCGTCCGTGACGCGGTCAAAACTCGGCACCCGCGGTCGTCCGGCTCGGCGAGCCTTGCGGGAGGGCAGAGCCTGAGCGGCCAAGGCGGTGTCGGCCGGGATCTGCGCAGCATCGTCGTCAGTGGAAGCAGGTGCGCTGAGGGCGCCGGCCGCGGTGGCCGACTCGGTCGACGCCGGTGCCGTTGCACCCTCCGAAGAGGCCGAAATGTCGGCCCCCGACGCGTGATGCCGAGGCACGTAGGCGGGCTCGCTCGCCTCGGCCGGATCTGCCGCCGGTACCTCGGTGACGGTCGTTGCCGCGTCACCCACCGCGGCCTCGTCCTCGACGGCGACTTCCTCGAGCTTGTGTGTCGAAGCGCCGTCCTGCTGTGTCACCGCGGGCTGATCCACCTGCGATGTTTCACGGGAAACATCGTGGCTCCCGAGGAGGATGTCGTAGCCCTTCGCCTCGGAGGGAGCGACGCCTGAAGCATCGGCCGCCGGAACATCACGTCGGGCATCTGGATCGTTCTCAGGAGCAGGGGTCTCGGCGATCGGCTCGAGCGCCTCCGCCTGCACCGGCGTCTGCGGGTCGAGCACTACTGACTCTGCGCCTTCCGAGTTCGTCATCCTCGTTTCACGTGAATCACGAGGGGCGCCGTCAATGTCGACAGCGGTCTCGACGACGACTTCCTCAACGGCCGACGTCGGCAACCCCTGCCATCCCACCGGTGTCGGTGAAGAGGCAGATTCAGCGGCGCCCAGCGTGATCGCCGGCCAGCCCACGGGTGCGGTCGTTGTCACCGTTTCTCCTTGAAGTCGCGTTGACGAGCCCGCCCATTGTGTCACCTTCGCGAACGGCCCCGAACGCAGTTGTCCCCAGGTGTGCCGGCTAGCCGGCACACCTGGGGACAACGTCAAGAAAACTGGGCTCAGTCGCGACGACCCTGTCTGCGCGCCGCCTTCTTCTTCGCCGTGGACGGGCCGGTTCCGGCCTGCTTCCGGGTGAGCTGCGGTGCCACGCCCTCGACACTCAGGCGCAGGGTGACGGTCTCCGGGTCGACAATTCCGGCGCCCCACGTCTCGACGTCCGCCTCGACGACCTTGAGCTTGCGCAGGATCGAGGCGTCCTCGTCCCGTTCGATAGCCGCGCTCGAACCCTTGAGCACGAACATCTCGCCACCCCGCTGAACGAGGGGCAACGACCATCGGGCGAGTTCGCCTATCCGGGCCACGGCACGGGAGGTGACGACGTCGAACGAACGCTTGCCCCACAACTCGTCAGCCCGAGCCCGCACCACCTCGACGTTGTCGAGTTCGAGGTCGTCGATGACGCGCTCGAGCCAGACGGTGCGGCGCAGCAACGGCTCGACGAGCGTCAAGCGCAGGTCCGGCCGTGCGATGGCGAGCACCAAGCCGGGCAGTCCGGCGCCGGCGCCGATATCGGCGACGGCGCTCTCGTCCGCAATACCGGGATGGACGACGGCGCAGTTGAGCACGTGCCGTTCCCACATGCGCGGAACCTCACGTGGCCCGACGAGGCCATGCGTCACCCCTGTGTCACACAGGTGCGCGACGTAGCGCTCCATGACGTCGACACGCGCACCGAGGAACTCTCGTGCGGCATCCGGAGTGGGCGGCGGTGGAGCCGCTTCACCGATCGTCGGTGTCTCCTCCGGGGTGTTCACGTCCGGTCGTTCCACGTGAAACGTTAGTTCGGAAGAACGACGACGTAGCGGTTCGGCTCGGTGCCCTCGGACTCGGAGGTGAGACCGGCGGCCAGCACGACGTCGTGGACGACCTTGCGCTCGAACGCGCTCATCGGCTCCATCTCGACCTTCTCGCCGGATTCCTTGACGCGCGCGACGGCCTCGGCGCCCTTGGTCTCCAGCGTCGAGCGTCGCTCGGCGCGGTGGCCGGCGATGTCGAGCATCGCGCGGCTGCGCTCACCCGTCTCGGCCTGGACGGCGAGGCGCATGAGTTCCTGCAGCGCATCGAGGGTCTTGCCGTTCGAACCGACGAGCGAGCGGGGCACCTGCCCCTCCTCGGAGTCGACGATGGAGACGGACGCGCGGTCACCGTCGACCTCGACGTCGATGTCACCGTCGAGGTCGGCGATGTCGAGCAGCTTCTCGAGGAAGTCGGCAGCGATCTCGCCCTCGCGCTCGAGGTTCGTCACGTCGGAACGCGCGGAGGTGTTCTCGGACATCCTTGCTACCTCTGCTTTCAGTTCTTCTTGCGCTTCGCGCGCGGGGTGTTCTTCTTGGGCTGGTTACGCGGGCCGGTCTGCTGGGCCTTGGCCGGACGGACGTTCTCCTTGACCGGGCTGGAAACCTCAGTGGAGGTGTCCGCGGTCTTCACCGACTTGTCCTTCTTCGGGGACGCCGGCGTGGCACCGCTCTTCGCGGCCTGCTGCGCCTTGGCCTGCTCCTGAGCGCGGTCCATCGCCTGCTGGAAACGCGTCTTCGGCTTGCCCTCGTTCTCCTTGCGCAGGTCGTCCATCGTCACGGTCTTGTGCTCACGGCCCTTGGAACGGTTGCGCTCCTCGAGCTTCTTCTCGGCGTCCGAACCAGGGGTCGGCATGCGACGGATGACGTACCACTGTTGGAACATCGTCCACAGGTTCGTGACGAACCAGTAGATGAGAACACCGATCGGGAAGTTCACACCGGAGATCGCGAAGAACAGCGGCATGAGGTAGATGATGATCTGCTGCTGCTTGGCCATCGGGCCCTCGAGCGCGGCCTTCGGCATGTTGCGGCGCATGAGCTGGTGCTGCGTGATGAACGACGTCGCCGACATGAGGATGATGAGCAGGACGGCGACCCACTTGGCTGCACCCCAACCCGACGTTCCCATGAAGGTGGACGAGAGCTTCGCTCCGAGAAGAGTCGAGCTCTCGGCCTGGCTCGCGAGCTCCTTCGTGAGGAAGCCGATGGGCCCACGGTCACCGCGGGCGATGTCGTCGAGGTTGTTGAGCACGCGGAAGAGCGCGAAGAAGAACGGTGCCTGCAGCAGGATCGGCATGCAGGAACCCATGGGGTTGGTACCGGTGGTCCGGTACAACTCCATCATTTCTTCTTGCTGCTTCTGGCGGGACTCCGGGTCCTTCTTGCCCTTGTACTTCTTCTGGATCTTCTGCATCTCGGGCTGCACGAGCTGCATGCGGCGCGAGGCGTGGATCTGCTTGACGAAGAGCGGGATGAGCAGGATACGTAGGACGATCACGAGTCCGGCGATCGAGAGGGCCCAGGTCCAGCCCGACGCTTCAGGCAGCCCGACGAGGGTGAAGAGCTTGTGCCAGCCGACCATGATGGCGGCGACGAACCACTCGAGCGGATAGAGCAGGGTGTCAAGCATCAATCATCCTTCGCTTTGACGGGTGCAGGTGCGGCGTCGGACCGTCCGTGCTCCCCGTGGGCCGAGTGGTCCTTCGGTGGAACGTGGTCGACCCCGCCGGGGTTCCAGGGGTGACAGCGCGCGAGACGCTTCAGGGTGAGCCAGGTGCCCTTGATCGGCCCGAACCGGGTGAGCGCCGTGAGGCCGTAGGACGAGCACGTCGGGTAGAACCGGCAGGTGGCAGGTAGCGCGGGCGAGATCCAGCGGCGATAGAAGCGCACGATGACGAGCAGGGGCCAGACGGCAACATGTCGCCAACCCGTCACATCGTCGGCCGTGGACGTCGTCATCGCTTCGCTCCGGCACTCGCCGTTTCACGTGGAACGCCGTCGTCGGTCCGAATCCGCTTGTGCGCCTTCGTGAGCATGCGCTGCAGTTCGGCACGGACGGCGTCCGTGCCGGCGCCGGCGATGGCCGGGTTGGCGCGCACGACGATGTCGAGACTCGGATCGAGGCGAGGCAACTCGTCACGCACGAGATGACGCAGCACCCGCTTCGTGCGCGAGCGAACCACGGCGTTTCCCACGGCCTTGGATACGACAAAACCGACGCGCGGCCCCACCCTTTCCGGGTGCGCGAGGCCGGACGCGTCGGCGTCGATCATCTGGACCACGAGCAGCGAACCGCCGGCTCGACCGGAGCGGCGATTCCGCAGAACGGCGCGGTACTGCCCGGCGTCACGCAGACGGTGAGGCGCTGGCAGCACGGCCGTTGCCGCCGAGGCTCAGGCGGAGAGCTTGCTGCGGCCCTTGGCGCGGCGGTTGGCCAGGATGGCGCGGCCGGCGCGGGTACGCATACGCAGACGGAAGCCGTGCGTCTTGGCGCGGCGACGGTTGTTGGGCTGGAAGGTGCGCTTGCTCACGTCGATCTCCGATGAAATGGGCGAGCGCTGACGCGTCGCCGTCGTACTGGTGGTCTAGTTGTCGCGCCGCCGATTTCTCGGTTGTTTCGGGCAATGTCGCGATGTGCGCGTCTCGACCCGAGCCCCATTTGGGGCGCAGACAATCGCCGTCAACTGTACGGGCCGTGATCAAGCCGGTCAAAACGACACACGCGCGACTCGATGTTCAACGGCGCACACGCGCAAATAACACACGTGTGGTTCATACGGGCGAGGTAAAATCCAGTCGACACGCCGTTAACGTGTCCGGAAAGCAAACCCGTTGTCCTCTCCAGCGCCCCGAAGCCGCGACACTCCGGTACACAGGCTGTGGATAACGTTGTGGAAACCACCCTTAGTATGGGCGTTCCACACACGAGCACCGCACCAGGAGGAGCCTTCGTGACCACCGACGAACCCGTCGACTACGAACGCACGTGGCACGCCGCCCTGGCGGAAATGAGCAAGCACGGCATCGGTTCTCGTGACCGAGCCTTCCTCAACCTCACGCGCTTCGTCGGCCTCATCGGTGAGAACGTCCTGCTGTCCGTTCCCTTCGAGCAGACCAAGCGCATGCTCGAAGGTCCGCTGCGCGACCAGGTCGCCGAGGCACTCTCGAACCAGCTCGGACAGCAGGTTCGCGTCGCCATCTCCGTCGACGAGAGCCTTCAGGCCGCAGTCCAGGAACTCGACGGCGCGGGCGCCGATGCGCACGGTGCTGCACAGACTGGCGCAGACGCGAATCCCGACATGAACGCCCAGGAGCCCGACCACTCCGACGGCACGCTCGGTTTCTCGCTGCCGGGCGGCTCCCAGATCGCGGCCGAGCAGGTTCCGCGTCCTCGCTCGGCGCACCCCGACGTCGTTCTGCCTCCCCGTTCCGTGGGTGGCCGCACGGACGCTCCGCCGCCGAGCGACGAGGAGTACTCGCCGCGACTCAACCCGAAGTACACCTTCGACACGTTCGTCATCGGTGACAGCAACCGCTTCGCCCACGCGGCCGCCATCGCGATCGCCGAGGAGCCCGGCCAGGCCTACAACCCGCTGTTCATCCACGGTGACTCAGGCCTCGGCAAGACCCACCTGCTGCACGCCATCGGGCACTACGTGCACGACTACCACCCCAAGTTGCGGGTGCGCTACGTCAGCTCCGAGGAGTTCACGAACGACTTCGTCAACTCCATCCGTGACGACCGTGCGGCCACCTTCCAGCGCCGCTACCGCGACAACGTCGACGTCCTGCTCATCGACGACATCCAGTTCCTCCAAGGCAAGGAGCAGACGCAGGAGGAGTTCTTCCACACGTTCAACGCTCTGCACTCCTCGGGCAAGCAGATCGTGCTCACCTCCGACCAGCCGCCGGAGAAGCTGACCACGTTCGCCGACCGCATGCGCAGCCGGTTCAAGTCCGGCCTCACGACGGACGTGCACCCTCCCGAACTGGAAACCCGCATCGCGATCCTGCGCAAGAAGGCCAACGCCGAGCGCATGGACATCGGCGATGACGTCCTCGAACTCGTGGCCTCGAAGATCTCGACGAACATCCGAGAGCTCGAGGGCGCGCTCATCCGCGTCGCTGCGTACGCCTCGCTCCAGAAGGAGCCGGTCGACCGGGCCAAGGCGGCGTTCGTCCTCAAGGACGTCGTACCGAGTGAGACCGGGCAGATCACGGTGCATCAGATCATCTCCGAGACGGCCGTCTATTTCGGTGTCACGGTGGACGACATCAAGGGCACGTCCCGCTCGCGCAACCTCGTCACCGCGCGCCAGATCGCGATGTATCTCTCGCGTGAACTGACCGAGCACTCCTTCCCCCAACTGGGGCAGCACTTCGGCGGACGTGACCACACCACCGTCATGCACGCGGAGAAGAAGATCCGCCAGCTCATCGGCGAACGTCAGCCGATCTACGACCAGATCACCGAGCTGACGACACAGATCAGGCGCCGCAGCGCTTGATCCACGAGGGTGTGTTTCACGTGAAACACACCCTCTCTCGTAGGCTCGGTCGGTGACTTCCGCCCCATGACGCGCCGGCGTCCTGCTGACCCTCATCCTGGCCGGCCTGTCGATGTTCGGCCCGTTCAACGTCGATGCGCCGCTGCCCGCCTTCGGCGAAATGGGTGCGGAGTTTCACGTGGAACCAGCCGCGATGCAGTTGGTCGTCAGCGTCTACCTCCTCGCCTTCGCGCTGATGAGCCTGCTCCACGGCTCCATCTCCGACGCCGTGGGCAGGCGTCCCGTCATGCTCATCGGCATCGGCGTCTACGTCGTCGCGTCCATCGGATGCGCCCTGTCGACCTCCCTGACGATGCTGCTCGTCTTCCGCATGTTCCAAGGGTTCGCGGCCGGTGCAGGGCAGATCATCGCGCGAACCGTCATCCGTGACCTCTTCGAGGGAGCGGAAGCGCAGCGACTCATGAGCCAGGTCTCGATGATCTTCGGTGTCGCACCGGCCGTGGCGCCCGTCCTGTCCGGGCTCCTCCTCCAGGTGGGCTCCTGGCGCACGATCTTCTGGTTCCTCGTCGCCTTCGGCATCATCATGGCCGTCTCGGTTGCTCTTTCTCTGCCGGAAAGCCCCCCCGCCGGGCACCGGACGCCGCTGCGCGTGGGCTCACTCGTGTCTGGGCTGCTCGCCGCAATGCGGAGCGGCCGCTTCATGCGCGTGGCCTTCGCAGCCGCGTTCTCCTTTGCGGGCCAGTTCCTCTACATCTCCGCCGCACCGTTGTTCCTCATCGGACTGCTCGGTCTCGGCGAATCAGACTTCTGGGTGTTCTTCGTCCCGATGGTGGCTTGCATGATCACCGGATCCTGGACGAGTGGACGGCTCGCCGGACGGGTGACGAGCGACCGTCAGATCACCTACGGCCTGGGCTTCGCCCTCCTCGCGGCCTCAGCGGGCGCCATTGTCTCGGTGACGCCGGTCGGCGACGTCCTGCCGTGGGCCATCGTGGCTCCCGCTCTCATCGCCTATGGGATCGGGCTGTCCCTGCCCACCCTGCAAATTGCCATGCTTGACCAGTTCCCCCACGCCCGCGGAAGCGCGGCGTCGGCGGGCACCTTCGTCAACCTCGTGACAAGCGCTCTCGTGGCAGGTCTCGTGGCTCCTTTCGCGGCCGAGAGCGCCTGGACGATGGCGGTCACGGCGCTCGGTCTCGTCATGCTCGGGGCCGCGATGTGGCTGTGGCACCTCGTCTCGACCCGCCCCGTCAACGCGCTCAGTCAGAGCGTGCGACGCACTGTCCCCGGCTCGTCCCGTCGGTCTTGAGCTTGGGGCCGATAGTCGGGGTTGTCCACAGGTTCTGGGGACAACCCTGGGGACGCTGTGTGCAACGACCGCTCGGACGTCCCATCACAGCCGGAGCAGCCCCGACAATTCCGCGAAACTCCCCCTGGGGACATCCTTGTGGATTTGTGGACAACACCACTGTGATTCACCTGCCCCACATGAGCAGGACTCCTTCGTCACACGCTTTTCCACAGAATCTGGGGATAACTCCGTGGACAACGGTCGAAATCAGGGGATAACACCCCTTGAGCGCCGTCGGCGTCTGGGGACGCGAAAAATCCGTCCACACCCCCACTGTGTCGTCCCCAACGACCATCCCCACGCTGCCCACAACCGGAAACCGCGGGATTCCCGGCACAGATGTGGTTGTCCCCAGAATCCACACCCCCTATGACGACGACCAACTCTTTCTCCATCGCGATCAAGCGCCCCACGAATCCACACCCAGGCCAACCGCGGCGACCGCCTAGGACAGCTCCTCGACGCTTGGGGCGTCAGCTCCACCTGCGTTAAGCTCACCGCGAATACCTGTGCTCCTGCGCTCGCTTCCCCACGACGTAGGCGAACCACGAAGTGACGAGGACGGTGGACGTGAAGCTCCGGGTTGAACGTGATGTGTTGGCCGAAGCTGTGGCGTGGGCCGTTCGAGGTCTCTCGCAGCGCCCGCCGGTTCCGGTGCTCGCGGGTGTCCTGCTCGAAGCCACCGAGGACGGCCTGACACTCTCCGCGTTCGACTACGAGGTCTCGGCCAAGGTCACCGTCGACGCCGACGTCGAGGAGCCCGGCACCGTGCTCGTGCTCGGCCGCCTGCTCGCCGACATCAGCAAGAGCCTGCCGCACAAGCCGATCGAGCTCGTGAGCGAGGGCTCCAAGGTCCAGGTCACCTGCGGTTCGGCCAAGTTCAGCCTCCAGAGCATGCCGACGGGCGAGTACCCGACGCTGCCGGAGAACCCCGAGCCCACCGGCGTCATCGGCGGTGACGTCTTCACCCAGGCCGTCGCGCAGGTCAGCGTGGCCGCGGACCGCGGCGACACCCTGCCGATCCTCACGGGTGTGCGCATCGAGGTTCAGGGCAACAAGCTCACCCTGCTGGCCACCGACCGCTACCGCCTCGCCATGCGTGAGGTGCTGTGGAACGGCGGTGACGAGAACGCGGAGTACGCGGCCCTCGTCCCGGCTCGCACGCTCGACTCCCTGGCCAAGGCGCTCGGTGCGGCGGGCAGCGTCTCGCTGTCGCTCAGCGGCGCGTCGACCGGCTCCGGCCTCGCCGGTTTCGAGGCCGGCCAGCGCCGCATGACGACGCGCCTGCTCGACGGCGACTACCCCAAGGTGACGAGCCTGTTCCCCACGAGCGTCGACACGACGGCGGTCGTCGAGACGGCGATGCTCGTCGAGGCTGCCAAGCGTGTCTCGCTCGTCGCCGAGCGCAACATGCCCGTACGTCTGCGCTTCTGTGACGACGCCGTCCGCATCGAGGCCGGTACCGGCGAGGACGCCCAGGCCTCGGAGACCTTCGAAGCCCGCATCGAAGGGCCGGAACTCGAGATCGCCTTCAGCCCCCAGTTCCTCCTCGACGGCCTCGGGGTCGTCGGCACGAAGTACGTGCGCCTGGGCTTCACCCAGCCGACGCGTCCGGCCGTGCTGTCCGGTCAGGATGAGCTCGACGGCGAGGCCGACGACAGCTACCGCTACCTCATCATGCCGGTGCGCTTCGCCAACTGACCAGCCTCGTCCGGCGGTGTCGGACGGCATGTGGTCGTTCCCGCGACGGCGGCGTAGCGTGAGCACCGAACGCCGCGCCTTCGGGTGCGGCAACCAGACTTCCTCAGCAAGGAGCTAGACCATGCAGCTCGGACTCATCGGCCTCGGCAAGATGGGCGGCAACATGCGTGACCGCATGAAGGCCGCCGGCATCGACGTCATCGGTTTCGACACCAACCGCGAGATCAGCGACGTCGCCGATCTCGCGGAACTGGTCGAGAAGCTCGAGGCTCCCCGCAACATCTGGGTCATGGTGCCGGCCGGCAAGATCACGGGCTCGGTCATGTCCGAGCTGCAGAACCTGCTCGCCGAGGGTGACCTCGTCATCGACGGCGGCAACAGCAAGTGGTCCGATGACCTGGGGCACGCAGAGCAGTTCGCCGAGACCGGCGTGCACTTCATGGACTGCGGCGTCTCCGGTGGCGTGTGGGGCAAGGAGAACGGCTACGGCCTCATGTGTGGTGGCGCCGAGGAGGACGTCGAGCGCATGATGCCCGTCTTTGACGCGCTGCGCCCCGAAGGACCTCGCGAAGAGGGCTTCGTCCACGCGGGCAAGGTGGGCGCCGGTCACTACGCCAAGATGGTGCACAACGGCATCGAGTACGGCCTCATGCACGCGTACGCCGAGGGCTGGGAACTGCTCGAGGCGAAGGACATCGTCACCGACGTCCACGGTTGCTTCAAGGCCTGGACGCGCGGCACGGTCGTGCGGTCCTGGCTGCTCGATCTCATGGTCAAGGCGCTCGAGGAGACGCCGCACCTCGAGGGAATCTCCGAGTACTCGACCGATTCCGGTGAGGGTCGGTGGACGCTCGAGGAGGCCATCGCGAACGCCGTGCCGATGCCGGTGCTCGCCGCCGCTCTCTTCTCCCGCTTCACGTCGCGCCAGGAGAACAGCCCGCAGATGCAGGCCGTCGCCGCGCTGCGCGGACAGTTCGGCGGTCACGAGGTCATGCAGTTCGGCCAGGAGCCCTACCGCGTCGCCAAGGAGGGACAGGCCGAGGTCTCGCCCGCGGCCCAGCCCAAGCAGGACGACGGCGCGTCGCGTCCGGGTGCCGCCAAGAGCGAGCACTGAGTCTTCCTCTTTCGACCCCCAGGGCACACGAGTTCGACGTGAGGCTGCGTCACTTGTCGCTGCGTGACTTCCGCTCCTACAGCGAAGCGGAAGTCGATCTCACCGAAGGAGTCACCACATTCGTGGGGCTCAACGGCCAGGGCAAGACGAATCTCGTCGAAGCCGCCGGCTACCTCGCGTCCCTGGGGTCGCACCGTGTCTCGAACGACGCTCCCCTCGTCCGGTTCGGCGCAGAACGCGCCTTCGTCCGTGCGGCCGTCGTCCGTGATTCACGTGAAACAGTGCTCGAACTGGAAATCGTGCCCGGCCGAGCTAACCGGGCACGCGTAGGGCGATCTGCTGCCACGCGCCCCCGTGACATCCTCGGCACGCTGCGTACCGTGCTCTTCGCCCCGGAGGACCTGGCCCTCGTCAAGGGAGACCCCGGAGAACGTCGCCGCTTCCTCGACGAGCTGCTCGTCGCTCGCCAGCCGCGGTGGGCCGGGGCGCGCTCCGACTACGACAAGATCCTCAAGCAGCGCAACGCCCTCCTCCGTTCGGCTCAGCCCGTTCTGCGCAAGGGAAGCAGGGGCGGCACGCTGACCCCCGAAGAGGCCGTTTCACGTGAAACGACTCTCGACACGCTCGTCGAGTGGAACACCCACCTTGCCGCGGTGGGCGCCTCTCTCGTCTATGCGCGCCTCCGTCTACTGCGCGATCTGGCACCGCACGTGGCGTCGTCGTACGACGAGGTGAGCGCGGGCCGCTCGGAGGCTCGGCTCACGTACGTCTCGTCGTTGCCGGAGGCCGTCGCTCGTCGGATCGCCGGCGGCGAGGTGCCCGAGCGCGAAGAACTGGAGAAGGCCTTCCACCAAGCGTTCGAGGAGATGCGTCCGCGCGAGATCGACCGAGGAGTGACCCTCGTCGGGCCGCACCGCGACGACGTCACGCTGACACTCGGTCACCTGCCCGCGAAGGGCTACGCCAGCCACGGCGAGTCGTGGTCGTTCGCCCTCGCCCTGCGCCTTGCGGCCTTCCACCTCCTGCGCAACGACCTCAAGACCGACCCGGTCCTCGTGCTCGACGACGTCTTCGCCGAGCTCGACGCAGGACGACGCGAGCGCCTGGCCGCCATGGTGGCCGACGCCGAGCAGGTGCTCATCACCGCCGCGGTGGCCGAGGACGTCCCCGACGCACTCAGCGGGCGCACGTACTACGTGACGAAGGGGTCGGTCTCCGCCGAGCAGACGGATGCTGCCCCGCTCACCGAATCCGGCACCATCTCGGGGTCGACCGACGTAACGTCCGATGACGGCGGCGCCGATCATGACTGACGGCGACGGCGACAGCCGCGGGGACGAGTCCACGGACGCCCGGTCGACGCACGCGGCACTCGACGAGAGTTCGGTGGAGGCACCCGCGACGTCTGCTGTCGAGGACGACCCCCTGACGGCAGCCCGAGCGGCGTTGGCTCGCGCTCAACGGGGTGCCGCCGAACGCGGGTTCCGTCCGGGGTCTCGACCCATGCGTCGAAGCCCACGCGCCACGGACACACACGACGCGCGCAAGGGACGAGGCGGACGCAACGGTCGCGACCCGCTGCTGCTCGGCAACAACATGAAGCGACTGCTCGAGGACCGCGGATGGAATGTCGATGTCGCCGCGGGCACCGTGATGTCACGGTGGGCCGATCTCGTCGGACCGGGTGTCGCGGACCACGCCTCTCCCGTCAGCTTCGAGAACGGCATTCTCACGGTACGGGCGGAGTCGACGGCGTGGGCGACCCAGCTGACCTTGCTTGCGTCGACGATCATCCGGTCGATCGAGCAGGGCGTCGGTGACGGCGTGGTGGCGGAGCTCAAGATCGTCGGTCCCTCTGCCCCCAGTTGGGTGCGAGGTCCCCGACGTGTCGCCGGGCGTGGTCCGCGGGACACCTACGGCTGACATTTCCAACACAACGCAGTCCACCGCTAGCGTGGTATGTCCGGCGCCATAGGGGGCGCGATCGCTTCACCTCACGTTTCACGTGGAACATGAGGACGGAACGAGAGGTGACGAATGAACGAGCCGAACGGTTTCGAGGAGTGGAATCGGGGCGTCGAGCGACCCCCGTCACGCGGCAGTGGCTACGACCCGGGCGGCGAAACCGAGCCCGGTGTGGCCGACCTGTGGGGTCAGGCCAGCGAACCGGTGCCCTACCGCACCTCACGCCGACCCGACTGGTTGGCGCCGGCGCTCGTCATCGTGCTCGCCAGCCTCGCGTTCGCCACGGCGTGGTTCATCACCCGGGGATCGGGCAGCCGGCCACCCGTCGCTCAGCCGTCGGCGGCCACGGCTCCCTCCGACACACCGTCGTCCAGGACGCAGCCGCAGACCGGGACAGCCGCTCCATCGACGTCCGAGGCGCCGACGTCCTCGTCGACGACGCCCTCGTCCTCCGCGGCGACCAAGGCATCCTTTCCTGCCGGTACCGTGGCGACGTGTGGCTCGGGCGAGGCCGTACCCACGTCCAGCGTTCGTCTCGCCCGCGGCACGAACTCCACCTGCTCCTACGTCGCCGACGTCGTGACCAAGGTCAACGCGCACCTCGCGGAGAATCCGGGTGCCACGACCTACACGGTCAGTCCGTACAGCTCCTCGTTGCGCAAGGTCGTGACGTTGCACTGCACCCGCGCCGACCACCTCTCCGAATGCACCGGTGGTTCCAACGTTCGTCTCTGGGTGAGCGACAGCGTCGGCTGAATTGTGGCAACCGGCGTCTCCTCCTCCACCTAGACTGACGGCGGAGAGGGGAAGACGATCACCATGTACGAGGACGAGACGCGGGGCTACCCGCAGTCGCCGAAGCCACACGAAGCACCGACGTCGTGGGTCACGGCCGACCGGACGATGGCCGACAGCGGGGGCGCGTCGCAGCAGTACCACGGAGAACCCCCTCGCGGGCCGAAGCAGTGGCTCGTACCGGTGTTGCTCGTCGCTGCCGCGATCGTCGGCTTCGCCGTCGTCACCTTCTTCATATCCGGGGGCGACGAGACGCCGGCGAGCACCCAGTCCTCGACCGTTGCCTCGGCACCGTCCTCCACGCCCAGCGAGCCGAGCGCTGCCGAGGCCACCTTCCCCGACGACAGCGTGACGACGTGCGGCCAGGGCGACCCCATCACCGTTCCCGACATCCGCATTGCACGCGAGTCGAACACGAGCTGCGCTTACGTCGTGGAGATCCGGAGCAACGTGCTGGCGCACCTCGCCCAGGATTCGGGCGCTACCTCGTTCACGATCAACCCCTACAGCGTCGCGAAGCGCGCGTACGTGCCGCTCACCTGTGAACGCTCCGATCACCTCAGCCTCTGCACGGGTGGCACTGCTGTGAGGGCGTGGGTGAAGGACTCGGTCGGGCCATGACCCACGACGAGGAGACGCGCGCGTCGGGCCCCCAGCACGACACGGAACCGAAGACCCCGGCGTTCTGGAACGAGCCAGAGGCCGAGACGCCGGAGCGGCGATCGCCCTCACGTGGCCTTGTCATCGCCGTCGCGCTCACATCCGTGCTCGTCCTCGCGCTGGCACTGGGGGCGCTCGCCCTGACGCGCGGACAGAAGGATGCATCCCCGCCGCCCTCCGACCCCGCTACCTCGAGCGACGCGCGGTCGACGTCGAGTTCCTCCTCCTCGAGTTCCTCGAGCAGTTCGTCCTCGGCACCGTCGTCGACGACGAGCGAGACCGGTGGCGACTCCCGAACCGCGGCGCCTGCGCCGTCGTCCCCAGCGCAGATTGAGAGCCGAAGCTCCGTGGCCGAGGCTTCGACCAGCACCCCGGCTCCCACGCGAACGGGTCTGACGCCGTTCCCGGCCTCGACGTGGAACCTGTGTGGCGACCGTACGAGTCAGCAGACCAACACCGCCGTTCAGGTGCGCCAGGGGCAGGGGCACTATTCGAGTTGCCCCTTCCTCGTCACCGTGCGTGACGCAGCGTTGAGCCAGGTGGCGCGAACGCCCGACACATCCTCCTTCCCGTTGAAGGTCTACAGCGCCTATCGCAAGGAGAACGTCGCCGGTTCCGACGGGTACATCGACCTCACCTGCTCGCGCCGGGGTGGGCTCGTCAACTGCTTCCGGGCGAGCGATCCCGACGTTGACATCTGGGTTCAGGAAGGCGCCGGCTGATCCTCTTCAGCTCCGACGCGCAAACGTCGCAGACGGCCCCGAGCGCCTTCGGTGGCCCCAGGGACGATCCCCGGCACGCCGGGCGAGAGAAAATCGCGGAAAATGCCCGTGTGGGCATGTTTCGGGGCAGTTCTGCGTCCACTGACCCGGTAGAATGGACACGATCAGGACCTGCCACCCTCTCTCGGCCTTCGTACGCCGATCTGTGACGTTCGACCCCGTGTCGCGTCCGCACCACCGTGGCAGGCACCGCACGGTGAAGGAGCACAGTGGCCGACCAGCCCACGCACGACGACGCGACGAACGAGCCGATCCCCGGCGGCGAAGCACAGCAGGTGCTCCCGCCCGAGGCACACGTGCGCTCGCAGATCGACACCGAGTACGACGCCAGCGCCATTCAGGTCCTCGAGGGCCTCGAGGCGGTTCGCAAGCGCCCCGGTATGTACATCGGCTCGACCGGTGAACGCGGCCTGCACCACCTCGTGTGGGAGATCGTCGACAACTCTGTCGACGAGGCCCTCGCCGGCCACGCCGACCGCGTCGACGTGACGATCCTGCCGGACAACGGTGTACGCGTCAGCGACAACGGTCGAGGCATCCCGACCGGCCGCAACGAGCAGTACGACATGTCGACCGTCGAGCTCGTCCTCACGCAGTTGCACGCCGGCGGAAAGTTCGGCGGCGGCGGCTACAAGGTCTCCGGTGGTCTGCACGGCGTCGGTAGTTCCGTCGTCAACGCGCTCTCCACGCGCCTCGAGGTCGAGGTGCGCCAGAAGGGCCACGTCTACCGCATGGAGTTCGAGGGCGGCGTGCCGCTCGGCCCCCTGCGCGAGGAGGAGGCCACCGACGAGACCGGTACGACGATCACGTTCTGGGCCAGCCCCGAGATCTTCGAGACGACGACGTACGACTTCGAGACGGTGCGCGCTCGCTTCCAGCAGATGGCGTTCCTCAACAAGGGCCTCACCATCGCGCTCACCGACGAGCGTGCGGAGGTGCTCGACGAGGGCGCGGCCGACGAGGCCGCCGCTGACGCAGCAGCCGAGGGCGGCGACGCGGCGACGGCCGACGCCGCAGCCGAGAAGGCGAAGAAGGGCAAGTCGGTCACGTACCGCTACGACGACGGTCTGCTCGACTACGTCAAGCACCTCAACTCGAGCAAGCGCGCCGAGGTCGTCAACGAGGACATCATCGCGTTCGAGGCCGAGGACACCGAGCGTTACCTCTCCGTCGAGGTGGCGATGCAGTGGACGACGGCGTACAACGAGTCGGTCCACACCTACGCCAACACGATCAACACGCACGAGGGCGGCACGCACGAAGAGGGCTTCCGAGCCGCGATGACGAAGCTCGTCAACGACTTCGCCCGCCGCGAGAAGCTGCTCAAGGAAAAGGACGACAACCTCACGGGTGACGACATCCGCGAGGGCCTCACCGCCGTCATCTCCGTCAAGTTGGCCGAGCCGCAGTTCGAGGGCCAGACGAAGACGAAGCTCGGCAACTCCGAGATCAAGGGCTTCGTCCAGGCCGCAGTGCGCGACGAGTTCGACCACTGGCTGCAGATGCACCCGCGCGAGGGCAAGGCCATCGTCAACAAGGCGATTGCCGCCGCTTCGGCGCGCATGGCGGCCCGCAAGGCACGTGAGACCGCACGCCGTAAGGGCCTGCTCGAGGGCGGCGGTCTGCCGGGCAAGCTCAAGGACTGCCAGAGCAAGGACCCGAGCCTGTCCGAGGTCTTCATCGTCGAGGGTGACTCCGCAGGCGGCTCCGCCGTGCAGGGTCGTAACCCGTTCAACCAGGCGATCCTGCCCATCCGAGGCAAGATCCTCAACGTCGAGAAGGCCCGCATCGACAAGGTGCTCGCCAACCAGGAGGTCCAGGCCCTCATCTCCGGTTTCGGTACCGGCATCGGCGAGGACTTCGACATCGACAAGGCGCGCTACCACAAGATCGTGCTCATGGCCGACGCCGACGTCGACGGCATGCACATCCGCACGCTGCTGCTGACGCTGCTCTTCCGCTTCATGCGCCCGCTCATCGAGGCCGGCTACGTCTACCTCGCGCAGCCGCCGCTCTACCGCCTCAAGTGGAGCAACCACGAGCACGAGTTCGCGTTCACCGACCGCGAGCGCGACGCGATGATCGCCGAAGGTCAGTCGAAGGGCCGTCGTCTGCCGAAGGACAACGGCGTCCAGCGCTACAAGGGTCTCGGGGAGATGAACTACCAGGAGCTGTGGGAGACCACGATGGACCCGGAGGCGCGCACGCTCTTGCAGGTCACCCTCGAGGACGCCGCGGCAGCCGACGAGATCTTCGCCGTGCTCATGGGTGAGGACGTCGAGTCGCGCCGCAGCTTCATCCAGCGCAATGCCAAGGACGTCCGCTTCCTGGATATCTAACCTCTGTCGCGCCTTCTCAGCGCGCGGGCTTCAGGGTCTGCTCCTTCGTCGCATCCCCTGCTTCCCGCGCTTGATCGGCGGCGCGACGTCGTGGACGGTCGGCTCCCGTAGGGGGCGTCGCCGTCCGGGGTCGGATCTGACGCGAGGTGCGCGCTGGGTTGCGATCCTTGCCAACTGAACATCGTGTTTCACGTGGAACGGTCGGACGTTCCCGTCCTTCGTTTCACGTGGAACACCACCTAAGAACTCAATGAATTTCCCTTCGTAGAAGGAAAGAAACTATGTCTGACGACACGAACCTGCCGGGTGACGACGCGGCCGACCTCCCCGAGGTGCCCGCCGGAGACCCCGACGCGCCCGTGAGCGACGCCGCAGCGGCCACCGCCGGCACGCCCGGTGACGTCGAGACGCCGAAGGTGCCGAACACTCCGGAGGCTCGCGCCGCCGTCGAGGCCCCGGTCGCCCACCGCGTCGACCCCATCGACCTCAACGCCGAGATGCAGCGCAGCTACATCGAGTACGCGATGAGCGTCATCGTCTCCCGTGCGCTTCCGGACGTGCGTGACGGCCTCAAGCCCGTGCACCGCCGCATCGTCTACGCGATGTACGACGGTGGCTACCGCCCCGACCGTGGCTACAACAAGTGCAGCCGCGTCGTCGGTGACGTCATGGGTCAGTACCACCCGCACGGTGACTCGGCCATCTACGACGCCATGGTGCGCCTCGTTCAGCCGTGGTCGATGCGTTACCCGCTCGTCGACGGCCAGGGCAACTTCGGTTCGCCGGGTAACGACGGCGCCGCCGCCCCGCGATACACCGAGTGCCGCATGGCGCCGCTCGCGTTGGAACTCGTGCGCGACATCCACGAGAACACCGTCGACTTCGAGCCGAACTACGACGGCAAGACGATGCAGCCCACCGTGCTGCCGAGCCGTTTCCCGAACCTGCTCGTCAACGGCAGCGCCGGCATCGCCGTCGGTATGGCCACCCAGATCCCGCCGCACAACCTGCGCGAGGTCGCCGACGCCGCCCAGTGGCTGCTCGCCAACCCCGAGGCGAGCCGTGAGGCGCTGCTCGAGGAGTGCCTGCGCCGCATCCCAGGCCCCGACTTCCCGACGGGCGCCCTCATCATGGGCAAGAAGGGCATCGAGGACGCCTACCGCACGGGCCGCGGTAGCATCACGATGCGCGCCGTCGTCAATGTCGAGGAGATTCAGGGCCGTCAGTGCCTCGTCGTCACGGAGCTGCCCTACCAGGTCAACCCCGACGCCCTCGCCGAGAAGATCGCCATGCTCGTCAAGGACGGCAAGATGGCGGGCATCGCGGACATCCGCGACGAGACGTCGGGTCGTACCGGCCAGCGCCTCGTCATCGTGCTCAAGCGTGACGCCGTGGCGAAGGTCGTGCTCAACAACCTCTACAAGCACACGCAGCTTCAGCAGAACTTCGGCGCGAACATGCTCGCACTCGTCGACGGTGTGCCCCGCACGCTGCCGGTCAGCGCGTTCATCCGATACTGGGTCGAGCACCAGATCGACGTCATCCAGCGACGCACGCAGTACCGCCTCGACGAGGCCGAGAAGCGCATCCACATCCTGCGCGGTTACCTCAAGGCGCTCGACGCGCTCGACGAGGTCATCGCCCTCATCCGTCGTAGCCCCACGGTCGAGGAGGCCCGCGCCGGCCTCATCGACCTGCTCGACGTCGACGAGATCCAGGCCAACGCCATTCTCGACATGCAGCTGCGCCGCCTCGCGGCCCTCGAGCGTCGGAAGATCATCGAGCAGCACGACGAGATCCAGGCGCAGATCGACGACTACAAGGACATCCTGGCCAAGCCGGAGCGTCAGCGTCAGCTCGTCTCCGACGAGCTCGCCGAGATCGTCGACAAGTACGGCGACGACCGTCGCAGCCAGATCGTGCCGTTCGACGGCGACATGAACATGGAAGACCTCATCCCCGAGGAGGACGTGGTCGTCACCATCACGCGCGGCGGCTACGTCAAGCGCACGAAGGTGAGCGAGTACCGCAGCCAGCGTCGCGGCGGCAAGGGCGTGCGCGGCGCGACGCTGCGCGGCGACGACGTGGTCGGCCACTTCTTCACCACGTCGACGCACGACTGGCTGCTGTTCTTCACGAACGCCGGCCGCGTCTACCGCACCAAGGGCTACGAACTGCCCGAGGGCTCGCGCGAGAGCAAGGGCCAGCACGTCGCGAACCTGCTCGCGTTCCAGCCGGGCGAGCAGATCGCCCAGGTGCTGCGCTTGCGCACGTACTCCGACCACGAGTACCTGCTGCTCGCCACCCGCAACGGCCTCGTGAAGAAGACGCGCCTGTCCGAGTACGACTCGCCGCGCTCCGGCGGCCTCATCGCCGTCAACCTGCGTGACGGTGACGAACTCGTCGGCGCCAAGCTCGCCGAGGCGAGCGACGACGTCCTGCTCGTCTCGCGCAAGGGTCAGGCCGTGCGCTTCGCCGCCACGGACGACTCGCTGCGCCCGATGGGCCGCTCCACGTCCGGTGTCACCGGCATGAAGTTCCGCGACGGCGACGAACTGCTGTCGCTCAGCGTCGTGCCCGAGGGTTCGAACGAGGTGGAGCGCGGCGCCGCCGAGAAGCTCTACGTCTTCGTCGTCTTCGAGAACGGCCTCGCGAAGCGCACCCCCGTCGAGGAGTACCCGACGAAGGGCCGCGCGACGCTCGGCGTCAAGGTCGCCACGATCTCCGAACGAGGCGGCGACCTCGTCGGCGCGCTCGTCGTCGAGAACCGTGACGAGGTCATGGTCGTCATGGAGAAGGGCAAGATCGTGCGCAGCGCCGTCAGCGAGGTGCGCGAGACCGGGCGCAACACCCAGGGCGTCCAGTTCGCCACCCCGGGCAAGGGCGACTCCATCGTCGCGGTTGCGCGCAACGCCGAGAAGGAAGCCGAGGAAATTGCCGACGAGCAGGTAGGTTCGGATGCGAATACGGCTGATGACGCAGAGGTGACAAACCCCTCGGAGGACGCCGTTACCGCCGAGAACGACGAGTCGGGAGACAGTGAGTGAGTAACTCGCGAGAACCGCGCACCAAACTGCCGGGCGCTGAGGCGACCGCAGCGGCACCACGCCAGGGACGCCCGCCGCAGCAGCGCGTCGCGTCACCAGCCGGCCGCTCGGCCGCGGGAGCGCCGAAGGGCGGCGCGGGGCGTCCGGCACCGCGGCGCACCACGCCTCGTCGCGTGCGCCTCACCCTGTCGCGCGTCGACACCTGGTCGGTTCTGAAGATCGCCTTCCTGCTGTCCGTGGCCGTCGCCATCGCGTCCGTCGTGCTCGTCGCGACGCTGTGGACCGTCCTCGCCGGCATGGGCACCTTCAGCGCCGCCAACGACATGCTGCGCACCCTCGACCGTCAGGGATCGCAGTTCGACATCCTCGACTACGTCGGATTCGGACGCGCCATCTCGTTCAGCATCGTCATCGGCGTGCTCAACATCATCCTCATGACGGCCATCGCCACCCTCACCGCGTTCCTCTACAACATCTGCGCCTCCCTCGTCGGCGGCGTGCAGTTGACCCTCAGCGACGAGTGAGCTCCCTCGGCCCGTCTTCCGGGCTGGGCAGCTCGCAAGCTCGCTGCCCAGCCTCGGTGCGACAGGCCTTCGGGGGCGGTCGGCTTCCAGCGTGGTCTCGTAAGGTCTGCGCTGGTCCGGTTGGTCTGCTGCTGGGTTTTCAGGCCCGCGGGAGCTGTTTCGAAAGCCCTCACCACACTCGTGGTGGGGGCCTTCGGGCGTCTGTGGGCATCCTCGGTTCGGGCCGGTGCAGATGTGTGGATCTGGCCGCGATATATCGCCGTCAGATCGGCAGAAGTTCCCCAGATCCGGGTGGGGCTCGTCTGCGCGACGGCCCCTGCGTCGCCGGTGCCCCTCGGATTTGCGGGGCGCGCGCGGCGTAGGGTAATCTCAACGCTCGTGCCGCTCGGTGAACGAGCAGGCGCGGAAGCGGTGCAGGGGCCTATAGCTCAGTCGGTTAGAGCGCTGTCCTGATAAGACAGAGGTCACTGGTTCAAGTCCAGTTAGGCCCACCACCACTGCCCCTCGAGTTCGCTTCGGAGTTCCCGATGTACAAGGTTCTTCTCGCAGCCGCCGCCGCGGCGGCAGCCATCTACGCGAACAGTGAGTACCAGAAGCAACAACTGGGCAAGGAGCTGTGGGCGAAAGCGACGGATCAGCCGGAGAACACCGCACCGGGCAAGAACTGACCGTCACCCCTCGGGGGTATGGCGCAATTGGTAGCGCACCTGCTTTGCAAGCAGGGGGTTAGGGGTTCGAGTCCCCTTACCTCCACCGAACGACGAAGGCCCTCACCGCACAGGTGAGGGCCTTCGTCGCATCACGGGAGCAATTGGCGCGGCGACCGTAACGAAGAAGGGCCTCGTGGGCGCGGTGACGCTCCCACGAGGCCCTTCTCTGGCGAAGTCTGCTTTCCCTGCGCGGAGGCGGGCCAGCACTCAGAGGTAGGCGATCGGGTCGAACTCGTCGATCGGGATGATGCGCAGCCGCGGCAGCGTCGCGTTGAACGCCTTGACGTCGTGCTCGAGGTCGAAGAACTCCATGCCCTGCGCCTCGAGGGGAGCGAAGCCCGAGTTGCGGAACTCCTTGAAGCCGATGAGTCCCACCTTGCGCGAGCCTCCGAGCAGCGGCTCCACCTGCGGCAGGAAGTCTCCGTCGTGGCTGACGAGCATGACGTCGGCCTGGTAGGTGCGCAGCGCGTCCAGCGTCTTCTGGATGGCCATGTCGACGACCTTCTCGTCGGACGCACCGGAGAGCGGAATCGGCTGGTAACCCAGGGCCGTCAGCGCCTGGATGAACGACATCGGCAACTCGGGGCCGTTCGCGGCGAGGAAGAACAGGCCCTTGGCGTCCTGACGCCACTCCTGCTCCGCGAAGCGCAGCAGACGATCCCAGCGCGGCCGCTCGTCCGGGTGCGGTCGTCGTCCGAGGATGGACGTGCCCAGCGTCGCGTCGATGTTCTCGCCGTCGATGAGCACGTAGGTGATGCGCTTGGTTGCCATGCCTTCAACCTATCCGCACCCTGCCTGGGACGCCCACCGACCACGAATCTGGCGGCCGAACGGGCGCGAGGTCAGCCCTCCGCGGCCAGAGCCCCCGCGAAACCAAGCATGACGACGCCCGTACCGCCCTCGACACCGCGGTTGACGAGCGGACGTGCCAGTGCATCGCGGGCACGCGTCGCCAGCCCCACGACGGCGAGCAGCACGATCGTGCCGACGATCGTCAGGGTGAGGGCGTAGGCGAGGAGCGTGAGCATCCCGGTGCCGGGGCCGGCGAACTGCGGCAGCACCGCGAGGTTGAACGCGAGCACCTTCGGGTTCGTGATGTTGCACAGGAACCCCTGACGGAACGAGCGGCGCGGGCTGCGCGGTGTTGCTTCCGGCGTCATGGCCCAGCCGTCACCGTGGGCTTTGACGGCTGCGCGCAGCGCCATGATGGCGAGATAAATGAGGTAGGCGACACCGAGCCAGCGGATCGTCTGGAACACCGGTTCCGAACGGGCGATGATCGCGCCCAGCCCCGCCGCGGCGAGGACGCCCTGGGTGGCACCGGCGACCCCGATGCCGAGCGTCGTCCACAGCCCTCGCGCGCGGCCTCCGATGACGGTGTTGCGCAGCGTGAGGAACGTGTCCGGGCCCGGTGCCACCGCAATGGCCGTTGCGAACACGACGAAGCTGAGGAAGTGCGCCATGGACGGACTGTACGGCCGGCGTCACCGAATCCGCGCGTGCCTGCCCACGCTGTGGGCGCGAGGCGACGTTCCGCTGACGACGACGTCGAACAGGGCTACTCCGATGGGACGCGCCGATTCCCTTGGCTACCGGAATCTACTCATTTGCCTATCAAGATCAAGAGGCAGTGATCGACCCTTTGGTGCGACATAGCGCCGAAGCCGGGCCCAGGCGTCGGGGAAGGCGCTCACACGACGCGTCAGGAGCAGGCACATGACGAGGGGCCGCCTCCAGCAGGAAGCGACCCCTCGAGCGGAGCGACTGATGTCAGATGTCGCCGCGGGCGGCGCGACGCGAGCTCCGCGTCTCACCTTCGAGTGCCTCGGTGGACATGTGGCCCGACTCCTCGGCCTCGGTCCACGTGGCAGCGGTGCCCGGGCCACCTGCCGGCTCGGCCGTGCCGTCGCCCGCGGGGCGCACCATCGTGGTGTCGTCGGCCTTGTTGAAGTCGGTGACGGGGTTGTTGATCGTCATCTCATCCGAACGGTCAGCCTTGCTGTCTGCGATGGCAGCCTCGGAGAGCTGGGCGTTCTTGGCCTTCTTCTTCTGCTGGTCGGCGTACACGAGGTAACCGGCACCGGCGAGGGCGGCCGCACCGACAACGATGAGGAAGCCACCCTTCTTCTTCTTGGGTGCGAGAGCCGGGGCGTAGCGCGCGACCTGCTCCTGCGCACCGTCGGGAAGCTGACCCACGACGTTGTGCGAGGCGGCGGTGCCGGCGGCAGCGGCCGTCGCGAGGATCTCCTTGAGGTGCGGGAGCAGCTCGTCCTTGTAGAAGTCGCGAGCGTTGTCGGCCGTGAGGCCCTTGTCCTCGGCGACCTGCTGGGCCTGGCCCTTCAGGGCAGCAGCCTTGTAGGCGACGTCCTGGCGCGTGTCGACGCCGAACTTCTTCGTCGCCTTCTTTTCCGCGCGCGATGCCTTGGCACCGAGGAAGCCCGCCAGAGCGGCAGCCTTCTTGTCGGCCTTCTTCTTTGTCTTCTCGGCGCGCTTGTCGGCCTGCTTCGCGAACTTGGACGACTTCTTGTCGGCCTTCTTCGCAGTCTTGCGGCCCTTCTTCTCGGCCTCGTCACGCGCGTCGGCAGCGGACTCGGCGACGTCGGCGATCTTCGCGGCGGCGACGGCCTTGGCCACGCTCACCTTGTCGGCGGCAGCCTCACGCTGGTCGGCAGTGGCGTCGGCAACCTTCTCGAGGTGCGGCGCAGCGGCTTCGCGGGCTTCCTCTGCCTTCTCCATGATGAAGTCGCGGGCCTCCTCGGCCTTCTCTGCGAGGGTGGGGACGATGTCCTTCTCGGTCTTCGCCTTGGCCTCAGCGGCCTTCGTCGAAGCCAGGTCGACCGCGGTGAGCGCAGCCTCCTTGGCCTTCTCGGTCTTGGTGGGTTCGGATTTCCACAGCACGGCTGTTCCTCTCCTGCGGGTGGATACTCTTCTGCCTCTCATCCTGCCTTGTTCGCTGCCCGCTTACCAACCGGTTCGGCAGGTCGGACGGTGGGGATGTCGGCCGGGCCCACCTCAAGGGACGGAGACGCCTGCCTCGTGACGCCCGGGCTTCCGCCGAGTGTGAACACCCGCGAGGCCGCCGTGCCCGTGTGCGTTTCACGTGGAACACTGGGTGTCATGATCGCGACACTGCACACCAACCACGGTGACATCAACATCAACCTCTTCCCGACCCAGGCTCCGAAGACCGTCGAGAACTTCGTCGGCCTCGCCAAGGGCACGAAGGAGTACAAGGACGACGCCGGCCGCACCAACCCGCAGCCGTTCTACGACGGCCTCACGTTCCACCGCATCATCCCGGGCTTCATGATCCAGGGCGGCTGCCCGCAGGGCATCGGCATCGGTGGTCCCGGCTACACGTTCGACGACGAGATCTCGCCCGAGCTGAACTTCAACTCGCCCTACATGCTCGCCATGGCCAACGCCGGTAAGCGCATGGGCAAGGGCACGAACGGCTCGCAGTTCTTCATCACGGTTGCCGACACGAGCTGGCTGCAGGGCAAGCACACGATCTTCGGCGAGGTGGCCGACGACGAGTCCAAGAAGGTCGTCGACGAGATCGCCGCCGTCCGCACGGGCGGCCAGGACAAGCCGGTCGAGCCGGTCGTCATCGAGAGCGTCACCATCTCCGAGTGATCGCATCCGTGCCCTCGCTCCGAACGGTGTGAGGGTGCGGGAGACAATCGTGTGGCCCCGTCGTTGTCATGACGACGGGGCCACACGCATGAGAAGGGCAGAGACGAGAACGATGAGCGTTCCGCTGGACAACGGTTCGTACGACGAGCAAGGGATCCCGGTGTGTCCGAGGCACCCGGAGGTCGCGGCCTACACGCGCTGCCAGCGCTGCGGACGTCCGGCGTGCACGCAGTGCCAGGTGCCGGCCTCGGTCGGGTTCCAGTGCGTCGACTGCGTCGCTGCCGAGCGCAAGGCGAACCCGATGCCGACGCAGCGGTCGGAGCTAGGCATGCCCGCCGCGCCCGGACGCCCGCTCGTGACCTTCGGCATCATCGGCATCTGCGTGGCCGTCTGGGTGGGCGAGCTGATGAGCTGGAGCTTCTTCGGCAACGTCGCTTTCATCGCCCTGGCAGCCCAGGACGAGCCGTGGCGCTACATCACGAGCGGCTTCGCGCACGACCGCAGCAACGTCATCCATCTGCTGTTCAACATGATGGCGCTGTACTTCATGGGGCAGTACCTCGAGCCGATGTTGGGCCGTCTCCGCTTCGCGGCCCTCTACCTCGTGGCGGTGCTCGGTGGGTCGGTCGGCTATCAACTGCTGACTTCGGCGCCCGTTCGGGGTGGCGACCTCTACGCGTCGGGATGGGCGACTCCGCTCGTCGGTGCGTCCGGTGGTGTGTTTGGCCTGTTCGTCGCCGTCATCGTGCTCAACCGGCACCTGGGGCGCGAGATCGGCCCGATGCTCACCCTCATCGCCATCAACGTCGTGCTGGGCTTCACGATGAGCAACGTGGCGTGGCAGGCACACCTCGGTGGCGCGATCGTCGGAGGCATCGCGGCCGGCCTGTTGTACGCCGTTCGCCGCCGCTCGACGGCGATCCAGCTCGGTCTGCTCGGTGGTCTTGCCGCGCTACTGTTCGCAGCTGCCTACGTCAGTTTCGCGATGGCCGACCTCAGCTGGATCCAGATCGTGCGCTGACACCAGGACGTCACGCCAAGAGGGCTTCGTCGAGTGTTCGATGAAGCCCTCTTGTGCTGTCTAAGTCAGGTGCAAGATGTGGGCAGAGTGATGCATCGTGCCGAACTCGGACAAGAACAGACGGCGAGGGGTTTCGTGGCTCCTGGACGCTCGACGAAGGTCTCCTTGCGGCCCGAGCTGTCCCGGAACGTGGCACGGTTGCCGTCGATGACGACCCAGCCGCGCTGATAGGGGTCCTCCCACCCCTTCGGCGTCCCGGCCTCGCTCGCGAGGGGGCCGCCCTCGCGGACGTACCAGGTGCCGTTGCTGTTGAGTTCGCGCACACCGCAGTGCGTGTAGAGCTTGAACGGCCCGGGCGACTCGCCGGGCGTCGCGTAGGTCCAGCCCGTCACCACGGCAGCCAGGCCCAGCGTGGCCACCGACGTCCGCTTCACATACCTCTGACCTGAGTGTGAGCCGCGATGCCGCCGCCGTCCAGAGGGCAGTTCGTCATCAGGACGGTTCCATGGCGTGGTGAACGCTCGCAGTTCGCCGCAACGTCGATGACAACCTATCCACATCTCTCGCCTCAGCTCTAGATGGGGCAAGACAAACCGAGCAAGCGTCGTCCCCAGCTGTGGAAGACCCCGTCAACGTCGTCCGAAACCAGGGTTTTCCACAGTTTCCACAGGCATGGGTGTGGAGAAACCCGCGGAATGAGCGGCGTGTCGTGGGGCCGAGCCCGGTGAGTCACATGAGTTGTCCCCAGCTGACCTGCCCTTTTCCACCGGTGGGCCACCGGTTTTCCACTGATCTGGATGCTTGTCCCCGGGCCGTCCACGCGTTGTCCCCAAGTTTGTCCACAGTTGTGGAAAACGACAGCCGTGTAATTACACACAGGCTGTGGATAACTCTGGGGAAAACATCCCACAACGTCGGATGCCCTCGACCCAATAGGGCCGAGGGCATCCGACGAAGTCGAAGGAGCGCTACTTCCAGCGCGTCATCATGATGAATCCCACCATGATGAAGGCGAAGCCGATGACGATGTTGATCGCATCGACGTTGGGGATCGGATACGCGCCAGAACTGATGTAGTACGTCATGACCCACACGAGGCCGAGGAGCATGAGGCCGAGAGCGGTCGGCACCCACCACCTGGGGTTGAGGCCGCCTCCGGAGGCGGCGCGCGCAGCGGCGTCGGAGTTCTTACGGGCCACGGGGTACCCCTTCCGTGTCAGGCGTTCTGGAGGTGAGTCAACTAGGGTGAGAGCCTAGTTGACTCACTCGCCGGTACGCAGCATGAAGGAGGCGTCCGCGTGGCCGATTCGCCCAGCACTCCCGCGACCGACGCGCCGCATGACGCACCGAACGAAACGCCCGGCGTCGAGCAGAACGAGGGTGTCCGGATGCCCTCGCGCCGCCGCGTGAAGCCCTGGCAGGTCGCCGTCCCGATCGTGACGCTCGTGGCCGGCCTCATGTTCGCCGTCAGTTCGCGTGCGGCCCACGGCACCGATCTGCGCTCGGGCAACACACAGCTCAGCGACGTCGTCGCCGGAGCCGACCGACGCGTCAAGCAGAAGCAGCAGTCCGTCGCCAGCCTGCGCCGTCAGGTCGAACAGGCGCAGAGCGCCGCCGCGAAGAAGGACGGACCGGCCGCCCAGGCGTCCAAGATCAACGCTCAGGCGTCGAAGGAGGAGGACCCGGCCGGTCTCGCGCCGCTGACGGGGCAGGCGATCACCGTCACCCTCGACGACAGCAAGAAGAGCGTCGACCAGCTGCCCGAAGACGGCACACCCGACTGGCTCGTCGTCCACCAGCAGGACGTGCAGGCCGTCGTCAACGCCCTGTGGCGCGCCGGCGCTCGCGGCATGATGCTCATGGATCAGCGCGTCGTCTCGACCAGCGCGGTGCGCTGCGTCGGCAACACCCTCATCCTTCAGGGTCGTGTCTACAGCCCACCGTTCACGATCAAGGCCATCGGCGACCCTGTGAAGCTCAAGGCAGCCCTCGACGACGACGAAGCGGTGAAGATCTACAAGCAGTACGTCGACCTCGTCGGGCTGGGCTACGACGTCAAGACTGAGCAGAACGCGTCCTTCCCCGCGTTCACCGGCTCGCTTTCCCTGAAGTACGCCCGGGCCCAGCGCTGACGGCGGCGCTGGGCCGTGCGAGATGGGCGCACCTAGACTGGTGGGCATGACCGACTCGCCGCGCATTCTCGTCGTCGACAACTACGACAGCTTCGTCTTCACGATCGTCGGCTACCTCCAGCAGTTGGGCGCCGAGACGACCGTCGTGCGCAACGACGCGATCAGCGCGGCCGACGGCGCCGATTTCGACGGCGTGCTCGTCTCGCCCGGTCCCGGCACCCCGGAGGACGCCGGCGTCAGCATGAAGATGATCGAGGCGTGCGGCGAGCGCAACCAGCCGATGCTCGGGGTGTGCCTCGGCCACCAGGCCCTAGGCGTCGTCACGGGCGCGACGGTGGGGCGTGCGCCGGAGTTGCTGCACGGCAAGACGTCCGAGGTCTTCCACGACGGCACGGGCGTGCTCGAGGGTCTCTCCGACCCGTTCACCGCCACGCGCTACCACTCGCTGACGATCGACCCGGCCACCGTCACCGACGAACTCGTCGTCAACGGTCGCACTGACACCGGAATCATCATGGCGGCCCATCACCGGGACCTGCCGTTGCACGGCGTGCAGTTCCACCCCGAGAGCGTCATGACGGTCAGTGGTCACCGCATGCTCGCCAACTGGCTGCGGATGTGCGGCTCCACGACGGCCGTCGAGGCGAGTCACGACATGGCGCCGCTCGTGCGCGCGAGCTGACCCGCCGTCGCCCGGCAACGCGACACCGACGTCGAAGGACCACCCCGGCCGAATCGGGGTGGCCCTTCGAGGTCTTCGTGACTAGTCGTCCTCGTTCGGCGGGCTCGCCGTGTTCGACGGCGTGAGCTCGGTCGTGTCACTCGGCGAACTCGGCGAACTCGGCTTGGTGCTCGAGGAGGTGGAACTGCTCGAGGAGCTGGAGCTCGACGACGAGGAGGACGGTGTCGACGTCGGTGAGGGCGTCGCCGTGACGGTGGCCTCGGGCTTCTGGCCGACCACGACGACCACGGCCGTGCCGTTGTCCACCTTCTTGCCCTGATCGGGCACGGAGATGACCTTGCCCTGCTTGGTCTCGTCGCCCGTGCGCTCGTAGGTCACGCTGATCGACAGGTGCGCCTTGTAGAGCGCCTGCGTCGCCTCGTCCTGGGTCTTGCCGACGAGGTCGGGCACGGTGACCTTGCCGCTGCTCGGGTAGAGCGTGATCTCGTTGCTCGCACCGAGCGTCGAACCGGCCTTGGGGTTGGTCTCGGCAACCTTGCCCGAGTCGACGCCGCTGTCGTCCTTCTTCTCCGAGGAGACCTTGATGCGGTCGGCGTCGATACCTGCGGAGATGAGGGTCTGGCGCGCTGTCTCGACCGAGTCGCCCACGACGTCGGGCACCTTCACGGAGTCCGGCCCCGTCGAGACGGTGAGTGTGACGGTGGAGTTGCGGTCGGCCTTGGTGCCGCCCGGCGGGTCCTGCCCGACGACGGTGCCTTCGCTCTGGTCGGAGGCCGTCTCCTTGCGCTCGACCGTGAAGTCCTGCGACAGAGTCGAGAAGGCCTGGTCGTAGGTCATGCCTTCGACCTTCGTCACCGTGACCTGGTCGGTGGCGCCGCTCGGATTCATGAAGAGATAACCGATGCCGAGGATGGCGGCGAGGGCCGCGATGACGGCGAGAGCCCACAGACCGCCGCGCGAACGCTTCGGCTCGTGACGCTCGTCGAGTTCCGCCGTGTGGTCGGCGGCCGCGAGAGCTGCGCCTCGGCGCGTGTAGTTGACGACCTCCGTGCTGTCGCCTGCGGCCTGGGTACTCGCGAGGGCGGCCGCGGAGATCTCCTGGCCGGAGCGAGCCGCGAGCACGTCCGAACGGAACTCGCCGGCGCTCTGGTAGCGAGCGTCCCGCTTCTTCTCGAGCGAGTGCAGGACGACGGCGTCGAGCTCGGGTGACACCGAGTGCTCGTACAGCGACGGCGGCTGCGGCTGCTCACCGATGTGCTGGTAGACGAGGCTGACCGGCTCGCCGACGAAGGGCGCACGCCCGGTGAGCAGCTCGAAGAGCACACAACCGGCGGAGTACAGGTCGGTGCGCGGGTCGACGCTCTCGCCTTGGGCCTGCTCGGGGGAGAGGTAGCGGGCGGTACCGACGACGGCCTGGGCCGACGTCATCGTCGCGCCGACGTCGGCGAGGGCTCGCGCGATACCGAAGTCCATGACCTTGACGTTGCCGCCGCGCGTCACCATGACGTTTCCGGGCTTGATGTCGCGGTGGACGATGCCCTTGGAGTGGCTGTACTCGAGGGCCGACAGGATGCCCATCGTCACACGGCAGGCCTCGTCCGAGCTGAGCTTCTTCTCGTCGTTGAGGATCTCGCGCAGCGTCTGGCCGTCGACGTACTCCATGACGATGTAGGGGATGTCGACGGTGCCGCCGCCGGCCTCGACGAAGGTGTCTTCACCCGAGTCGTACACGGCCACGATGTTGGCGTGGTTGAGCCCGGCCGACGACTGCGCCTCGCGGCGGAAGCGCTGGAGGAAGGAGGGGTCGCGCGCGAGGTCGGAGCGCAGGATCTTGATGGCGACGGAGCGTCCGAGACGGGTGTCGTGGCCGGCGTGAACCTCGGCCATGCCACCGCGACCGATGAGCTCACCGACCTCGTACCGCCCGCCGAGAATGCGTGGTGCCGTGCTCATGCGGTCTCCTCCTGAGATCTCGTCGGGGTGGTCGGTCGTCGGGTCGTTCGTGCGTGGTTCGCCGGTGGGTGGTTCGTCGCGGCGCTCGCGGCTGCCGTCTCCGTCATCGCACGGCCGCCTCGAAGATCTGGCGTGCAGCGGGTGCGGCGACGGAGCCGGCCAGGGCTTCGACGCCCTGGTCTCCGCCGTTCTCGAGGACGATGGCGAGGGCGATCTTCGGGTCGTTGGCGGGCGCGAAACCGGTGAACCACAGGTCGGCGGCGTTCTTCGTGTCGCCCTGCGCGGTACCCGTCTTGCCTGCGACCTGGACGCCGGGGACGGCGGCCTGCTTACCGGTGCCGTTGTTGACGACGGCTTCCATCATCTCGGTGAGGGAGTCGGCGGTCTGCCCGGAGATCGGCTTGGCGCGCACCTTCGGGTCGGTCGACTTGATGACGTCGAGGTCGGAGTCGACGACGTTCTTCACGAGGTACGGCTGCATCTGGTTGCCTCCGTTGGCGATGGTGGCGGAGATCATCGCGATCTGCAGCGGCGTGACACGCACGTCGTACTGGCCGATGGCCGACATCGCCGTCTGGGGCTCGTTGAGCTGGGTCGGGAACGTGCTGGGCGTGACCCGCATCGGCACGCGCATGACGTCACCGAAACCGAACTTCTTGGCCTGGGAGGCGAGCTTGTCCTGGCCCAGGTCCATGCCGAGCTGGGCGTAGGCGGTGTTGCAGCTGACCTCGAGGGCGTGCAGGAGCGACGTCTCGTCGTTGGGGCCGCACGCGCGCCCGTCGTCGTTCGGCAGGGAGTGCGTCGTCTGGGGCAGACGCAGGGTGGCCGGGCCGGGCAACGTCGAGGAGTTCGAGTAGTTGCCGGATTCGAGCGCGGCGGCCGAGGTGACGAGCTTGAAGGTCGAACCCGGCGGGTAGAGAGTGCCGCCGATGGTGCGGTTGACCATGGGCTGGTTCGCGGCCGCGTTCATCTGCGTCCACGTTTTCGTCACGGCCTCGGTGTCATGCGAGGCGAGGTTGTTCGGGTCGTAGGAGGGCGAGGTCACCATGGCGAGCACGGCGCCCGTCTTCGGGTCGAGCGCCACGACGGCGCCGCGGCGGTTGCCGAGGGCCTGCGCGGCGGCCCGCTGGATCTTGGGGTTGATCGTCAGCTCGAGGTTGGCGCCCTGCTTGGGCTTACCGGTGACGACGTCGACGAGACGGCGGTAGAACAGCGAGTCGCTCGTGCCGGTGAGCACTTCGTTCTCTGCACCTTCGAGGCCGCCGCCGTTGCCGTAGACGAGTGAGCTGTAGCCGGTGACGGGGGCGTAGAGGCTGCCGTTTGTGTACTGACGCTCGTAGACGTACTTGTCGTTCGACTTGCGGCTCGTGGCGATGGCCTTGCCGTCGACGAGGATCGAGCCGCGCTCGATCTTGTACCCGGCGTTGATGATGCGCGTGTTGCCCGGGCGGTTGTTGAGCGACTTGGCCTGCAGCACCTGGATGTAGCTCGCGGCGAGCAGGACGGAGCAGAACAGGGCTGCGACGACGAAGCCGAGACGTCGGATGGGCGTGTTCATCGAACCTTCACCACCTGGGTGTCGTCGCTTCCACGGGTCGGGTCGGTCTCGGCGACGCTCGGGCGCCGGGCCTGGTCGGAGATGCGCAGCAGCAGGGCGATGATGGCCCAGTTCGCGAGGAGCGAGCTACCACCGGCGGAGAGGAACGGTGTCGTCAGACCGGTGAGGGGGATGACGCGGGTGATGCCGCCGAGGACGACGAAGCACTGGAGGCACACGGAGAACGCGAGGCCGGTGGCGAGCAGCTTGCCGAAGCCGTCGCGGCAGGCGATGCCGATGCGCAGGCCGCGCTCGACGATGATGGCGAACAGCACGATCATCGCCATGATGCCGGCGAGACCGATCTCCTCACCGAAGCTCGACATGATGAAGTCGGAGTTCGCTTCGGAGTAGTTGAAGGTCGGGTAACCGCGGCCCAGGCCGGTGCCGGTGATGCCGCCGAACGCGAGGCCCATGAGGGAGCGCGCGACCTGGTCCGACTGGCCGGGCGTGAAGGGGTCGAGCCACAGCGCGACGCGGTTCTGGAAGTTCGCGAAGAGCAGGTAGGCCACGTAGCAGCCGGTGAAGAACAGGATGAGGCCGATGGCCACCCAGCTGCGCCGCTCGGTGGCGACGTAGAGCATCGCGACGAAGAGGCCGAAGAACAGCAGCGAGGTGCCGAGGTCCTTCTCGAAGACGAGGACGGCCAGGGACATGAGCCAGGCGAGCATGATGGGGCCCATGTCGCGGGCACGCGGCAGGGGGAAGCCGAGGAAGCGCTTGCCGACGAGGGAGAGCGCGTCACGCGTCTGCACGAGGTAGCTGGCGAAGAAGATCGTCAGGAGGATCTTGGCGACCTCGCTCGGCTGGAAGCTGAGCGGGCCGATGTGGATCCAGATGCGGTTGCCGTTGATGTTCATACCGATGAACGGGAGCATCGGCATCATGAGCAGCGCGAGACCGGCTGCGGCGAACGTGAACGTGTAGCGTCGCAGCTTGCGGTGATCGCGGATGAGGAACAGCAGCGTGATGGCGGCGCCAACGGCGATCGTCGACCACATGAGCTGACGCAGCGCGGCGCCCTCCATGATGTCGCGGCCGCGGGCGACGTCGATGCGGTGGATCATGACGAGGCCGAGGCCGTTGAGCAGCGTCGCCGTCGGCAGGAGGACGGGGTCGGCGTAGCTCGCGACGATGCGCACGACGAGGTGGAACACGAGCGCGAGAACCCCGAGACCGATGCCGAGCGTCATGATGTCCGCCGGCAGCGTGCCGTCGATGGCGAGGCCGACGCTGGCGTAGGCGAACAGCACGACGACGACCGCGAAGCCGAGGAGGAAGAGCTCGGTGCCGCGTTTCGTGCCGGAGGTGGTGCGGGTGAGGCCGAGACTCACTGCTTGCACTCGCTTCCGTTCGGTGAGGCGGCGAGGCACTTCACCATCTCCGCCCGGAGGCGTTCGACGGTGGCCGCGGCTTCCGAGTCGCTGGAGGCCTCGAGGCCGGCCTTGACCTTGGTGCGCCAGAACTCGGGCAGGTCGGCCGTCGGGATGTCCGTCTTCTCCTCCACATGGCTGAGCTCGAGCGGGCCGAAGCCGCCGTCGACGCCCTGGTGGATGGTGACTCGTCCGCCGGAATCCTTGACGAAGTACTGGCTCTGCGACCACGTCCAGCCCCAGATCGCGGCGACGGCGAGGGCCGCGAGGACGACCAGTGCGGCGATGGCGGCGTAGAACCGGCCGCGACGGCGGGGGCCGTCCTCCGCGAGCTGGGCGCCGCTGTGCTCCTCGGTCTCCTCGTCCTCGTCGTCGGAAACTTCGCGCGAGAGAGCGCGGGCCTTCTCGGCGGGCGTCTGGTCGCGCACCGGCACGGCCTCGGTGACGCCGTGTGCAACGGCGGCGCCGACGACGGCCGGCTTGCTCGAGAGGTCGAGCTCGTCGCTGTCGGCGACCTCGCCGACGACGACGGTGACGTTGTCGAGCGTCGAGGCCTTGAGGGCGATTTCGATGAGTTCGTCGGCGACGCGGTCGATCGGCTTGCCGGAGGTGAAGATCTCCTCGATCGTGCGGCCGCCGACGTAGTCCGACAGGCCATCGGAACACAGGAGGAAGCGGTCGCCGATGCGGGCCTCGCGCAGCGAAAGGTCAGGAACGTCGTTCTCGCGGCCGGTGAGGACGCGGGTGACGAGGCTGCGCTGCGGGTGGTGGACGGCCTCGTCGGGGGTGATGCGGCCGGAGTCGAGCAGACTCTGGACGAAGGAGTGGTCCTTCGTGATTTGCGTGAACTTGCCGTCACGCAGTTGGTAGGCGCGACTGTCGCCGATGTTGGCCATGGCGAGCTGGCGGCCGGCCTTCATGAGGACGATGAGCGTCGTGCCCATGCCTTCGCGGGTCGGGTCGGCATCCATCTCGCTGCGCAGCTTCTCGTTGGCGAGGTGGATGCGGTCCGCGAGCTGGTCGAGGACGTCGTCAGCGCCGACGTCGTCACCGTCGAGGGGCACGATCTGGCCGACGACGGTGGAGCTGGCGATGTCACCGGCGGCGTGGCCGCCCATGCCGTCGGCGAGCACGAGCATCGTGTTGCTCGCGTAGCCGGAGTCCTCGTTGCGCTTCTTCGAGCCGAGGCCGACGTCGGAACGAGCGGCGAATCTCAGGGCGATGGGCATGGGGTCACTTCCTCAGCTCGAGGACGGTGCGGCCGATACGGATGCGGGTTCCCGCGTCGACGTGGACGTGCTCGCCGATGCGTTCGGCGCCGATGTACGTGCCGTTGGTGGAACCGAGGTCGTCGAGGTACCAGCCGTCGGCCTCGGGGTAGATGCGTGCGTGACGCCCGGAGGCGAAATCGTCGGACAGGACGAGAGAGCACTCGGGGTTGCGCCCGAGCAGGACGCCGGATTCGGTGAGCGGCAGTGTCGTGCCGCGCATGGCGCCCTCGATGACGGCCACGTGCGTCGGGCCCTTCTTCACGGCGCGCGGCGTCTTGGCGCCGCGCTCACGCGAGGAGGCGCGCGAGGCGCGTCCGCCACCGGTCTTCGCTCCGTAGAGGTCTCCGCGCAGGACGCCGACGACCGCGAACACGAAGAACCACAGGAGGGCGAGGAGGCCGATGCGGATGGCCGTCAGCGTCAGTTCGTTCACGTGCGGTCTCCCAGGTGGATCGTCATCGACGTGCGGCCCAGGGTGAGCCGGTCGCCGTCGTGGACGTGGGTGGAGTCGATGCGTTCACCGTTGACGTAGGTGCCGTTGGTGGAGGCGAGGTCGCGCGCGCTCATCACGAGGTGGGGGCCGTCGTGGGTGATGCGGATTTCGCTGTGGCTTCGGCTGACGCCCGGGTCGTCGATGATGATGTCGGCCTCGTCGTCGCGGCCCAGGACGGTGATGGCGCCCAGCAGCGGGTAACGCTGGCCGTCGATCTTGAGCCAGGGGCGCTCACGCGGCGAGACCGGGCGCGGCGGGCGTGCGCCGCCGCCGGCGGGGACGTGACGTGCCGTGGAGTCCTGCGGCTCCTCGGCCGGGGAGAAACCGGTGGGGTCGCCGTAGTCGTCATCGTCGTCCCACGCGAGGCCGCGGCCGGTGGCGCGGTTGTCGGGGTGGGCGTCGTCGAAGCCGTTGCCGTAGTCGTTGTTGTCATACGCGTCGTCGGCGTACCCGTTGTCGACGTCGTGGCCGTCGTGTGCGACGTGCTCCTGACGGCGCGGCGCGTCCGACCCGGCAGCGTCCCACGAGTAGGCGCCACCGAGGCTCGAGGGCGCACGGTTGGTGTTGCCCTCGAAGGGATCGGGGGCGTGCGAGCGGTCGTCGTATCCGTAGTCGCCGTTGGTGCCGTGTGCCTGACGGTCGTCGCGGCGGATGTCTTCGCGCGGTTCACGCGGCTGGTGCTGCTCACCCGGGGCCGGCTGCGCGGCGTCGTCGGGGGCGTAGCCGGTGAGGTAGTCCTTGATGCGAGAGCCGAAGCCACGGCTGGCGGGTGCTGCGGCGCCCGCGCCTGCGGCCGTTCCGGCGGCAACGGTCGCCGGGCGGCCGGCGTCGCGGCCGGGGCGGGGCCCGCGGTTGGAGGAGTCGTGCGAGTTGCGCTCGTCCTGTTGGTTGCGGGGACGGACGTTCGCGCGCTGCTGCGCGAGGGCTTCGGCGGCCTTCGCGGTGGCGGGGCGCAGGCGGAAGACGCCGGTCTCGAGGGTCTCGGATTCCTGCAGGACGATGGTGAACGGGCCGCCGGGCGAGTAGCGCTGCTCGTCGGCGTGTTCCTGGGCGCTCGCGATGAGTTCGTCGTCGAGTTCGTCACCCCAGGCCGAGAGGCGGTCGTAGTCGGTGGGGGAGAGCTCGATCGTGAAGAGGTTGGGCACGATGGGGCGCTTGCCGCGGCCGACGGAGGCTGCGCGGTCATCCATGGCGCGGCGGATGCCGGAGGCGATCTCGACCGGCTGCACCTCGCTCTTGAAGGCGCGGGCGAAGGCGCCGTTGACACCTTGTTCGAGTTTGCTCTCGAGCTTGTCGAACAACCCCATGGGTGCCTCCTCTCTGTGTCGTGGCCGACGTGGATGCCGGTGGGCCTCACGGCCTTCGACTCCCCTCGCGGCGCGGTGGTTCCGTCAGTGGGCGGCCTGTGCGTCGGTGGTGTGCGGGCAGCACGCCGGTCTGGTCGGGTGAACCAGGGATTCGATCGTAGCCGTCGGCCATGGGGAACCGCTGAATTCCTGCCCTCCGCGCGTGCCTGTGCGCCTGCTGAGGAGCCGGTCTGACGCCCGGCTCGGCGGCCGGCTCGGCGGCCGGGGCGACGCGCGCCCCGCCGATTTGGCGAACCGTGTGGCGGTAGGGAATGATAGGTGAGCACTCGCGCGAGTGGCGGAACGGCAGACGCGCTGGCTTCAGGTGCCAGTGTCCGAAAGGGCGTGGGGGTTCAAATCCCCCCTCGCGCACGCGGGGTAGTTCACGAATTGTGTGGCTACGAGTTCACGAATCCCGGTTCAGGAGTGATCCTGGGCCGGGTTTTGTGTTGTGAGGGGACATTTAGTGCTGGTTTCCCGCTGCGGTCGGGCGCTCAGCGCGGCGGAAGTGCCCGAGCGCGCTGTCGGGTGTTCATAGGGGCATGAAAATGGCCCCGTCCCGAGTTTTTCGGGTTGGGGCCATTCATGGCTGGCGGTTCAGCTTGGCGTGGTTCGCATTCAGTTGATGTCGCTCCAGGGTTGTTCGCCCGGTATGGGCGGTGGTGGCCCGTTGGAGGGTGGTGGCGATTTGGGGTGGCGTGCGTTGGACCCTGTGGGTGCTCGTTGTGCTAGGGGCTCGAGTTGGGTGCCGGGTGCCGGCAGTGTCTCGGGCCTTGCGGGGTCATAGTCGTACCGGGAGAGCAGGATCGCCATGTTGGTTGCGGCGAGGATGAATCCGAGCAGGATGGTGTTCTTCGAGAGGCCGAACACTCGAGTCGAGTGGCGTTGCAGACGCATGTGGTGGTTCTTCAACGACGCGTTGAACGATTCGATGAGATTGCGGGCGCCGTAGCGTTTCAGCCACTTCTCGGTGCCGTACAGCTCGGGCTGGCGGTGCCTGGCGCGTTTGTCATCAGCCTTGACGGTGAGGGTGGCCGCGCAGGCGCACGGCTGTCCGGGCGTGCAGTTGGTCAACGGTTTCCTGGGATCCCAACGCATTGACTCGGGGTGGTTGGGACAGCGCACCTTCTTGCCATGCACGGGCCCGCGATAGCGCTGAGCCCCGTTGCGGGTGGGCGGGCCGTTGGTGGAGAACGCGTATGCCCAGCGTTCGTTGTAGTTGCGAGCCTGTTCCGCCTTCTCTTCGCTCGTCGCGTTCAAACCGGGCCGGCGCAGTTCGCGTAGTCGTTTGGGCATGTTGGCCACGAAGGGGTGACCGTCGAGGAAGATGATGCCGGGGCGGTCAGCCGGCTCGAGCCGCTTCTCGCTGGCGCCGAGGTCATGGTGTTGCGAGGTGCCGCGCTCGATGAGGTGTTGCGCCCAGTTCTCGTGCGCGGCCATCGAGTAGCCCCGGTCAACGCACACCGAGGTGAGCACGTCGCCCCTGGTCTTCAGATAGGTGCTGACCCGGTCGATGAGGGCCAGCCCTGCGGCCGCTTTATTCGAGCCCGCAGATGTCAGTTCCATCCCCAGGGCTAGCGCGGGTAAGGCGTGTCCGCTGTCGCCCGAGGGCAAGCATCCACCCCGGCCACGGGGTACGCGGTGTTCGGCCAGGACCACCCGGTCAGCAGCACCGACCCGGCCAGCATCAGCGCCGGTGACTGGTCGTACGCGTCCTTGTCCTACGTCGATGTGAACAACGACGAGGTCAACGGCGCCGAGTACGGTGCGGGCCAGTGGCTCGTCAGTTCCAGTGACTATGACGCGAAGGGCAACCCGGTCCGTTCGTTGACGCCGCAGGGCATCAAGGCCGCCCTCAACGTAACGCCGGATGGCGCGGGTGCGGCTGAGGTCAAGTCGACGAGTGACTTCTACGCCACGAGCACGATCTACAACGACGACATCAAGGACGCCTCCGGCGAGGTGACTCTTCCTGCGGGATCACGGGTGGTGGACGTGCTGACGCCCGCGTCGCAGATGAGCGTCGGCGGCGCGCTGGTCACGGCGCGGAAGAAGGTGCACACCGACTACGACCAAGGCGCGCCCAACTCCGGGATGAACCCGGCCACGGGGCAGCCGTACTCCCTCGCCACGACGGTCACCGCGTCCGTCATCGACAACGCGGGCGCGCAGTTGAGTGAGCTGACGAAGACAACGAACGGGTACGCCGCGATCAGTGGCGGCGACATCGACGGCTGGAGCCTCGGGGCAGCGACGACGGTGACGACAGGTGGGGTGACGCGCACGACGCGCTACGACTCCGCGGGCCGGGTGATGGAGCAGCGCCAGCCGAAGGCGACGAGCACGGCCTCTGCGGGCACGCGTCGCACCGTGTACTACACCGCCGGCACGAGCAGCGACGACGCGCAGTGCGGGAACAAGCCCGAATGGGCCGGCTCCCCGTGTCGCGTGTTCCCAGGTGCTGCGCCCTCGAGCGGCCCGGGCCTGCCCGATTCACGCACCACCGGCTACGACATGTGGCTCAGCCCCACCACCGTCGTGGAGACGTCGGGCAGCGCGAACCGCACCACGACGACAACGTATGACGGCGCCGGGCGTCAGAAATTGGTGAAGGCCACCGGGTCAATCCCAGGCGCAACCGCGGTTCCTGCGTCGTTTACCAGCTACAACGCGGCAGGGCTGGTCGACTACACCGGAGACGCGAACGAGGCTGGTGATGACGCAACGGCTAACCGCATCACCACCGGCTACGACAACTGGGGCCGCAAGATCTCCTACACCAACGAGACCGGTGAAACCGCGACCACAACCTACGGCGCTGACGGCGCTGTCGCGAGCGTGAGCGACCCGAAGGGCACGACGAAGTACACCTACGACGGCACGGACGCGGCCGGCAAGACCGAACGTCGCGGTATGGTCACTGGCATGAGTGTCACTCGTCCCGGCACGGGTGGTGATCTGACGTATGGGGCGGCGTTCGACATCGACGGCAAGATCAGTCAGGAAGACCTGCCAGGTTTCGTCACCGCGCGGACACAGACGAACACCCTTGGTGAAGTCACGGGTTTGTCGTATGAAGGGCAGGTCACCCCGGTCACCGCGACGACGGCTGACGATGGCACGGTGAGTTGGACGGCGAGTACGCCGACGACGGACACGTGGATGGCGTGGACGCAAGAGCGTGACGGACTGGGCCGGGTGACGCGTCAGTACACCGGTTCGGGTGCCGCGTTCGATGGTGACCCTGGTATCCCCGAAGACGGCGACACCAGCCACATGACGGTCGGCCAGGGCAAGGCGTACGACAAGGAGTACAGCTACGACGCCTTGTCGCGCCTGACAAAGGTGACGGATCGGGAGAAGGCCGCCGGAACGGGTGCCATCGATGCGGACACGAAGGTCAGCGCGGACGCGGCGTGCGCGGTGCGCACGTACACGTTCGACGCGAACGGTAACCGCACGGCCAGTAGCGAAGCCACCCACACTGGTGGTGACTGCGCAGGCACGACAAACGTGACAAGTGCGTCGGTGACGATGGCGTACGACGACGCTGACCGCGCGACGACCGGTAAGAACGGTGCGGGTTCGTACAGGTATGACGCGTTCGGTCGCCAAACTTTGATGCCGAAGGCGGATGCCCCGAACCCGGGTGCGGGGGATGTGACGCTCGCGTACTACCTGGACGACTCGGTGCAGAAGATCAGCCAGGGCGGCACCGACGCGACGTTCACGCTCGACGCTGCTGGGCGCCGTAAGGCGCAGACATTGACGTCGAGCAGTGGGCCTGCGAAGACGGTGACGCGTCACTACACCGATGACTCGGACAACCCGTCCTGGGTGGAACTCAGCGGCGGCGGGATCGAGCGGTACACCGACTCGGTCAGCGGCATGTTGGGTGCGATGCTCGACGAGACGGGTAAGGCGAAGATCGCGCTCCCCGATCCGAACGGCAACACCGCGACGAGTGTCGAGATCCCTGCCGTGAACGGCACGGACACGCCCGCGACGTCGATCACGGACTGGAGCACGTACAGCGAATACGGCCAACCCACCACCGGCGGCACAACCGGCACCAATGCGAGCAGCGGTGTTCTCGGGTACGGGTGGCTCGGCGCGCACCAACGCGCCACCACCCCCGACACAGCAGGCCTGACCCTCATGGGAGCCCGCGTCTACAACAACCAACGCGGCCTCTTCACCAGCACCGACCCCATCTACGGCGGCAACGAAACCACCTACGGGTACCCCAACGACCCGATCAATTCCAGCGATATTGCAGGTCTAAAGATGGGACTGGGCTGGGGCGGGACAGGGGGTGGAGGAGGATCTGCAAACGGAAACGGCGGACAGTATGCGAGCCTCGCGGCTGGTAGAGGAGGAGGGGGGACAGTGCGCCCCAGCACTCAATCCACTCAAACACGTGCCGTCAGGGTTCCCGGCGGCAGGGGGACCGATTATAAGGTACCCACGAATGCTGTTGCGCGGCCAAAGAAGACCGCGAAGTCCCAGAAGTACCATGTCCACCTCATTTACGAAATCCAGTTCGTAAATTCGGGCTATTGGCGCACGTGGAAGTATGGAATTTCCGGCGTTAGCTGGAAGCGCGCACAGAACCAAATCTATACATGCCAAGCCAAGTGAAAGACCATCTGTAGATGGAAAAACGTGGAACTCAGTACTCCTATTATGCTGCAAGAAGGGTAGAAATGTCTCTAATTCACCGATACTACCGAATGTACGGCAAATGCCCTCCGGGTCATAAAACTGGGAGCAGTAAGGGGTGCTCTTGATGCCCAAGGTTCTTGCGCTGACGGTAGATGACAGACATTTACCTGACCAAGATGAAATCTCGGATAAATCCTACTGGGCCGCCTCGATCGCCGCGGGGCACGTCACTCGGACGCTCAGAGAGCTTCAATCCCCCCTGACTGCCCCGCGGGCATATCTCGTGGCAGACATGTCTGACTCGGATGGTCCGATGAAGGCTCGGCTGAGTGATATGACACTGTCCTCTCGGGCCTCTGCGCCTCCTTATTTGACTCAGATCATAGAGGGAATCAGAAATATTTCGATGGGGGACATGGCAGAGTTTGAGATGCGCCTTCAGGATGTCGATAGCGACTTCTTTTACCTGGATCTACCGGTCAAGAAGAGTCGGTCGATTCGTGAAGCGAAATTAACATGGACTATTTCTGCGAGCGAGGGGGCCCGCTATACACTGTCGGTTGAGCATTCACGCGGCCGCTCCTTATATTCTCTACCTTACGACGACACTGAATACGCAATCGCAAAAGGATTGGCGCAGTCAATTTCCGTGACAGATAAATGTCCAATATTTGAATCCTCGCGCCAGAAGGGCTACTTCAAGGCGGCACCGTCATTTGAGGCCGCGGAAGACTATTTTGACATTCCGGATTCTTTCTTTCTCTCGGGGGGGTGGGCGCGACGGTAGCTCTCTCGATTCGTATGAGGACTTCTGGCTCGTCGATCCCGGCCCGGAACTATCGAAGTCAGAAAAGTCCGAAAGGCCCGTAGCAGGACGGTCCCACGGGCGGATGTTGGATGCCCGCGCTGGCCTCGCCCACCTTTCCGTGGCTCATGCGCCTCCCAGCTTCCGGATGGATGGAGGAGTGCCAAGGTTGCGATCGAGTAGGTTTCAGCTATGAATACTCAGGGTTTCGAGGCAAATGGCAACGGCGGCGAGGGCGAGTGGGCGATGGAGCCGGCACACCCGCGCTTCGCAGCACACTTCACCGATCCGATGTACAACGATCCGGCTGACGACTGGGCGCCGTTCGGAAGCGACGAAGCTGCCGACATCCTTGCGGAGTGGGAGGAACGCCGCGACGAGCTGACGTCTTCCACACGGTTGCGTGACATGTATGACTCCGAAGAGGAGTGGCGGGAGTCGGTGAACGAGATCGGCACGTCACCGCTCGACACCGACGACGAGGCGACATGGGTGGTGGCGCGCGCGTTCACGTTGTTGCGACTCACGGGGCAGATCGACGACGAGGGCAAGGCTGTTGCGCTGCGTGGTGTCGACCGTCTTCTCCAAGAGACTGACAACGCGCAGGAGTACGTCCAGCAGAAGCGTGACCTGGAATCTTGGCAGAATCCCACTGAGTGACTGACCGCGCGGACGCAGACGAACACTCTGGGTGAAGTCACTAGCTGTGATGCCCAGGCACGTTGGTCGAGTCAGTGCGATAGTTCGCTCTGATCGGGTGACAAGCGAAGACCTCTCGGTGTGCAGTGGAGCTGTCTAGGTTCCACACTCACGCACCGGGAGGTCTTCATGGCCCACGCTACCCATTCGAACGCTGCTCTCACAGTCCGTTCTCGCCTGCGCATCGCTCGCCTCATCGTCGATGACGGCTGGCCCGTGGCGCGCGCCGCGGAACGCTACGACGTGTCCTGGAAAACCGCCGCGAAATGGGCACGCCGCTACCAAGACGAAGGCATCGGCGGCATGTACGACCGTTCCAGCCGCCCCCGCCACCAACCGAAAAAGACACCCCCGCACGTGGTGCGCACGATCGTCAGGACGCGGCTACGCCAACGCCTCGGTCCCATCGAAATCGGCGCGAAACTCGACCTGCCCGCCTCAACCGTGCACGCGGTCCTGACACGCTGCCACCTCAACCGCCTGACTCACATCGACCGCGCCACCGGCGAACAGCCACGCCGCTATGAACACGCCCGCCCGGGCGACCTGATCCACGTCGATGTGAAGAAACTCGGGCGCGTGCCCGACGGCGGTGGCCACCGCTACGTCGGGCGCGTTCAAGGCGGCAAGAACCGCATCGCGACCGTGAACGCCGGCCACGCCACACGCGGCACCTCCAGCAACCCGCGTTTGGGCACGTGCTACCTGCACACCGTCATCGACGACCACTCCCGCGTCGCCTACGTCGAAGCGCACGCGGACGAGAAGAAGGAAACCGCAGCGACCGTGCTGCGCAACGCGGTCGCGTGGTTCGCCGCGCGCGGGGTCACCGTCCAACGAGTGCTGAGCGACAACGGCCCGGCGTAGGACTTCGTTCTCTTGCTCCAGGAGCCGGATGCGGCGGCGTAGTTCGCGCAACTCTGTGTTGTCGCTGCGACTGGTACCAGGACGGTTGCCGTCATCGATGTCGGCTTGGCGCATCCACTTGTTCAGGGTCATTTCTTGGATGCCGAAGTCTTTCGCGATCTGGGCGAGGGTGACGCCCGCTTCGCGGGCACGTGCGACGCGCACGACATCGTCACGAAACTCTCGGGGGTAGGGCTTGGGCACGGTGCTCATCCTTCCAGGCCGACCGGTTGAGTCAGCCAGGTTCGATGTCACCTATCCGTGCAGCAGTCCCTTTCCGAGCAAGCTCCCAGTACAAGAGCCACGAGCCGGTTTACCTCGCCCACCTCGACAAACGGCTAGGACGCTGACACTTTCTCGCGTCAGCAGGTGATGTTCTCACGTCCACCCATCTGGTGATGGGCGCCTCAGTCACGAGGTCGGATCGCGAAACGTCGGTGAAGAGGTTCGAGGGAGCGTCTGTCGAGTCGGTTTCAAACTCACGTTTTCGACCCGGTTAAACTCAAAAATCGAGCGGTCGAGGTCCTCTGGGAGTCTCGCGCCCCGCTGACAAGCAGGCGGTGCGCGGTCCGGTCCAGGCGGAATCTGGGTGTGGTCAAAGATGGCACGGAAGTCATCCGGGGTGAGGAGCTTGGCACCCTTCTAGTTGTACTGACCGGGGATGTTGGTCGACCGGGTATGCGCGAGCCAGCGACGTCCTCGTGCGAGAGGATACGGACAACCCTGGCCCTTCGGACTGGGTGTGTGTGCTGGTCATTGTTGGCGTAGGCCCGTCGGCGGGGCGTTTTCCAGGCGTCGTCGGATGGTCGCGAAGGCGTCGCATAATTGGGACGGCTCGACATTCGTGAGGTCTGTGTCGAAGGTGATGAAGAGGCCAGCGACTCCGGCCCAGGACCACCCCCCGATCGTCAGGCGGCAAGAATGCCGGTCGATGGGAGTGACGACGGACCCGCCGGGGGCCCAGCGGGCGACGACGTTCGCGGGCAGCGCGAGCGTTGCGGTGCCGACGCACTGCCACTGGCCGGGGGTGTCACCTCGGTCGGGGTTCTGCACGACGAGCCGGTTCAGGTCGTCGGGGTCGAGGAGGGCGCGGGTGAAGGGGCGGCCGGCGGGGGTCTTGGGGCGGATACGGTCGACCCGGTAGGTGCCCCAGGTGGCGTGGTTGCGGTCGCGGGCGACGAGGTACCAGCGGCCGGCCCACACGACGAGGTGGTGGGGCTCGACGTCGAGGGGCGGTCGGAAGTCGGCGTCACCCGGCGCAGGGGCCCGCCCGTCGGGGTCGGCGTAGTCGAACCGCAGACAGGAGCTCGTGCGGATCGTGGACCCGACTGCCTGCAGTGTGGCGACGTCTATGGGTGGCGCCGAGAACTCCCAGTAGTTGCGCAATGCGGTGATCTCGAAGCCCTCACTGGCGACGCGCAGCCGCGCGGGCATGACCTGGCGCAAGGTCGTCAGCGCCCTGGCGACGGCGTCGTCGATTCCGGTCACGGTCGCCGGTGCGGTCTGCAAGGCCAGCGCGATGGCGATGGCCTGGTCGTCGTCCAGAACCAGGGGCGGGAGCTTGCCGGTGGCGCCGAGCCGGTAGCCACCGCCGGGACCGGTCACGGACTCGACGGGGTAGCCGAGCTCGCGCAGCGTGTCGATATCGCGGCGCACGGTCCGCGCCGACACCACGAGCCGTTCGGCGAGCTCGCCCCCAGGCCACTCGACGCGCGCCTCGAGCAGTGACAGCAGCCGCAAGATGCGGGCGGAGGTATCAGCCATGCCCCCCAGCATGGCGCTAGTTGTGGTCATTCGATGTCCTGAACCAGCGGCATGGTCAGTCCATGACTTCTCCTCAAGACACCGCGGCGGATGCACGGATCGGCGGCCGGGCGGCCTCGCTCGCGCTGCTGGTCGTGCTGTTCGCCTCGTTCATGGACCTGCTCGACGTCACCATCGTCACGGTCGCGGCCCCGCATATCGCAGCGGATCTGCACGCGTCACCGGCGCAACTGCAGTGGATGCTCGCCGCGTACACGCTGGCGCTGGGCTCAGGCCTGATCACCGGTGGCCGCATCGGTGACGACTACGGACGGCGCCGGGTGTTCCTGACCGCGCTGGCGGCCTTCGCCCTCGCGTCCGCAGCATGCGCATTGGCCCCGAGCGCAGGTGCACTCATCGTCGTTCGAGCAGTCCAGGGACTCGCGGGCGGGTTCATGGTCCCGCAGGTCTTCGGGATCATCCGCTCCTCCTTCGAGCCAGCAGCGATGGCCAAGGCGTTCGG
>NZ_JADCTK010000004.1:0-469837 GCF_015070805.1 Dermacoccus barathri | reverse complement strand
CGCCCGTTCGCCATGGCAGCGCGGCACGAACGAAAACACGAACCGGTTGCTGCGTCAGTACCTCGCGAAGAACGCCGACCTACGCTCCTTCACCCAGACCGACCTCGACACCATCGCGACGCGCATCAACGAACGGCCCCGCAAGGTCCTCGGCTGGGCCTCATCCCACGACGCCTTCACCGATAGCCTGAACACCATCAATGGTGCGTTGACCGGTTGAATCCGCCAACGTTTTTGATACGACGCCGAGCCTTGGGGTAGAAACGATGGGCTGCCTCAGTGTCCTTCAGCCGCTGGCTCGACGAGTTCGACGAGCACGCCGCCGGCATCCTTGGGGTGGATGAAGTTGATGCGGCTGCCGCCGGTGCCGATCTTCGGCGCGTCGTAGAGCAACCGCATGCCGCGCTCGCGCAGCGTCGCGCTCACCGCGTCAAGGTCTGCGACGCGGTAGGCGAGTTGCTGCATGCCGGGGCCGGAGCGGTCGAGGAACTTCGCGATGTTCGACTCCGGTGACAGCGGCGCGAGCAGCTGGATGTGGGTGTGCGGGGCATCGGCCGGGCCGACGCTCATCATCGCCTCACGCACACCCTGCTCCTCGTTGGTCTCCTCGTGAGCGAGCGTCATGCCGTACGTGTCGCGATAGAAGGCGATCGCGTCGTCGAGGTCGGCCACTGCGATGCCGACGTGGTCGATCGCCTCGAACAGGTGCGTGAAAGAGCCGGTCATGACCCCACCATATGGTTTGCTGGAAACAGCGTCTTTGGTTAATGACGATTAACTCAATGTGGAGGAAGACATGACCGACACCACCGCCGTCATCGTCGGGGGTGCCCGTACCCCCATGGGTCGCCTGCTCGGCTCGCTCAAGGGTTTCTCGGGCTCCGATCTTGGCGGGATCGCCATCAAGGGGGCCCTCGAGAAGGCCGGCGTCACGGGCGATCAGGTCGACTACGTCATCATGGGTCAGGTGCTCACCGCCGGCGCCGGCCAGATCCCGGCCCGTCAGGCCGCGGTCAAGGGCGGCATCCCGATGAGCGTGCCCGCCCTGACGATCAACAAGGTCTGCCTCTCGGGTCTCGACGCGGTGGCGCTGGCCGCGCAGCTCATCCGCGCCGGTGAGTTCGACGTCGTCGTGGCCGGTGGTCAGGAGTCGATGACCCAGGCGCCGCACCTTCTCGAGAAGTCCCGTGAAGGCTTCAAGTACGGCGACGTGTCGATGCGCGACCACATGGCCTACGACGGTCTGTGGGACGCCTTCACCGACCAGGCCATGGGCAACCTCACGGAGCAGGCCAACTGCGGTGATGCGCAGTTCAGCCGCGAGGAGCAGGACGCCTTCTCCGCGGCGTCGCACCAGAAGGCTGCAGCTGCCTGGGAGAAGGGCTACTTCGACGACGAGGTCGTCTCCGTCGAGATCCCGCAGCGCAAGGGCGAGCCCGTGCAGTTCAAGAACGACGAGGGTGTGCGGGCCGACACGACGGCCGAGTCCCTCGGCAAGCTGCGTCCTGCGTTCAGCAAGGACGGCACGATCACGGCCGGTTCGGCCTCGCAGATCAGCGACGGCGCCGCAGCGCTCGTCGTCATGAGCAAGGCGAAGGCCGAGGAGCTGGGCCTTGAGATCCTCGCCGAGATCGGGGCTCACGGCGTCGTCGCCGGGCCCGACTCGACGCTGCAGAGCCAGCCGGCGCGCGCCATCGCCGCCGCCTGTGAGAAGGACGGCCTTGCGCCCACCGACCTCGACGTCGTCGAGATCAACGAGGCGTTCGCGGCCGTCGGCCTCGCGTCCACCAAGGAACTCGGCCTGGATCCGGAGAAGGTCAACCCGAACGGCGGCGCCATTGCCATGGGCCACCCGATCGGCATGTCCGGAGCCCGTCTCGTTCTCACCCTGGCCCACGAACTGAAGCGTCGTGGTGGCGGGGTCGGCGCCGCTGCGCTCTGCGGTGGCGGCGGACAGGGTGACGCGCTCGTCCTGCGCGTGGCCGCGGAAGGCTGATCAGCCGTGCCGCGCGAGATCGACGTGCCCCAGCTCGTCGCGCAGATGCGCGACGGCAGCAGGCGTGCGCTCGCGCGGCTGCTGACCTGCGTCGAGAACGGACACCCCAAGCTCGAGGAGATCGGAGCGGCCATCGCGCCACACACGGGCGAGGCGCAGATCATCGGTCTCACGGGGCCGCCCGGGGTCGGTAAGTCGACGTCGACGAACGCGCTCGTCGAGGCCTACCGCAAGGACGGCAAGACGGTGGCCGTCCTTGCGGTCGACCCGAGTTCGCCGTTCTCCGGAGGAGCCCTGCTGGGCGACCGAATCCGGATGGTCGGCCACTCGGGTGACGAGGGCGTGTTCGTCCGCTCGATGGCGACGCGCGGCCACCTCGGTGGTCTCGCGGCCGCCGCTCCGGCGGCCCTGCGCGTGCTCGACGCAGCAGGCTTCGACATCGTGCTCGTGGAGACCGTGGGCGTCGGACAGTCGGAAGTGCATATCGCGGGCCTCGCGGACACGACGATCGTCCTGCTCGCGCCCGGTGCCGGAGATTCCATCCAGGCCGCGAAGGCCGGCGTCCTGGAGGTCGGTGATCTCTTCGTCGTCAACAAGGCCGACCGGGACGGTGCGCCTGCGACGGTGCGCGATCTGCGGCACATGATCTCGCTCGGCATGTCGGGTGAACCCGGTGAGTGGCGCCCGGAGGTCGTCTCCACGGTGGCCGAGAAGGCGCAGGGCGTCGAGGACGTCGTCGCGGCCGTCGAGGCACACCGGGCGTGGATGCTCGAGCACGACGAGCTCAGCGTGCGCCGCCGACGTCGGGCCGCGGGCGAGATCGAAGAGCTGGCGGTGCGGCGACTGCGTGAGCGCTGGGAACGCCCCAATGCCGAGGTGAAGCTCGACGACCTCGCTGAGGCTGTCGCTCGAGGGGTTCTGGACCCCTACGCCGCGGCGCAGGCCGTCGCGGGTTGAGGCTGAGGGGCTCGATGCGCGTCCGAAACCGCGCGAGAGCCCATGGCGGCGAGGCGTCGCCAGAGCGTGTTCTGAGGTGCGTCGCCGGCCGGTATCAGCTCTGATTCCGCGGAATACCGGGGTTGTCGGCGCCGATACATAGACTTGGAGCATGAAGCCTCGTACGCCCGTCATCATGCTCATCGCGGCCGCTGAGCACGCCGAAGAGATGCGGGACGAATTCACCCACCGCTACGCTGCCGACTACGACCTGCAACTCGCCACGACGCTCAGCGAATCGATGACGATGGCGCAGGGCCTCAATGCGCGCGGCATCCCGGTCGCGATGTTCGCCGCGACGACGCAGGTGGGCGACGCGACGGGCCTCGTCACGCTGCAGTGCCTGCATGCCGTCATGCCGGCGGCCAAGCGGGTCATGGTGCGCCTGCGCAGCGAACCGTGGGCGGTGGAGGAGCAGCGCGTCGCGCAGATCAGCGGCCAGATCGAGGCCGCGCTCCTGCTGCCGAGCGGCCCGCGCGACGAGGAGTTCCACACCGCCGTCACCGAGTTGCTCTCGGACTGGGGGTGGTCGGCGGGTGGCCCCGAGATCGAGCTCGTCAACATCGTGGCGCCCGCAGGCGACCCCAACGTCGGGGTACTGCGCGACTTCCTCGACCGCCAGGGCATCCCGATGGGGGTCTGGCCGCCGGACGCTCCGCACGCAGCCAAGACGCTCGAGATGGCGCGTTCGCAGGGCATCGAGATCGCCTATCCGCTCGTGCGCATCGCCGAGCGCGAGGTTCACGCCAACCCTGACGTCCGTGTGCTCGGGCGCGCCTTCGGCGCCACCGTCGACGAGTTGGGCGAGGGCCACGTCGTCGACCTTGCGATCGTCGGTGCGGGCCCGGCCGGCCTCGCTGCCGCGGTGTACGGCGCGAGCGAGGGGCTGAGCACAGCCGTCATCGAGGCCGACGCCGTGGGCGGCCAGGCCGGCACGAGCTCGATGATCCGCAACTACCTGGGCTTTCCCCGCGGCATCTCGGGCATGCGCCTCGCGCAGCGCGCGCGGTTCCAGGCCACCCGGTTCGGCGCGGGCATCTACCCGGCCACCGAGGTCACCGGTTTCACGCCCGGCTATCGGGGCGAACCGCACGTGCTCGAGACCGACGACGGGCCGGTCTGCGCCCGCGCCGTTCTCATCTCGACGGGCGTGGCCTACCGTCGCCTCGGCGTCGAGGAGGTCGAAGGCTTCGTCGGACGCGGCGTGTACTACGGCGCGGCGTCGTCGGCTGCCCGCGAGTGCGAGGGCGGGCACGTCCTCGTCGTCGGCGGCGGCAACTCGGCGGGCCAGGCCGCCATCCACCTCTCACGCTTCGCGCGCTCCGTCAGCATCGTCGTGCGTCGCGACGGGCTCGCGGAGACGATGTCTGACTACCTCATCCGCGAGATCGAGGCGAACCCGCGAATCGTCGTCAAGACGAATGCGGAGATCGTCGGGGCGAGCGGCACCGATCGGCTGCAGCACATGACGATCCGCTTCAACGAGAAGGACCAGGAGCTGACGGTTCCCGCCTGCGGGCTGTTCCTCCTGCTCGGCGCGCACCCGTGCGTCGACTGGCTCGACGGCACCGTGGCGCGTGACGCCAAGGGTTTCGTGCTCACCGGTCGTGACGTGCCGCAGGAGTTCTGGCGTGACGGGCTGCCCCCGGAAGCGCTCGCGACGAGCGTGCCTGGCGTGTTCGCCGCAGGCGACATCCGCGCCGGGTCGATGAAGCGCGTCGCCGCGGCGTCGGGTGAGGGCGCGGGGGCCGTGACGCTCGTTCACCACTGGCTCGAGGCCGTCGTGACGGGGACCTGCGACCCGGACGCCTGCGCGAGCTGATCCTGCCGGGCCCAAGACCGACGCTCGTCGCACGCCGCGCGGGGTGGCCGACGTGCGAACCTGACTGCATCGTTCCCATCACCTTCGAGGAGATCATGATGCTCGTCGCTTTCTCCGTCGCACCGTCGGCGACGGACGACCCGGACGGTTCCGTCAGCGAGGCGGTGGCCGCAGCCATCCGCGTGGTGCGTGAGTCGGGCATCCCGAACCGCACCGACGCGATGTTCACGACCCTCGAGGGGGAGTGGGACGAGTGCATGGACGTCGTGAAGCGGGCCTGCGAAGCCGTCGGAGCCGTTTCGCCCCGGGTCTCACTCGTGCTCAAGGCTGACATCCGGCCCGGTTTCACCGGCCAACTCGACGCCAAGGTCGCGCGCATCGAGGAGCGACTCACGGGCGAGTGACACTTCGTCGCGCGTGGTGTGCCCCAAGCTCCCGGGCGTCAGTGGCCCGCCTTCGCGAGAACCACCGTGAGGATGGCGGCCTGATGCCGCAACCGCGCGACCGACTCCGGCTGACCGTCGCAGAGAAGACTTGCGGCCCGGGAGAGTTCGTCGATCTCGTGCTGGACGATGTCGAGCACATCGCGTGAGGTGAGGTCACACCGTTCGGCCTCTGTCGAGCCGACGCCGATGTCGGGCAACTCGCCCGATCAGACTCCGCGCTTCGTGAGCGGTACGGCCTCGGCATTGTCGATCGCTGCCAGCGTAGAACCCGGAACGTTCGTGGTATCGCAGTCGCGCATTCGCATGGCTGACGTCAGCCTTTCGCGCAATGTCGTGCGCAGATCACTCGTCATGTCGCCAGGCAACGCCCCTCGCATGAGTGGATGCAAGCTCTTTCGTCAGGGGCTGAAACGTTAGCGTTCTGCCATGAACGACTACTCCGCCGTCGCTGATCGCTACGCCATCCGCCGTCTTACGGCTGACGACGCTGCGGACATCGCGGCCGTGCACATCCGCGTCTGGCGCGAGACCTACCCGGGACTCATGGCACAGGCGGCTCTCGATGCCCTCGACGTCGAGCGCTCCACCGTGAAGTGGCGCGAGATCCTCGGCGGTGACGACTCACCCCGCGTCGTCGGGGCGATCGAACGCGCCACGGGTGCCCTGGCTGGATGGATCACCGTCGGGCAGGCGCGCGACGAGGACGCTCCCGCGCCCACGGAGCTCTGGGTGCTCAACCTCGCCCGCGAGCACCAGGGGACGGGCGTTGCCCAGGAACTCATGAGGCTCGAGCTGGCGGATCGGCCCGCTTACCTGTGGGTGGTCGAGGGCAATGAGCGCGCCATTGCGTTCTACCGCCGCCACGGTTTCGACATCGACGGCGTCAGGAGGGAACAGGACGACGAGGGCAACCGCGATCTGCGGATGACGCGCCAACTACCGTGAAGTAGGTCACACTCGTCGCGTACCGTGGTCGCCATGAACGCCTACATCGATGCCGACTCATCCCACGGCAGCGGCGCGGACGGCGGTGCCACCACCCCGAGCACCGGACGCAGCGCCTGGCAGAAGCGCTATGACGACGCGGTCGCCAAGGGCCTCGTGCGCGACGCCGACTTCACGACCCTTTCGGGCGAGGAGGTCGACCCCGTCTACGGCCCCACCGACGGTGAGGTCGACCCACGGATCGGGTGGCCGGGTGAGTACCCGTACACGCGTGGTCTGCACTCGACCGGGTACCGCGGGCGCCCCTGGACGATCCGTCAGTTCGCCGGCTTCGGCAACGCGAAGCAGACCAACGAGCGCTACCGAATGATCCTCGGCCGCGGCGGTGGCGGTCTCTCCGTCGCATTCGACATGCCGACGCTCATGGGACGCGACTCCGACGAGGAACTCTCCCTCGGCGAGGTCGGCCACTGCGGTGTCGCCATCGACTCCGTCGCCGACATGGAGATCCTCTTCGACTCCATTCCGCTCGGCGACGTCACGACGTCGATGACCATCTCCGGCCCCGCGGTGCCGGTGTTCTGCATGTACGTCGTCGCGGCCGAGCGCCAGGGCGTGGACGTTGGCACGCTCAACGGCACGCTGCAGACGGACATCTTCAAGGAGTACATCGCGCAGAAGGAGTGGCTCTTCGCTCCGGAGCCGCACCTGCGCCTCATCGGTGACCTCATGGAGTACACCACCGAGAAGATGCCGGCCTACAAGCCGCTCTCGGTGTCCGGGTACCACATCCGTGAGGCGGGGGCGACGGCCGCGCAGGAGCTGGCGTACACGCTGGCCGACGGCTTCGGCTACGTCGAACTCGGCCTCTCGCGTGGTCTCGACGTCAACACCTTTGCGCCCGGGTTGTCCTTCTTCTTCGACGCGCACGTCGATTTCTTCGAGGAGATCGCGAAGTTCCGCGCGGCACGCCGTATCTGGGCGCGCTGGATGAAGGAGGAGTACGGCGCCACCTCCGAGAAGGCGATGTGGATGCGGTTCCACACGCAGACGGCGGGTGTCTCCCTCACGGCGCAGCAGCCGATCAACAACGTCGTCCGCACCGCGGTGGAGGCGCTTTCAGCCGTGCTCGGCGGAACGAACTCGCTCCACACGAACGCCCTCGACGAGACGCTGGCGCTGCCGACGGACGAGTCGGCCGAGATCGCGCTGCGTACGCAACAGGTGCTCATGGAGGAGACCGGCATCACGAACGTCGCCGACCCGCTCGGCGGCTCGTGGTACGTCGAGGCACTCACCGACAAGATCGAGGCAGAGGCCGAGAAGATCTTCGCTCAGATCCGTGACCTCGGGGAGGCAGGTGCACCGCGTGACGAGGACGGCGCGGTTCGCCACGAGGTGGGGCCGATGACAAGTGGTCTGCTGCGCGGTATCGAGGAGGCGTGGTTCACCGGCAACATCGCCGATTCGTCCTTCCGCTACCAGCAGGCGCTGGAGAAGGGCGACAAGCGCATCGTCGGCGTCAACGCTCACATGGAGACGAACGCCAAGCCGCTGGAGATCCTGCGCATCAGCCACGAGGTCGAGCGCGACCAGGTCGCGTCACTCAAGGAGCGCAAGGCCGGACGCGACGGCGCCGTCGTGCAGGAGAAGCTCGACGCCCTCGTGGCGGCGGCGAAGACCGACGCCAACCTCATCGAGCCGATGCTCGAGGCGGCCCGCGCCGAGGCGACCCTCGGCGAGATCTGTGGGGCTCTCAAGGAGCTGTGGGGCGAGTACCGAGAGCCTGCCGCGTTCTAGTCGAGCCGCCCACGGTGGCACTGTGGCACACCGAACGGACTTCCGTCGCTGGTGCGCCCGAGGTAGGTGCGAACCACGTGTTCCTGCAAGAATGCCGGTATGACGAATCAGCCGCTGAACGCCGCGTCACTGCGCGGTGCCGTCGACCTCTCCTCCCTGAAGAAGCCGCAGGGCGCTCCTGCGGGTGCCGCTCGGACGAGCGACACCTCCGGCGCTACGTCGGCGCCTCTGCCGGGCGCCGCTGAGGCGCCTGCGGCGTCGCCTGATGCGCAGGCTGCCGACACGTTCCGTCACGACGGGCTGGTCGTCGACGTCACGACGGACAACTTCCAGGCCCTCGCTCAGCAGTCGGTTGCGCACCCCGTCATCGTGGCGATCTGGGCGCGCTCGCAGCCTGCGTCGCAGCAGCCGATCGACGTTCTTGCCCGCGCCGTCCGCAAGCAGGAGGGACGCGTTCTCCTCGGTGTGGCGGATCTCGACGAGAGCCCCGAGATCGGGCAGGTCTTCGCGCAGCTGTCACAGCAGGCTGCGCAGCAGGGACAGCCCGGTCAGATCCTCGCGGCGGCCTTCGTGCAGGGCCAGCCGATCCCGATTCCGCCCGTCGTCGAGGACGCCATGGCTGACGAGATTCTCGGCCAGATCGTCCAGATCGCCGTGCAGAACGGCGTGACGGGGCGTGTGCAGGGGTACGACCCGAACGCTGCGCCTACAAGCGACACTGACGAGGGCGCGGACGAAGCCGAGGCGGAACTGCCGCCGCTTCACCAGTTGGCGTACGACGCTATTGAGAAGGGCGACTACGAAGGGGCGCTCGCCGCGTTCGACCAGGCGCTCGAGCAGAACCCCAAGGACGAGGAGGCCCGCCTCGCGCGTGGCCAGGTCAAGCTCATGCAGCGCACCCAGGGTGCCGACCTCAACGCTGCGCGCGAGGCTGCGGCGTCGAATCCGGCCGACATCGAAGCGCAGATGACCGTCGCGGACCTCGACCTGCTCGGCGGGCACGTCGAGGACGCTTTCGCGCGCCTCATCGATGTCGTCAAAGCCACGCGTGACGACGAGCGCACCACGGTGCGCGAGCACCTCATCGAGCTTTTCGACGTCGTCGGGTCGACCGACCCACGCGTCAACAAGGCCCGCACCGCGCTGATGTCTGCGCTGTACTGACAACAGCGCAATTGCGCTTTCATGGAGAGAAACAGCGGCACTATTCGTAGACCGGTCCTGTAATGCACGAATGGTGGGGGTCTGGTGAAGGAGATCACCACACACCCACCATTCGTGCGGTCATGCCAGGTGCGACATATGAATCCGCGAGAGTCAGCTTCCGAGCGCTGCTGACACCACGTCGCGGGCTTCGGCCTGCACCTGGGCGAGGTGCTCCTCGCCCTTGAACGACTCGGCGTAGATCTTGTACACGTCCTCGGTGCCCGAGGGGCGCGCCGCGAACCAGGCGCTGTCGGTGACGACCTTGAGGCCCCCGATCTTCGCACCGTTGCCCGGCGCCTCCGTCAGCTTCGCCGTGATCGACTCGCCGGCGAGCGTGTCCGCGGCGACGGCGTCGGGCGTCAGTGCGCCGAGCTTTGCCTTTTCCTCACGCGATGCGGGTGCGTCCACGCGGGCGTAGGCGGGGGCGCCGTGCTTCGCTGTCAGTTCGCCGTAGAGCTCCGACGGGGACTTGCCCGTTGTCGCCTTGATCTCCGACGCGAGCAGGGCGAGCAGGATGCCGTCCTTGTCCGTGGTCCACACGGAGCCGTCGAAGCGGACGAGCGACGCCCCGGCCGACTCCTCGCCGCCGAAGGGGCCCGAGCCGTCGAGCAGGCCGGGCACGAACCACTTGAAGCCGACGGGCACCTCGACGAGCTTGCGGCCGAGGTCGTCGGCCACACGGTCGATCATCGAGCTGCTCACGAGCGTCTTCCCGATGAATCCGTCGCCCCACTGCGGGCGCGCGCCGCCGTAGAGGTACTGGATCGCGACGGCGAGGTAGTGGTTCGGGTTCATCAGGCCGGCGTCGGGCGTGACGATGCCGTGGCGGTCGGAGTCGGCATCGTTGCCGGTTGCGATGTCGTACTTCTCGCGCTGGGCGATGAGGGAGGCCATGGCGTTGGGGGAGGAGCAGTCCATGCGGATCTTCTCGTCCCAGTCGAGCGTCATGAAGCGCCACGTCGGGTCCACGAGAGGATTGACTACCGTGAGATCGAGGCCGTGGCGTTCGGCGATCTCGCCCCAGTAGGCGACGGCAGCGCCGCCGAGCGGGTCGGCGCCGATCCTCACGCCGGCGTTCTTGATCGCCGCCAGATCGACGACGTTGGGCAGGTCGTCGACGTACGTGCCGAGGAAGTCGTACTTCTGCGCCTTCTCCGACGCCTTCGAGAAGGCCACCCGCTTGACACCGGAGAGCCCACCACGCATGTACTCGTTGGCGCGTGCCGCGATGACCTTCGTGGCATCCGAGTCGGCCGGCCCACCGTGCGGCGGGTTGTACTTGAAGCCACCGTCGGCCGGCGGGTTGTGTGACGGCGTGACGACGATGCCGTCGGCCAGGCCGGATCCGTTCGTCAGATCCTTGCCCTTGTTCGCGCGCAGGATGGCGTGGCTGACGGCGGGCGTCGGCGTGTAGCCGTCACGGTCGTCGACGAGCACCGTGACGTCGTTCGCGACGAGCACCTCGAGCGCACTCGCCCACGCAGGCTCGGACAGCGCGTGGGTGTCGCGGCCGAGGAACAACGGGCCGTCGAAGCCCTGCGAGCGGCGGTAGTCGACGATCGCCTGCGTCGTCGCGAGGATGTGCGCCTCGTTGAACGCGGTCTTGAGGCTCGAACCGCGGTGCCCCGACGTGCCGAACGCCACCTGCTGGTCGACGTTCTCAGGGTCGGGCGTCAGCGTGTAGTACGCCGTGACGAGGTGGGGGACGTCGATCAGGTCACGAGGTTCGGCCAACTGGCCCGCGCGGTTGCTCATGCCTTCATCCTGCCCTCTGTGAGCGGCGACGTAAACGCCCGAACCGATGCCCCGAGCGAGGCGGGGCGGACGCGATGAGGCCGGCCGCACCCCTGGCGGGTACGGCCGGCCTCATGCGCTCGATCGAGCGGGTCGTCAGTCGCGCTGACGCGTCTGGGCGGCGGCGTCGCGAGCCTCGTCGTCGGGGCCCCAGCGGCCACCCTCGACGTCCTCGTCGAGGCCGCCACTGGGCGTGCCGGTGATGTCCTTGAGGTGCTCGACGGGCTCGTCACCCGTCTCGTCCTCGCCGGCCGGCGTGAAGGCACGCTCGTGCGCCTTCGACTCGGTCTGCTCGACGTCGAAACCACCCTCGTCCGCGTGGTCGACGGGGTGCGTCGCCGGGACGCCGGTACGCGAACACGCCTGCTGGTCGCCGGCCGCTCCCTGAGCGTCCTCGACCTGCGCGCCGCCACGCGAACCGTCGAGCGGCTGATCGAGTGCGCCCGGGTTGCCTGCGGCGTCCTCGAGCGGCGCGCCCGCGATGAGGGCCTCGGACGGCTGCCTGTCGGACGAACTCGTCGCTGCGTTCTGGTCACTCATCGTGTTCTCCTGTCGTGCCGTTGCGGTGGACGATGAATCGGCGCCACCGGCCTGCTCGGTAGCGGTGTGCGCAGGCACCTGGGTCATGTCGGGGCGCGTCGCCGGCTCGAACCACACGACACCGAGCGGCGGCATGGTGATCTCGGCCGAGTACGGCTGACCGTCCCACGGAATTTCCTCCGCGACGACGGAACCGAGGTTTCCGACTCCGGAACCACCGTACGCCTGGGCATCGGTGTTGAGGATCTCGTTCCAGGTGCCCGCGTGTGGCAGACCGACGCGCACGTTCTCGTGCGGCGATCCGGCAAAGTTGGCCGCCACAGCGACGACGGGGCGGTAGCCGTCGGACTCCGCCTCGGCGAAGCGGAGCCACGTGTAGGCGTTGCGGTCGGCGTCGTCGGCGTTGATCCAGCGGAAGCCCTCACCCGAGTGGTCGAGAGCCCACATCGCCGGGCGCTCACGGTAGGCCCGGTTGAGATCCTTCATCATCGCGTGGACGCCGTAGTGTGCCGGCTGGTCGAGGAGCCACCAGTCGAGGCTGCGCCCGTCGGCCCACTCGGCCTCCTGGGCGAACTCCGAGCCCATGAAGAGCAGCGGCTTGCCCGGGTGCGCCCACATGTACGCGAGGTAGGCGCGCACACCGGCGAGCTGCTGCCAACGGTCGCCGGGCATCTTGCGCAGCAGGCTGCCCTTGCCGTGCACGACCTCGTCGTGACTGATGGGAAGGACGAACTGCTCGCTGAACGCGTAGACGAGCGCGAATGTGAGGTCGTGGTGGTGGTGCTGGCGATAGATCGGCTCGCGCGCGACGTAGTCGAGCGAGTCGTGCATCCAGCCCATGTTCCACTTCAGGCCGAAGCCCAGGCCGCCCGAATCGGTCGAGCGGGTGATGCCCGGCCACGACGTCGACTCCTCGGCGACGATGACGACACCCGGCGTGCGCTTGTACGCCGTGGCGTTCGTCTCCTGAAGCAACTGCACCGCTTCGAGGTTCTCCTGGCCGCCGAACTTGTTCGGCTCCCACTCACCGTCCTTGCGGGCGTAGTTGAGGTAGAGCATCGAGGCGACGCCGTCGACGCGCAGACCGTCGGCGTGGAACTCCTCGAGCCAGTACAGCGCGTTCGCGACGAGGAAGTTGCGCACCTGCGGGCGGCCGTAGTCGAAGATGTTGGAACCCCACTCGGGGTGCCAACCCTTGCGCGGGTCCGGGTGCTCGTACAGCGCCTGGCCGTCGAAGCGGGCCAGCGCCCACTCGTCGGTGGCGAAGTGACCTGGCACCCAGTCGAGGATGACCCCGATGCCCTCCTGGTGGAGGCGGTCGACGAGGAACTTGAAGTCGTCCGGGTCGCCGAAGCGACTGTTGGGCGCGTAGTAGCTCGTGACGTGGTAGCCCCAGCTCGGCGGGTAGGGGTGCTCCATGACGGGCATGAACTCCACGTGCGTGAAGCCAAGATCCTTGACGTAGTTCACCAGGTGTTCGGCGAGGTCACGATAGCTCTGCCCCTGACGCCAGGAGCCGAGGTGGACCTCGTAGGTCGACATCGGGCCGTGGTGCGGGTCGGTCTCCGCGCGCTTCGTCATCCAGGCCGAGTCGTTCCACTCGTAGCGCGAACTCGTCACCTTCGAGGCGGTGGCGGGCGCCGTCTCGGCGAGGCGCGCCATCGGGTCGGCCTTGGCGCGACGGACGCCGTCGCTGCACAGGATCTCGAACTTGTAGGCGGTGCCCTCGTGCACGTCGGGCACGAAGAGCTCCCACACACCGGAGTCGGAGAGCGTGCGCATGCCGTGGCCGACACCGTCCCAGTGGTTGAAGTCGCCGACGACGCGCACGGCCTTGGCGTTGGGCGCCCAGACCGCGAACGACGTGCCGGTGACGTCACCCATGACACTCGGGTAGGTGCGCACGTGCGCACCGAGCACGTTCCACAGCTCCTCGTGACGACCCTCACCGATGAGGTGGAGGTCGATCTCGCCGAGCGTCGGCATGAAGCGGTACGGGTCGTCCCCGCGCTGCTCCGCGTCGTCCTCGTAGGTTGTGAGGATGCGGTAGTCGGGCATGTGCTCGCCCGCCGTGGCGCCCACCCAGATGCCCTCGTACTCGTGTGTGAGCTCGATGCGCTGATCGCCCATCTCGACGGTGACCGTGCGTGCCATCGGACGCACGACACGGAACGTGATGACGCCGTCGGCGACGTGAGCACCGAGGACGCGGTGCGGGTCGCGGTGTTCACCGGCGAGGACAGCGTTCAACTCGTTCGTGTCGACCGATGCGGGACGCACCTCGCCGCCAGAGCGTTCGGTGCCCATTCCGAGGGCCGAACCGGCCTGGGCCGCGAGGTCCTTCGTTGCACCGACGACGCTGCTCACGACCCCGGTTCCCACTGCGTCGGGCTTGCTGCCCGGCTCGGCGACGGTGGCGTCATCGGTTGCGGGGACACCGCGCGTCGTGACAGGAGGGGGAGTGTTCTCGGAGTTCATGGTGCTCCTTTCGTCGATGCCCGCAGCTGCGTTGCCGGTGTCGGCGAGCGGCGTGACGGGGTGCGCGCTCATGGCGTGCACTTCGGAGGCCTGCGGTGCGGCCTCGAGGATCCGGACGACGGCGTTCGCGGGGATGCTGAGCCATTCCGGGCGGTTGCGGGCTTCGTAGGAGATCTCGTAGAGCGCCTTGTCGAGCACGAACAGATCGAGCAGGTCGCGGGGGACGGCGGCGCCGGCCTCACGCTCGTAGCCTTCGAGGAACGCCGCCTGCGTCGCGTCGACCCAGGCGCGGCGGTCGCCGTCGGCGCCGGGCTGCTCGTTCTCGATTGTTCCTCCGGCGTAGTCGAAGGAACGCAGCATGCCCGCGACGTCGCGCACGGTGACGTCGGGGTTCGTTCGTTCGCCGAGCGGACGCAGCGGCTCGCCCTCGAAGTCGAGGAGCACCCACCCGCGCTCGGGCACGTCGAGCACCTGACCGAGGTGGTAGTCACCGTGGATGCGCTGGAACGCCGGCCACGTCGCGCCGCGGCTCGCCTCGATGCGGGCGGAGACGGCCGTCGTGTGCTGTGCCAGGTGCTCAGCCTCGTGGAAGGCCGCGGCAGCACGCTCGTGCATCTCGTCGACGAGGTCGCTGATGCGGTTCGCGTCGGGCTCGGCCGTCGGCAGAACCTCGGCAAGGGTGCGGTGGACCTCAGCCGTCGTGCGGCCCAGGGCGCGGGCTCCCTCGGTGAAGTCACGGTTGTCACGAGCGGCCTCGAGGGCCTCGCGCCATGCGTCACGCACGTTCGGCAGGAACTCCTGCGCGAACGCGAGGTCGGCCGTCACGCGCTCGCGGCTGTGGCGACCCTCGCTGTACGAGCCGGCCAGCGACGCGTAGAGGGCCGGCACGTGCTGGTTACCCGCCGCGGTGAGGGCGTTCGTGATCTCGATGTCGGGGTTGGAGCCGACGTGGAGCACGCGGAAGACCTTGGCGATGAGCTGCGAGTCGTCGTCGAGCGTGTAGATGATCGACGTGTTCGACTGCTCGCCGCTGAGCACCTTCGCGCTGCGCATGCGGGGCAGCCCCGCGCCGCGGGGGCTGGGGCGGCCCTTGACGGTCATCTCGACGACGCCGTCGCTGCGCTCCTCCTCCGTGCCAGCGTTGACCATGACGTCGAGCAAGGCTGCCGCGAACACCGGGTCGTGCGGGCCGTCGTAGAAGTACCGCGTGCCGAGGACGGAGTGCTCGGACGTGCCGATGAGGGCGTGCTCCAACTCCGGTACCCGCTCGCCGCGGTAGGTGACAGGGATCTGGTAGGTCGTGTTCTCGCCGGACGTGACGTCCCGCAGGAACATGATCTCGACGCCGACCTGACCGCTCGGGTCGGCCAGCCGGAAGGCGCTCGTCCGGTGGAACTGCGGCGTGCGCCCCTTGCCCTGGAACCAGCGCTGCTTCGCCACCCAGGGGCCGACGAGGTCGATCTTGCCGGGCTCCATCGAAGCGTTCGAGTGGATCTCAGCCACCATCAGCCGTCCTCCTTGAGCACGTCGAGCAGTTCGGAGGCGTCGGCCTCGGCGCTGCCCTTGGCGGCGGGCAGCTCGGCGTCCGCGCTCACGTCGGACTCGATGGCGAGCCAGTAGAAGCCGCGCGAACCGAGCATGACCTCGAGCGTGCCGTCCTCGCGGACCGCGCCGAAGCCCTGACCGCCGAAGATGTCGGTGAGCTCGGCGCCGGCGAACTTCTCACCGACCGTGATGCGAGCACCCTGCGGGCGCGACGACAGGTTGTTGACGCACAGCAGGTGCTTGGCCGAGTCCTCGGACTTCGCGTCGTCGTCCGACATCGAGCGGGTGTAGGTGAGCACGGCCTCGTTGTCGGCCGGCGTGACGACGAAGTCGCCCATACCGAACGCCGCGTGGCGCGAGCGTACGGCGAGCATGCCGCGCGTCCAGTGCAGCAGCGAGGAGTTGCTGGCCATCTGCGCCTCGACGTTCACCGTGGAGTAGTTGTGCACGAGGTTCTGGATGACGGGCAGGTACAGCTTTCCCGGGTCGGCCGTCGAGAAACCCGCGTTGCGGTCCGGCGTCCACTGCATCGGCGTGCGGACGGCATCACGGTCGTCGAGCCAGATGTTGTCGCCCATGCCGATCTCGTCGCCGTAGTACAGGCACGGCGAGCCCGGCAGCGACAGCAGGAGCGCGTTGATGAGTTCGATCTCGGCGCGGCTGTTGTCGAGCAGGGGAGCGAGACGGCGGCGGATACCGACGTTCGCGCGCATGCGCGGGTCCGGTGCGTACCAGCCGTACATGGCGGCACGCTCCTCGTTCGTCACCATCTCGAGGGTCAACTCGTCGTGGTTGCGCAGGAAGGTGCCCCACTGCGTGCCCTTGGGGATCGGCGGGGTGTCGGCGAGCACGTCGATGATCGGCGCGGCCTTCTCCTCGCGCAGCGAGTAGTACAGGCGCGGCATGACGGGGAAGTGGAAGCACATGTGGCACTCCGGGTCTTCCTCGGTGCCGAAGTAGTCGACGACCTCGTGCGGCATCTGGTTGGCCTCGGCGAGCAGCACGCGTCCGGGGTACTCCTCGTCGACCATCCGACGAAGGCGCGCGAGGAACTCGTGCGTCTTCGGGTGGTTCTCGCCGTTGTGGCCCTCCTCCTCGAAGAGGTACGGCACGGCGTCGAGACGGAAACCGTCGATACCCATGTCCATCCAGTAGCGGACGATGTCGAACATCTCCTCCTGGACGGCCGGGTTCTCGAAGTTGAGGTCCGGCTGGTGGGAGAAGAAGCGGTGCCAGAAGAACTGGCGGCGCACGGAGTCGAAGGTCCAGTTGGACTCTTCGGTGTCGACGAAGATGATGCGCGCCTCGGAGTACTTCTCGTCCGTGTCCGACCACACGTAGTAGTCGCCGTACGGACCTTCCGGATCCTCGCGGCTCGCCTGGAACCACGCGTGCTGGTCGCTCGTGTGGTTCATGACGAAGTCGGTGATGATGCGGATGCCGCGAGCGTGGGCCTGCGCCACGAGCTCCTGGAACTCGGGCAGCGTGCCGAACTCGGGCAGCACCTGCTTGTAGTCACTGATGTCGTAGCCGCCGTCGCGCAGCGGCGAGGCGTAGAACGGGGGCAGCCACAGGCAGTCGACGCCCAGCCACTGCAGGTAGTCGAGCTTGCCCATGAGGCCGGAGAAGTCGCCCGAACCGTTGCCGGTGGAGTCGCTGAAACCGCGCACGAGCGCTTCGTAGAAGACGGCCTTACGGAACCACTGGGGGTCGTGCTTGAGCCCGGGCTGGTGGAGTCCAAGTCCCTGCATGTCTTCAGAACCGCCTCACGTGAATGATGTGAACGTTTTCGGCGTCCGGTCCGAGCCGGACGAAGTTGTGCTCGCCCCAGTGCCAGGTGGCATCGCTGAGGAGGTCGTGGGCCACGAAGCCCTCGTCGCCGCGCAGGCCGAGCGCTCCCATGTCGAGGTGCACCCAGGTCTCACGCGTGGCGTGCGGGTCGGTGTTGGCCACGACGAGGATCGTGTCCTCGCTGCCGTCGGTCAGCACACGGCGCTTGGAGAAGACAAGGAAGTTCTCGTCGTCGACGCCGTGCCAGCGCAGGTTACGCAGGTGTTCGAGGGCCGGGTGCGCGCGGCGGATCTCGTTGATCCGGCGCAAGTACCAGTCGATCGACTGCCCTTCCTTGGGCCCGCCGGGCAGGTAGTCGTCCCACCCGCGGTTCTTGAACTGGTACTTCTCGTTGTCGATCTGCTCCTGGGCACCCGGTCGGGCGACGCTTTCCATGAGCTCGTAGCCGGCGTAGATGCCGTAGGTGGGCACGAGCGTTGCGGCGAGAGCGGCGCGCAGCTTCCACGCTGCCGGACCGCCGAACTGCATGTACGGCGTGAGGATGTCGTGTGTCGTCGGCCAGAAGCTCGGACGCATGTAGCTCGCCGTGTCGCCGATGAGCTCGTCGAGGTACTCGCGGATCTCCCACGGCTGGTGGCGCCACGCGTAGTACGTGTAGCTCTGCTGGAAGCCGATGCGCCCGAGGTTGTGCATCATGGCGGGCTTCGTGAACGCCTCGGCGAGCCAGATGACGTCCGGGTGGTTCTTCGCGACGTCGGCGATGAGCCACTGCCAGAACTCGACAGGCTTTGTGTGCGGGTTGTCGACCCGGAAGATCTTGATGCCGTGGTCGATCCACACCTGCATGACGCGGCGCATCTCGGCGTAGATGCCGGCCGGGTCGTTGTCGAAGTTCAGGGGGTAGATGTCCTGGTACTTCTTCGGCGGGTTCTCGGCGTAGGCGATCGTGCCGTCGCTACGCGTCGTGAACCACTCGGGGTGCTCGGTGACCCACGGGTGGTCAGGCGCGCACTGCAGCGCGATGTCGAGCGCGACCTCCAGGCCGAGCTCCTCGGCGCGGGCGACGAAGGCGTCGAGATCGTCGAAGGTGCCCAGCGACGGCTCGATGGCGTCGTGGCCACCGTCCTTGCTGCCGATGGCGTACGGCGAACCCGGATCCTCGGGGCCGGCCGTCAGCGAGTTGTTCGGACCCTTGCGGTTGATCGCGCCGATCGGGTGGATCGGCGTGAGGTAGACGACGTCGAAGCCCATGTCGGCGACGGCCGGAAGGCGCTCGGCGGCCGTACGCAGCGTTCCGGAGACCCACTTGCCCGTGGCCTCGTCGAAGTAGGCGCCCTCGGAGCGCGGGAAGAACTCGTACCACGCGCCGGTCAGGGCGAGCTTGCGCTCCACCAGCCACGGGTAGTCGGGGCTGGGAGAGACGAAGTCACGCAGCGGCAGGCGCTCCATGACCTCCTTGACGCTGAGCGACGTGCCCGCGGCGAGGCGCTCGTCCTTGGGCAGGCTCATGTCGCGCATCGTGGCGGCCGCGTGCTCGAGCACGCGGGCATCGTCGTCCGGGTGGTCGTTCGTGGCGAGCGAGCGGTCGAGAACGCGGGCGCCCTCCTCGAACATCACCTCGACGTCGATGCCGGCGGGCACCTTGATCGTGGCGTCGTGCTCCCACGTGCCGTACGGGTCGCTCCAGCCCTCGACGCGGAAGTGCCACACGCCCTCGTGGTCGGCTTCGGCGTCGCCGTGCCACAGGTCGAGACCCGGGTTGACGCAGGTCATCGTGACGATGCGCTCGGCACCGTGCGGCGAGACCATGACGAGGGAGGCGTTGACCGCGTCGTGGCCCTCGCGGAAGACGGTGGCGCGCACGGTGAAGGGCTCGTCGACGACCGACTTGGTCGGCAGGTTGCCGCCGTCCACGATCGGCATGACGTCGGTGACCGGGATGCGTCCGATGCCTCGCACGCCACCGATCTCCACGTGCGCCGTCGTGGGGGCGCTCGCCGCGGGTGCGGGGCGGGGCTCAGCGGTGTCGGGGGTGTACCGGCCGGTTTCCGGCTCGGCGCTCGCCGGGTTCGAGGCGAGGTCGATGTCGTCTCGCGCGGAGGCGGGCGACGCGGCAGAGGTGTCGGGGGTCGGTTTCGGCATGGGCGATCGGCCCGGCTGAGAAACAGTCACGTGCGTCACGCTACCCAATACCACTGACAACCGCTTCTCGCGCGAGTAGCGGCGAGACGGCCAGCCGCGTGAGACCGGCCTCACATGGGCATTCGCGGAGCTTGCGCCCGGTTCGCGGGCCGAGATGAGGCCCGCCTACGATGACGGGGTGTTCGTCCCCCTGACTGTCGTCGTCCTCGGCGCCACCACCCTGCTCGCGCTGTTCGCCGCAGTCGCGACGGTTCGCGGGCGTCCCATCGACAACCCGATCTTCTATCTCATGATCGCGGTCGAGGTGCTGCTCGTGCTGCAGCTCGTCGTCGGCATCGCGACGTCGGGTTCGGCCGATCCGCGGATGAACACCGGAATCTTCATCGCCTACCTCGTCGGGCTGCTCATCGTCCTGCCCGTCGCAGGATTCTGGGCCATCGCCGAGCGGGAATCGCGCTGGGGGACGGCGGTGCTGCTGCTCGCCGCCGTCGGCCTGGGCATCATGGTCGGCCGCATTCTGCAGCTGTGGAACGGTCACCCGTGACCCCGAGCGACAACGACCCCGCACCGAACGAGACGAAGGACGCGCGCGACGTGACCAGCCGGAACACCCGAACCGTGAACTCGGGACCGGGACGAATGCTCGTGGCCGTGTACGGCCTGTTCGCGCTCGCCGCGACGGGGCGCTCGATCATGCAGTTGTCCCAGAGCTTCTCGAAAGCGCCGGCCGCCTACCTCCTCTCGGCGCTCGCGGCGATCGTCTACATCGTCGCGACAGTGGCCCTGGCACGCGGTGATCGGACGTCGGTGCGTCTCGCCCGGGCGACGATCGGTTTCGAACTCGCCGGTGTCCTGATCGTCGGGCTGTGGAGTGTGCTCCAGCCCGACGCGTTCCACGACAAGACCGTGTGGTCGCACTTCGGCCAGGGCTACGGGTTCGTGCCCCTTCTGTTGCCGATCATCGGTCTGCTCTGGCTGCGCCGGAGCGCGCCGACCCGCTGACCTGACGCCCGGCGCTCGTCTCAGTCGAGTCGCGAGGGCTCGCCAGTCCGCGGCCGAGCGGTCAGCTCGTCGGAGTGAGGACCAGCATCGTCGGCCCGTTCACCGGCCTGGCAGAACCAGCTGGGATCGTCTCGGGTGCGAGCTGGGCGGGGTCGGGCACACTCGAATCCCACAGCACCTCCCACGCGTTCACTCCCGCCGATTCGGGCAGGGTGATCTCGGCCCCCGGCCCGTTGTGCAGCACCAGAAGGAGCGACTCCTCGTGCTCGCGTGACCCGTCGAAGTGCGCCTGCACCGTGTGGACACTCGGGTCGATCCACTCGTCCGCGGTGAGCGTGCGGCCGTGCGCTCCGAACCACCGCAGGTCCGCCACGTCACTGGCATCGCTCGCGCCGGGGAAGAACGTCGTGTGCCGCAGGACGGAGAAGCGTTCGCGCAGGCTTGTAAGATGACGGGTCGTTGACAAGAGCTGACGCTGGTCGGCGTCGTGATCCCAGGAGAGCCAACTGGTTTCGTTGTCCTGGCAGTACGCGTTGTTGTTACCGCCCTGGGTGCGGGCGAACTCGTCGCCGGCCGTCATCATCGGGACGCCGGCCGACAGCAACAGAGTGCCGAGCAGGTTGCGCACCGTCCGCAGGCGCGCAGCCCGTATCGACGGGTCGTCGCTCGGCCCTTCGACGCCGTGGTTCCACGAACGGTTGTCGCTCGTGCCGTCGTGGTTGTGCTCGCCGTTGGCCTCGTTGTGCTTCGAGTCGTACGCCGTGAGGTCGGCCATCGGGAAGCCGTCGTGTGCCGTGACGTAGTTGACCCCGGCCTGCGGGCGGCGTAGCGGGCCGGCGAACAGGTCGCGTGATCCGGCGAGGCGCGTCGCGAGATCGGCGATGCCTTGGCCGGGTTGCCCGGCGCCGGCGCGCGCCACGTCCCCGAGCCAGAAGTCACGCACCGTGTTGCGGAACCGGTCGTTCCACTCGCCGAAGCCGGGCGGGAACTGGCCGGTCCGCCAACCGTTCGGGCCGATGTCCCAGGGCTCCGCGACGAGTTTGACCTGTGAAAGGACGGGGTCGGTGCGCATCGCCACGAGCAGCGCAGCGTTGGCATCGAAGTCGTCACCGGGCGCGCGACCCAGCGTCACGGCGAGGTCGAAGCGAAAGCCGTCGACGTGGTAGGTCGTCACCCAGTGGCGCAGCGAGTCGAGCACGAGCCGCATCGCGGCCGGGTGTCGGACGTCAACGCTGTTGCCGCAGCCGGTGACGTCAACGTCGCGCCCGTGCTCGTCGAGGCGGTAGTACGCACGGTTGTCGAGGCCGCGCAGTGAGAACGTGGCGCCCTCGTGCCCGCCCTGCTCGGCGGTGTGGTTGTAGACGACGTCGAGGATCACCTCGAGACCCGCGGCGTGCAGGGCCTTGACCATGTCCTTGAACTCACGATTCACGGCCTGAGGATCCGTGGCTGACGCGTACGCCGCGTGCGGGGCGAGAAAGCCCAGCGTGTTGTAGCCCCAGTAGTTCGTCAGGCCGAGCTTCACGAGGTGCGGTTCGTCCGTGAATGCGTGCACGGGCAGCAGCTCCACCGACGTGACGCCGAGCGAGCGCAGGTGTTCGATCGAGGCGGGGTGAGCCAAACCGGCGTAGGTGCCACGCAGGTGCTCGGGCACCTCGGGGTTGAGGCGCGAGAACCCGGCCACATGGGTTTCGTAGAAGACCGTGTCGGCCATCGGCACACGGGGGCCGGACGCATCGTCACCCCAGTCATAGGTCTCGTCGACGACGACCGAGCGCGGCACGTAGGGCGCCGAATCCCGTTCGTCGCGCACGGCGTCGTCGCCGTGGAACGCCTCGTCGACGACGTGGCCGAAGACCTCGGGGCGCCAGGTGACCTCACCGTCGACCGCCTGCCCATAGGGGTCGAGCAACAGCTTGGCCTCGTTGTGGCGATAGCCCTGATCGGGGGCCCAGCGACCGCGAACGCGGTAGCCGTAGCGGGTGCCCAAGCCCGCGTCGTCGCGGAAGATCGCCCACAGGCCACCGCCGACGTCGCTCATCGCGTGACGCGTCTCGTTCTCGCCGTCGAAGAGACACAGCCAGACACGCTCGGCGTGGCCTGCGTAGACGCAAAATGTGACGCCGCCGCGCTCGAGTGTGACGCCGGGCTTGGGGGGATGAGCGAAGACTCGTGGCGGGGCAGTCATGCGAACAAGGATAAGAGTGGGTAGGTTTGCCGTATGACTGATCCCACAGCGCTTCCGAACTTCGGCCAGCCCACCCCCGCAGCCGGTGGTGACGGCGCGTCCGCATCCCTCACCGACAAGGTCGTCGGTGTGCTGAACGGCTTCGGCTTCAACCCGCAGATCGACTCCGACGGCGACGTCATGTACACGGTCGAGGACCAAAACCTCTTCGTGCGTGTCATGGAGGGCGAGATCGACCTCGTCCGCCTCTTCGGCCAGTGGCAGATCACGGACGACATCACGTCCGACCTCGCCAAGCGCCTCAACGCGGCCAACGACGTCACGCTCAGCCTCAACATCGTCAAGGTCGGCATCGCCCGCGACATGGTTGTCGTCTCCGGTGAGCACCTCGTCACGCCGGACCTCGACCTGCAGATGGTTCTTCCCTCGACGACGCAGATGATCCTGCAGGCCACCCAGCTGTGGCACCAGAGCGTCAACTCCGACGGCCCGCACGCGGCCGAGGGTGGCGTGCCCGCGTTCGCGCAGACGGACGGCGAGCAGCCCACGCCGGAGGCCTGATCGCATGAGCGAGTACGGCCAGTGGATCAAGGTCACGATCGAGGACGGCATCGCCACGATCCGCCTCGACCGACCGAAGATGAACCCGATCGATGCTGACGTCCAGGAGAGCCTGGGGCGTGCCGCGGCCGACATCGCCGCTGATGAGAGCGTGCGCGTCGCCATCATCACCGGCGGTGACAAGGTCTTCGCAGCCGGCGCCGACATCAAGGAGATGACGGCGTTCGACTACGTCGACATGGTCGAGCGCGCGCACCTCATCCAGGACGCCTACCGCGCCCTGGCGGAACTGCCGATCCCGACGATCGCCGCCATCGAGGGGTACGCCCTCGGCGGCGGCTGCGAACTGGCCATGACGTGCGACTTCCGCGTCGCCTCCAAGGAGGCCACGCTCGGCCAGCCCGAGATCCTCCTCGGCCTCATCCCGGGTGCCGGCGGTACGCAGCGCCTCGTCCGGCTCGTCGGGCAGTCCAAGGCGAAGGACCTCGTCTTCAGCGGCCGCTTCGTCGAGGCAGACGAGGCCCTCGAGATCGGCCTCGTGGACGAGCTCGTCGACGCCGGCACGGCGTACGAGGCGGCCCTCGAGCGTGCTCGTACCTACGCGAAGATGCCGCGGATCGCGCTGCGCTTCGCGAAGGAACTGATCAACCGCAGCGCCGACGTCGACCTCGCCACGGGCCTGGCCACGGAGTCGCAGCTCTTCGCCGGTCTCTTCGCCACGAAGGACCGCGAAATCGGTATGGCGTCGTTCGTCGAGCACGGGCCGGGCAAGGCCCGCTTCGAGGGTCGCTGACGGCGATGATCAAGCAATGGAAGGTCGAGCGTGAGTGGCAGGAGCCTTTCCTCGAGGCCCTGCGCGCTCGCGGCGCCTCCCCGCAGGCCTGCGACGCCGCGCTCGGCGAGGTGGACGAGGCCTGCATCCGTGAGAACGCCACGGCGAAGGAGCTCTTCGGAGACCCGGTCGCCTACGGAAAGGAAATCCCTGTGTCCGAGCCCATGACGGCACGCGAGGCGGGCCTTTCCCGCACCCGAGCGCTGCTGCTGGCGATCGCCGGCCTCGTCGGCATGTTCTTCGCTCTGCTCGGCTGGACCGGCATGGTGACCGACGCGACGAAGGTCTGGGGCGCGAACCCCACGATCTGGTTCGTTCTCGGCCTCATCATCGCGGTCGCCGCGGCGGTCGGTGACACCGTTCTCGGGCGTCACGCCGACTTCACGCAGGGCCGGGAGGACGCGGGCTCGACTCTCCTCAACCGGCTCCTGCCGTGGATCATCGTCGCGCTCACCCTCGTCGGCATGCTCGTCGTGAAGCTGACGCACGGCTGAGGCCACAGGTCTCAGTCACCAAAATCACCTCAACCCAGGACTCGACGATCACGTTACTGATGGGTAACGTGTCGCGAGACGGACCAAGCTCCTACGAAAAGGACGGTAGACGCATGAACATCGTCGTCTGTGTCAAGCACGTTCCCGACGCTCAGGGCGAGCGCGGGTTCTCCGATGACAACACCACCGACCGCGAGAACGTCGACGGTCTCCTCTCGGAGCTCGACGAGTACGCGGTCGAAGCTGCGCTGAAGATCACCGAGGCCGAGGGCGGCGAAGTCACCGCGCTCACCGTCGGCCCGGCCGATGCCGTGGACGCCGTGAAGAAGGCTCTGCAGATGGGCGCCGACAAGGCCGTCCACGTCAGCGACGACGCCATCGCCGGTTCCGACGCCCTTGCGACGTCGCTCATCCTCGCCGAGGCCATCAAGAAGGTCGGTCAGCCCGACATCGTCCTGTTCGGTCTGGCTTCCACCGACGGTGGAATGAGCGTTATTCCGGCCATGGTCGCCGAGCGCCTCGGCCTGCCGCAGGTCACGCAGGTCTCCACCCTCGAGGTCGCCGACGGCAACGTCACCGGCCGCCGTGACTCGGACGTCGCCTCCGAAACGCTCGTCGCCTCGATCCCGGCCGTCGTCTCGGTCACCGACCAGATCAACGAGCCGCGCTACCCGTCCTTCAAGGGCATCATGGCCGCGAAGAAGAAGCCGGTCGAGGAGATGAGCCTCGGCGACCTCGGTGTCGACGCCGGCCAGGTCGGTCTCGACAACGCCTCGACGAAGGTGCTCGACACGACCAAGCGCCCGCCGCGTGAGCAGGGCGAGGTCATCACCGATGAGGGTGACGGCGGCAAGAAGCTCGTCGAGTTCCTCGCCGGTCAGAAGCTCATCTGATCATCGACCCCACTGACTTAGGAGAAACACACACCATGGCTGAAGTTCTCGTCCTGGTCGACCACGTCGATGGCCAGGTCCGCAAGGTGACCGCCGAACTGCTGACGCTCGCTCGTCGCATCGGCACGCCGTCCGCCGTCTTCGTCGGCTCGAACGTCGACGCCGCTCGTCCGCGTCTGGCCCAGTTCGGCGCCGAGAAGGTCTACGTCGTCGACAACGGTGACCTCGACGGTCACCCGGCTCCGCTCGCCGAGGCGCTCGCCGCCGTCGTCGAGCAGGCCTCGCCGTCCGCGATCCTCCTGCCCTCCTCGGGCACGAACAACGAGGCCGCCGCGCGCCTTGCCGTCAAGACCAACTCCGGTCTGACGACGGACGCCGCAAACGTCGAGGCCGGCGACGGTGACGCCCCGGTCACGACGCAGTCGGTCTTCGCCGGTTCCTGGACCCTGAAGGCGCAGGCCACGACGGGCCTGTCGATCATCACGGTCAAGCCGAACTCGACGCCGCCGCAGGCCTCGCAGGCCCAGGCCGCACCGGTCACGGTCGACGTCTCGGTCTCCGACGCCGCCAAGGGCGCCAAGATCACCGAGCGCAAGGAGAAGGAGAAGTCGGGTCGCCCCGAGCTCACCGAGGCTCCGATCGTCGTCTCCGGTGGTCGCGGTACGAACGGTGACTTCTCGCCGGTCGAGGCGTTCGCCGACGTTCTCGGTGCTGCCGTCGGTGCCTCCCGCGCCGCCGTCGACGCCGGCTGGTACCCGCACACGAACCAGGTCGGTCAGACCGGTAAGCAGGTCTCGCCGCAGCTGTACGTCGCGGCGGGCATCTCCGGTGCCATCCAGCACCGCGCCGGTATGCAGACGTCGAAGACGATCGTCGCCATCAACAAGGACGAGGAGGCGCCGATCTTCGAGCTCGTCGACTTTGGCGTCGTCGGCGACCTGTTCAACGTGCTCCCGCAGGCCACGGACGCGGTCAAGGAAGCCAAGAACTGATCGTCTGATCGTTCTCACCGAGAGCGCCCGGTTCCCCTCGAAAGGGAGCCGGGCGCTCTCGCGTGATTGGGCCCATTTGCACCGAGGCCTAAACTTGTACGGTGCCGAACCGCGTCTACCTCGACCATGCCGCCACCTCGCCGATCTACGCCGAGGTCATCGAAGCGATGGCGAAGCAGATGGCCGTCGTGGGCAACGCCTCGAGCCTGCACACGAGTGGCCGCAACGCCCGCAGCGTCGTCGAGGAAGCGCGGGAACGCATCGCAGCTGCCCTCGGAGCTCGTCCGTCAGAGGTGATCTTCACCTCCGGTGGCACCGAGGGCGACAATCTCGCCATCAAGGGCACCTACCGCGCCACGCGCCGCATCGACGCCGCCCGTGACCGACTCGTTGTGAGCGGCATCGAACACCATGCCGTGCTCGACGCTGTCGAGGCACTCGTCGCGACCGAGGACGCCCGCGTCACGTGGGTGGAGCCCGACGGTGACGGGGTCGTCACTGCGGATGCCGTCCGCACGGCGCTCGAAGCCGACGGGGGAGCGGGCACTGCCGCCCTCGTCAGCGTCATGTGGGCGAACAACGAGGTCGGCACGGTGCAGCCCATCGCCGAGATCGGCGCCGTCTGTGCCGAGTTCGGCATCCCGTTCCACACCGATGCGGTGCAGGCCGTAGGTCACCTCGGCGTCGACTTCGGCGCCTCCGGTGCCACGATGCTCGCCCTGAGCGGTCACAAGGTCGGCGGTCCCCAGGGCGTCGGCGCACTGCTCCTGGCGCGCGACGCCCGGCTCGATCCGTTGACGCACGGCGGCGGGCAGGAGCGCCAGGTGCGCAGCGGCACCCTGGACGTCGCAGGCATCCTCGGCCTCGCCGAGGCCGTCGAGAAGTCCTGCGCCACGCGTGAGGGTGAGGCCGCGCGCCTCGCCAAGCTGCGTGATCGACTCGTCGAGGGCGCGCTCGCACTCGACCTCGGCGTCTCGGTGAGCGGCTACTACGAGGAGGGTGACGTGGAGCGTCGCCTGCCGGGCAACGCCCACCTGCGCGTGCCCGGCTGCGACGGCGACTCGATGCTCTACCTCCTCGACGCGGCGGGCGTCGAGTGCTCCACCGGTTCGGCCTGCCAGGCCGGCGTGCCGCGCCCGAGCCACGTCCTGCTGGCCATGGGCATCCCCGAAGAGCAGGCTCGCGGCGCGCTGCGACTCACGCTCGGGCATACATCGACCGATGACGACGTTGACGCCTTCCTGCGGGAGTTGCCGGCGGTCGCCGAGCGTGCCCGCCGTGCCCAGGAAGCAACCCGGAAGGTGTCGTGATGCGCGTCGTCGCTGCAATGAGCGGGGGAGTCGACTCGGCCGTCGCCGCCTCGCGCATGCTCGAGGCCGGACACGAGGTCGTCGGGGTGCACCTCGCTCTCTCCCAGTCCGCCGCAACGCTCCGCGAGAGTGCGCGGGGCTGCTGCACGATCGAGGACGCCGGTGACGCGCGCCGCGTCGCCGACAAGCTCGGCATCCCGTTCTACGTGTGGGACATGGCCGAGCGGTTCAAGGCCGATGTCGTCGAGGACTTCGTCGCCGAGTACGAGGCGGGCCGCACCCCCAACCCGTGCCTGCGCTGCAACGAGAAGATCAAGTTCGCCGCACTGCTCGACAAGGCTTTGGCCCTTGGCTTCGACGCCGTCGCGACGGGCCACTACGCCCAGATCGTGGAGGGTCCGAACGGCCGCGAACTGCACCGCGCCGTCGACATGGCGAAGGACCAGTCGTACGTGCTGGGTGTGCTCGACGCCGATCAGCTCGCGCACTCGTTCTTCCCGCTCGGTGACACGACGAAGCCGCAGATCCGCGAGGAGGCCGCCTCCAAGGGCTTCTACGTCGCCAACAAGCCGGACAGCCACGACATCTGCTTCATCGCCGACGGCGACACTCAGGCTTACCTCGCGAAGCGTCTGGGCAAGCAGCCCGGCGACATTGTCGACAGCGACGGCGAGGTGGTCGGCCGGCACGAGGGCGCCTACGGCTTCACCGTCGGTCAGCGGCGAGGTCTCGGACTCAAGGTGCCGCGCGAGGACCATGCCAAGCGGTACGTCGTCGACGTCCAGCCGAAGACGAACACGGTCGTGGTCGGCACGGCCGACCTGCTCGGCGTCGACGTCATCGAGGCCGCGCACGCGCGCTGGCCGGGACCGCCGCCCACCGGTGAGGTGCGCCTCGGAGCGCAGCTGCGCGCCCACGGCGAGGAGTTTCCCGCGTGGGTCAGCGCTGACGGGGAGCGCGTCACTGTCCGTCTCGACGAGCGCACCCGTGGTGTGGCTCCAGGACAGTCGGTCGTGCTCTACGAGGGCACGCGCGTCGTCGGGTCGGCCACGATCACGGCGACCTCCCGGGCACCTCGATGACGATGAGGGCGACGCAGGGCAGCGCGCGCGAGACGGTGTTTCCTCTCGCGAGCGGTGTCGGTTCGTTGCCCGAGATGGGTGCACGCGACGCGGTGCGCGCAGTGCGTGATCTTCTCGTCGGCGACGTGCCCGACGGCACCGGCATCCCGTACGTGCCCGAGCAGCCCACCCGTGGGCCCGGCGCGGACATGGTCGGGCGCGGCGCCGATCTGCTCGTCGAGATGTCCGCCGACCTCCAGCCGAGCGGGTGGCGACTGACGCCTCCCGGATCGTCGCGCAGCCGTGACCTCCGCCGCGCCGGGGGATACCTGGGCGAAGACCTCGACGAGGTGGCCGAGGCCTACGACGGATACACCGGACCGCTCAAGACTCAGGTGGTCGGGCCGTGGACGCTCGCCGCTTCGCTGTGGCTGCCGCGCGGCGACCGCGTTCTCAGCGACCACGGGGCGACCCGCGATCTCGGGCAGTCGCTCGCGGCGGGACTCGTTGCTCACCTCGAGCACGTTCGAACACTCGTGCCCGGTGCATCGCCGATCGTCCAGCTCGACGAACCGTCCCTTCCTGCCGTGTTGTCCGGCGGACTCAAGACACTGTCGGGCGTGGGGCGCTTGCGGCGCATCGACGACGGTGAAGCGCGTGATGTTCTCGGCCACGTCGTTGACACGGTGAAAGCAGCGGGTGCTCAGGTGGTCGTGCACTCGTGCGCGCCGGACGTACCGGTGTCGCTGCTGCACCGCCTCGGTGTCGACGGAGTGTCCCTCGACACGTCGTTGCTCACGGAGGCGGCCTTCGAGCCGCTGGGCGAGGCGATCGACTCCGGTCTGACGCTCTGGGCCGGGCTCGTTCCGACGTCGGCGGCCGAGCGCCACCCGCGCGCCCATGTCGAGGCCTTCGAGCGGATGTGGCGCCGCATTGGCTTCGGCGCGGGCGAGTACGACCGTATCGTCGTCACCCCTGCGTGCGGCCTCGCCGGCTTGGCGCCGAAGCAGGCCGTCACGGTGCAGCGCCTGGCCGTCGAGGCGGTCCAGATGCTCGCCGACACGTCCGACTGAGCATCACGCCCCGCCTTTCCGGCCCCTGTCGGTGACATGAGGCAGGATTGACCCGTGAGCGAGAAGACAACGAAACAGGCTCCCGACGCCCTGCGCAGTGAGGTGCCCGACGAGGTGCGTCGGCGCGCAGCCGAGCTGACCGAGCAGATCGACGCCCACCAGTTCGCGTACTACGTCAAAGACGCTCCGACCGTCAGCGACGGCGCCTACGACGCGCTCCTTCGTGAGCTGCAGCAGATCGAGGACGAACACCCCGAACTGCGTTCACCGCAGAGCCCGACCCAGCGTGTCGGGGGCACCTACTCCACGGAGTTCACCCCCGTCGACCACGTCGAACGGATGCTCTCGCTCGACAACGCGTTCAGCCCCGAGGAACTGGCCGAGTGGGGTGAGCGCGTCGCCCGAGAGGCGAACACCACCTACCACTACCTGTGTGAACTCAAGATCGACGGCCTCGCCATCAACCTGCTCTACGAGAACGGCAAACTCGTGCGCGGCGTGACCCGCGGTGACGGACGCACCGGTGAGGACGTCACGCTCAACGTCCGCACGATCGACGGCATCCCGCACGAACTCAAGGGTGAGGACGTGCCGGCGCTCGTCGAGATCCGCGGTGAGGTGTTCTTCCCCGTCGCGGCATTCGAAAAGCTCAACGAGGGCCTCGTCGAGGAGGGGAAGTCGCCGTTCGCGAACCCGCGAAACGCGGCCGCCGGATCCCTGCGGCAGAAGGACCCGGCGAAGACGGCACGACGGCCGTTGCGGATGCTCGTGCACGGCATCGGCGCACGCACCGGTTTCGACATCACACGGCAGAGCGAGGCCTACGAACAGCTCGCCGCATGGGGTCTGCCGACGTCGCCCTACGCCAAGGTGCTCGACACGATGGAGCAGGTGCAGGAGTTCGTCGCGGCTTACGGTGGCGAGCAGCGTCACTCCGTCGAGCACGAGATCGACGGAGTCGTCGTCAAGGTCGACGAGGTCGCCGTGCAGCGTCAGCTGGGCAACACCTCGCGTGCGCCGCGCTGGGCCATCGCGTACAAGTACCCGCCCGAGGAGGTCAACACGAAACTCCTCGACATCGCCGTCAACGTCGGGCGCACCGGTCGCGTCACGCCGTTCGGTGTCATGGAGCCGGTCACCGTGGCGGGCTCGACCGTCGAGATGGCCACCCTCCACAACGCGTTCGAGGTGAAGCGCAAGGGCGTTCTCATCGGCGACACGGTCGTCCTGCGCAAGGCAGGGGACGTCATCCCCGAAATCGTCGGGCCGGTCGTCGAAGCGCGTACCGGTGACGAGCGTGAATTCGTCATGCCCACGCACTGCCCGTCGTGCGGCACGGAGCTCGCCTACGAGCGGGAGGGCAACAAGGACATCCGCTGCCCGAACGCGCGCACCTGCCCGTCGCAGTTGCGCGAGCGGATCTTCTCCCTCGCCGGTCGCGGTGCGTTCGACATCGAGGCGCTCGGGTGGGAGGGCTCCATCGCGCTGCTCGAGTCGGGCGTGCTCACCGACGAGTCCACCCTCTTCGACCTCACCTACGACGACATTGCGCGGGTAGGCATCTACACGCGGGCCGCGAAGAAGAACGACCCCGAGGAGAAGGTGCGCGACGGGCGCGTCGTCTCCGCCACGGGGCTCAAGCTCCTCGACAACCTCGAGAAGGCGAAGAGCCAGCCGCTCTGGCGGGTCATCGTCGCCCTGTCGATCCGGCACGTCGGCCCGACGGCCGCCCGCGCACTGGCTACGCAGTTCGGCTCGATCGACGCCATCCGTGGGGCCGACGAGGAGGCGCTCGCAGCTACCGACGGCGTGGGCTCCGTCATCGCCCGCTCCGTGAAGGAATGGTTCGGCGTCGACTGGCACGAGAACATCGTCGCGTCGTGGGCGACGAGCGGCGTGCGCATGGAGGACGAGACCGACGCGTCGATCACGAAGACGCTCGACGGTCTCACCATCGTCGCCACCGGTTCCCTCGACGACTTCACGCGTGACGGCGTCAAGGAGGCCATCATCGCGCGCGGCGGCAAGGCCTCCGGAAGCGTGAGTAAGAAGACCGACTACGTCGTTCTCGGAGCCAACGCCGGCTCCAAGGCGACGAAGGCGGAGGAGCTGGGCCTGCGCATCCTCGACGAGGAGCAGTTCAAGATTCTGCTCGAGGGCGGTCCCGCAGCTCTGGGTGATGGCGCCGACGACACCGATGACGATGTGGACGCCGCCACCGCGCAGCCCATCGCCGACAACGACAACACGACCGACGAGAAGGACGACGCATGAGTGACGTGACGATCTACTGGCGCCCCGGCTGCGTGTTCTGCATGCGCCTGGAGAACGCCCTCGGCGCGAGCAGGAACAAGGCCACCTGGCGCAACATCTGGGAGGACGACGAGGCCCGCGAGTTCATCGCCATGGTCAACGACGGCAACGAGGTCGTGCCCACCGTCGTCATCGACGGCCGCCCCCACACCAACCCCGACCCCGCGCTCGTGGCGCGTGCTCTCAAGGGCTGACGACCGCCCGGCTCGGCCCGCCGTCGGCGCCTGGCTTCACGAGCCGAACGCCCGGCGGCACCGGGCCCATTCCACGCACGACAACCACCTAGAATGAGGCTCATGTCTTCTCTCTCCCGTGACGAGGTCGCGCACGTCGCAGGCCTGGCGCGCATCCACCTGTCGGACGAGGAACTCGACACCTTCGCCGGGCAGCTCGACTCCATCGTCGGCTTCGTGGCCAGTGTCAACGAGGCCGCGGCCGACGACATCCCGCCCATGTCGCACCCGTTGCCCCTGACGAACGTGACGCGACCGGACGAGGTACGCCCGTCGCTCACCGCGGACGAGGCGCTGTCGGGCGCCCCCGCGAGCGAGCAGCAGCGCTTCTTGGTGCCGCGCATCCTCAGCGAAGACTGACACGACGAGCAAAGGTTCGATTTTGAGCGACATCATCCGCCTCAGCGCCGCCGACATGGCGGCCCGGCTCGCCGACGGTTCCGTCAGCGCCGTGGAGCTGACGCAGGCCCACCTCGACCGCATCGCTGCCGTCGACGGTGACGTGCACGCCTTCCTCCACGTCAACACCTCCGAGGCGCTCGCCGCGGCGAAGCAGGTCGACGAAGACCGCAGCGCGGGCAAGCCGGTGCACGCACTTGCCGGCGTGCCGGTGGCCGTCAAGGACGTCGTCACGACGAAGGGCCAGCCCACGACGGCCGGTTCGAAGATCCTCGAGGGCTGGGTGCCCCCGTACGACGCTTCCCTCGTGACGCGCCTTCGTGCAGCGGGTATGCCGCTGCTCGGAAAGACGAACATGGACGAGTTCGCGATGGGCAGTTCCACCGAGCACAGCGCCTACGGCCCCACGCACAACCCGTGGGATCTCGAGCGCATCCCGGGCGGTTCCGGCGGTGGCTCCGCCGCGGCTGTCGCCGCCTTCGAGGCGCCGCTGGCCGTCGGTACCGACACCGGTGGTTCGATCCGTCAGCCCGCTTCCGTGACGGGCACCGTCGGCTCGAAGCCGACGTACGGCGGCATCAGCCGCTACGGCCTCATCGCGATGGCGAGCTCGCTCGACCAGGCGGGCCCGTGCACGCGCTCAGTCCTCGACGCAGCGCTCTTCCACGAGGTCATGGCCGGTCACGACCCCATGGACTCCACCTCGATCGATGCTCCGGTGCCGCCGGTCGTCGACGCGGCCCGTCGCGGTGACGTCAAGGGCATGAAGATTGGCATCATCTCCCAGCTCGACGGCGAGGGGTACCAGCCTGGCGTCAAGGCTCGCTTCGACGAGGCCGTCGCCGCGCTCACCGACGCCGGCGCCGAGGTCGTCACCGTCTCCTGCCCGAGCTTCGAGCAGGCGCTCGCTGCCTACTACCTCGTCATGCCGTCGGAAGTCAGTTCGAACCTGGCCAAGTTCGACGCCATGCGCTACGGCCTGCGCGTCGCGCCTGAGGGGGTCGACGCACCCTCGGCCGAGCAGGTCATGGCCGCTTCGCGTGAGGCGGGCTTCGGCAACGAGGTCAAGCGCCGCATCATCCTGGGCACCTACGCCCTCTCGAGCGGCTACTACGACGCGTACTACGGGCAGGCGCAGAAGGTGCGCACGCTCATCGCGCGCGACTTCGCCCGTGCCTTCGAGTCGGCCGACGTGCTCGTCAGCCCCACGAGCCCCACCACCGCGTTCAAGCTGGGCGAGAAGCTTGAGGACCCGATGGCGATGTACCTCAACGACGTCGCCACCATCCCGGCAAACCTCGCCGGTCTGCCCGGTATGTCGCTGCCTGCGGGCCTCTCGGACGACGGCCTTCCGGTCGGCTTCCAGATTCTCGCCCCGGCAACGAAGGACGAGCGCATGTACGGCGTCGGTGCCGCGCTCGAGCGCGCACTCGAAGAGAAGTGGGGCGCACCGCTCCTCGCGCAGGCACCGGCACTGAAGGAGAACAACTGATGGATGCCGTTGTCGACTACGACGAGGCGATTGCCACGTACGACCCCGTCATGGGTCTCGAGGTGCACGTCGAGCTGAACACCGAGACGAAGATGTTCTGCGGCTGTGCCACCGAGTTCGGCGCCGAGCCGAACACTCAGACCTGCCCGGTCTGCCTGGGCCTGCCCGGCGCACTGCCGGTGGTCAACGCGAAGGGCGTGGAGTCCGCCATCCGCATCGGCCTCGCGCTCAACTGCGAGATCGCCGAGTGGTGCCGCTTCGCCCGGAAGAACTACTTCTACCCGGACATGCCGAAGAACTTCCAGACCTCGCAGTACGACGAGCCCATCGCCTTCGAGGGTTACCTCGACGTCGAACTCGAGGACGGTACGCCGTGGCGTGTCGAGATCGAGCGTGCGCACATGGAGGAGGACACGGGTAAGTCGCTGCACGTCGGCGGTGCCACGGGTCGCATCCACGGCGCCGATCACTCGCTGCTCGACTACAACCGTGCCGGCATCCCGCTCATCGAGATCGTCACCAAGCCGCTCGTGGGTGCGGGGGAGCGCGCGCCCGAGATCGCGAAGGCCTACGTCGGTGCGCTGCGCGAACTGATGCGTGCGCTCGACGTGTCCGACGCCCGCATGGAGCAGGGCTCGATGCGTTGCGACGCGAACGTCTCGCTCATGCCGAAGGGCGCCGAGAAGTTCGGTACCCGCACGGAGACCAAGAACGTCAACTCGCTGCGCTCGGTCGAGCGAGCGGTGCGCTACGAGATCACGCGCCACGCGGCCGTCCTCAACGAGGGCGGATCGATCCTGCAGGAGACGCGTCACTGGCACGAGGACACCGGCGTCACGACGTCCGGTCGCCCGAAGTCGGACGCCGACGACTACCGCTACTTCCCGGAGCCCGATCTCGTGCCGGTCGCTCCGAGCCGTGAGCTCGTCGAGCAGCTGCGCGCCACACTGCCCGAGCCGCCCGCCGAGCGCCGCAAGCGTCTACAGGGCGAGTGGGGCTTCTCCGACCTCGAGATGCGCGACGTCTACAACGCGGGCGCGGTCGAGACGATCGAGGAGACCATCGCGGCGGGTGCGAGTGCCGCGGGCGCGCGCAAGTGGTGGACGGGCGAGATCGCCCGCCTGGCCAACAAGGCCGGTGAACCCTTTGTCGAGTTCGCTGCCCAGCGTCACGTCACGCCGAAGACGATCGCTGAGCTCGACGGGCTCGTGAAGTCCGGTCGCCTCAACGACTCGATGGCGCGTCAGACGCTCGAGGGCGTCCTCGCCGGCGAAGGTACTCCGACCGAGGTTGCGGACGCCCGCGGTCTCGAACTCGTGCAGGACGACGGTGCGCTGGAGGCCGCAGTGACGAAGGTGATCGAGGCCAACCCGGACGTCGCACAGAAGGTCCGCGACGGCAAGGTTCAGGCCGCTGGTGCTCTCATCGGTCAGGTGATGAAGGAGATGAAGGGCCAGGCCGACGCGGCCAAGGCGCGTTCCATCATCCTCGAACAGCTGGGCCAGGCCTGACGATGAACGAGGTGGGCCGCCGCAGCGCGCTGGCGTTGGCCGGGGTCGGTCTGCTCGGCGTGGCAGGTTGTTCACGCAAACGTGACTCCGACGACGAAGCGAGCGACGTCGAAACGGCACAGGCGCCGACAACGACACCTGCTCCGACGGCGACTGCACCCAAGGGTGGCGGCAGCGTGCCCGTCTCGCTCGCGATCCCGTCCATCGGCTTCGACCGCAAGGTCACGGGTATGGGCCTGACCAAGAGCGGCAAGATCTCGCCGCCCCCGGGTGTGACGCAGTGGTACAACGCCACGGTCAGCCCAGGGCAGGTCGGCATCTCGGTCATCGCGGGGCACGTGACGTTCAACGGCCCCGACGTCTTCGCCAAACTGCCCGAGGTCAAAGTGGGGCAGCGCCTCACCGTCCGCTTTGCCGACACGTCGGCGCAGAAGTTCCAGGTCACCCGAGTCAAGTCGGTCGACAAGGAGGAACTGCGCCACGACCAGAGTGTGTGGGGCTCCTCGAAGACGCCGGTGCTCGCGCTCATCACCTGCGATTCGGCCTCCGAACTCGTCGGAGTGCACCACGTCAACAACTTCGTCGTGTGGACGAAACCTGTTAACTGACCGTTCCTTAAAATTACCCCCGGGTATTGCTGTGTGATCCCTGAATGTGCTCTAGCCTCGATGTGAGGCGGGGAGGGAGTCTCGGTCGTGTGGGTGTGAAGCCCCGACCAGGGCGTTCCGCCGATCGGGAAAATCACACGAGAGGTACGACACGATGAAGAAGTTCGCAGGCCTTGCTCTGGTCGGAGTCGGCGCCATGGTCGCCACGACCGCAGCCCCGTCGCAGGCGGCGTTCCGGACGAGCATTAGCGGCAACTTCCAGTACACGAACATGCAGTACTGGTGCGACAACGGCACCCCCAACTTCTCGTTCAGCTACCGCACGCTGAACAAGACCGAGGCCAAGGTCACGTTCACCGCGTCGGGCTACCGCCCGCTCGAGCGCACGAACGTCAGCCCCTACACCTCGGGTGGCTCGATCAAGTCGCTGACGCGCGTTCCGGGTCGCTCGATCACGGTCCACGCCGCCGGTTCGACCACGGGCTCGTCGTTCAACGTCTCGGGCAAGGTCCCCACGTCCTGCGCCGGTCTGCCGACGACGCAGCCCGTCATGAACTGGGCTTCGGCCGGTACGCCGACGGCTGAGCCCGTTCCGACGTCGACGTCGCCGTCCCCGACGAGCACGACGACGACCCCGGCTCCGACCTCGACGACCACGTCGCCGATGCCGACCTCGTCGGCCCCGACCTCGACGGCCGGCCCGAAGGTCGAGACCGACCGCGTCGCACCGCAGTCGGACAACACGGCCGCTCTGGCCGCGGGTCTCGGTGCGTTCGCGATCGTCGCCGCCGGCGGCACGATCGCCGTTCGCCGCGGCCGTAAGTGACCCGCTGACACCGTCCCGAACCGGACGCTCGTGATGCCCCACCGGAGTTCGCTCCGGTGGGGCATCACGCGTCCCGCTCACCCGTAGGATGATCGCCATGAAGAACTCTCGGGGGAAGTTCCTCGCCTCGCTCGCCCTTGTCTGCGCTGTCGGCCTTTCCGGCTGTGGCGGCAGTGACGACTCGTCGTCCGAGCCCGTGGCGGCGTCCACCTCGTCCAGTGCGTCCAGTTCGTCGACGACGAGCGGGCCGTCTGCGAAATCGTCATCGTCGTCCGGATCGCGCTCCGCCTCGAGTCCCGCATCGAAGAAGGCTGCTTCCACCTCGGCCGCTGCGCCGAAGGCTTCCGGCACGCAGACGCCGAACGGAAAGTCTGTCGGTGTGCCGCGAGCCGCGGCCGTTCGCATCTCCATTCCGAGCATCGGCCTCAAAAACGCGATCACACCGGGAGGCCTCAACAACGGTGTGCTCAATCCGCCCGGGGGCGTCATCCAACAGTTCACGGGATACGGGCGCGTCAAGCCGGGCATGCCGGGCATCGCCGTGCTCGCCGGGCACGTGACGCTCAACGGTCCGGACATCTTCTACTCGCTGCACCGCACCCCCGTGGGCGGCAAGGTGACGATCAGCTACGCCGACGGCACCCACAAGGATTTCGTCGTCACGAACAAGGCGAGCGTCGGCAAGACGGCTCTGCAGAACGACATGCGCGTGTGGGGTGGGAGCCCGACTCCCGTGGTGGCCCTCGTGACCTGCGACGCCGACAGCCAGTGGGTCAACGCGCAACACCGGTCGAACAACTACGTCGTATGGGCGAAGCCCGTCTGATCGACGCGTCGGCCGACATCGGCGGTGTTGCGTCGGGGTTCCGGTTTCCACTCGGGCAGTAGAAGGGGCGATGATGGGCGCATGTCCGAGAATGTGCGCCGACTCGTCCTCCTGCGTCACGCCACCGCCGAACCCGACGGCCGGAAAGGCGACGAATCCCGAGAGCTCACGGCCCACGGCCTCGACGAGGCTGCCCGAGCAGGGGAGTGGCTACGCGAGAACGACTTGCTCGGCGAAGCCGTTCTCTGTTCGCCGGCCGCGCGAACCCGTCAGACTTGGGCCGCCATCCAGGAAGCCACCGGCCATGGCGTCCTCATCACCATGGAGCCGGTGATCTACGAGGCGGATGTCGATTCGCTTCTGCGCGTCGTGCGCGATCTCGACGCGACGGCCCCCGAGGCGCAGACTGCGGTCATCGTCGGCCATGCACCCGGGATCCCCGCGCTGGCGTACGAGCTGGTGGCCGGTGCTGGTGACGCCGGTGATCTCGAAACGTTGACGCGTGGGTTCGTCCCGGCGTCGGCTGCCGTTGTCGCGCTCGAGGGCGGCTGGGGGGACGTCGCGCGGGGCGCAGGCGATCTCCTCGATGTGCGAGCCGGTGGCCTGTGACCAGATGTGAGACACCAATCTCACTTAGTGAGATCGGTGTCTCACATCTTTGACTCGCTCTGCTCACCTCGACAAAATATTTCGCATGGCACAGATTCTCGTACTCACGCAGCGTGCGTCCTGAGCAGTCGAACACGACTCACGACGCACGCTGATCCCTCATCGCTCCCACAGAGCTGAGGGATTTTTTGATGTTCGAGACCGGTGCAGCTACCAACAGCCGAAAGTGGTGACAACAGATGAGCGACGCGGCAACGACCGATCGCACGCCTTCGCCGGGTGATCTGGCGCGGCGAGAGCCCCAGAAGCCCAGCGTGACCGGTGCTCAGTCACTCGTCCTCGCGCTCGAGGCGCAGGGTGTCGAGACGGTCTTCGGCCTGCCGGGCGGGGCCATCCTTCCCGCGTACGACCCGCTGCTCGACTCCGTCAAGGTTCGTCACGTCCTCGTTCGCCACGAGCAGGGCGCCGGCCACGCGGCCCAGGGGTACGCCGCGGCCACCGGCAAGGTGGGTGTGTGCATGGCGACCTCTGGGCCGGGCGCCACGAACCTGGTCACTCCGCTGGCCGATGCCTATATGGACTCGGTGCCGATCGTCGCCATCACCGGACAGGTCAACTCCAAGACCATCGGTACGGACGCCTTCCAGGAAGCGGACATCCGCGGCATCACGATGCCGATCACGAAGCACAACTACCTCGTCACCTGCGCCGATGACATCCCGCGCGCCATCGCCGAGGCGTTCCACATCGCCTCCACCGGTCGACCGGGCCCCGTGCTCGTCGACATCACGAAGGACGCACTGACGGCGAAGACGACGTTCTCCTGGCCTCCGGCGATCGATCTGCCGGGCTACCGCCCGGTGACGAAGCCGCACGCGAAGCAGATCAAGGCTGCGGCCGAGCTCATCCGCGGGGCCGAGCGTCCCGTGTTCTACATCGGCGGCGGTGTCATCCGTGCTGGTGCCCACGAGGAACTGCGCGCCCTCGTCGAGCAGACGAAGATCCCCGTCGTGACGACGCTCATGGCGCGCGGCGCCTTCCCGGACAGCCATGAGTTGCACCTCGGTATGCCTGGAATGCACGGCAGCGTGCCGGCCGTGACGGCGCTGCAGCGCGCCGACCTGCTCATCACGATCGGTGCCCGCTTCGACGACCGCGTCACCGGCGCACTCGACAGCTTCGCCCCGTTCGCGAAGGTCATCCACGCCGATGTCGACCCTGCGGAGATCGGCAAGAACCGTGTTGCCGACGTGCCGATTGTGGGGGACGCCAAGGAGGTCGTCGTCGACCTGGCGAAGGCGCTCGAGGACGTCGAGCTGGGCAACTACGACGCCTGGCACGCGACGACGGCGGAGTGGAAGGACAAGTTCCCCCTCGGTTACACGCCGCCGGAGGACGAGTCGCTCCTCGCGCCCCAGTACGTCATCGAACGCCTGTCGGCCCTGACCGGTCCCGAGGGTGTTTACGTGGCCGGCGTCGGTCAGCACCAGATGTGGGCCGCGCAGTTCGTGCAGTACGAGCGTCCCAACAGCTGGCTCAACTCCGGTGGCCTCGGCACGATGGGTTACTCGGTGCCGGCGGCCATGGGCGCCAAGGCCGCCGAGCCGGAGCGCACCGTGTGGGCCATCGACGGCGACGGCTGCTTCCAGATGACGAACCAGGAGCTCGCCACCTGCGTCATCAACAACATCCCGATCAAGGTCGCGATCATCAACAACTCGAGCCTCGGCATGGTGCGTCAGTGGCAGACGCTCTTCTACAACGAGCGCTACTCGAACACCGACCTGCACACGAGTCACGGCGGTAGCCGGGTGCCCGACTTCGTCAAGCTCGCCGACGCCTACGGCTGCGTGGGGTTGCGCTGCGAGCACCCGGACGACGTCGACGACACGATCAAGAAGGCCCTCGAGATCAACGACCGCCCTGTCGTCATCGACTTCGTCGTCGAGCGTGACGCCATGGTGTGGCCGATGGTGCCCGCCGGCGTGAGCAACGACCTCATCACCATGGCGCGGGACATCACGCCGGTGTGGGACCGCGACGACGACGACGCCGACGACGAGCAGATTCCCAACGAGGAGGAGCAGGCATGAGCCGCCACACACTGTCCGTGCTCGTGGAGAACCGGCCCGGTGTGCTCGCCCGCATCTCCGGCCTCATCTCCCGACGCGGTTTCAACATCTACTCGCTCGCCGTCGGTGAGACGGAGTCCGAGAAGATCTCGCGCATGACGGTCGTCGTCGACGTCGACGATGAGGTGCTCGAGCAGGTGACCAAGCAGCTCAACAAGCTCGTCGAGGTGCTCAAGGTCGTCGAACTCGACCGCAGCTCTGCGGTGGAACGTCAGCTCGTGCTGTTCAAGGTGCGCGCCGATGCGGCCACCCGTTCGCAGATCATCGACCTTGTGACGATGTTCCGCGCGAACATCATCGACGTGACGAACGAGTCGGTCGTCATCGAAGCCACCGGCACGCTCGAGAAGCTCGAGGCGTTGCTCGCGACGCTGGAGCCGTTCGGCATTCGTGAACTCGTGCAGTCGGGTGTCGTCGCCCTGGGCCGTGGGCCCAAGGCGATCGCCGCCCGTGACAAGAAGAAGGCCTGAGCTTTCCCTCAACCCACTGCCCGGGCCGAAGGCGCGTGCGGGCAGAATCGAATCAACAGACGTCACCCAGCGAGGTGACGACCACGATGAATAGGAGCGATCCCGTGGCTGAAATGTTCTACGACGACAACGCCGACCTTTCGGTGATCCAGGGCAAGAAGGTGGCCGTCATCGGCTACGGTTCGCAGGGTCACGCCCACGCGCTCAACCTGCGCGACTCCGGTGTCGACGTGCGCGTCGGCCTCGCCGAGGGCAGCAAGTCCAAGGAGAAGGCGGAGAACGAGGGCCTCAAGGTTCTCTCGGTCGCCGAGGCCGTCGCCGAGGCCGACGTCGTCGTCATCCTCACGCCGGACCAGGTGCAGCGCACCGTCTACTCCAACGACATCAAGCCGAACCTCAAGCCGGGCACGACCCTGCTGTTCGGTCACGGCTTCAACATCCGCTTCGGCTACATCACGCCCGAGTCGGACGCGGACGTCGTCATGGTCGCCCCGAAGGGCCCGGGTCACCTCGTGCGTCGCGAGTACGTCGACGGCCGTGGAGTGCCGGTCATCGTCGCCGTCGAGCAGGACGCCTCGGGCAACGCCTGGGACCTTGCAGCCTCCTACGCCAAGGCCATCGGTGGTCTGCGCGCGGGCGGCATCAAGACGACGTTCACCGAGGAGACCGAGACCGACCTGTTCGGTGAGCAGGCCGTCCTCTGCGGTGGCGCGTCGCAGCTCGTCATGTACGGCTTCGAGACGCTGACCGAGGCCGGCTACCAGCCGGAGGTCGCCTACTTCGAGTGCCTCCACGAGCTCAAGCTCATCGTCGACCTCATGGTCGAGGGCGGTATCGCCAAGCAGCGCTGGTCGGTCTCCGACACGGCCGAGTTCGGTGACTACGTCTCGGGCCCGCGCGTCATCGACGAGCGTGTCAAGGAGAACATGAAGGGCGTTCTCGCCGACATCCAGAGCGGTGCGTTCGCCAAGCGTTTCATCGAGGACCAGGACGCCGGTGCGCCGGAGTTCAAGCGTCTGCGCGAGAAGGGTGCCTCGCACCCGATCGAGAAGACGGGCAAGGAACTGCGCGGCCTCATGAGCTGGCTCAAGGACGCGGACACGGACAGTGACTACGTCGAGGGCTCTGCCGGCCGCTGAGGATCAAGCGCACGGAGGTAGGACCGCAACGCAGTGAGGATCCTGCCGAAGTAAGCGTTGACGAGGCGGCCCAGAAAAGGTGCCGCTGAGGATCCACCCGATGTTGGTGTAGGAGCGTGATTCTGGGGTCACGCTGGTACACAGACTTCGCGTTCGATGCCCGGCTCTCCTTGGGGGAGCCGGGCACGTCGCTTTCATCTGACGAACGCCGCTTCGGCGACACGACGAAGACTGGGAGAATAGGGACATGCCCGAACTTCGCTCACGCACAACAACCCACGGACGCAACATGGCCGGCGCTCGCGCGCTCTGGCGCGCCACCGGAATGGGGGAGGGCGACTTCGGTAAGCCGATCGTCGCCATCGCGAACAGCTTCACCCAGTTCGTGCCCGGCCACGTCCACCTCAAGGACATGGGTCAGCTCGTCGCCGGCGCGATCGCCGAGGCCGGCGGTGTCGGCCGCGAGTTCAACACGATTGCGGTTGACGACGGCATCGCCATGGGTCACCACGGAATGCTCTACTCGCTGCCGAGCCGCGAGATCATCGCCGACTCGGTCGAGTACATGGTCAACGCCCATCAGGCCGACGCGCTCGTGTGCATCAGCAACTGCGACAAGATCACGCCCGGCATGCTGCTGGCCGCGTTGCGCCTCAACATCCCGACGGTGTTCGTCTCTGGTGGGCCGATGGAGGCCGGCAAGGCCGTCATCAAGGACGGCGAGGCCGAGTCACGCCTCGACCTCATCGACGCCATGATCAAGTCGGTCGACGACAACGTCTCCGACGAGGAGATCACCAAGATCGAGCAGAGCGCGTGCCCCACGTGTGGTTCGTGCTCGGGCATGTTCACGGCCAACTCGATGAACTGCCTCACGGAGGCGCTCGGCCTTTCGCTGCCCGGCAACGGTTCGACGCTTGCGACGGCGTCGGCTCGCCGCGACCTGTTCCTCAACGCGGGCAAGCTCGTCGTCGAGCTGTGCAAGACGTACTACGAGGGCGACGACGACTCGGTGTTGCCGCGCGCCATCGCCGGCAAGCCGGCCTTCGAGAACGCGATGCGCCTCGACATCGCGATGGGTGGTTCGACGAACACGATCCTGCACCTGCTCGCCGCGGCCCACGAGGCCGGGGTCGACTTCGATCAGCACGACATCGACGCCCTGTCGCGGGAGACGCCGTGCCTCGTCAAGGTGGCGCCGAACAGTGCGCAGTTCTACATGGAGGACGTGCACCGGGCCGGCGGTATCGCTGCCATCCTCGGTGAGCTCGACCGCGGTGGCATGCTCAACCGTGACGTGCGCGCGGTGCACAGCCCGTCGCTCGAGCAGTGGCTCGCCGACTGGGACATCCGCGGTGGCAAGGCCACCGAGGTGGCACGTGAGCTCTTCCTCGCGGCGCCCGGTGGCGTGCGCACCACGGAGGCGTTCAGCTCGACGAACCGGTGGAAGTCGCTCGACGAGGACAGCGAGAACGGCTGCATCCACTCCGTCGAGCACGCGTACACGAGCGAGGGCGGCCTCGCGGTGCTCACCGGCAACCTCGCGCCCGACGGTTGCATCGTCAAGACCGCGGGCGTGCCCGAGCACCAGTGGAACTTCTCCGGCCCGGCCAAGGTGGCCGAGAGTCAGGAGGAGGCCGTCGAGATGATCCTCAAGGGCGAGATCGACGCCGGTGACGTCGTCGTCGTCCGCTACGAGGGCCCCAAGGGCGGCCCGGGCATGCAGGAAATGCTGTACCCGACGAGCTACCTCAAGGGCGTCGGCCTCGGCCCGAAGTGTGCGCTCATCACCGACGGTCGCTTCTCCGGCGGTTCGTCGGGCCTTTCCGTGGGCCACGTGTCGCCCGAGGCGGCCGCGGGCGGCGCGATCGGTCTCGTGCGTACGGGTGACGTCATCGAGTTCGACATCCCGAACCGCCGCGTCAACCTGCTCGTCGACGACGAGGAACTCGTGCGCCGTCGGGCAGAGCAGGACGAAAAGGGCTGGGAGCCGGTGAGCCGTCACCGCCCCGTCTCGGCTGCGCTCAAGATCTTCGCGCGCTTCGCGCAGAGCGCTGACAAGGGCGCCGCACGAGTCGTCGACTGACACCCCGGAGCGCCCTCCGTAAGCTGCTGCCCGCCTCAACCTTTGATCGGTCGGGGCGGGCAGCGGCGTGTGTGGGCGTCAGCGTCACAGATGGCTCTTGAGCTGCGGCATGAGCCACGCCCAGAACGTCTTCGCGCCGTCCGAGGTGTAGTGGACGCCGTCCTCGCGCATGACCTTGCCGTCGATCTTCTCGATCGGCTTGCCGTCCTTGCACAGCCACGACGACGGGTCGACGGCGTGGACGCGATCGGAGTGCGCCTTCGCGAAGTCGTCGATGATGGCGTTGAGGGCCTTGGCGCGCGCCGGGTCGTTGCGGTCGAGGGCCAGGTCCTGGCCTTCGACCTCGAACTTCGGCTGGTCGTAGCAGGCGACCTTCGGGATGAAGACCTGCGTCTTCGGGCCGAACGCCGCGAGGCCCTTCTCGAGGCGCGAACGGTAGTAGCGCGCGTACTCGGGCGACTGCTCCTTGAGCACCTTGCCGTCGACGTAGTGGTCGTAGACGTCCCAGCCGCCCATCGACCAGACGACGACCTTCGCGTTCGAACTCTTCACGGCGTTCTCCCACCCGGAGAACACGTCGCGGCACTCGGGGTTGTCCTGCGATTGACGCACGCCGTTGACGACGAGCCACTGCTCGGCGGTACCGCAGCCGATCTTCGCGCTACCCGTGACGGAGACACCCGGGTAGGAACCGGCGGGGAACTGGAAGGCGAGGCCGTAGCCGACCGAGTCACCGACGACCGCGATCTTCTTGTCGCCCGAACCCGTCGTCGTGTCGAGCGGCGAACCCGACGTGGCGTCGGTCACCGGCTTGATAGCCGCCCGGAATCCACTCCGGGTTGGCGTGGTAGATCTTCACGGCCACAACGGACAGCACGCGGATACCGTCCAGCGCGGGACGTCGCTTGCTGCGCGCCAGAGCGGGCACCTCGTGGTGCTGTTGCCCGGTGGTGGTCGGCTGGGTCACGCGGTTACCTCGAAGTAAGGGGAAGAGCTACGTCAGCATAGGTGCGCAGGCGGGCTCGGCGGGGCCGTTCGTCGTTTCGCGAGGCGCCACTCCCGCCTTGTCTGCTCATATTGCGAGATTTGCGTTTCACACTGCAAGACGTTCGCTACTCTGCTCGTATGAGCGCGATCGATCTGGCAGTCATTGCAGGTGACGGAATCGGCCCCGAGGTGGTGGCCGAAGGGCTGAAGGTGCTCGACGCCATGACGAACGGTGACGTCGAGCGAACCGAGTACGACCTCGGAGCCCGTCGGTGGAACGCCACCGGTGAAACGCTCCCGGATTCCGTCCTCGAGGAGCTGCGCGGCCACGACGTCATCCTCCTCGGCGCCATCGGCGACCCGAGCGCCCCCAGCGGCCTGCTCGAGCGCGAGCTGTTGCTGCGCATCCGCTTCGAACTGGACCACTACATCAACCTGCGTCCGTCCAAGTTGCTGCCAGGCGTGACGACGCCGCTCGCCGAGAGCGTCACAGCCAAGGGAATCGACTTCGTCGTCGTGCGCGAAGGCACCGAGGGTCCGTACACCGGCAACGGCGGCGCCCTGCGTGTGGGTACCCCGCACGAGATGGCGACGGAGGTGAGCGTCAACAGCCGATTCGGCATCGAGCGCACGGTTCGTGACGCGTTCGAGCGCGCGAACAAGCGTGAGCGCAAGAAGGTCACGCTCCTGCACAAGCACAACGTGCTCTCGTACGCGGGCCACCTGTGGCGCCGTACGGTCGAGGAGGTCGGGCGCGAGTACCCCGACGTCACGCACGACTACGCGCACATCGACGCGGCGATGATCTACATGGTCACCGACCCGTCGCGCTTCGACGTCATCGTCACGGACAACCTGTTCGGCGACATCGTCACGGACCTGGCGGCCGCGGTCACCGGCGGCATCGGCCTTGCGGCCTCGGGAAACATCAACCCCGAGGGCGCGGCGCCGAGCATGTTCGAGCCCGTGCACGGCTCGGCACCCGACATCGCGGGTCAGGGCAAGGCCGACCCGACGGCCACCATCCTGTCGACGTCGCTGCTCTTGGCTCACCTCGGCCGCGAGGACGAGGCCCGACGCATCGAGGAGGCCGTCGTCGCCGACCTGGCAGCCCGCGGCTCGCAGCCGCGCTCGACCACCGAAGTCGGCGACGCGATCGCCGGGCGGCTCTGAGCGACATCACCATCCGCGGACGGCGGCGGCGGGGTACCTCGGACGAGGCGCCCCGCCCGCCGTTTCACGCGTTGCCCGTTGTCCGCGCACCTCCCTTGCGGCGATATCCTGATCCGCAGTGACCCGGACCACTTTCTCTGGAGGAACCATGGCCCTGACCTTTTCGATGACGCCCAACCCGAGCCCGCGCGCTGACGCGGAGCGGGCCGAGATCCTGGGCAACCCGGGTTTCGGGCAGTCCTTCACCGACCACATGGTCGTCGCGACGTGGCGTGAGGAGTCGGGCTGGGGGGATGGCAAGGTCAAGGAGTACGGCCCCTTCCAGATCGACCCGGCCGCGGCCGTTCTGCACTACGCGCAGGAGATCTTCGAGGGTATGAAGGCCTATCGCCACGAGGACGGTTCGGTCTGGACCTTCCGCCCCGAGAAGAACGCTCAGCGTTTCAACCGCAGCGCCGACCGTCTCGCGCTGCCGAAGATCGACGAGGCCGACTTCGTCGAGTCGCTCAAGGCCATCGTCGCGGCTGACGAGTCGTGGGTGCCCGCGTTCGAGGACGGCGAAGCGAGCCTCTACCTGCGTCCGTTCATGTTCGCGTCCGAGGCCTTCCTCGGGGTTCGTCCGAGCAAGGAGGTGACCTACTCGGTCATCGCTTCGCCGGCCGGTGCGTACTTCAAGGGCGGCGTGAAGCCCGTGTCGCTGTGGCTCTCGCGTGACTACGCGCGCGCCGGCGTCGGCGGCACCGGTGCTGCCAAGTGCGGTGGCAACTACGCCAGCTCCCTCGCGGCGCAGATCGAGGCGAACGAGCGCGGCTGCGACCAGAGCGTCTTCCTCGACTCGGTCGAGGGCACCTACATCGAAGAGCTCGGCGGCATGAACCTCTTCCTCGTGACGAAGGACGGCGAACTCATCACGCCGGCGCTCACGGGCACCATCCTCGAGGGCGTCACGCGTGACTCCATCCTCGAACTCGCCACCGACCTCGGCCTCAAGCCGGTCGAGCGTCGCATCCAGATCGACGAGTGGATCGACGGCTGCAACGACGGCACGATCACCGAGATCTTCGCCTGCGGCACCGCGGCCGTCGTCACGCCGGTCGGTCGCCTCGTGTGGGCCGACGGTGAGGTGACGTCCGGCCCCGAGGGCGAAGCCGGCCCGATGGCCACGAAGATCCGTGAGGCGTTGCTCGCCATCCAGAAGGGCAAGGTCGAGGACAAGCGCGGCTGGATGACGCGCCTGGCCTGATCGGCATGGCACGTTCACACGACGACGAGCGACCGCGTCTCGTCGCGAGCGATCTCGACGGAACGTTGCTGCGCAGCGACGGCTCCGTCAGCGCGCGCACCGGCGAGGTGTGGTCGGCGCTCGCGGGTGCGGGCGTGGAGACGGTCGTCGTCACCGCGCGCCCGCCGCGATGGCTCCATCACCTGAGCGACATCGTCGGCGGTACGCGTGACGCGCACAGCGTCGCGATCTGTGGCAACGGCGCCTTCGTCTACGACGTCGCCGATCGCGTCGTGCTCGAGTCGCACGGCTTCGAACCGGGCGTGGCGCGCGGCCTCGTCGGTGATCTGTTGCGGGAGTTCCCGAACGCGGGTGCTGCCGTGGAGACCGACCGGGGCATGTATCGCACGCGCGCCTATCCCGATCAGCACGTCGGTGAGCCCGGCCATGACACAGCCGTTGGTGACGTCACCGACTGCGAGCTCGCGGAACTGCCCGACGACCTCGTCGTCGGCAAGATCCTCATTCGCGACGAGGCTTGGAGCGACGACGTGTTCGTCGCCGACGTCACGCAGTGTCTGGGGGAGCGTGGCGTGCTGGCCTACTCCGGTGCGGGCGGGCTTGCAGAGATCTCGGCGCCCGGGGTGACGAAGGCCGTCCGGTTGGAGGCGTGGTGCCTCGAGCGCGGCATCGGTCGTGAGGCGGTCTGGGCGTTCGGCGACATGCCCAACGACCTACCGATGCTCGACTGGGCGAGCCGCGGCGTGGCCGTGGCCAACGCGCACGAGGACGTGCTCGCGGCCGCCGACGACAGGTGCGCTGCGAACGACGAGGACGGCGTGGCCGAGTACCTCGCCCGCCGCCTTCTCTGAGTGACGCGAGATCAGGCTTGGGCGCGGTCGCTGGGAAGGGCGTCGCGCAAGCGACGACGCAGAGCTTGTGACCTGTCGGCGAACTCCCTCTGGCGACGCACGTATTCGGCTCGACCGCGAGGGGTTTCGATCGGCACAACGCCATAGCCGAGGTCGCGCACGTCGTACGGGCTCGCCTCCATGTCGAGGGCGCGGATCTCCTTGGCCAACTCGAAGGCATCGACGACGAGTTCGCTCGGCACGAGCGGCCACAGCTTGTGTGCCCACTTGTAGACGTCCATGCCGGCGTGCAGACAGGCGGGCTGTTCGAAGTCGACCCGACGTTCGCGGGTGGGGCGCTCGCGGTTGAGGTCCACGGCGTCCGGCGTGAAGAAGCGGTAGGCGTCGAAATGGGTGCAGCGGATGTCGGCGGCGTCGACGACAGCGTCGGTCGCGGCCTGGCTCAGACGCAGGGGGAGCTGTTCGTGACGCTGCTCGCCGGGCTGCAGCTTGTAGACCATCGCCCACTCGTGCATGCCGAAGCAGCCGAGGTGCGCAGGGCGGTCGAGGGTGGCCGTCAACAGTGAGCGGACGAACGCGATGGTGCGGTCGCGCGCCTGCGAGAAAGCACCGACGTCGAGAATCTCGGCGGGGCCGTTCGCCAGGTCGACACGACGTGTGTACTTGACGTCCGCGATCGGGGTGCGTCCTGCGTCGTCGACGAGGAGCGCAACGCCGGCGCCGGGATGCCAGCGGCGCAGCTTGCCTGGGGAGTGCGAGTAGTAGACGAAGAGGAAGTCCTCGACCGGGTGTTTGCGGTTCTCCTTGCGGCGTCCCAGGTGCGGGGCGATGTGCGGTTCGACGCGCGCGACGTGGGCCGCTTCGGAGGCACGCCATTCGTCCGGGGTGAGAACAGCTCTCACGCCCTGGGAGTCCACTTGCGTGGGGCGGGTGGTGGCTGAGTCCTGCACCGGACCATCGTAGGGACGCCGCCGTTGCGCGACTACGGCGGACGTGGGCAACCGGCGCCGCGTCGATAGGATGACTGCATGCGTATCGCGAGGTTCACCACGGGCGACGACCCGATGTTCGGTCTGGTCGACGGGGCTGGCGAGAGGATCGCCGAGATCACCGGAGATCCGCTCTACACGAAGATCGAGCTGACCGGCACGGTGCACCAGGTCGAGGACGTTCGCCTGCTCGCACCGGTCATCCCGCGCAGCAAGATCATCGGCATAGGCCGCAACTACGCCGACCACGCCAAGGAGATGGGCAACGAGGTGCCCGCCGAGCCCCTCATGTTCCTCATCCCGAACACCGCCGTCATCGGCCCGGGTGACCCCGTCGTCATGCCGGCGATCAGCGAGCGCGTCGACTACGAGGGCGAACTCGCCGTCGTCATCGGCCGGATGTGCAAGGACGTCTCGCCCGAGGAGGCGAAGAAGGTCGTCTTCGGCTACACGATCAGCAACGACGTCACCGCGCGCGACCTGCAGAAGAGCGACGGTCAGTGGTCACGGGCCAAGGGCTTCGACACCTTCTGCCCGCTCGGCCCGTGGATCGAGACCGACCTCGACCCGGCCGACAGCCGAGTCACCACCCGCCTCGACGGCGAGGTCGTGCAGGACGGCCCCACCTCCGACATGATCTTCGGCGTCGCCGAACTCATCTCGCACGCGAGCCGCGCGTTCACCCTCCTGCCCGGTGACGTCATCCTCACCGGAACGCCGGAGGGTGTCGGTCCGGTCAAGGCCGGTCAGCGCGTGGAGGTCGAGGTGCCGGAGATCGGTGTTCTGGCCAACACCTACGTCGCGCTCGAGGAGTCGGACGACGCCTGACGAAACCGCTGGCCGGGCGCGAATCCGCATGTGGCAGCGGAAAGTCCGGCGCTATGGCGGCGAACATGAGTGTTGTCACATGCCTGGGTTTTCGCTGGGCGCTCGTTCTGGACTTACGCTGAAAGGCGTGAATGACGCACCGATCGGCATCTTCGACTCCGGCTACGGCGGCCTCACGGTGGCCCGCGCCGTGCTCGACCAGCTGCCGCACGAGAAGATCATCTACCTGGGCGACACCGCCCGGGCGCCCTACGGTCCGCGTCCCATCGCCGAGGTTCGCCAGTACGCGCTCGAGTGCCTCGACTCGCTCGTCGAGCAGGGCGTCAAGGCCCTCGTCATCGCGTGTAACTCGGCGAGTGCTGCCGTCCTTCACGACGCCCGCGAACGCTACGACGTTCCCGTCGTCGAGGTGATCCGCCCCGCCACCCGCCGCGCCGCCGCTGCGACGCGCAACAACCGCGTCGGGGTCATCTCGACGCGGGCCACTCACCAGAGCGCGGCCTACGTCGACAGTTTCGCCGCGGCACCGCAGGTCAACGTTGCCAGCGTTCCCTGCCCGCGCTTCGTCGAGTTCGTCGAGGCCGGCACGACGTCCGGGCCCGAACTCCTCACCGTGGCGCACAAGTACCTCGACGGTCTCGTCGACCAGGGCGTCGACACCCTCATCCTCGGTTGCACCCACTACCCGCTGCTCACCGGTGTCATCAGCTACGTCATGGGCTCGACGGTCACGCTCGTCTCCTCCGCCGAGGAGACGGCGAAGGACGTCTACCGCGTGCTGGCCGACATCGGTCAGTTGCGTGAGGACGACACTCCGCCGCAGCACCAGTGGACGACGACGGGCGATCCGCAGGTCTTCGAAAATCTCGCCCGACGCTTCCTCGGCCCCGAGGTGAGCGCCGTGACGCACGGGGCGGTGCTGTGAAGCTGACCGTCGTCGGCTGCTCGGGATCGTTCCCGGGCCCCGATTCCCCCGCGTCCTGCTACCTCGTCGAGGCCGAGAGCGAGGGCCGTACCTGGTCGGTGTTGCTCGACTTCGGCAACGGTTCGCTCGGCGCCTTGCAGAACTACCGCGAGGTCGATGACATCGACGCCGTCGTCATCTCCCATCTGCACCCCGATCACTGCCTCGATCTGTGTAGTTACTTCGTCGTGCGCAACTACGACCCGCACGGCCGCTTCGACTCGCGTCTGCCCGTGTTCGCACCGCCCGGCGCCGAGGAGCGCATCACGCGCGCCTACATGGTGGACAAGTACGAGGACCTCTCGGGCGCGTACAAGTTCGTCGATCTCGCCGACCGCGCCACGTTCTCGGTCGGACCGCTGAACATCACCCCGTTCCTCGTCAACCACCCCGTCGAGGCCTACGGCCTGCGCGTCGAAGCCGACGGAGCCGTGCTCGCCTACACCGGCGACACCGACGCGTGTGACGCCCTCGTCGACCTCGAGTGCGACGCCGACCTCGTGCTCACGGACTCCGCCTTCGTCGACGGACGCGACGACGACCTCAAGGACGTCCACCTCACCGGGTCACGCGCTGCGAAGGCCGCCCAGGACGCCGGAGCGAAGCGACTCGTGCTCACGCACATTCCGGCCTGGACGCCCGTGGAGGACTGTGTGCGCGACGCCAAGACCGTCTGGGCGGGCGAGGTCGAGGTCGCTCGCGCGGGCCAGCGCTACGAGCTGCGCGCATGACGAGTTCGTCCGCGACGCCAGAGGAACTCGACGTCGAACACCGCCTCGTCGTCTACGGGACGCTCGCGCCCGGCGAGCCGAACGAGCACGTCATGGCGGATATCCCCGGCACATGGACGCCCGCCGTTGTTCGCGGCACGCGCGTCGACTCAGGCCGGGGCGCAGCGTTCGGATACCCGGGGCTGACGCTCGACGACGCCGACGACGTCAACTGTGTCCTGTTCGAGTCGGCCGAGCTGCCGCGCCACTGGCCGCGCCTCGATCACTTCGAGGGGCCGGGGTATCGCCGCGTCGTCGTCGAGGTACGCGCCGAGGAGCGCGTTGTCGAGGCGTACGTTTACGAGTTGTCCGGCCTCTGAGTCGACCGGAAAGTCGGGGTGACCGCGCCCGCCCCCTCTGACAGGGTGAAAGCATGAACGGTTCCCCTTCCGGCATCACCTATCCGCGGCCCCTGCGTCCCGGCGACACGATCGCGGTGACGGCATCGTCCGGGCCCGTGCGCCCCGAACATGAGGGGCGCCTCGACTTCGTCATCGGGTGGCTTCGTGACCGTGGCTACCGTGTCGTCGAAGGGGACTGTCTGCGCGGCGAGGGCGTCGTGAGTGCGTCCGCGCAGGATCGCGCGGACGAGTTCAACGCCTTCGTGCGCGATCCGTCGGTGCGCGCCGTCGTGCCACCGTGGGGTGGGGAGACAGCCATCGACATCGTCGATCTGCTCGACGCCGACGCGCTCGCAGCCGACCCCACCTGGGTGGTCGGGTGGAGCGACATCTCGACGCTTCTCCTGCCGCTGACGCTCCGTTCGGGCGTGGCGACCCTCCACGGCCAGAACCTCATGGACACGCCCTACGACCTGCCGCGCGGAACGGCGCACTGGCTCGATGTCGTCGCACGCGAGCGCGGCGAGGAGTTCGTGCAGCAGGACCCGGGTGTGCGCCGTCGCGGTGGTTGGGACGACTGGTCGAGGCTGCCCGCCGTCACCCGCGTCGATCTGAGCGAACCCGCGAGCTGGCGCTGTGACGGCGGAAGCCTCGACGTCACGGGAAGGCTCATCGGCGGGTGCCTCGACGTCGTGTGTCACCTGGCCGGCTCGCCGTTCGGCGACGTGCCACGGTTCGCCGAGCGGTGCCCGGAAGGCACGATCGTCTACCTCGAGAACTGCGAGGCCCCCGCTCTCGACGCGGCACGCATGCTGCACGGCCTGCGGCTGGCGGGCTGGTTCGACGGCGCTCGTGCCGTGCTGCTCGGCCGAACGGGAGCGAAGACGAGTGGCGACTTCACCCAGGACGACGCCGTGGAGGACGCCCTGGGACAGCTGGACGTTCCCGTCGTGCGTGACGTCGACTTCGGCCACGTGCCGCCCGGGAACGTCCTCGTCAACGGAGCACTCGCCCGCGTGACGATGGACGGCCCGCGTCACGAGATCCGGCAGAGCTTCGTCTGACCCCGTCCGCCCGTCGAGGGCGTCGGCAGCTTCGCGTCCTCTCGATAGGGTGGTGCCCATGACTGACGCCAGCTCACCCCGCCACGACGGACGTACCCCCGACCAGCTGCGCGAGGTGCGCATCACCCGCAACTGGCTCGACCACGCCGAAGGCAGCTGCCTCGTCGAGTTCGGTCGCACGCGCGTGCTGTGCGCCGCCTCGTTCACCGAGGGCGTGCCGCGCTGGCTCAAGGGCCAGGGCACCGGCTGGGTGACGAGTGAGTACGAGATGCTGCCGCGCTCGACGAACACGCGCAGCGACCGTGAGGCCCGCAAGGGCAAGGTCGGCGGGCGCACGCACGAGATCTCGCGCCTCATCGGCAGAAGCCTGCGCGCCGTCATCGACACGAAGGCCCTGGGCGAGAACACCATCGTCATCGACTGCGACGTGCTCCAGGCGGACGGCGGTACCCGTACCGCGTCGATCACGGGTGCTTACGTGGCGCTCGCGGACGCCATTCGGGACGCGCAGGAGCGCGGTCTCATCAAGAGCTCCGCGAAGCCGCTCACCGACTCGGTCGCGGCCATCAGCGTCGGCATCGTCGAAGGGCGCCCCGTCCTCGACCTCGACTACCCAGAGGACTCGACGGCCGAGACGGACATGAACGTCGTCATGACGGGTTCGGGCGGCATCGTCGAGGTGCAGGGAACTGCCGAGGGCGCACCGTTCAGCCGTGACGAGCTGAACGCGCTCCTCGACCTCGCGGCGGGTGGCATCACGACGCTCACACAGAAGCAGAGCGAAGCCCTCAAGGCCGACGCGCGGGAGCGCATCCAGTGACGGGGGAGCGCACGCGCATCGTTCTCGCGACGCGCAACGTCGGCAAGATCGCCGAGTTCCAGCACCTGCTCGACGACGCCCGCCTGGCCATCGACGTCGTCGGCGTGAGTGAGTTTCCGGATCTCGTGGACACCGTGGAGAGCGGCGTCACCTTCGAGGAGAACGCTCGTCTCAAGGCCGACGACGTCAGTCGAGCCACGGGGCTGCCGGCGCTCGCCGATGACTCCGGGCTCTCCGTCGATGTGCTCGGCGGCTCACCCGGGGTGTTCTCGGCGCGCTGGGCCGGACGCCACGGCGACGACGAAGCGAACCTGGAGCTCCTGCTCGCACAGACCGGCGACGTGCCCCTCGAGAGGCTGACCGCGCGCTTCCACTGCGTCGTTGCGCTCGCTGCGCCCGGTCAGGCGACGCAGGTGGCCGACGGCGCCGTCGAGGGACGCCTCACGCGTGATCGTCGCGGTGAGGGCGGTTTCGGGTACGACCCGATCTTCGAATTGCCCAGCGGGCGGACCATGGCCGAGCACAGCCCCGAGGAGAAGGCGGCCATCAGTCACCGCGGCGTGGCGTTCCGTTCCATCCTTCCGGCAGTGGCAGCGCTGGGCTGACGGCCGTCACCGGTTCGGAACGGGCGCGAAGGCGGCGTCGACACGGGGCTCGGCGCCGGGTACGCCGGTGGTCCGTGTGGCCATCACCTGGGCGTTGGCCAGTCCGGTCACCTTCATGCAGTCCATTCGGTACTGCAGGGTGCGGATGTCGGACCCCGGAGCCTTCTGAGCCGGGCCAGAAAGGCGCGTCGTGCAGCGCGTCGCGTAGCTCGAGAGTGTGAGCACCGATCCCTCCGTGGCTCGCACGACAAGTGTGGCGCGGTTGCCTTGGTGCGTGGCCGTGACAACTTCGATCGTCGGGCGGGTGGTCGAATCGGGTCCTGCTGCGGGCGTGGGCTGTCCCTGTGCCTCAGGGCCACCGATTCCGACGACCGCCTGAGTCTGATGCGTGGAGCCTCCACCGCTCCACGTTCCGGTGAGGATGGGCAGGTTCATCGCGCCACCGGCACAGTGCAGGACGTAGAGGGTGTCGGTCGTCGAGGCGGCACCCCGGACAGGAGCCGCGAGAGGACGTTCGCTCATGATCCGGCAGGATGGTCGCCCCGGCGGGTCGAAGGGAGTGGTCGCTGTCGTCGGCCGCCCGTCCGTGAGGGAGAACGATCCGTTCGCAGCGGATGCGACGGTGACCGTGTGGGCACGACCGCGTGACGTGAGGTGCACGCTCCGCACCCACAACTCGGTGCCACGATCGGCGCGAGTCCGCGGTTCGGCGACGGGGCGCTCGAGGAAGCCCTCGTCCAACCGCGGTACCTCGCTCGGGACGACCATGCGAGTGGTGCTGGATGACGAACGGGGGAAGCTCGGTCCAGAGGTGCAGCCCACAAGGGGCAGGAGGCCGACGAGCCCGACAAGTGCGGCGAGGAAGACTCCCGTGCGCGGGAACGTGCGCTTCGTGTGCCCTGACCACGTCATACGCGCCCCGTCTGCCGAAGTGTCACCCGAGGGGCCGACGGTTCGAGCGTGACCGTGGTGCCTCGGTGCGCTCAGCGTAGGCACGTTCGGAAGGTCCTGTCAGGGACGGCGCCCGTCCACCCGCGACGACCGGCCTATCGCGTCGACGCCGTCGAGGAAGCGGTCGACTTCCCTTCCTTGGCGGGTGGCAGCGATACCTGGGCGGCTTCGTAGCTCGGAGGCTCACCGACCTTGGGCCTGGTTCTCATCGCCGTCAGGGTGAGGTCGAGGCGTGTGTACCCGGCGGAGCACTCGATCTCGTAGAGGTTCTCCTGAGCCCCGGCGCGCTTTCGGGAAGGTCCGAGGCGTTTCGACGTGCAGGTTCCCTCCTGAGGCGCGCTCGCCTCGGGCTGCGCCGGGTCGACGCTCAGGGTTGCACCGGCAGGAGCCCAGGCACGAACGACGAGTGCCTTCGCGGTCCGCGAGGTGGAGACGACGGTGGGCGGCATCGTCACGTCGGTGATGGCTTCTGCGGTTTCCGTGGTCGGGGGTCGCCCTTGCGCGGAGGGGCCACCCAGCGTGAACACTGCTTCGCTGCCGCCGCCCGACGTTTCGCTCCGCGTCCACGACCCTGCGAGGGAGGGGGCTCGAAGTGCGGCGCCGGTGTGACAGGTGACGCTGTATCGGGTGTTCACCCCTGCAATTGCACCGGGCACCTTCGCCGAGAGGGGAACTCGACGTTGCACCGCGCACGGATACGTCACCACGGTATTGCCGTCGTCGGACCAGGTGTCGGCGATGGCGAATTCAGTGCCCGGCATCGACAGGGCGGTCAAGGAATACTCCCCTCCGGAGTAGTCGGCCTCGCGCACCCAGATTTCGCCAGGGATGTCGGTCCACTCGATCGAGAGGTCGGTGTCCTCCACACTCGGCTCTTCGCCGGTGGGATCCATGCCGTCGACGGCGACGTCTTCGGTAGCGGTCGGCTTGACCATGCGGCTCGTCGACGAGGCACTGAAAACCTGGGCGTCCGAGCACCCGGTCACGAGGCCCACACAGGCGAACGTGGTGGCGAAGGCGGTGAGCGAACGGCGCACGTCGTCTCCCTCGACTGCGGGTGACGCCCGCGCGTGCCGGACTCGAGCACGGGCCGGTGATTCACCTTAGGGCCGACATCCCGAAGGTTCCATGGATGTTCGGTCTCGGTGCGATCTCGATTGTGCCGAGCCCCGTGTGGGCGCGGCAACGTTGCCCTCGCACGGGCTGGGGAGAGTGCGCCTGGGGAGACTTGAACTCCCACGTCCTAAGACACCAGAACCTAAATCTGGCGCGTCTGCCAATTCCGCCACAGGCGCAGCGCGCACGAGTGTACGCGAGCGGTGGTGACCGTCGCCGGGGCCGCCACCGCTCGTTGGTCATCTCACTCGGAGAGGCCGAGAGCCTTCTTCAACGAGGCGACGTGACCCGTTGCTTTGACGTTGTACCGAGCCACCTCGATGTTGCCCTCCTCGTCGACGACGAACGTCGAGCGGATGACGCCGACGACGGTCTTGCCGTACAGCTTCTTCTCGCCGTAGGCGCCGTACGCCTCGAGTGTCTCCTTCGACTCGTCGGAGAGCAGCGGGTACGTGAGCGATTCCTTCGTCACGAACTGGGCCAGCTTGGCGGGGGAGTCGGGGCTGATCCCGACGATGTCGTAGCCAGCAGCGCGCAGCGGCTCGAGAGAGTCACGGAAGTCGCAGGCTTCCTTCGTGCACCCCGGCGTCATGGCGGCCGGGTAGAAGAAGATGATGAGCTTGCGACCGGAGAAGTCGCCGAGGCTGACGGTTGCACCCTTGTCACTCGTGAGCGTGAACGACGGTGCAGGGGTGCCGGTCTCGAGGCGGGTCATGGGAAGTCCTTCCGGTGAAGATGCCGCGGTGCGTTAACCTGTGGGTCAAGAGCCTAGTTTTCCGCACGTGGCAAGGAGATCCACACCATGGCACCCAAGACCGCCAAGCAGATCGAGGCCGAGCTGGCCGCGTCGCGTTCGCGTCTCGCCGGCACGATCGACGAGCTGGCCTTCCGCGCCCAGCCCAAGGAGATCGCGAAGCGTCAGTCGGAGAGCGCTCGTCTCGCTCTGACGGACGCTACGCGCACCGCCGACGGCGACCTGCGTCAGGACCGCGTCGCGATGGGTCTCGGTGGCGTCGGCGCGTTCATGCTTCTCGTCGGCCTCGCGAAGCGTCTGCGTTCCTGATTCGTATCGCATGACGAAGGCCCGGTCTTCCCACGTGGGAAGACCGGGCCTTCGTCATGCGCGCTCAGGGGCCGCCTGAGGGCAAGCAAAAGGCCCACCGTTGCCGGTGGGCCTTTCTTCGGTGCGCCAACAGGGACTCGAACCCCGAACCCGCTGATTAAGAGTCAGCTGCTCTGCCAATTGAGCTATTGGCGCGCAACGAGGTGAAACATTACCTGAACGCACGATGAAACGTGAAATCCCCGCAATGGCGGCGATCCACGGCGTGCTGACGCCGGGTCTCGACGCACGCCGTGCCCTCCCGGCGGGCGATTCGACGTGGAGGTTCGCCGGGCAAAGCGAAAGGCCCACCGTCGCCGGTGGGCCTTCCTTCGGTGCGCCAACAGGGACTCGAACCCCGAACCCGCTGATTAAGAGTCAGCTGCTCTGCCAATTGAGCTATTGGCGCGCAACGAGGAGAAACCTTACCTCAGGGCCGTCTGGTGGCCAAATCGGTTGTCGCAGAGGGGGCGTGGGCCGGTTCGACCCCACCTCCCGAGGGGTGGGCGCCGCGGGTCATCGTGGGTCTTCACCTCTACGGGCGCACTGCACAGGTGGCGTCGGGACGATAGATTCTGGCGAGAACCTTTTCGATCATCGAGATCTCGGAGACGAACGACATGACCGACCTACCTGACACCGGGGTTGAGCGTCCGTACGGCGAACCGCCCGTGCTCGACGCCAAGCCCGACTACAAGGTGGCCTTCAAGCGCACCCTGGCGAAGTTCTCGCAGGATCAGTGCACCGACCTCGCCGCCGCGCTCACCTACTACTCCATCCAGGCCATGGTGCCCGCGATGATCGCCGGCGTCTCGCTGCTCGGGCTGTTCGGCGACGGCAAGGAGACGACGAACAGCGTCGTCACGTCGATTGCCGCCATCGCCGGCATGGACGAGAGCGAACTCGGCGGCATCCGCAACTTCATCGACGGCCTGCAGACGAGTGGTGGCGCCGGCTTCGCGTTCTTCTTCGGCATCCTGCTCTCGCTCTGGTCGGCCTCCGGATACGTAGGGGCCTTCGCCCGCATGCAGAACCGCATCTACGACGTCGCGGAAGGTCGTCCCGTCTTCAAGCTGCGCCCGTGGCTGTACCTCGTGACGATCATCCAGGTCATCCTGCTCGTCATCGCCGCGATGGCGCTCGTCATGACCGGCCCGGTGGCGAAGGAAGTGGGGTCGCTGATCGGACTCGGCGACACCGCCGTCATGGTCTGGGACATCGCGAAGTGGCCCTTCGTCGTCCTCATCGTCATGTTCATCATCGGCCTCATGTTCTGGGCCACGCCGAACGTGCGACGCCCCTTCAAGCAGGGCATCTTCAACCCTGGCGCCGTGCTGGCGTTCTTCGTGTGGGTCATCGGCTCCGCGGCGTTCGCCTGGTACGTGTCCAACATGGGCAACTACGGCAAGTACGGCCAGCTCGCCACGGCGATCATGGTGCTGCTGTGGCTGTGGATCACGAACCTCGCGATGCTGTTCGGCGCCGAGTTCGACGCCGAGACGTTGCGTACCCGTCAGCTCAAGACGGGCTACCCGGCCGAGGAACTCGTCCTTCTGCCCGTGCGCGACGAGAGTGGCATCGACAAGAAGGCCCAGAAGTACGACGACCTCGTGGAGGCGGCGCACCAACTGCGCGTCGACTCGGGCGTCCCGGATGAAGCGGTCGAGAACATGATGCCGGTCGTGCCGGCAGAGCGTTCGAACGAGCGCACCACCGCTGCGCAGAGCAGCTCCCCGGAGAAGCAGCCGGTCACGCCGTCGACCCGCACGCTCGAGGGTGCGCCCAAGATCGCTGCCGCGACGAAGGACGAGGCGCCGGACCTCAGCGACGACGCCACCGTCACCAAGGCTCAGCGGCGAGCCGACGCCAAGCCGAGCCGCGACGCCGCGGCGCAGGCCGAGCGCGAACGTGCCGAGGTGGCCGCCGACCGTGAGCAGCGCCGTCGCCGTGCGCTCGCCGAGGGCCAGCACAAGCGCGCCGTGCGGGAGCGTCTCGCCGCGCAGGAGGCGAAGGTCAAGGCCGAGCAGAAGAAGGTCGAGGCCGAGCGCCTCAAGGAGGCCAAGAAGGCGGAGGCGGAGCGTCCGCTGGAGGAGAAGTGGGCTGAGGTCGAGAGCAACCGTGCTCGCTACGACCACTCGAACACGCGTGAGTTCCGTGCCGTGAGCGCCGAGCGTGAAGACCGCCGTCGTCGGTGGTTCGAGGGCAAGCGGGGCTGATCTCCCGACTCGAAACGCGTGCACCCCACCCCGCCACGGGGTGGGGTGCACGCATTTGGCCATTCTGAAGGCTCGCTTAGGATGTGGGGCGTGACTGACTCCGACCGCGCCCACACCGACCGCATCGTCTGGATCGACTGCGAGATGACGGGCCTCGACCTCGAGAACGACGCCCTCATCGAGGTCGCCGCGCTCGTCACCGACTTCGAACTCAACCAACTCGGTGACGGCGTCGACGTCGTCATTCGCCCCGAGCCGGAGGCTCTGGAGCAGATGGGCGACTTCGTGCGGAAGATGCACACCAAGTCCGGTCTGCTCGAGGAACTCGAGCACGGGATGAGCATGGAGGAAGCCCAAGCCCTCGTCCTGGAGTACGTCATGACTCACGCTCCGGACGCTGGAAAGGCGCCGCTCGGCGGCAACACGGTGAGCACCGACCGTGGCTTCCTGGAGCGCGACATGCCCCAGCTGGCCGGCCACCTGCACTACCGCACGATCGATGTCTCCTCCATCAAGGAGCTCTCGCGCCGCTGGTACCCGCGGGCGTACTTCAACGCCCCCGCCAAGAACGGCGGTCACCGCGCTCTCGCCGACATCCGTGAGTCGATCGCGGAGTTGCGCTACTACCGTGAAGCGGTCTTCGTCGAGCAGCCCGGGCCGTCGTCCAACGAGGCCCAGGTCATCGCGAAGAAGTACCAGGTCGAGGGCCGACCTTCGGCCGCGCGCGATTAGGGGTTCGGCGGCACCGTCGGGTATATTCGTCCGCGCTGCCTGACCCGGGGTTCCCCGGTCGCGCACATGGTGGGTATAGCTCAGCAGGTAGAGCACCTGGTTGTGGTCCAGGATGTCGCGGGTTCAAGTCCCGTTACTCACCCCAGACGCGAAACCCCCTGAAATTTCAGGGGGTTTTGTGTTTTCGCAGGGCCTTCGCCTCGTGAGGCGCGGGTACTGCGTGAGCCCCCGTAGCTCAGTTGGATAGAGCAAGAGCCTTCTAATCTCTAGGTCGCAGGTTCGAATCCTGTCGGGGGTACTCGTTGGTGCGGCGTGGGCCCGAGCGAAGCGAGCGGTCCGCGCCGCACCAACAGATGGCTGGCCAGGAGCCGTCGCGCGAACGTGACTTTGGTCCTGAACTGAGGGGCTGGCGGCGGAAAATTCACGGGGATAGGTTAGGTTTACCTCGCTCAGGTATACCTAACCCGCTCTGGGGGTGCTCGTGTTCGGCAACTATCTCGTCGGTCTTCGCGAAGGCCTGGAGGCGTCGCTCGTCGTCGTCATCCTCGTCGCGTATCTCGTGAAGTCGGATCGACGACACCTCCTGCCGAGGATCTGGCTCGGCGTTGCCGCGGCTGTGGGCGTTTCCCTCGCCTTCGGCGCACTCCTCACGTACGGCCCCAACGGCCTGACGTTCGAGGCGCAGGAGGCCATCGGTGGTGGCCTGTCGATCGTCGCCGTCGGCTTCGTCACCTGGATGATCTTCTGGATGGCGCGTTCGGCGCGCACCCTCTCCGGTGACCTCAAGAGCCACGTCGATCGAGCAGCCGAAGCGTCGCGTGCCTCCCTCGTCGTCGTCGCGATGCTCGCCGTCGGCCGCGAAGGGCTCGAGACCGCGCTCTTCCTCTGGGCCGCGACGCAGGCGGCCAGCTCCGGCTCGTCGTCGTCCACCGCGCCGCTCGTGGGTGCCGCGCTCGGTATCGCGACGGCCGTCGTCCTCGCGTTCGCGTTCTACAAGGGCGCGCTCAAGCTCAACCTGTCGAAGTTCTTCACGTGGACGGGTGGCTTCCTCATCCTCGTCGCCGCGGGTGTTCTCGCCTACGGCGTCCACGACCTGCAGGAAGCGCGCATCCTGCCCGGTCTGCACAACCTCGCCTTCGACGTGAGCGACACCATCGAGCCCACCTCGTGGCTCGGCACGCTCCTCAAGGGCACCCTCAACTTCTCGCCGGCCACGACGTGGCTGGAGCTCATCGTGTGGGTCAGTTACGTCGCCGTCGTCATGACGATCTTCGTCAAGCGCGTGCGTGCCTCCCACAACCCCAAGGCCGCGAGGCCGGCTTCGACTACTCCCCAGAAAGTGACGGCATGACCACCCGACCCACCCTCGCTCGCAGCGGCGCCCTGCTCGCCGTCGCCGGCCTCGCACTCGCAGGCTGCACGAGCAACTCGTCCTCGTCCGACTCGAAGTCCGGCGACGGCAAGCTGACCGTCTCCTCGACCGCCTCCGAGTGCAAGGTCTCCAAGTCCGAGGCGCCGTCGGGCAACGTCGTCTTCAGCGTGAAGAACGAGGGCGACAAGGTCACCGAGTTCTACCTCCTCGGTGAGGACAAGCTACGCATCGTCGGCGAGGTCGAGAACATCGCTCCGGGTCTCACGCGTGAACTCGTCGTCAAGGCGGCGCCGGGCGACTACTACACGGCGTGCAAGCCGGGCATGGTCGGCAAGGGCATCGCCGCCAAGTTCAAGGTCACCGACTCCGGCAAGGACCTCGCGCCCAGCGGAGCCGACAAGCAGCTCGTCGAGACCGCCGACAAGCAGTACCAGTCGTACGTCAAGGACCAGGCCAGCTCGCTCACGACGCAGACGACGAAGTTCGTCAACCTGTACAAGGCCGGTAAGGACGACGAAGCCCGCGCCCTCTACGCCAAGGCGCGTCTGCACTGGGAACGCATCGAGCCCGTGGCCGAATCCTTCGGCGACCTCGACCCGAAGATGGACCTGCGCGAGGCCGACCTCGAGAAGGGCCAGGAGTGGACCGGCTGGCACCGTATCGAGAAGGACCTGTGGCCGCCGAAGACCGGCTACACGGCCATGTCGAAGGCTGATCGCACGAAGATCGCCGACCAGCTGCTCAAGGACACCAAGACCCTCGAGAAGCGCACGAAGACGACGACGTTCTCCGCCGACAAGATTGGCAACGGCGCGAAGGCGCTCATGGACGAGGTTGCCACCGGCAAGGTCACCGGCGAGGAAGAAGCCTGGTCGCACACCGACCTGTGGGACTTCCAGGGCAACGTCGACGGCGCCCGCATCGCCTGGGAGAACCTGCGTCCGCTGCTCAAGAAGAAGGACGCGTCGCTCGATTCGAGCATCGCGACGAAGTTCGCCGCGCTGCAGAAGCTGCTCGACAAGCACAAGGTCTCGGGCTCGGGTGACGACGTCGTCTTCAAGACGTACGACAAACTGAGTGACGCCGAGGTCAAGGAACTGTCGAATGCAGTCAACGCCCTGAGTGAGCCGCTGTCGAAGCTGACGGCAGCCGTCACGTTGTGAGGTGTGCCTTCGCCCCCGTGCTCGGCGTGGGGGCGAAGGTAACCGCGCGGGAAACCGCACGCGAAGGAGGAGAGTGAGCATGGCGAACGTCTCGCGCCGCGGGATGCTCGGCTTCGCCGGTGGTGGAGCGGCACTCGGTGCTGCCGGTTTCGCGGGGGGGTGGGGTGCCTCTCACGCTGCAGCCGATGAAAAGCCGTCGCCGGGGGAGCGCAGCTACGACTTCTTCGGGGAACACCAAGCGGGCATCGTGACGCCCGCGCAGGACAGGCTCTACTTCGCGACGTTCGACGTCACTGCCACGACGCGCGACGAACTCGAATCGCTGCTTCGGGCGTGGAGCCTCGCCGCCGAGCGGATGATGCGAGGCGAGACGGCCTCCGACGAGGCCACCGCCTACGACGCGCCACCCGCCGACACGGGTGAGGCCGAAGACCTTCCGCCGTCCGGCCTGACGATCACCTTCGGCTTCGGCCCGACGCTGTTCCGCGACGAGAAGGGCAAGGACCGGTTCGGGCTCGCGGACAAGCAGCCCAAGGAACTGCGCGAACTGCCGCACTTCCCGGCCGACAAACTCGACCCGCGCCGCAGTGGCGGCGACATCGCCGTTCAAGCCTGTGCCGACGACCCGCAGGTGGCCGTGCACGCCATCCGCAACCTGTCTCGCATCGCCTTCGGACTGGCCGCCATCCGGTGGGCGCAGCTCGGTTTCGGGCGTACCAGTTCGACGTCGACGAGCCAGGCCACGCCGCGCAACCTCTTCGGCTTCAAGGACGGTACGGCCAACATCAAGGCCGAGAGCCGTGACGTTGTCGACGACCACGTGTGGGTCGGCCGCGGTGACGACCCGAAGGCCGACTGGATGACAGGCGGCTCCTACCTCGTGGCACGTCGCATCACGATGCACCTCGAGACCTGGGACCGATCGAGCCTGCGCGAGCAGGAAGCCATCATCGGGCGTGACCGCCCCGAAGGTGCGCCGCTTTCCGGTGGCAAGGAGTTCGACGAGCCGAAGTTCGATGTGAAGGGACGCGGGGGCGAGCCGCTCATCGCGAAGAACTCGCACGTCTTCCTCGCCCACCCGAAGAACAACGGCGGCGCGCAGATGCTGCGACGCGGTTACAACTTCACCGACGGAAACGATGCCTTGGGACGACTCGACGCGGGGCTCTTCTTCCTCGCCTACGTGCGGCGGCCGTCACGCCAGTACATCCCCATGCAGATGCGGATGTCGCGTGAGGATGCGCTCATGGAGTACCTCAAGCACACAGGTTCCGGCTTGTTCGCCGTGCCGCCGGGAGTGCCCAAGGGTGGCTTCGTGGGTCAGCAACTCTTCACATCCTGACGCGTTCCGAGTTGAGTGCGCGCCAACGGCATACGAGACTGTACGGGTGAACGAAGTTTTCGACGGTGCGCGCCTGCACCGCGCCGTGGGCGAGTTGCGTGCCGCTGTCGCCGCCAACGCCCTCCCTTTCGAGACGGCTGACGTCGCCAAGCAGCGCCGCGAGCAGGGGGAGCTCGTGTCGCAGCTCGACGACTACGTCCTGCCGCGCCTCGAATCCCTCGACGCCCCGCTGCTCGCCGTCATCGGTGGCTCGACGGGCGCAGGCAAGTCGACGCTGGTCAACTCCATCGTGCGGGAGCAGGTGACACGCTCCGGCGTCCTGCGCCCGACGACGCGAGCCTCGGTGCTCATCCACCATCCCTCGGACGCTCAATGGTTCACCGGCGAGCGCGTCCTGCCGGGTCTCTCGCGCATCACCGGCGCTGCGACGCAGGGTGACGACCCGTCGTCGCTGCGCCTCGTCGCGTCCGCCTCCGTGCCCCGCGGTCTCGCGCTGCTCGACGCACCTGACATCGACTCGGTCGTCTCCGCCAACCGCGACCTTGCGCGCCAGCTGCTTTCCGCGGCTGATCTGTGGCTGTTCGTCACGACCGCTGTCCGCTACGCCGACGCCGTGCCGTGGGAGATGCTCGAGCAGGCCATCGACCGCGGGACGTCCGTGGCCGTCGTGCTCGACCGCGTGCCTCGTGACGCGATGGAGGAGGTGCGTGCCGACCTCGCGCGCATGCTCGCGGCGCAGGGCCTCGGCCAGTCGCCGGTGTTCGCCGTCGCAGAATCGACGCTCGACGAGAACGGCATGCTGCCGCACATCGAGGTCGAACGTATCTCCAGCTGGCTGCACTCGCTGGCCAACGACGCCCTGTCGCGTCAGGTCGTCATCCGTCGAACGCTCGACGGGGCGCTCGACTCCCTCGACGGGCGCGCCCGCGGTGCTGTCGCGGCCGGACGCGCGCAGCACGAGGCGGCGACGACGTTGGCCGGCGCCGCGTCCGAGGCTTACGCCGAGCAGCTGCGCGCGGTCGAGGAAGGCCTCAAGGACGGCACCCTGCTGCGCGGCGAGGTGCTCGCGCGCTGGCAGGAACTCGTCGGTACCGGCGAGCTGCTCAAGCAGTTCGAGGCCGGCGTGAGCAAGCTCCGCGATCGTGTCACCGGCTTCTTCCGCGCCCGCACCGAGACCGCTGCTCCGGCTCGTGATCTGGGGGAGGCCCTCCAGTCCGGTGTCGCACAGCTCGTCACGTCGCACGGAGAATCGGCTGCCCTCGACGCGGGCCGCGCCTGGCGACTCGACCCTGCGGGCAAGCCGATCATGGCCCGCCACCCCGAACTGAACGCCGCGAGCCCCGAGCTCACGTCCACAGTCGAACGTCTCGTCCGCGACTGGCAGGGCGATGTGCTCGACCTCGTGCGGGAAGAGGCAGGCGACAAGCGCACGACAGCGCGCTTCCTCGCCTTCGGCGTCAACGGCATCGCCGTCATGCTCATGCTCATCACGTTCGCCTCGACGTACGGTCTGAGCGGTGCGGAGGTCGGCATCGCGGGAGGCTCGGCCGTTCTCGCGCAGCGCCTCCTCGAAGCGATTTTCGGCGACCAGGCCGTTCGTACCCTGGCGAACCGGGCCCGCGGCATGCTGCTTGAGCGCATCACCGAGCTGTTCGAGCGTGAGGAGCAGCGCTACGACGCAGCCCTCGCAGAGGTCGCGCTCGCTCCAGGCGCCCCCGAGCGCATCGAGAAGGCCCTCGCGGCCGTGAAGGACGCACGATGAGTTGGAACCCGTTCGCCCGCGGTAAGCGCGAGGAGCGCCCCGTCGTGGCCCCGGTGTCGCGCGAGGAGGTCGACGGCCGCGCCGGCGCTCTCCAGCGCGCGCTGACGCTCGGCGGGGCGGCTCTGCCCGCCGACGACGTCGCAGTGGCTCGCAAGCTCTTGGCGCGCGTCGCCGAACGTTCGCGCCTCGGGGGCGACCACACCGTCGTCGCCTTGGCCGGCGCTACGGGCTCCGGCAAGTCGAGCTTGTTCAACCTCCTCGTCGGGGAGCCCGTCTCCCGCATCGGTGCGCGACGTCCGACGACCTCGCGCGCCTCCGCCGCCATCTGGGGCGAGAGCGTGCCGGGAGAACTGCTCGACTGGCTCGACATCTCCGCACGTCACCAGGTGCACCCGAGCATGCCGCGCTACGCCGAGCTCGACGGCCTCGTGCTCCTCGACCTTCCCGACTTCGATTCCCGCGTGCGCGAGCACCGTGCCGAGGCCGACCGCGTGCTTGAGATGTGTGACCTGTTCGTGTGGGTCACCGACCCGCAGAAGTACGCCGACGCCGTCCTGCACGAGCAGTACGTGCGCCAGCTGGCCGTCGCGAAGGCGACGTCCGTCGTCGTCCTCAACCAGGTCGACCGGCTCACGCCCGAGGCCGCGCAGAGCTGCCTCGCCGACCTCACGCGTCTGCTCGAGGAGGACGGGCTGACCGATGCTGTCGTTCTGCCGACCTCGACGATCGCCACGGGTGGCGGCGAGTTGCTCATCGACGCCCTCGCCGACCTCGTGCAGTCGAAGAACGCCTCCGACCGACGTCTGGCCGGCGATCTGCGGCACCAGGCACAGCGCCTCAACTCGCACGTCGGATCCGTTCGTCCCCAGCGGGTCACCGGATCGAACGACGAACTCGTCTCGGCGCTCGCAGACTCCGCCGGTGTCAACGTGGCGCTCGACGCTGTGGAACGCGACTACCGCGTCGAAGCGGCCCGCCGCACCGGTTGGCCGTTCACGCGCTGGACGCAGAACCTCAAGGCCAAGCCGCTCTCCCGTCTGGGTCTCGATACCCAGGCCGAAGCGAACCTCAGCCGTGCGGACCGCCGCATCGCTCTCGGAAAGTCGTCGCTGCCGCCGGCGAGCCCCGCTGCCCGCGCAGCCGTCGATCTCGCGACGAGGCGCCTCGGCGAGCGGGCCTCCGACGGGATGCCTGCTCCGTGGGCCGACGAGGTGCGCGCCGCCGCCACGCCGCGGGACGGCTCGATGGCCGACGCGCTCGACCAGGCCGTGATGCGTACTCCGTTGCGCGGACGTTTCCCCGCGTGGTGGGGCGTTGCCGCCGTGCTCCAGTGGATCTTCGCCGCGGTGGCGCTCGCGGGGGCCGTGTGGCTGCTCGTGCTCTTCGGCTTCAGCATGATGCAGATCGACGTCGGAGTGCCGACGCTCGGTGGCGACTGGTTGCCGATTCCGCTCGTCATGGTCGTGGTCGGGCTGTTGCTCGGCTTCCTGCTCGCCCTGTTGGCGCGATCCCTTGCCCGCGCCGGTGCGGCGCGTGCTCGCGACGACGCTCGTGAGCGCCTGTACGCGGCCATCACGGAGGTTGCCCAGGAGCGCATTGTGGCGCCGGTCGCCGCCGTCGTGACACGTCACGACGACACCGCGAAGGCGCTGGCCCAAGCCTCGGAGTAACTCTCACCTGTGGAAAGGCCTCCCCGGACACGTTCCGGGGAGGCCTTTCCACACCCTCGAAGGCTCTGCCCTGGTCAGGCGACGGTGACGTTCCTAGCGTCATTGGCGTGGGTGAGCGCCCGTCGCCGAACCCGGTTCGGTGCACACGAGGAGGAGAGAGTCATGAACGAAGTGAAGGTCGACGTCAGCGGCACCGTGGTGAGCGACCCCGTCCTGCGGAAAACGCGGGCCGGTGATCCCTTCGTCAGTTTCCGCATCGCGGTCAACCCGCGCCGCTGGAACGCCGAGGACGGTTCGTGGAGCGACGGCGAAGCGCAGTTCTTCAGCGTCACGGCCTTTCGGGCGCTCGCGGGCAACGCCTACCACTCGCTCACCAAGGGCCAGCACGTCATGGTCACCGGGCGCTTGCGGCTCACGCAGTACGAAGCGCGTGACGGCGAACTGCGCACGAGCGCACAGATCGACGCCCACGACATCGGGCCGTCGTTGAAGTTCGGTCAGAGCACGTTCACCAAGAGCGTCCGGCCGGTCAACCCGAGCAATGACCGTCTGGCCGACGACGCCGTCACCCTCGCCATGCGTGAGCTGGAGGGTGACCTCGCGCCGGATGAGGGCGACAGCGATGCGCGGCAGGACGCGGTGACCGAGGGCAAGGAGGTCGGTGCGGCCAACATGAACGGCCAGGCGGACACCGGCGACGCCGCGACAGAACAGGGAGAGCGGCTCGCCTCGTGAGCGAACGCGACGGCGTGCGTGTCAGGAGCCCGGACCCGTGAGCCCGGTCTCCGGCGTCGGAACAGGGCGGGTGCGCAGTGACGAGTCGCGCCGTGCCGCGCGAAACCGATAGCCTCTGAGCCATGGCAGAGTTCATCTACACCATGACCAAGGCACGCAAGGCCGTTGGCGACAAGGTGATCCTCGACGACGTCTCGATGTCGTTCTACCCGGGCGCGAAGATCGGCGTCGTCGGCCCGAACGGCGCCGGCAAGTCGACCATCCTCAAGATCATGGCCGGCCTCGACCAGCCGAGCAACGGCGAAGCACGCCTGTCGCCCGGCTACTCGGTGGGCATCCTGCTCCAGGAGCCGCCGCTCAACGAGGACAAGACCGTGCGCGGCAACGTCGAAGAGGGTCTCGGGCAGATCAAGCAGGATCTCGACCGCTACAATGAGATCTCCGCCGAGATGGCCGAACCGGACGCCGACTTCGACGCCCTCATGGAGGAGATGGGCAAGCTCCAGGAGAAGATCGACGCGGCTGACGCGTGGGATCTCGACAGCCAGCTCGAGCAGGCCATGGACGCCCTGCGGTGCCCGCCCGGTGACGCAGACGTCAGCGTGCTCTCCGGTGGCGAGAAGCGCCGCGTCGCCCTGTGCAAGCTCCTGCTGCAAAAGCCGGACCTTCTCCTGCTCGACGAGCCCACCAACCACCTCGACGCGGAGTCCGTCCTCTGGCTCGAGCAGCACCTCGCCTCCTACGCCGGCGCTGTGCTCGCCGTGACCCACGACCGGTACTTCCTCGACAACATCGCCGGCTGGATCTGCGAGGTCGACCGCGGCCGCCTCTACCCCTACGAGGGCAACTACTCCACCTACCTGGAGAAGAAGCAGGAGCGCCTCACGGTCCAGGGCAAGAAGGATCAGAAGCTCGCGAAGCGCCTCAAGGACGAGCTCGAGTGGGTCCGCTCCAACGCCAAGGCTCGCCAGACGAAGAGCAAGGCCCGCCTCGCCCGCTACGAGGAGATGGCTGCCGAGGCCGAGCGCACGCGCAAGCTCGACTTCGAGGAAATCCAGATCCCGCCGGGCCCGCGCCTCGGCGCCCAGGTCATCGAGGTCACCGACCTCAAGAAGGGCTTCGGCGACCGCGTCCTCATCGACGGTCTGTCGTTCACGCTTCCGCGTAACGGCATCGTCGGCGTCATCGGCCCGAACGGTGTCGGCAAGACGACGCTCTTCAAGACCATCGTCGGCCTCGAAGAGCCCGACGGGGGCACCGTCAAGATCGGTGACACGGTCTCGATCAGCTACGTCGACCAGAACCGCGGCGGCATCGACTCCGAAGCCACCCTGTTCGAGGTCGTCTCCGAAGGAAACGACCACATCCAGGTCGGTCAGGTCGAGATCCCGGCCCGTGCGTATGTCTCGCAGTTCGGCTTCAAGGGGCCGGACCAGCAGAAGAAGGCCGGTGTCCTCTCCGGTGGTGAGCGCAACCGCCTCAACCTCGCGCTCACCCTCAAGCAGGGCGGCAACCTGCTCCTTCTCGACGAGCCGACCAACGACCTCGACGTCGAAACCCTCGGCTCCCTCGAGAACGCGCTGCTCAACTTCCCGGGCTGCGCCGTGGTCATCAGCCACGATCGCTGGTTCCTCGACCGCGTCGCGACGCACATCCTCGCCTATGAAGGCACCGACGAGAACCCCTCGGCGTGGTACTGGTTCGAAGGCAACTTCGACGACTACGAGAAGAACAAGATCGAGCGCCTCGGTGCCGAAGCCGCACGCCCCCACCGCGTGACGCACCGCCGCCTCACGCGCGATTAGGCGATCATTGGCCCGTCTTCCGGGTTGAGTTCCTCGCAGGCTCGGAACTCAACCTCGGTACGACAGGCAGCCTCTCCCTTGCGCCGTCTTCCGGCGAACTGACCTCGCAAGCTCGCTCAGTTCGCTCGGTGCGACAGCGCGTCGGGCGTCGCTTCACGAAAGCCCACGGTGTGACCCTCGCAAGCTCGGGGTCACACTGTGGGCTTTCGTGCGCTCCGAGTCCGCTTCCAGCGTTGTTCCTTGCTGGCTGTCGGCTCGGCTGTGTTGCTGGCTGGGCCGCACACGTCCGCGTTAGAACGACGCGGATCGGTTGCTCCGGGAAATGGTCCGGGCAGCTACCGACGGTTCCCTAAGTTAGGGTGACTGCGTCCTACCCCGCGCGAAAGGGAACCATGTCACCTTCGTTCGAGCGCCTCGTCGTTAACGCGTTCGGCGCCAAGAACACCGAGCTCGTCGTGCTCGGAAGCGAACCCGTCACGCCTCACTACCACCGCGTGCACGTCGACTGCGGCGACTTCCTGCGCACCCACGGGCTACACCCGTCGATGTGGCTTCGCCTGTGGTTCGACGACGACGGCAAGGACCACCAGCGTGCCTTCACCCTCGTCGACGCCGACGAGGCGAGCGGCCGCGCCACCCTCGAATTCGCGCTCCACGACGGCGTGGCCGCTCGTTGGTCGCAGAACGTCACCGCCGGCACCCGCATTCGCGCGTCCTTGCTCGGCTCCAAGTGCCCCTGGCCGTCCGAGAAGCCGGCGCCCGGAACGTCCTGGGAGCGAACGGTCCTCATCGGCGGTACGGCGTGCGTACCTGCCATTCGGTCATTGCTGGATCACTGGTCCGAGGCTCCGGCAACGGTGCTCCTGCACAGCGAGTACGACGACGACCGCGACATTCCACTCGGCCTAGCGGCCGCTACAGACGTCGAGTGGTTCGCCATGGGCGACGAGGCGCTGCTCACTCGCACGCACGACTTCGCGGGCGAAGCCACGACGCGCTTCTGGGTCACGACTGAGGCCTCGGCCACGCGAGCCGTCGTGCGAGCCCTGCGCAAGGATCACGGTGTCGGTAAGGAACGGCTTCACGCCCAGGCCTACTGGAGCGCCGCGGGCTGACTCAATCGCAGTGGCGCGCGAGACGCAGCTCGAGGTTCGCCTTCGCGCTCGGCCATTCGTGCGCCAGAATCGAGTAGACGACGGTGTCGCGCAGCGCGCCGTTGCTTTCGAGTCGATCCGCCCGCAGCACGCCGTCGAGGTGCGCCCCCAGGCGTTCGATCGCGGCACGCGACTGCTGGTTCGACCAACTCGTCTCGTACCGGACGCCGGCGCACCGAGCCGTCTCGAACGCGTAGGTCATGAGCAGCAGCTTGCTCTCCACGTTCGTGCCCGTGCCGTGCGTCGAGGCTCGATTCCACGTGTAACCGATCGACACGCGCGGCACCTCGGGCCGGATGTCGTAAAACGCCGTACTGCCGAGCACGGTGCCGTCCGACTGACGCACCGCGACGAACGGCACCATCGAACCCTCGTCCTTGAGGCGCAGACGCTCGTCGATCATCTGGGCGATGCCCTCCGGGCGCGGCACCGAGGTGTACCAGCGCGTCCACATCTGCCCGTCGTTCGTGGCCTCGACGAGCCCGTCGTGGTGATCGTGGGAGAGAGGCTCGAGGCGCACGAGTGCGCCGGAGAGGGTGATGTCGCGATCGATGTCCGTCATGGCTCCACCTCACACCGTCCGGCGTCGGAAGTCACGCACGTTCCGGCGCGTGGTCACGCCGCACCGAAGCGGGCCCTCAGTCGAGAACCGAGAGGTCCTTGACGCGCATCATGCCCTCCTGCGCGACCGTCGCGACGAGGGTGCCGTCACGCGTGAACATGCGCCCGGTACCGAGGCCGCGTCCGCCCTGGGCGGAGGGGGAATCCTGGGCATAGAGGATCCAGTCGTCGAGGCGCACCGGGCGGTGGAACCACATCGCGTGGTCGAGGCTCGCAGCGCGGAAGCCCGGCGTCACCCAGGCAACCCCGTTCGCGCGCATCGCCGACTCGAGCATCGTGTAGTCGGAGGCGTAGGCGAGCACGGCGGCGCCGAGCAGCGGGTCGTCCGGGATGGCGCTCAACGTGCGCATCCACAGGTGCTGCTGCGGCGTGCGTTCGGATGCGGGCTGCAGGTACAGCGCGCCCTCGACGTGACGGACGTCGACCGCCCGCCCGTGCGCCCAGTGCTGCGCGATCGGGTGGTCGATGTCGCCGACGACGTCCGCTGTCGTCGGGAGGTCGAGCGGGTCGGTGACCTCGGGCATGGGTACCTGGTGGTCGATGCCCTCGGCCTCCTCCTGGAAGCTCATGATGACGCTCATGATGGGCGCGCCCTTCTGGATGGCGTGAACCCGGCGCGCGGAGAAGGAACCGCCGTCACGCAGGCGCTCCACGGCGAAGTGAACGGGCTGCATCGAGTCGCCCGGGCGCAGGAAGTAGCCGTGCAGTGAGTGGATGAAGCGTGGCGGGCGCCCGTCCGCGGGGGTCACGGTGCGACCGGCCGCGATGACGCACTGGGCCAGCACCTGCCCGCCGAAGATGCGCCCGTGGGGCTGCGGCTGGGACTCTCCGACGAAGACGTCCGCCTCGCTCTGGCCGAGGTCGGCCAGGCTCGTCTGCGCGCTGAACGTGGCACTGACGGTCGCGCTTCCCACCGGCTGCAGATCGAGTACGTGCAGCAGCGAACTCATGGGGTCGACCGGAACCTGCGCTTCATCCTTGTTTTCGCTCACCCGGAGAGGTTACCCATCGGGAACAGGAGGTCGTGAACGTTTGGTGGACGGCGAGTGCACGGCACGTCACCGGACGCGCCACAATGCAGGTATGACTTTCGCTCCCGAACGCTGCTCCGTCGTTCCCGTGCCCCTGCGCTGGTCCGACATGGATGCCTACGGGCACGTCAACAACGTGCAGTTCCTCCGCCTCCTCGAAGACGCGCGCATCCTCGCCTTCACGGAATGGTTCGGGCGAGCTCGCTCCGTCGTCGGTGAGGGAATCATCGTGGCGCGTCACGAGATCGAGTACCGGGCGCCCCTCGTGTTCCGCGTCGAACCCATCGAGGTCGCCATGTGGGTGACACGCCTGACCGGGGCGTCCTACGACATCGGTTACGAGGTCCGTGACGGTGGCGTCGGTTCCACGACGTACGCCCTGGCCGAGACCACGCTCGTCGGGTACGACTTCGAGGCCGAACGTCCTCGTCGTCTTGATCCTGTCGACCGCGAGAGCCTGTCGACGTTTCTCGGACCTGCGGTGCCTTTCCGCCACAACAGCGCCAAGCGCGCGGAGCGTTCGTCGTCGTGACGGGCCCGCTCCACCTCGCCGACTACGAGACGGCCGAGGACCTCGCCACCTTCGTCTCACGCGCACGCACGCTCGAGGACGACGGTGCCATCCGTCTCCAGGCGGACGGCGCGACGCTTGCCACGTGGGTGGGCGTCCGCAAGGGGCGCGGGCTCATGGGGGAGGGAACCGTCGTCGGGCTTCGAGTCCTCCGGCTGGCGGAACCGGTCGACCACCCCCTCGACACCGTCGTGCCGCTGCGCGCCGTCAGCGACCGCTTGGCGCGTCGTCGGAACGCCGACCCGCGCCTGCTCGAGGTGCCGCCCACCACCGTGCGTACCACGTGGGCTGCGGTGACACCCCCGCGAGCCGGCTGGTCCCCGCTCGCGCGACTACCCCTGGCGGATCTCGTCCAGGTTGCCCGCAACGGCATTGCGCAGGTCGCCGAGGGCACCCCGCAGGGAGCCGGCGCAGCCGCCGTCGAGCAGCTGCGCGAGAAGGTCTGGAACCGGCCCATCGCGGGAGATCTGGGCGGTGCCGACGGGCTTCCGGCGGGCGCGGCGCTCGGCATCTACGCCCTCGGGTTCGCCATCGGTTCGGAGGCCCACGTGTTCGGCACCGCGCGCTGGCACCGGGTGTCGACGTCCGTCGGCCACGTGCTCGTGCGCTGACGCCTCGATAGGGTCGTCGCATGACGCGTACATCCGACGACCGCCGCCTTCCAGCTCCGTCCACGCCCGACCCTCAGGAGGCTCCCGGCCTCGCGTGGGGCGTCATCGCACCCGGTGGCATCGCGCGGACATTCGCCTCCGCCATCGGGGCCGAGACCCAGCAGCGCATCGTGGCCGTGGGATCGCGCAGCGTGGAGCGAGCTCAGACCTTCGTCGACGAATTCGCTCCGGGAGCAACCGCGTACGGCTCGTACGACGCGTTGGTCGCGGACTCCTCGGTCGACGTCGTGTACGTCGCTTCCCCTCACAGCGAGCACCGCGATCACGCACTGGCGGCCATCCGCGCAGGCAAGCACGTGCTCGTCGAGAAGGCCTTCACGCGCAACGCGGCCGAAGCGCGTGAGGTGTTCGATGCGGCGCGCGAAGCAGGGGTCTTCTGCATGGAGGCCATGTGGTCGCGGTTCCTGCCTCACTACGACGTCGTGCGGCGGGCTGTGGCCAGTGGCCTCATCGGCGACGTGAAGTGGATTGCGGCGGACCACGGCCAGGCACTCTTTCCGGGCGGCCCGCAACGCCTGAGTGACCCGGCCCTTGCCGGCGGCGCGTTGCTCGACCTCGGCATCTACCCACTGTCCTTCGCCGCGATGCTCGTTCCAGAGTTCTCTTCAGTGACCGCGCGAGGGACGCTCACCGACCAGGGCGTCGACGAATCCGAGGTCATCGTCCTCACGACTCCTGACGGCGCTGTCGCGACTGCCTCGACGACCATGGCCACGCAGACGCCGAACACCGCCGTCGTGGCCGGAACGCACGGCCGGGTCGAGATCGACGGCTGGTTCTACTTCCCCACGCGAGTACGGCTCCTGTCGAACGACGGTGAACTGATCGACGAGTACCGCTCACCCGACACGATCCACGCGTTGCATTACGAAGCTGCCGAGGTGGCGCGCCGCATCACGGCAGGGGAGAGCGAGTCGCCACTCATGTCGCACGCAGAGACCCTGCGCATCATGGAACTCATGGACGACGTACGGCGCCAGTTGGGTGTGACCTACCCTGGCGAGTAGTCGCTCAAATTCGATGGCACCACACGTGATTCGCTGACGAGGAAGTCCAACGCGTCGTGACCGGTGGCCAACGGTTGACACTCGGTTAAGCCGCGCGGATCGTCGGTGACGACGACTACGGCCTCTCGCTCGGCATCCTCGGCGACGTCGGGCAGGCCATGCGTCTTGCCGATCTCGTCGACGTCGGCAAGATCCACATCAACGAGCAGACCGTCTCCGACGAGCCCAACGTGCCGTTCGGCGGAGTGAAGAACTCCGGCAACGGCTCGCGTGTCGGGGGCGCCTCGGTGAACATCGACGCCTTCACCGAACTCCAGTGGGTGACGGTCCGCCTCGAGATCGCCGACTACCCGTTCTGAGCCGTTCCGGTCTGAGCCGAAACCGAACAAGCGCTGCCCCGCCGAGAGTCTCGGCGGGGCAGCGCTTGTTGATTCGCGGCGATCAGGCGCGGGTGAACCAGACCGTCACGTCGGTCGGCACCGTGAGGTCGTCACGCTCGTCGCTGCGCACGACGACGACGGCGTCGTCCGGCAGCGTCGTGGCCCCGCCGAAGTTCGTCACACACCACAGGTCCCCGTGGCCGTCACGCGAGTTGACGAAGGCGACCGTGTCGGCCGGCCCCTCCACCCACGTAAGGGCGCCCTCACCCAGGCGACGGGCGCGGCGTTCGCGCAGCATGTGGCGGTAGAACTCGAGGGTCGATCCGGGCACGCCGTCCTGTTGGTCGACGGCGAGGTCGCCGTAGACGTCGGGCTGCGGAAGCCACGGGGCGTCACCGGAACCGAAGCCGAACGACGGCGCGTCCTTGGCCCACGGCATCGGCACGCGGCAGCCGTCGCGCCCGGCCTCGGTGTGTTCCGAACGCTCCCACGTCGGGTCCTGACGGGCTTCGTCGGCCATCGTCGTGTGCTCGGGCAGGCCGAGCTCCTCACCCTGGTAGAGGTAGGCGCCGCCGGGCAGCGCCAGCTCCAGAGCCGTGGCGGCCTTGGCGCGACACAGGCCGAGCGCGGCGTCCGGCTGCGGGTCCTCGGCACGAATGCCGTTGGGGCGCGGCTCACCGATCGGCAGTGCCAAACGCGTGGCGTGACGCACGACGTCGTGGTTGCTCAGCACCCACGTCGTCGGGGCGCCGACAGCGTCGTTCGAGGCGTACGACGACGCGATGCTCTCGCGCAGATCGGGGGCACGCCACGGCGTTTCGAGGAAGGCGAAGTTGAAGGCCTGGTGGAACTCGTCCGGGCGCACGTAGCGCGCGAGGCGCTCCGGCGGGTTGACCCATGCCTCGGCGCACATGGCGCGGTCACCCGCCGAGTCGTAGCGCTCGTCGTCGACGGGGTTGTACGAGTCGAGCACCTCGCGCCATGCGCGGTAGATCTCGTGGACGCCGTCCTGATCCCACATCGGGCCGCCGTTGTCGTGGTTCGCGTCGGAAAGTCCGGCCATCTTGGCGTGAGCGGAGTGGTCGGGCAGGCCATCGGCCTTGACGAGGCTGTGGGCCACATCGACGCGGAAACCGTCGACACCCCGATCGAGCCAGAACCTCAGGATGCTGAGGAACTCCTCGCGCACGGCCTCGTTGTTCCAGTTGAAGTCGGGCTGCTTGGGGTCGAACAAGTGCAGGTACCACTGCTCCGGGTTGCCGTCCGCGTCCGTGACACGCGTCCAGGCGTTGCCACCGAAGATGGCCTTCCAGTCGTTCGGTGGCTCCTCGCCGTTCTCGCCCTTGCCGTCGCGGAACATGTAGCGCTCACGCTCCGGCGAACCGGGGCCGGCCGCGAGGGCGGCCTTGAACCACTCGTGCTCGTCGGAGGAGTGGTTGGGCACGAGGTCGACGATGACGCGCAGGTCGAGTTCGTGGGCGCGTGCGATGAGGTCGTCGGCGTCGCTGAGCGATCCGAAGAGCGGGTCGATGTCGCGGTAGTCGGCGACGTCGTAGCCGGCGTCCGCCATCGGCGAGCGGTAGAAGGGGGAGATCCACAGGGCGTCGACGCCGAGATCGCGCAGGTAGGGCAGCTTCGAGGTGATGCCCGGCAGGTCGCCGACGCCGTCACCGTTCGAGTCGACCCACGAGCGCGGGTAGACCTGGTAGATCGTCGACGAGCGCCACCACTCGGCCTCTGGCGTCTGGTCGTGGGCGGGTGCGGACTGGCTGTTCCAGGTGGTCGTTTGGCTCACCGACCCAGTGTGCCAACCGAGGTCTGCCCACGCGAAACGCGTTTCACCGTTGGGCGGCAGGGCCAGACTCAGCGGATCGGGTTCTCCGGTTCAGGGCCGGGTGTGTTAACGAGGCTGTACGCAGCACGCACGAGGTAGTCGCGCAGGAGCGCATCGAGTTCCGGCTCGAGATCGACGGTGTCGCAGGCAGCCATGATGTGGGTGAGCCAGCGGTCACGCTGCTCCGGTGTGACGGCGAACGGCATGTGACGCATCCGCAGGCGCGGGTGCCCGCGCTCCTCGGAGTACGTCGTCGGGCCACCCCAGTACTGCTCGAGGAACATCTCGAAACGGCGCTTCGCCGGTTCGAGATCCTCCTCGGGGTACAACGCCCGCAGCTTCTCGTCCGAGGCCACGCCGTCGTAGAAGACTTCGACGAGGCGGTGGAACGTCTCGTGGCCGCCGAACCTCTCGTACAGGGTTGCCTCAGTCATGTGACCAGTCTTGCACCCGGGGCCGACTACTTCACGGGCGGCAGGTTCGGGTTGACGTTGCCATAGCCCGGAACGACCGGTGGTGCTTTCACTCCGGCGTTCTCCAGGGCGATGACGGCGCGGCGTCGCAGTTCGCGCGTCACACCGAAGTTTTCGTTCGGTGCCGTCTTGGCGATGACGCGGAAGGTCATCGCGCCTCCTCCGACCGATTCGACACCCGCGACGTCGGGGCGCTCGATGAGCTTGGCGCCCCACGTCTCGTCCTGCCACAGCGCGTCGACGACCTCGTCGAGCACCGAGGTGACCTTGCGAATGTCCGCGTCGTACGACACCGGGACGTCGACGAGCGATGTCGACCACCCCTGGGAGCGGTTCGCGACGCGGATGATCTCGCCGTTGCGCACGTACCAGACGACGCCGTTGGCGTCGCGCAGCCGAGTGATGCGCAGCGTCACCTCCTCGACGGTGCCGACGGCTTCTCCGGTGTCGATGACGTCGCCGACGCCGTATTGGTCCTCGAAGATCATGAAGATGCCCGACAGATAGTCCTTGACGAGCGACTGCGCACCGAAACCGACGGCGACACCTGCCACGCCGGCGCTCGCCATGAGCGGGCCGAGCTGGATGCCGAGCTGCGCGGCGACCGTGAGGGTGGCGACGGCGAGGACGACGACCGTCGTCACCGACCGCAGGAGCGAGCCCATCGTTGCCGCGCGCTGACGGCGGCGTTCGTCGTCGAGGCCAGCGGCGGCCCGCAGACGGGCCCTCGCGGGGGAGAGAGCGCCCTCCTCGCCGACCTCCGGCGTGGTGCTTCGCGTCTCCATCGCGTGGACCGCGCGGGTGATGGCCCGGTGCAGGATCCAGCGCACGGCCAGGGCTCCCAGCACGACCACGACGATCTGCAGCGGAGTGCCGACCAGCCACTCCCATCCCTCGGGCAGGGAGGCGGCGTGGGGGACGAAGGACGGTGCAGCCATGCCTGCCATCAAACCATCCCGCCGAACGGCTGGAACGGCCAGGAGCGTCTGCCAGAATTGCCCTATGCCCGGCACTCCTTCGCTCAACGAACTCGCGAACGCCCACGGCGTTGCCACCCATGTCCGGGACCGCTCGGGACGCGCCCGAGCGGTCGCGCCCGAGGTCGTCGAGGCGGTGCTCACCTCGCTGGGCGTCGAATGCAGCGAAGACGCGGCGCCGAGTGCCGATCGCCATGATGGAGGCACGCCTTCCGTGGTGGGCCTTCCTGACGCACTCGTCCTGCGCGAGTCCTGGACCCCGAGTGTCACGCTCACCGTGCCCGCGACCGCTGAGTTCGAGGCGCGCATCGTGCTCGAGGACGGCAGCATCGTCCCCCTCGACCATGACGATGAACTCGACGCTCCATCGGACACCGGCAGCGAGTCCGAAGGCGAGGACGAGGACAAGAGCGAAGGTGGGGAGGACGAGAGCGACGCAGCCGGCGAGAGCGACAGCACATCTCCTCAGGTCGTCGACCTCGACCTGCCCGGCGATCTTCCCCTGGGCTACCACGAACTTCAGGTGAGCGCAGGGGGCCGTCGTCACGTCCGTCCGGTCGTCGTCACGCCCGCGACGATGACCCTGCCGCCCGATCTGGCCGCCAAGCGCGGCTGGGGAGTGGCCGGCCAGCTCTACGCCGTGCGGTCCGACCGCTCGTGGGGCATCGGCGATGCAGCAGACCTCGCCGAACTCGGCACATGGGCCGCCCGAAGCGGTGCGGACTACGTCAACGTCGGCCCGGTGAACGCGGCCGATCCCGTGCCCACGATCGACCCCAACCCGTATCGCCCCGCGAGCCGTGCGGCGCTCGACCCCCTCGCGATCCGCGTCGAGGAGGTGCCCGAGATCGGTTATCTCTCGGCCGCGGAGCACCAACTCGTCGAGTGGCACGGCGACGACGCCCGCCGCCTCAATCTCACGGACGAGGTCGACCGCGACGCGGTCTGGGAGTCGAAGCGAGCCGCGCTGCGGATGATCTTCAACGTCGAGCGTTCCCACCGCCGTCGTCGCGACTTCGGGCACTTCGTCGAGTCCGAGGCGGGTTGGCTGTTCGACTACGCGACGTGGTGCGTCATTGCGCTGAAACACGGTCTTCCGGCGAGCACATGGCCCGAGGAACTGCAGAATCCGCGCAGCCCCGAGGTAGTCGCCTTCCGCGAGGAGCACGCCGACGACGTCGAGTTCGAGGCGTGGCTGCAGTGGGTCGCCGGCGCACAGTTCGCGGATGCGCAGCGTGAGGTGAAAGCGGCCGGCATGCGCATCGGTGTCATGCACGACATCGCTCCTGGCGTCATCGACGGTGGCTTCGAGGAGTGGGCCTGGCCGGAGGCGTTCGCCGCCGACATGCGTCTCGGAGCGCGCGCCGCGGACGGCACGGTCGTCGATCTCGGCCTTGCTGCGATGAAGCCCTCGGCGCTCGCCGAGAACGGCTACGCACAGTGGCGTGACATCGTGCGTCGCACCCTCGCTCGCAGTGGCGCACTGCGGGTGGAGCGCATCGGCACCCTGTTCCGCCAGTGGTGGATACCGCAGCCGTCGGCGGCCGAGAACGCTGCGGACGCGGGTACCTACGTTCAGTTCGACCACGAAGCGCTCATCGGCATTCTGCTGCTCGAGGCGCATCGGGCGGGCGCGCTCGTCGTGGCCGGTGACGAGGACGAAACCGAGCCGTGGATCCGCGACTACCTCGCCGAGCGCGGTGTCGTTTCCTCGGCCGTGCTCCTCGACGACACCGAGGGAAGCGGCTCGCGAGACCCGAAGAAGCTGCCCGAGCTCGCCATGACCTCGCTCGGCGCCAAGGACGCGCCCCCGAGCGCAGCACTGCTCACGGGCTCTCACCTCGAGGAGGCACGTCGTTACGGTCTGCGCGACGACCACGCTGCCTACGAAAAGCGCGCCGAGAAGCGTCGCGCGGCTCTCGTCGAGGCCCTCGCGGCGCGCGGTCTCACGACGCCGCGCGCGAGTGTGGAAGACCAGGTGGGGGCCCTGCACCGTTATCTGGCATCGGCCCCGAGCCTGCTGCTCACGGTCCGTGTCGCCGATCTCGTGGGCGATCAGCGCATCGTGGGCGAGCACGGCGTCACCCACGTGCATGCCCTGTGGCGTCGCCCCGTCGCGGGCCCTGACGATTCGGGGGTGAGCTTGGACGATCTCATGACCTCGCGTCGTGCCAAGCGGGTCATCCGGGTGGTGCGGGCGCGCAGCTGAGCCTCGAGCACGACTCGACGAAGGGCCCCCGACACGAATCGTGTCGGGGGCCTCCTTCCGGTAATCAGTCCGGATCAGGCGCGAGCGTCGAACTCCTGCGCCGTGACGGCTCGGGCGACGGCGTCACGGTTCTCGGCGACCGTGCGCACGAGACCCGCGGGGGAGTCGCTGTGCGACGAGAGCCACTGCTGCGCGGCGTCGAGCAGCTGCGGTCCGGCCAGCGCCATCGGGAACAGCGACGAGATGCCCAGCTCCGCGATGTGGTGGGTGCGCCCTGCCCAGTAGTCCTCGGCCATCGCGAAGTACTTCTCGACGTACGGCTCGAGCAGGCTCACGTCGTGAACGTGTCCGAATCCCGCCGCCGTCTCGGCGATCGTCTGGTTGGCCAGCTCGTCGGAGTCGACGACGGACGACCATGCGGCCGCCTTCGCCTCGGACGTCGGCAGCGCCGCGCGGGCCCGCGCCGCGCGTTCGGCACCCGTGGCCGTGTTATCGCGGGTCAGTTCGGCGTCGATCTCCGCGGCGTCGGCGGCACCTGCAGCAGCGAGCGACGTGAGCAGCGTCCAGCGCATCTCGGTGTCGACGGTGAGGCCGTCGAGGGTGCGCTCACCCGAGAGCAGTGCACGGACGAACGCAACGTCCTCCTCGCTCTGCGCGAAGGATGCGAACGTCTGCACGAGCTGCAGCTGGGCGTCGCTGCCGGTTTCGGCTTCCTCGGCCAGGGAGCGCAGACCGGCCGTCACGTCGGCGACGAGCTTCTCGCGCTTGGCGGGCGCCGAGTACGTGAGTGCGGCGGTGGACATCTGGCCGAGCAAGGTGCGCAGCAACGTCGAGTCGTCCTCGCCCGGCAGGGTCGCAAGCGCCATGCGGACGAAGTCGCCCGCCGGCATCTGCGCATCGCGCGTCATGTCCCAGGCCGCACCGAGCACGAGCGCACGCGGCAGCGAGCTGGTGAAGGCGCGCGGGTGAGCAATGGCGGTGGCGAGGCTGCGCTCGTCGAGGCGGATCTTGGCGTAGGCGAGGTCGTCGTCGTTGACGAGGAGCAGATCCGGCTGCTCCACCCCGACGAGCTCGGTGACCTCTGTGCTCTCACCCGTGACGTCGAGCTCCACCCGCTGCGTACGCACGAGGGTGTCGCCCTCGAGGCGGTAGCACCCCACGGCGAGACGGTGGGGGCGTAGCGTCGGCAGTTCGTTCGTCGCGCTCTGTTCGATGAGCACGCGCGTCATGACACCGGAGCCGTCGATCTCGACGACCGGGCGCAGCGTGTTGACGCCGGCCGTCTCGAGCCACTGCTTCGACCAGGACGACAGGTCGCGGCCACTCGTCGACTCCAGCTCGCCGAGCAGCTGGGGCAACGTCGTGTTCTGCCACGCGTACTTCGCGAAGTACGCGCGCAGGCCGGCGGTGAACGACTCGCGCCCGACGTAGGCGACGAGTTGCTTGAGCACCGAGGCGCCCTTGGCGTACGTGATGCCGTCGAAGTTCACCTCGACGTCGGCGAGGTCACGGATCGGGGCGACGATCGGGTGTGTGGAGCTCAGCTGGTCCTGGCGGTACGCCCACGCCTTCTCCGAGGTGCCGAACGTCGTCCAGGCGCTCTCCCAACGGGTGGCTTCGGCCTGCGCCGTCGTCGAGGCCCACTCGGCGAACGACTCGTTGAGCCACAGGTCGTTCCACCACTTCATCGTGACGAGGTTGCCGAACCACATGTGGGCGAGCTCGTGCAGCACGGTGAGGGCGCGGCGCTCGATGATGGCCTCGCTCACCTTGGCGCGGAAGACGTACATCTCCGTGAAGGTGACGCAGCCCGCGTTCTCCATGGCGCCCATGTTGTACTCGGGCGTGAAGATCTGGTCGTACTTGGTGAACGGGTAAGGCTGGTCGAACTCGTTCTCGAAGAACGCGAAGCCGCGCTTGGTGATGTCGAAGATCTCGTCGGCGTCCATGTGGGGCGCGAGCGACTTGCGGCAGTAGACGCCGAGCGGCACTGTGCCCGCGCGGGAGGTCACCTCGTCCGTGTACTTCTCGTACGGGCCGGCCACGAGAGCCGTGATGTAGCAGGAGATGCGCGGCGTCGCTCCGAAGCGCCACGTGGCCGCAGGCTCGGTCTCACCGTTGGGACCGGTGTAGGTCGTGTCCACCGGCTGCGGCTCGGGCGTCGGCTCGTTGGAGAGCACCTGCCAGCGGGACGGGGCGGTGACGGTGAAGGTGAAGCTCGCCTTGAGGTCCGGCTGTTCGAACACGGGGTACATGCGCCGCGCGTCGGGAACCTCGAACTGGGAGTAGAGGTAGACCTCGTTGTCAGCCGGGTCGACGAAGCGGTGGAGGCCCTCACCCGTGTTCATGTACCGGCCGACGGCATCGACGCGAACCTCGTTCTCGGCCGCGAGGTTCGGCACGCGCACGCGGGCGCCGTCCCACTCGACGGCGATGTCCTCACCGCCGACAACCACGCGGTCCACGCTCTCGCCGAGGAAGTCGAGCCAGGTCTCACTCCCCGGCGTGGCGCTGAAACGGACCGTCGACGACGTCGTGAACGTCTCGGCTCCCGTCGTGAGGTCGAGCGTGATGTCGTAGGAGTCGACAGCGATGTTGGCGCTGCGCTCCAGGGCTTCCTCGCGTGTGAGGTTCGAGCCGGTCACGGCGTCGGTTCCTTCCTGAAGGCGATGGGGGAGGCGACGCAGTTCGCTGAGGCGCGCTCGCGCCCGAGTGGTCGCCGTCGACCATCTTTGCACGGGGGTGAAGGTGGCAGGATGGATTGCACGAGCGTTCTTTGCGGTACGGCCCGCGGCTGGGGGCGTACCGCGCCCGAACGTGATCGACCAGCTCCACGACCCGCTCGACCGAGAGAGAGACATGCGCATCCACGTCGGTGGCGACCACGCCGCCTTTGAAACCCAGCAGGCCCTCGTCGACTTCCTCACCGCTGAGGGGCACGACGTCGTCAACCACGGGCCCACCGAGTACGACGCGGAGGACGACTACCCGGTGTTCGTGCTGCGCGCGGCCGAGGCCGTGCGTGACGACGCCGACTCGCTCGGCTTCGTCCTGGGCGGTTCGGGCAACGGCGAGCAGATGGCGGCGAACAAGGTCGAGGGCATTCGTGCCGCCTTGTGTCTGACGCCGGAGTTCGCCTCCTTGGCGCGCGAGCACAACGGTGCGCAGATCGCCTCGATCGGTGGCCGCTTCGTCACGATCGAGCAGGCGAAGGAGATTGCCCGCACCTTCATCACGACGCAGTTCACCGGCGTCGAGCGTCACGCGCGCCGCATCGCCATGGTCGAGGCCTACGAGACGGACGGCACGCTGCCGCCGCTGTGAGTCACTGACACCCGAGCGCCGGGCCCCGCATGCCCCGCATGCCGTGCGGGCTCGGTGCTTGCGCTTTGCCCACAGGCGCCTCGTGAGACGTTTGTCACCCCGGATAGAATGGCATCTGTGGTTCTTGACGTCACGAGCGAGCGGGTGCGCCCCCAGCGGTCGGTGCGCCGCATCGTGACGCCCCGGCGCAACTCCTCGCGCCTGCTCGCGGCGGTCATCACGTTCCTCACCCTCGTCGCGACACTGGCCGGTATCAGCTTCCCCGGCACGGTTTCCCAATCGGTTTTCGTGCCGCTCATCGTGTGCGCCGGGTTCCTCCTGTCGGGGCGCACCCTGGCTCGGGCCATCGCCGTCGTCGTGGCGGGTTACCTCGTGGTCGTCGCGTACGCCTGGGGTGATCGCGCCGTCGAGTGGTCGGTGGCGTGCGTCGTCCTCGCCGTCGTCGGCCTCGTGTTCTTCGTGACGCGCAACGTGCAGGCACTCGGTGTGCCACTCAGCGTGGGTTCCGGCATGCTCAAGGACCTTCGCGAGCGGCTCGACCGTCAGGCACTCGCCCCCGAACTTCCCGACGACGTGCGTATGGAGCACTGCGTCCTGCCCGCGAAGGGTGGCGCGTTCAGCGGCGACTTCGTCGTCTGCGCCCGACACGGCGACCAGCTCGACGTGGCTCTCACCGATGTCTCCGGCAGTGGCCACTCCGCAGGGATGCGCGCGCTGCTCCTCTCGGGTGCAATGAGCGGGTTGCTCGGGGAAACGGACCCGGCCGGCTTCCTGCCGGCGGCCAACCGCTACCTCATTCGTCAGGGCTGGCGTGACGGTTTTGCCTCCGCCATCCACATCGGCCTCGACCTGCGGACCGGCTCGTACAGCATCGGGACCGCGGGCCACCCCAGTGCGGCGCACTACCACGCGGACTCGCGCCGCTGGGAGATGGTCACCGGTGCCGAGGGGTTGCTCCTCGGCCTCTTCGAGCAGGGACGGGACGACTTCTCCCGTGCGGCAGGGATGCTCGCGCCGGGTGATGTCGTCGTGCTCTACAGCGATGGCGTCGTCGAGGGTCCCGGCGGCGACATCACCGCCGGGACGCACCGCCTGCTCGCCATGACGCAGTCGGCAATCAGCGAGGGTCTCACGGGTGGCGCTCATCGCATCTGCACGAGCTCCGCCGCCCTGGGCGGCGACGACGACCGCTCCGTCGTCGTCATCTGGCGCGACGGCAACCGCCGCTACCGACGTCCGATGCTCTGAGCCACGCAGGAACGTTCGCCGCAAGGGGGCGTGGTCGGGCGCGCTCGCCCCGGCGCACAGCAAAAGGGCCTCTCGGACGCGTTGTCCGAGGGGCCCTTTCGAAGTTTCAGGCGTCAGCCCGAGATCACTGACCGCCGCCGAGGCCGTCGAGCTTCTCGTTGGCGAAGTCCTGACCCTTGTCGATCTTGTCGGCGTGCTCGCCGCCCGTACGGTCGTCGGCGAAGTCACCCGCCTTCTCTACGCCCTGGTCGAGCTTGTCGGGGTTCTGCTCGGCGAAGTCGCTGGCCTTGTCCTTGGCGCTGTCAAAGATTCCCATGCTGATCCTCCTGTGTAGGTCGGAACACTGTGCCGGAGGTTCCCGGACTTGGTTCCCACCCCAACACAAATTCAGGTCGGAGTCGAGAGTTCGCGTTCACCATGTGGCGCAAACTGCGACCTGACGCGGCGCGGGCAGGTGCGGTGCGCGAGGCGCGCATCGAGTGCGCTAGCATGTGGGCCGAACATGCGGGCGTAGCTCAATGGTAGAGCCTCAGTCTTCCAAACTGATTACGCGAGTTCGATTCTCGTCGCCCGCTCCACACCGCGAACGGCGGCCCTCACCACGAGGGCCGCCGTTCGTCGTTCCTGGCAGGTGCCAGAGCCGGTGAGGCCGCGGCTTGTGCGAGAATGCGGTGTTCACACGAGGTTGTGAGCGGGGTATGGCGCAGCTTGGTAGCGCGTCCGCTTTGGGAGCGGAAGGCCGCAGGTTCGAATCCTGTTACCCCGACCGTTAGCATGGACAGAAGTTCATGTACGGCGAGCCGCGCCGTGCAATGAGGCGCCAGGACGCAGCAGGCGTCCCGCCTCGCCGGTCGCGGCTCGTGACCCATCCCATCGACTACTGGAGTACACGCTGTGAAGAGCGCTGTCGAGACCCTCAACCCGACGCGGGTCAAGCTGACCGTCGACGTGACTGCCGAGGAGCTCAAGCCGAGCCTGGACAAGGCGTACAAGACGATCGGCGAGCAGGTTCAGATCCCCGGCTTCCGCAAGGGCAAGGTTCCCGCGAAGCTCATCGAGCAGCGCTTCGGCCGTGCAGCCGTCGTGCAGGAGGCCGTCAACGAGGCGCTCCCCGAGCTGTACACCAACGCGATCGTCGAGAACGACATCAAGCCGCTCGGTCAGCCCGAGGTCGACATCACCGACTTCCCGCTCGAAGAGGGCCAGGGCCTGACGTTCACCGCTGAGGTCGACGTCCGCCCCGAGATCAAGCTCCCCGCCTTCGACACCCTCGAGGTCGAGGTCGACCCGATCGAGGTCAGCGACGCCGACCTCGACGAGCGCATCACCGAGCTGCGCGAGCGCTTCGGCACGCTCAAGGGCGTCGAGCGCAAGGCCAAGAAGGGCGACTTCGTCTCCATCGACCTGTCCGCCACGATAGACGGCAACGAGATCGACTCCGTCTCTGGCGTCTCCTACGAGATCGGCTCGGGCACGATGCTCGAAGGCCTCGACAAGGCGCTCACCGGCCTCAAGGCCGGCGAGGAGACCACCTTCACGTCGCCGCTGGCCGGTGGCGAGCACGAGGGCCAGGACGCCGAGTGCACCGTCAAGATCGAGTCGGTCAAGGAGCGCGAGCTCCCCGAGCTCGACGACGAGTTCGCCCAGCTGGCCTCGTCCTTCGACACGCTCGACGAGCTGAAGGCCGACCTTCGCTCCGAGGTCGAGCGCACGAAGCGCTTCGAGCAGGGCGTCCAGGCCCGTGACAAGGTGCTCGACGCGCTTCTGGAGGCCATTGACATCCCCGTCCCGGACGGCGTCGTCAACGAAGAGGTGCACAACCACCTCGAGGGCGAGAACCGCCTCGACGACGACGAGCACCGTGCTGAGGTCACCGAGAGCACCCGCAAGCAGGTCGCCACGCAGCTCCTGCTCGACGAGATCGTCGAGACGCAGGAGATCCAGGTCGGCCAGGAGGAGCTCATCGAGTACCTCATCATGTCGGCGCAGCAGTACGGCATGGACCCGAACACCTTCGCCCAGGCGCTCGACGCCCAGGGCCAGGTGCCGGCCATCATGGGTGAGGTCGCTCGCCGCAAGGCGCTCGCCACGGTCCTCGAGTCCGCCAAGGTCAAGGACACCGCGGGCAACGTCGTCGACCTCAACGAGGCCGTCGACACCGGTGACGACGAGGCCGACGCGGACGGGAAGCCCGCTGAGGAGAAGTCGGCCAAGAAGGCAGCTGCGAAGAAGAGCACGGCCAAGAAGGCCGCTGCCAAGGACGGCGACGAGAAGCCGGCCAAGAAGGCTGCCGCGAAGAAGAGCACGGCTAAGAAGGCCGCTGCCAAGGACGGCGACGAGAAGCCGGCCAAGAAGGCAGCTGCCAAGAAGAGCACGGCCAAGAAGACCGCGACGAAGAAGGCTGCCGACGACAAGTGATGTCGCCGCAGGCCTGAACGCCAGCAGGAGCGCGGCTCCGCACGCACACCCGGTGCGAGCGGAGCCGCGCTCTCGTCATCGGGCCGCAGTTTTGCGTGTGCCTCGCGTCAGTCGGTCAGCGCCCGCGCTTGCGCTCAGGGCGAACACCGGCCGGGACGGGGACGAAAGTCGCGGGCCCGCGCGTTAGGGTCAGTGAAGAGTGCAAGCATGGTGTCATCCGCGTGCCGGGTGGCAGATTCGGATGGAGTGATCCCTTGACGACAGCCAAGTCCTCGGACGTGGTCATGGCGAGCCAGCAGATGGCTGCCGGTCTCGACGACCAGATCTACAACCGCCTCCTCAAGGAGCGCATCATCTTCCTCGGATCGGACGTGCGCGACGACAACGCGAACGCGATCTGCGCGCAGCTTCTCCTGCTCGCTGCCGAGGACCCGGAGAAGGACATCTGGCTCTACATCAACTCCCCGGGTGGTTCGGTGACCGCTGGTATGGCCATCTTCGACACGATGCAGTGGGTGCCGAACGACGTGTGCACCGTGGCCATGGGCCTCGCTGCCTCGATGGGCCAGTTCCTGCTGTCCGCCGGCGCTCAGGGCAAGCGCTACGCGACGCCGCACGCGCGCATCATGATGCACCAGCCCCTCGGTGGCATTCAGGGAACGGCGTCCGACGTCAAAACTCAGGCCGAGCAGCTGCTGCACATCAAGAAGCAGATGGCCGAGCTCATCGCAGAGCACACGGGTCAGCCGGTCGAGAAGATCGAGTCCGACTCGGACCGCGACCGCTGGTTCACGGCGAACGAGGCCAAGGAGTACGGCTTCGTCGACCACGTCTTCGAGCGTTCCTCGGACGCGACGAAGTCGTCCAACTGATCGCCGCCCGCGACTACTGACGGAGTAATTCAATGAACTACACGAACCCGACGGGCGCTCACGGCGGCGTGACGGCGCCGATGCCCACGAGCCGCTACATCCTGCCGCAGTTCGAGGAGCGCACCTCCTACGGCACGAAGCGCCTCGACCCGTACACGAAGCTGTTCGAGGACCGCATTATCTTCCTCGGCGTCCAGGTCGACGACGCGTCGGCCGACGACATCATTGCGCAGCTCATCGTCCTGGAATCGCAGGATCCGGACCGCGACATCCTCATGTACATCAACTCGCCCGGTGGCTCGTTCACGGCCCTCACGGCGATCTACGACACGATGCAGTACATCCGCCCGGACGTGCAGACGTTCGTGCTCGGCCAGGCCGCTTCGGCCGCCGCTGTGCTGCTGGGTGCCGGTGCGCCGGGCAAGCGTTTCGCGCTGCCGAACGCTCGCGTTCTCATCCACCAGCCGGCCATGGAGGGCTCGGGTGGCCAGGCCTCCGACGTCGAGATCCAGGCCAACGAGATCATGCGTATGCGTGACTGGCTGGAGGAGACGCTGGCCAAGCACTCCGGTCGCAGCCTCGAGCAGGTGCGAGCCGACATCGACCGCGACAAGATCCTCACGGCCGAGATGGCCAAGGAGTACGGTCTCGTCGACGAGGTGCTGCAGAGCCGCAAGGCCTCGCTCGAGCAGTGATGCCTCGCGCTGTGAACGCGACGTGACGACACGAACGCGCCGGTGCCCTTCGGGGGTGCCGGCGCGTTCGCGTAGGTGACGCGGGCTTTCCGCCGGTGGCGAACAGGCTCGCGTCGAGCCGCCACGCGCGGTTCAATGATGGGGGAGACGTGCGCGGTGAACTACCGTCGTACGGTGCACTTCACGGGGGCGATCCCCGTGTTGTCTAGGTAGGACGACGAAGGGAACGACCGGTGGCACGAGTGGGCGAGAGCAGCGATCTGCTCAAGTGTTCGTTCTGTGGCAAGAGCCAGAAGACGGTCAAGAAGCTGATTGCCGGCCCCGGCGTCTACATCTGTGACGAGTGCATCGACCTGTGCAACGAGATCATCGAGGAAGAGCTGACCGACTCGGTCGATCTCGGCCTCGAGAAGCTGCCGAAGCCGCGCGAGATCTTCGACTTCCTGCGCGAGTACGTCATCGGCCAGGACGCCGCCAAGCGCGCCCTCGCCGTCGCGGTCTACAACCACTACAAGCGCGTCCAGGCGTCCGACTCGACGTCGAAGGACCCGGTGGAGATCGCCAAGTCCAACATCCTGCTCATCGGCCCCACCGGCTGTGGCAAGACCTACCTCGCCCAGACGATGGCCAAGATGCTCAACGTCCCGTTCGCCATCGCGGACGCCACGGCGCTGACGGAGGCTGGCTACGTCGGTGAGGACGTCGAGAACATCCTGCTCAAGCTACTGCAGGCCTCCGATTTCGACACGAAGAAGGCCGAGACCGGCATCATCTACATCGACGAGATCGACAAGGTGGCCCGCAAGAGCGAGAACCCGTCGATCACGCGCGACGTCTCCGGTGAGGGCGTGCAGCAGGCGCTGCTCAAGATCCTCGAGGGCACGGCCGCCTCGGTGCCGCCCCAGGGTGGGCGCAAGCACCCGCACCAGGAGTTCATCCAGATCGACACGACGAACGTGCTGTTCATCGTCGGTGGTGCGTTCGCGGGCCTAGAGAAGATCATCGAGGACCGCAACGGCAAGAAGGGCCTCGGCTTCGGCTCGCAGCTGCACACGCCCGCCGGTGGCGATGCCTCGATGGCCGAGGTGCAGCCCGAGGACCTCATGAAGTTCGGCCTCATCCCCGAGTTCATCGGTCGTTTGCCCGTCATCACGACCGTCGAGCCGCTCGACCGTGAGGGCATGGTGAGCATCCTCACCGAGCCGAAGAACGCGCTCGTCAAGCAGTACAAGCGCATGTTCGAGATCGACGGTGTGAAGCTCGAGTTCACGCCCGATGCCCTGGACGCCGTCGCCGAGCAGGCGATGAGCCGCGGCACCGGCGCTCGCGGTCTGCGCGCCATCCTCGAAGAGGTTCTCCTGCCGGTGATGTTCGACGTGCCGAGCGAGGACGACATCGACAAGGTCGTCGTCACCCGCGAGGTCGTGCTCGACCGCGTCGACCCGACGATCGTGCGTCGCCGCGCCGCCTGATTCACGCTCTCGCCGCCACGGCTAAGGGCGAGAACGAACGAAGCGGCCCTGACCTTTCAAAGGTCAGGGCCGCTTCGTCGTGTCACTGCGTCACTTCTGCTTCGGCGGGGGAGGCGTGAGCTCTGCGTCGCGCACGACGAGCGTTGCGCCCTCGGTGTCCTCGACCGCCGTCGTCATACCGGTGATGCGACCTGCAGCGCGCAGATCGGCCTCACCCTTCTCGGCGGCTGCGAGAGCGTCAGCCGGGCCCGCGAGCGTCATCGACGTGACCTCGGCACGCATGCCGAGCTTCGCGTCCGACTTGGCGCGGCGCACACCCGCGAGAGCCTGCGAGACCACCGTGAGAACCTTCGCGTCGGCGTCGGCCGGGAGCGTCGAGCCTGTGACCGACGGCCACGGCGCGCGGTGGATCGAGTCCGCGTGCGTCCACGACCACACTTCCTCCGTGGCGTACGGCAACACCGGCGCGAAGAGGCGCAGCAGCACGTCGAGAGCGATGCGGACCGCAGCCTGGGCCGAAGCGGCCTCGGCGTCGCTGAACTTGCCGTCACGGTTGTTGGCGCGCTCCTTGACGAGCTCGATGTAGTCGTCACAGAACGTCCAGAAGAACGTCTCGGTCAGCTCGAGGGAGCGGGTGTAATCCCAGGCCTCGAAGCCCTTCGTGGCGCGTTCGACGACGTCGTGCAGCGTGGCCAGCATCGACGTGTCGAGCGGCTGCGTCACGAGCGCGAGCAGGTCACCGTCGGCGGCGCTCGGCTCCGGCGTCATGTACGCGAACTTCGAGGCGTTGAGGATCTTCATCGCGAGGCGACGGCCGACCTTCATCTGACCCGTGTCGTACGCGGCGTCGGTGCCGAGGCGCCCGGAGGCGGCCCAGTAGCGCACGGCGTCGGCGCCGAACTCCTTGACGACGTCCTCGGGCGTCTGCGCGTTGCCCTTCGACTTCGACATCTTCTTGCGGTCCGGGTCGAGGATCCAGCCGGAGATGGCCGTGTTCGTCCACGGCACCGAGCCGTTCTCGTGGTGCGCGCGCACCGCCGTCGCGAACAGCCAGGTACGGATGATGTCGTGGCCCTGCGGGCGCATGTCCATCGGGAAGATCTTGGCGAACAGTTCGGCGTCGCTGCCGTGGGCGCTGCCGTCGGCGATCGGCCAGCCGGTGGCGATCTGCGGCGACAGCGACGACGTCGCCCACGTGTCCATGACGTCCGGGTCGGCGACGAAGCCACCCGCCTGGCCGCGCTGGGACTCGTCGTAGCCCTTCGGTGCCTGACCCTGCGGGTCGATCGGCAGCTCGGACTCATCGGGCACGATCGGGTTGTCGTAGTCGGTCTCGCCCTGGGCGTCGACCGGGTACCAGATCGGGAACGGCACGCCGAAGAAGCGCTGGCGGGAGATGAGCCAGTCGCCGTGCAGGCCCTCGATCCAGTTCGTGTAGCGGCTCTGCATGAAGCCCGGGTGCCAGGTCATCTCATTGCCGCGTTCCACGAGGGCAGCGCGCAGGTCGGCGTCGCGGCCACCGTTCTTGATGTACCACTGGCGGCTCGTGACGATCTCGAGGGGCTTGTCGCCCTTCTCGAAGAAGTTGGCCTTGCGCTGGGTCTTCTTCGGCTCACCGTCGAGGTCGCCGGAGGCAATGAGCGCCTTGACGACGTTCTCGCGTGCCGTGAACGTCGTCTTCGTCGCGAGTTCCTCGGCGAAGAGCTGCTCGCCGGGGCCCCCCGCGATCCACTCCGGGGTCTCTGCGGTGATGCGGCCGCTGCGGGTGATGATCGAGCGGGTCGGCAGCTGCAGTTCGCGCCACCACTGCACGTCGGTGAGGTCACCGAAGGTGCAGCACATCGCGATGCCGGCGCCCTTGTCCATCTCCGCCATCGGGTGCGAGAGCACGGGGATCTCGACGCCGAACAGCGGGCTCGTGACCGTGGTGCCGAACAGCGGCTGGTAGCGCTCGTCGTCCGGGTGCGCGATGAGCGCGACGACGGCGGGCAGCAACTCGGGGCGCGTCGTCTCGATGTAGACGCGGCCGTCGTCAGCAGCGTCGCTGTGGAACGCGACGCGGTGGTAGGCGCCCGGGTAGTCGCGCGCTTCGAGCTCGGCCTGGGCGACGGCCGTCTGGAACGTGACGTCCCACAGGCCGGGAGCTTCCTGCTGGTAGGCCTCGCCGCGCGAGAGATTGCGCAGGAAGGCCTGCTGCGCAACGGCGCGGGAGCGCTCGTCGATCGTGCGGTAGGAGACGTTCCAGTCCACGCTGATGCCCAGGCGATGGAAGAGGGCTTCGAAGGTCTCCTCGTCCTTGACGGTGAGGACGTCACACAGCTCGATGAAGTTCTGACGTCCGATGGGCTGCTGGTCGGCGGCCTTGACGCTCTTGCCCTCGGCGCCCTCGAGCGGCGGCGTGTAGTTCGGGATGTACGCCTTCGTCGCGTCACCGCGCACGCCGTAGTAGTTCTGCACGCGACGCTCGGTGGGCAGGCCGTTGTCGTCCCAGCCGATCGGGTAGAAGACCTCGCGGCCCTGCATGCGCTGGTAGCGCGCCATGCAGTCGGTGTGGGTGTAGCTGAACACGTGACCCACGTGCAGTGAACCGGACGCCGTCGGCGGGGGCGTGTCGATGGCGAAAACCTGCTCGCGCGGCAGGTCGAGGGCGCGCTCGCGGTCGAAGGTGTACGTGCCGTTCTGCTTCCATACCGCGCCCCACGTGTCTTCGAGTCCGTCGACGGTGGGCTTGTCCGGCATGGGACGAGCGGTGGGCGTGGAGTCAGCAGTCATGGGGCTATGTTTTCATGCCCTTTCACCTCGATGCGACAACGCCCGCGCCGTCCGCCTAGTCTTAGAAGGAATGGGCGTGCCCCGCGACAGCACGGGCGCGCGACGATGAGGCGTTCGCGCAGTGGCTGCGAGTCGGTGCGTGAACCCGAGAAGGAGTAAGTCCGATGAACTTTGACTCGCGTGGGTCCTTCGCGCTGGAGCCGTTCGTCTCGCGGTACGCCCCCACCCAGGTGACGCCGGTCGGGGAGGGCTTCCTCGAGTACGCGCAGGGCAAGCTGCCCTCGTCGCTCGTCGAGCTGTACCGCCGCCACGGCCTCGGCTGGTACGGCCAGCAGGAACTGTTGCTCGTCGACCCGAGCCGGTGGATGCCGGTGCTCGTCGAGTGGTTCGGCGCCGACGTGTCGAGCATTCCGTTCGCCGTGACGAGCTTCGGGCACGTGTACCACGTGGCTCCGTCGGGCCAGGTCGAGTGCCTCGACCCGCACTTCCTCACGAACACGGTGGTCGCCGGTTCTGTCGAGGAGTTCTTCACCGAGCACCTGCTCTCGCAGAACTCGCACCTTTCCGACCTGCGCGGCCCGCACCAGGGTGCGCGATCGAAGCTCGGCCCGCTGGGCGACGGCGAGCTGTACTACTTCACGCCGATGCTTCCCCTGGGCGGCTCCGTCAGCCCCGAGTCGCTGACGAAGGGCGACGGCGTCCAGCACGCCCTCCTGACCCACCGGATGGTGCGCGAGCAGCGTCAGCGCTGACGGAATCTGATGTTGTGTTGTTTGCGCGCCACATACGGCGCGTAAACAACACAACATCGGGGCGTTGTGGACGCTCAGGTGCGGTTCGTGGCCGCGGGGCCGGGGCGAACCGAGACCATGTCGAAGTTGGCGTCCGGCGAAGCCGTCAGCGCAGCGCGGACGGCGTTCGCGACCGATTCCGGGCGCAGGTAGTTCTCCGCGTCGTACTCGCGCCCCTCGAACTCGTTGAGTTCGACCTGCATGTCCGTGGCGACGCGGCCGGGGTGCACGGAGGAGACACGGATCCCGGTCGGACGAAGCTCCTCACGCATCGCATCGGTGAGCGCGCGGGCGGCGAACTTCGACGCCGAGTAGACGCCGCCAGGCCCGTTGGCCGTGAGACCCGAACCCGAGTTGATGACGACGACCGTGCCGGACGCCTCTTCGAGCGCGGGCAGGAGCAGGCGCGTCAGATCAGCGACGGCGAACACGTTCACCTCGAAGGTGCGGCGCCAGTCGTCACGGGTGAGGTCGCGGAAGGCGCCGCTGCCGAGCAGACCCGCAGAGTGCACGAGGCCGTCGAGTCGTTCGAGGCCTAGTTCATCGACCGCCCTCACGACGGCGTCGCCGTCGGTGAGGTCGGCCGCGAACGGACGAGCCGACGGGTACTGCTCACACGCGGCGTCGACGGCAGCCGGGTCGGTGCCACCGACGACGAGATCGTGATCCTCGGCGAGGGCGTCACAGATCGCCTTGCCGATGCCGCGGGTTCCTCCAGTGACCAACACGGCGGAATCAGTCTTCATGAGATCAGTCATCATGGGGTGAACTTTGGCACGAAGGCGCGCCGAACTGCAGACAAGGTGAAGCGCACTGGGTTTGGTTCCGACTTTACTGAGGGAAGAATCGGATCATGCTCAGGCACTACGCGCCGGAGTTTCGTGAGCATGCGGTCAGGATGGTGGCCGACAAGGTCGCTGCTGAGGGTTGTTCGCAGCGTTCGGCCTTGATCGCGGTCGCGACATCGCTCGGAATCTCAGACCCGACGTTGCGTGGCTGGAGGCGTTCACCGCGCGTCGCGTCTGCCACGGCCGCGCCTCCGCGGGAGTCGCTGGAGGAAGAGAACCGGCGCTTGCGCCGTGAACTGGCAGAGACCAGGCGGGCGAACGAGATCTTGAAGAAGGCATCGGCATTTTTCACGGCGGAGCTCGACCGCCCCACGACGAGATGATCCGGTTCATCGACGAACACCGTGATCAGTTCGGGGTCGAGCCAATCTGTCGGATCCTGGGCGCGACGGGCTGTGGGTTCATCACTTCCCGTGGTTACCGCGCTGCGAAGGCGCGCCCGCGCTGCGCGCGGGCGATTCGTGACGAGGTCCTTGTCGACGAGATTCGGCGGGTGCACGCGCAGAATTACGGCGTGTACGGCCACCGCAAGATGTGACACGCGGTGCGCCGTGAGGGCTGGGTGATCGGGCGCGACCAAACCGCCCGGCTTATGAGAACTGTTGGGCTGCACGGTGTTCGGCGCGGACGCCGCCCCTTCACGACCGTTGCGTCGAAGGTGCCCGATCACCGCCCGGACCGGGTCGAGCGTGACTTCCACGCGCCGTTGCCGAACGAGTTGTGGGTCGCCGACATCACCTATGTCAGGACGACGAGCAGCTTCGCGTACACGGCATTCATCACCGACGCGTGCACGCGCAAGATCGTCGGCTGGTCAGTCGCGTCGTCGTTGACGACGCAAGCGTTGCCGATGATCGCGTTGCAACAGGCCCTGGCCACGACGCCGGCGGCACGTGAGGGCGGCAGGCTGGTGCATCACAGCGACCGTGGAGTCCAGTACGTCAGCCTGGCCTACACCGACACGTTGGCCGAGCATGGTGTCGCCCCGCCGGTTGGGACGGTTGGTGATTCGTATGACAATGCCTTGGCCGAGACGGTCAACGGCTTGTACAAGGCGGAATTGATCTACTCGCGTACGACGTGGCCGTCGACATCAGCGGTCGAGTTGGCAACGCTGGAGTGGGTCACGTGGTGGAACCACCAGCGCCTGCACGAAGCACTCGGCTACCGCACGCCGGTCGAGGTCGAAGCGGCCTACGATCAAGCCCGGACGAGAACCCTCGTCACCACATAAGCGCGGAACGAAACCCAGTGCGGTTCAAGGTGGTAGACCTGAAGGGTGTACTCGAACCGGCGCCGCATGTAGGATTAGCTCCAAACGCGCCCACCAAAATTGATGCCCCGAGGGAGATGTTTCATGGCGGATAGTCTTACGACGACACCCACGACGTTTCGCGCATTGACGAACGAGTTCGCCCTGAAAGCCCGCCCGATTGTCCTGGTGGTAGGGGCTGGTGTGAGTAAAGGAATCGGCCTCCCGTTGTGGGGTTCGTTACGCGACCAGGTCTGCGACTGCCTCCTAGGCGCCGCTCTTCCCGGAGCGGAAAGCGAGGCCAAGCGCCACCTTCTCGAAAGCGCTAAGTGCGAGGACGATCTTTGGGTGGCCTTCGAGCGGATGAGCGAGGCAGGCGGGCGCCCAGAGTTTTCGAGCGCCATTAAATCAATTCTTAAGGTTGACGGCAATAGCAGCTTTGGTCTTTATGAGGATCTTTGGAGATTGCCCATTGCTGGAATTGTCAATCTCAATATCGATGAAGCGGCGCATTTCGCGTATGCGAAGGCTAGGTCAGGTGCAGCTCCGGCTCATTATCACGTAGGTGCAGAGGTTGAAGGCCTCGCCCATAATGTCGGGGAGGGCGGGCGCCCGTTCCTCTGGCAGCTCCACGGCGCATTGGAGAATGACAAGTCTTGGGTGATGACACGGGCAGATCTTGAGCGCCGCCTCAAGAATGTGGAGGTTGCGTCCACAATTCGAGATATCTTCGACCGGTCCACCGTTGTGTTCATCGGGGTGGGACCGCAAGATGAAGCAATCGCGGCAGTATTAAAGGCTCTGAAGAGTGAAGGCAGGCGTTACGAAGACCGCTACTGGGTCACGGACCATGTTGATCTTCAGTCGTCTAAATGGGCCGAGGAAAATGACGTTCGCGTGGTGGGATACTCCGCTGGCCGCCATGGCGATTTGCTTCAAATGGTACGTGTCTTCTCCCGCGCGCAGCCCGCAGACCGGACTCTGTCCCCCGATTTCAAGTCATTCGGAGGGCGCATAAGGCTTCCGGAGTCAGCGGACGAAGCGGCGGGGATGGATGAGGATGATCTTCGCGGGGCTCTCAACGAGAAGGCTCTAGAGATCGTTGGACGGTCGGGCCTGAGTGACGAGTTCTATGAATTTCTCGAGAAGTACGATCGGTCTATCTATAAGTCTTGGTACCTCCCGGCTAAGGTGCGCGACTATCCCTTTATGGGGTATGAGTTGCAAGACGACGGGCGCGCCGGTGCATTCGGTCGAGTTTTCCCCGCTCTCGATGAAAACAAGCAAATCTACGCAGTGAAGATTCTTCGAGAGGAGCAGCGTTCGAACATTGACATGATGGTTGCCTTTAGGCGTGGCGTACAGGCGATGAAAATATTGACCGCTTACGGCATTCCTGGAATGGTTAGATATGTGGAGTCTTCTGAGATTCCTGCCATGGTGGTGATGGATTATATTCACGGTTCAACTCTTGCCGAAGTTGTCGAAAATCGACTCGTGACCGAGTGGCAAGATGTGCTTTCCCTGGGTTCCCGCTTGGCTGAGATCATTGAAAGTGCCCATGGCTTGAAGGAGCGAGTTATTCATCGCGATATTCGCCCGGGGAATGTTATGATTTCGTCGCCGTGGGAGAAGACGAGTTGGGAGGTGACGGTGCTCGATTTTGATCTTTCGACATATGTTCGCGCCGACGACAGGACCTTTCTTGCGGACAAGAGTACCGGGCCTACTAGCTATCTTGCACCTGAGCAGCTATCTCGCGAAAGAAGTGCGGAGGCAAAGAACGCTCTTGTCGACTCGTTTGGAGTGGGAATGACGCTCTATTACCTCTGTTCTCAGCGTGAGCCGGCGAGATATGATCCGGTTGAGTTCGAGAAAGAAGTTTTCCGTGCGTGCCGAGTTTTCCCATCCTCCAAATGGCGATCGCTTCCTGTTCGATATGCTCGGTTGATTAATTCCTGCATCGCAAATGATCAGCGTCGGAGGCCGACCATGAGCTATATCAGGGCGGAATTGAAGGCGCTCGAGGAAGCTCACCTGGATCCGGATCTGGTAGAGGATGCCAATCTTTTGGTTGATGAGTTGGTTGCTCGCTGTGACCCGATTTCAGAGCGTGATTTCACGCTACTCGAAGGAGGTGTTGAGGTGCGCCTGGTCAGTGGCGTCAAATGCCAGATTCGTGTGGTCTCTCGAGCGGCAATCGAGGTCGTGCTTGAGTGGGCTGCTGACGCATCCGTTGCGTTTTCCTCGAGGAATGGCGTCCATGAAAAGTGGACTTCGGAGCTCAAGCGGGGCGGATGGGTCGTGAGTCGCGCTTCGGGGGCTGGTGGCGCTGCTCACGTAGTGGCCTCCACCGCGCCCTCCCCGCGGGCGGGAGAGCTTGATCGGCTCGCGGAAGCGCTGGGGAATGCCATTGACGCTACCCCAGCCTACTGAGAGCTGGCAGGGGACCGTGATAGGAGCGGAGTAGCGGGAGGATCTCGGTTAAGATTCCCGGTGAGTGGCAGGCAAGCTCTTGCTGCGGTTGGTGGCTGTCACGCTACGATAGTCGTAACGACGTTGGAGCCGTCATCAGCGGCGAGTCCCCGGAAGAACAGTGCCACCCCACGGAGGCACTCAGTAGAACCGGGCGGGAGTGGCCCGTCACAGCCGGCATGAAGCGGTCAGATCGCTCCCTGCGCACGCGGGTTCGAGATGGCAAGCAAGGTGGTACCGCGAGGTTCCGACACACGTCGGTGCCGTCGTCCTTGCATACGACCTGACCGCGCAAAGGATGCCGCCATGACCTATCCCAAGGTCGATCTCACCCAGAATGCCACTGCCGCAGATCAGCACGCCGGTGAGGCATTCGGTATCAAGGGCGTGCCCTCCTCGCCCGCGTTCCCCGACATCGAACGCGCAGTCCTCGACTACTGGGCGGCCGACGACACCTTCCGCGCCTCGATCGAACAGCGCGACGCCGGTGAGAACGGCGAGAACGAGTTCGTCTTCTACGACGGCCCGCCCTTCGCCAACGGTCTGCCGCACTACGGCCACCTCCTCACGAGCTACGTCAAGGACCTCGTGCCGCGCTACATGACGATGCGCGGCAAGAAGGTGGACCGTGTCTTCGGGTGGGACACCCACGGCCTGCCCGCCGAACTCGAGGCGATGCGTCAACTCGGTCTGAAGACCAAGGACGAGATCGTCGAGATGGGCATCGAGGCGTTCAACGACGCCGCCAAGGCGAGCGTCATGAAGTACGCCGACGAGTGGGTCGACTACGTCGGGCGCATGGGCCGCTGGGTCGACTTCGAGCGCGGCTACCGCACGTACAACGCCGGCTACATGGAGTCGGTCATCTGGGCGTTCACATCGCTGTACGAGAAGGGCCTCATCTACGAAGGCCTGCGGGTGCTGCCGTACTGCTGGAACGACGAGACGCCGTTGTCCAACCACGAACTGCGCATGGACGAGGACGTCTACCAGAATCGGCAGGACCCGGCGGTCACCGTCGGCTTCACCCTCGAGACGGGGGAGAAGGCACTCATCTGGACGACCACGCCCTGGACTCTTCCGAGCAACCTGGCCGTCTCCGTCGGCCCGGACATCGACTACGTCGTCGTCGAGGCGGACGCCCCCACCGGCTCGAGCGAGCGGTACGTCATCGCCGAAGCGCGCCTCGCTGCCTACGCCAAGGACCTGTTCGGCGAGAAGCTCGACGCCGACGCGCTCGCCGGGAAGGTCGTCGAGCGGCTGAAGGGCCGCGACCTCGTCGGACGCCGCTACACCGCACCCTTCACCTACTTCGCGAACGAGGAGAAGCTCGCGGGCAGCGCGGCGTGGAGCATCCTCTCGGCCGACTACGTCACGACCGACGACGGTACGGGCCTCGTCCACATGGCCCCCGCCTTCGGTGAGGAGGACAAGGCCGCCACGGACGCCGCGGGCATCCCACCGGTCGTTCCCGTAGGCCCCGACGGTCGTTTCACCTACCCGGTGAGCGACTACGAAGGCATGCAGGTCTTCGACGCGAACCCGCACATCATCGACCACCTCAAGGCGGCGACGAAGGGTGCGGGCGCGACGGGGCACGTCAGTGACGGCACGGTGCTCGTGCGCCGCGAGAGCTACGACCACTCCTACCCGCACTGCTGGCGCTGCCGTCAGCCGCTCATCTACATGGCGGTCAGTTCCTGGTTCGTCGAGGTGACGAAGATCAAGGAGCGCATGCTCGCGCACAACGACGAGATCACCTGGGTGCCCGGCAACGTCAAGCACGGACAGTTCGGCAAGTGGCTGGAGAACGCCCGCGACTGGTCGATCACCCGTAACCGCTTCTGGGGCAGCCCCGTTCCCGTGTGGAAGTCGGACAACCCCGCCTACCCGCGCATCGATGTGTACGGCTCCTTCGCCGACCTCGAGCGCGACTTCGGCACGCTGCCGAAGAACGCCGCCGGCGAGCCCGACCTGCACCGTCCGTTCGTCGACGAGCTCACGCGCCCCAACCCGGACGACCCGAGCGGCCAGTCCACGATGCGCCGCGTCAGCGACGTGCTCGACGTCTGGTTCGACTCGGGTTCGATGAGCTACGCGCAGGTGCACTACCCGATGGAGAACGAGGCGTGGTTCGAGAACCACTTCCCGGCCGACTTCATCGTCGAGTACATCGGCCAGACGCGTGGCTGGTTCTACACGCTGCACATCCTCGCGACCGCGCTGTTCGACAAGCCGGCGTTCAGCTCCGTCATCTGTCACGGCATCGTGCTCGGCAGCGACGGGCAGAAGATGAGCAAGTCGCTGCGCAACTACCCGGACGTCTCGGAGGTCTTCGACCGTGACGGCGCCGACGCGATGCGCTGGTTCCTCATGTCGAGCCCGATCCTGCGCGGCGGCAACCTCTCCGTCACCGAGCAGGGCATCCGCGACGGCGTGCGTCAGGTCATGATGCCGCTGTGGAACGCGTGGTCGTTCTTCGCGCTCTACGCCAACGCCTCGAACGGCGGCGAGGGCTACGAGGCGAAGTGGACGACGGGCTCCACCGACGTCCTCGACCGCTACCTGCTCGCCAAGCTGCGCGACCTCGTCGAGACGGTCCAGGCTCAGATGGACGCCTACGACATCGCCGGGGCCTGCGAGAGCGTGCGCGGCTTCCTCGACGTCCTGACGAACTGGTACATCCGTCGCAGCCGTGAGCGTTTCTGGGGCACCGGCACGTCCGCGGAGACGGGTGAGTCGCACGAGTCCCTGTCGTCGGAGGCGTTCGACACCCTCTACACGGCCCTCGAGGTCGTCACGCGCGTCGCCGCTCCGCTGCTGCCGTTCGAGACCGAGCAGATCTGGCGCGGCCTCACCGGTGGCCGCTCGGTGCACCTCACCGACTGGCCGGTCGTCGACGACCTTCCGGCGAACGACGAACTCGTCGCCGCGATGGACCGCGCCCGTGAGGTCTGCTCGGTGACGCTCGGCCTGCGCAAGGCGGAGCGCCTGCGTGTGCGTCTGCCGCTCGCGAGCGTCACGGTGGTCGGTGAGAACCCGCACCAGCTCGAGGAGTTCGCGAGCCTCGTCTCCGACGAGGTCAACGTGCGTCACCTCGTCCTGGCCGACTCGGCCAGCGCCGACGCCGACCGCTTCGGCGTGAGCCAGCGCCTGTCGGTCAACGCTCGCGCTGCCGGCCCGCGCCTGGGCAAGAACGTCCAGCAGGCCATCAAGGGCAGCAAGTCGGGTGACTGGTCGGTCGACGCGAACGGCGTCGTCACCGCCGGCGGGCTCGAACTCGTCGAGGGCGAGTACACGCTCGACATGGCTGTCGACGCCGACAAGGCCGGCGCCAACACGGCGGCAGCGATGCTGCCGAGCGGCGGTTTCGTCGTCCTCGATACCGAAGTGAGCCCAGAGCTCGCCGCCGAGGGGCTCGCCCGTGACGTCGTGCGCGCCGTCCAGCAGGCCCGCCGCGACGCCGGACTCGACATCTCCGACCGCATCTCGCTCACCGTCACCGGTGACGACGAGGTCTGGGGCGCCACCGTCGCGCACCAGGACCTCATCATGCGCGAGACGCTCGCCGTCCAGTTCGGTTCGGCCGGTGCCGCGCACCAGCTGCCCGAGGGCGTCGGTACCGAGGCCGAGGTCGGCGACAAGCAGAAGGTTCGCATCGTCGTGAAGAAGGTGGAGGGCAAGTGACGCCCACGAAGCGAAGCGGCGCTCCTGACGCCGAGGCCCGCGAGGCCGAGCACCAGGCCGCGCTGCGCCTGCGGGTGCGCGAGATCGAGGACTCGATCCTCGCGCGCACCCCGGAGAACAACCCGGAGCCGTCGCTCGAGCGCGTGCGCCGGGCGATGGAACTGCTCGGCGACCCGCAGAAGACGTTCCCGATGATCCACCTCACGGGCACGAACGGGAAGACGACGACGACGCGCATCGTCGAGCGGGTGCTGCGCGAGCACGGCCTCAAGACCGGCCGGTTCACCTCGCCGCACCTGCACGACTTCCGTGAGCGCATCGCGCTCAACGGGGAACCGGTCGACCCGGAGCGCTTCGTCGCGGTCTGGGAGGACGTGGAGCCGTTCATCGCGATGGTCGACGCCGAATGCCTCGCCGCCGACGAGCCGACGATGACCTACTTCGAGGTCCTCGTCGTCCTCGCCTACGCCGTGTTCGCGGACGCGCCCGTCGACGTCGCCGTCGTCGAGGTCGGCCTCGGCGGCGTGTGGGACGCCACGAACGTGGCTGACGGCGTCGTCTCCGTCATCACACCCGTGGCCATCGACCACACGCGCCTGCTCGGCGACACCCTCGAGGACATCGCGGGGGAGAAGAAGGGAATCATCAAACCGGGCGGCATCGCCGTCGTCGCCGAACAGGCCCCCGAGGTCGACGAGATCGTGCGCGAGTACTGCCTCGAGGTCGACGCCACGATGCTGCGCGAGGACGACGCCTTCGGCGTGACAGCCCGCGAACCTGCCGTCGGCGGACAGATGATCTCCGTGCGTGGCCTCGCCGCCGAGTACGCCGATCTGTTCCTGCCGCTCTTCGGCGAGCACCAGGCGCACAACACGGCGCTCGCGATCGCGGCTGTCGAGGCGTTCCTCGGCGGGGGCGAGCATAAGATCGACGACGACGTCCTGCGCGCTGCGCTCGAAGGCGTGACGTCGCCGGGTCGTCTCGAGATCGTGCGTCGTTCGCCCACGGTCGTCGTGGACGCAGCGCACAACCCGGCCGGTGCTGCCGCGTTGCGTGAGGCGCTCGCCGACTCGTTCCAGTTCAACCGCCTCGTGGGTCTCGTCGCCGTGCTCGCGGACAAGGACGCCGAGGCCATCCTCACGGCCCTCGAGCCGACGCTCGACCACGTCGTCGTCACGCGCAACACCTCGCCGCGCTCGATGGCGCCGCGGGAGCTGGGCACGCTGGCGGCCGAGCTGTACGGCGACGACCGTGTCACCGTCATCGAGAACCTGCCGGACGCGCTCGACCACGCCGCACAGCTGGCCGACGAAGAGGGCGTCGGCGGTGGTGTGCTCGCCACCGGGTCGGTCATCACGGCCGCCGAGGTGCGCATGCTCCTGGGGGTGACGAACTCGTGATCGCCGAATGGATCCGGCGATTGCGTTTCACCGGCATCGGTGAGCGCAAGACGCGACAGCTCGCCGGCGCGACGATCGGCTGCCAGGCGTTCATCCTGTTCTTCTTCGCCCTCACGGCGTGGGGTCTGGAGAACGCCGAGCACCCCGACGGCGGCGGCAACCAGAGCCTCTACCTCTGGGGTGGCCTCGGTCTGGCTGTGCTTTGTCTGTACGCCTCCGCGTCGATGCGGAAGTCGATCGGCATCCCCCTAGGGTGGGTGCTTCAGGTGGCTACGTTGCTCACCGCGTTCATCGCACCACTGATGCTCATCGCCGGGTTGCTCTTCCTCGCGCTGTGGATCACCGCGCTCGTGCAGGGCGACAAGATGGACGAACTGACGCGCAACTTCGTTGGGAGTAATACATGAACTGGCTCGAGGCGATCGTCCTCGGCGTGGTGCAGGGACTCACCGAGTTCCTGCCGATCTCGTCATCGGCGCACCAACTCCTCGTCGGGCGCATCTTCTTCGGCAACGACGGTGGTGGCGCGGCCTTCACGGCGATCAACCAGCTGGGCACCGAGGCAGCCGTCCTCGTCTACTTCTGGAAGGACATCGTCCACATCGTCAAGCAGTGGTTCGGGTCGCTGACCGGCAAGGTCGAGAAGAACGACCCGGACGCTCGCATGGGTTGGCTCGTCATCATCGGCACCATCCCGATCGCCCTGCTCGGCATCCTGTTCAAGGATGCGATCGAGGGCACGCTGCGCAACCTGTGGATCACCGCGACGATGCTGCTCGTCTTCGCGCTCGTCATCATGGTGGCCGACATCCAGTCCGACAAGCGCCTCGAGAACAAGCAGACGGAGAAGGACCTCGAGCACCTGTCGTGGGCCGACGGCCTCAAGTTCGGTCTCTTCCAGGCGCTCGCGCTCATCCCGGGTGTCTCGCGTTCGGGCGGCACGATCGCCGGTGGTCTGTTCATGGGCTACTCGCGTCCGGCGGCAACGCGCTACGCATTCCTCCTCGCCATCCCGGCCGTGCTCGCCTCGGGCGCGTTGCAGGTCGTCGAGGTCGCCTCGGCCGGTAAGGACGCCGACTCGGGCAGTTGGGGCATGATCGGTATCGCCACCGTCATCGCCTTCGGTGTCGGCTACGCCGTCATCTCGTGGCTGATGAAGTACATCTCGACCCACAACTTCCGCCCGTTCGTCATCTACCGCATCGGGCTCGCGCTCGTCATCTACGTGCTGCTCGCCACCGGCGTCGTCGACGCCGCCGTGCACGCCTGACATCATCCGAAGCAAGCATTCGAAAACTTCCTCTGGAGGAACCCGTCATGACCGCACAGACCGAGTGTTCGCTCGTCATCGTCAAGCCCGACGGCTACCGTCGCGGCCTCACCGGCGAGGTCCTGCGCCGCATCGAGGCGAAGGGTTACACCCTCGCCGCGCTGCAGGTCACCGAGGCCACGCGTGAGCAGCTCGCCGAGCACTACGCCGAGCACGAGGGCAAGCCGTTCTACGAGCCGCTCGTGGAGTTCATGGGCTCCGGCCCCGTCGTCGTCGCCGTCATCGAGGGCAACGACTGCATCAAGGGCTTCCGTTCGCTCGCCGGCGCCACCAACCCGACGGAGGCCGCCCCCGGTTCGATCCGCGGCGACCTCGGCCGCGACTGGGGCCTCAAGGTGCAGCAGAACATCGTCCACGGCTCCGACTCCACGGAGTCGGCCGAGCGCGAGATCGGCATCTGGTTCCCCAACCTCTGATCGACCACGTGACGTGAAGGAGCGGCGCGCCCCGGTGGGCGCGCCGCTCCTTTGCTTTGTTGGGTCACCCGGGGTTGCCCCCGGCTCCGGCCAGGTACGCCGAGAGCCACAGCCGCTCCCACTCGGGAAACTCGTGGGCCCAGCGCACGTCACGCTCCGGCACTCGCCCGGCCAGCCGGTAGATGCCGGCCGAGCGCGTCAGGTAGCCGACGTTGACGAGTTCGCGGCGCAGGTACGCGACGTCCTCATGGACCGGTGCGAGCACAGCGCCCACCTCGGCTTCGGTGTACTCGCGATTTGGCTCGAAATGCCGCACGAGATCGAGAAGCACGGCCATGCGGGTGCTCCGTTTGGTCGGGATGGACAGCAAGCGGCGCCCCTCGGCGTCGAAGAACGGGCGAATCGTGCGGCGCTGCTGTGCCGCCGCGCGCTCATGGGCCGTTGCGCCGGCGGTGGACGATCGGACGCCTGCGGATGCGTCGGCGCTCGCTTCGTCGTGTGGAGCGTCGTTCCTGGCGGAGTTGCGCGAAGCGTTCTCGAAGTGGCTTCGTGCGAGGGCGTAGTTCTCACCCGTCTCGCGCATCCGAGCTCGCACGAGTCGCTTGAAATCCTGGTCACGTGTCATGTCACACCTCACGGTCTGCGTCATCCCCAGCATGAACCGCAGCCGAACGTGTGCATGTGCGGTGAAGGCGTTGCTCGGCTCGAGAATCTGCTTCCCTTCACGCCGTCCGCGTGAGCTGGGGTCACGCGGTGCGCTGGGCGCGAGCCTGCGCCGACCCTCATTCTGCCCGTGGCAGGGCGAACGGCGCGAGTGGTTTTCGAGAAGACCAACGGCAGACGTGAGACCCTGAACGCGGGCGCCCGAGTTCACCTCGAGGAGGCATCGTGAGCGCATCGTGGAACGACCTGACCGAGCGAACCTTGTGTGAGATCGAGGGCGTGAACGAGCAGTTCCGCCCGACGAACTTCTGGGGGCCCGGCCTGCGTGAGCTTCTCCACGACCTGCAGGAGCGGGGCCTCGAGGAATTCAAGCGCTGGCCAACCGCGTCGTTCTGGTTCTATCCGCTCTACGGAGACGGTTATTCCCCGGCGTTGAGCGAAGAGCTCCTCGACGTGGCACGAACGAGCCGGGAGGGCGTCAACCCGGGATACTTTCGGGCCGCACTCAGCGGCAGTCGCGACGCGTGGCGCGATCACGACGTCGCGAGCGCGTGGTGGAACACCGAGCGGTGGCCGTTCGATCTGCGCTCGCACGGTGAGAGTCGCGTGGGCCGTCCGCCGCAGGCGTTCCCCGTGACGAAGGACGATTCGGCGGTCACCGTCGGACGCGCCTACAACAACTACCTTCTCGTTCTCGCCGCGCTGTCGCAGCACGTCGACGCACCGCCGTCGAGTTTTCTCGAGATCGGCGGCGGCTTCGGCGCCCTCGGCGAGATCCTGATGAGCCGCGACGAGAACGTGCGGTACGTCAATGCCGACATCCCACCCCTCCTGACCGTTGCGTCCTGGTACCTCACCGAACTGTTCGGTGATCGTGTGACGACGTACCTCGACCGGCCGGATGCCGGCCCGCTCACCGTGCCGAACAGCGGCGTCGTTCCGAACTACCGCCTGCCGGACCTCGAGGAGGATTTCGAGGTCTTCGTCAACTCCTTCTCGTTCCAGGAGATGGAGCCCGACGTCGTCGAGAACTACGTCGATCTCGTCTGCGGCACGGGTATTCGCTATGCCGTCTCGCTCAACTCGCGCGAGGGCAAACAGCGTGCCGCCGCGCCGGGCGAGCACGGGGCCCTGGATCCGGTGACCTCCGAGCGCATCGCCACGATGTTCGCCCGTCACGGGTTCGAGGTGGCCGGTCGCTACAACGACCCGTATGTGCGCAGCGCCGGGGAACTGCTCGTCATGAAGCGGCGCGGGTGAACACCGCTGCCGCGTCGAGGTGTCGCCCGCGTGGACGTGCCGCGAACGTCCAGCCGAGTTTGAAATACTCGGCGGCGTGTTCGAGCGCCTGAGAAACCCGTCCCGCGACCTCGCGATCGACCTCGGCACCGCGAACACCCTCGTCTACGAAGCGGGGGAGGGCATCGTCGTCGACGAACCGAGCGTGGTCGCGCTCGACGCTGCCACGGGCCAGCTCCTCGCCGCAGGGTCCGATGCCAAGGAGATGCTCGGGCGAGCTCCGGCGAAGGTGCGCATCGTGCGTCCGCTCGCCGCGGGCGTCATCAGTGACGCCGACGCCGCCGAGCGGATGTTGCGCTACTTCATTGCCCGCTCCCGACCGTCGCGCCTCATCCGCCCGCGCATCGTCGTCTGCGTGCCCTCGGAGGTGACGGGCGTCGAACGTCGCGCGCTCGAGGACGCGGCGATGCGCGCCGGGGCGCGGCGGGTCGACGTCATCGAAGAGGCGGTCGCAGCTGCCCTCGGTGCCGGCCTGAACGTTCACGGGACGGCCGGCGCGATGGTCGTCGACATCGGCGGCGGCACGAGCGACGTCGCGGTCACGAGCCTCGGCGGCGTCGTGCGTGCCCACTCCGTGCGCATCGGGGGCCACGACCTCGACGACGCCATCGCGAACCACGTCAAGAACGAGTACGCGCTCCTGCTCGGCGAGCGCAGCGCGGAGACGATCAAGACGGCCATCGGCTCGGCCTTCCCCATGAGTCACGAACTCACCCACGAGGTGCGCGGTCGCGACCTCATCACGGGCCTTCCGCGTGCGGTCACGCTGACGAGCGGTGAGATCCGCCGAGCCCTCGAACCGCACCTGCTCACGATCTGCGAGACGGTGCGCTCCACCCTCGACTCCTGCCCTCCCGAACTGGCCGGCGACGTCCTCGACGGAGGCATCGTCCTCACCGGCGGGGGAGCGATGCTGCGCGGCCTGGACGTGCGCATGAGCCACGAGTTGGGCGTTCCCGTCCGGTTGGCCGAGGATCCACTGACCGCGGTCGTCACGGGCGCGGGCACGTGCGTCGAGGATCCAGCAGCGACGCGGTCGCTGCTGTCGCAGGTGGAGCGTTGAGGCGAGATTCGGGTGCGTCCGCGGCGGTGGCTGCGCCGGGACGCGGTACCCGGTCGCGCGCCCGACGCAGGCGCATCGGTGTCGCCGTCCTCCTCGTCATCGCGCTCGTCGTCAACCTCGTTCCGCCGGTGCGCGACGGCGTCAGTTCGCTCCTGTCACGTGGCGTGACGTCTCTCGTCTCGTCCCTCACCGGGCGCGACGCGGAGGTGAAGCGCCTGACGAAGGAGAACCTGGCCGTGAGCGAACGCGCTCGATCGGCCGAGGAGCGACTCGCAGCGGTCGAGGAATCGGCAACGCTCTCCGAACGATTCGGGGGCGGCAAGCACGATGTTGTCGTCGGTCATGCCGTCGCCTTCACGCCGGCACCTTCAACGGGTAGCGAGCGGAAGGTCGAACTCGACATCGGCTCGCGCGACGGCATCTCACTCTCGCAGGCCGTCGTGGGCAATCGCGGCCTCGTGGGGCGCATCACCGCAGTCCGGGCCGACTCCTCCACGGTCACGCTGCTCGCCGACCCTTCGTCCGTAGTGGGGGCGCGCGTCGAGCGCACCCGTTCCCTGGTCCGACTCAGCGGGAGCGCGCCGGCGGGTGTGGCCAAGCGAAGCGGCAGCGAGGTCAGCCTCGTCGTGGCCGACGGAGGTTCGGTACGCATCGGCGACACCGTCGTCACGGCAGGCAGCCCGAACGGGTTCCCGTACCCCGCCGGTATTCCGCTCGGGAAGGTGAGCCGCGTCGAGGCCGACCACGGTCAGGCGGAGCGCAACGCCGCCGTGCGTCCCTTCGTCGACCCCGGTGCGCTTGAGGTCGTGGGTGTTCTCGTGCCGCAGGAGAACCACTGATGGCGCGCGTGGCTGCTGAAACCCCCGGTGCTCCCGGTCGCACGCCCCTGCGCGAGCCCACGACGATCGTGGCTCGGCCCTCCGCCGTCACGTGGAGCCGCTTTGCCTGGCTCGTTCTGACCCTCCTGCTCGCCGTCACCGTGTTGCCCCTCCTGCCCACCTGGGCGCCGTGGATGCTCGTGCCCCTGCTCGTCACCGCAGGCGTGACCGGCGGTGCGTGGTCCGCCGTCGTCTGGGCGATCGCAGGGGCACTCCTGCTCGACCTCGCGCCGCCCGCGTCGTCGGCGCCGGGCCTCGCGCTCGCTCCCGCGGTTGCGGCGGCGCTCGTCGTCACCAGGGCCGCGAGGTCGTGGAACAGCGCCGCGTGGGTACCGGCCATGGTGGGCGGCCTCGGAGCCCTCACTGCCTCCCTCGTCGTTCTCGCCCTGCGAGTGGTGGCGTCCGGCTCGGTTCAGGTCGATCCGTACTCGCTGCTCGGCTCGACGGCCACGACGGCCGTTCTCACCGCAGCCCTCGCTCCGACCTGGGTGCGGTGGACGTTGCGCGAGCAGGAACGAGGACGCGCATGACCCGGCTGCGCCGAGGCGTGCCGAGGGAACGCCGTCCGTTCGGACCGTTCCTCGTGCCGAGCTTCCGTGGGGCAGGTTCGCGTGGTGCGCGAGGGGCGTCGGGACGTGCGCGGTTGCTCGTCATGGCTCTTGTCGTCGCTCTCGTCGCGACGATCATGGTGGGTCGCCTCGTTCAACTGCAGATCGTCGACGGCGCGAAGAACGCGCGGGCCGCAGCGGACATCAACACGCGTGACGTCGTCGTGCCTGCCCAACGCGGGCGGATCCTCGCTGCCGACGGTACCGTTCTCGTCGGGAACGGTTCGACGACGACGCTGACGATCTCGCCGCAGGCCCTCGCGCGTGACGACGCGCCGAAGGTCATCGCGCGCGTCGCCTCGGCCATCGGCCGGGATCCGCTGAGCCTCTTGGCGCGGACGAAGGCGTGCGGGACGAAGGGCGCCGCGCCGTCGCCGGTCTGCTTCGCCGGGCATCCCTTCGAGGCGGTGCCGATCGCCTCCGACGTCGAGGCGTCGGCTGCGAACGCGCTGCTCGAGCGCCCCGAGGCCTACCCCGGCATCGCGGTGCGACCGACAGCGACCCGAACCTACGGCTCCCGCGGCGACTCCCTCGCCCAGGTGGCCGGTTACCTCACGGCAGCGACAGCCGACGACACCGGCGTCTCGAGCTCGGGGTCGGGTGTGCCGACGTTGCTCGGCCGCACGGGTGTCGAGAAGCAGTACGACGCCGTCCTGCGCGGACGCGACGGCAAGCGCTCCACCGCCATCGGCCCCGACGGCACGGCGCAACGTCAGGTGGCGGACGTGCCGCCGGTGGCGGGCCAGGACGTCGTCACCTCGATCCGCCCTGACGTGCAGGACGCCGCGGCGAAGGCCCTCGCCGACGGCATCGCCGCAGCCCGGAAGCGCGGGCAAAAGGCCGGTTCGGGAAGCGTCGTTGTCCTCGAGGCGGACAGCGGCAACGTCGTCGCCATGACGAACCAGCCCACCTACGACCCGTCCGTGTGGAACGGCGGCGTGACGCAGGCCGAGTACGACTCGCTGCTCGACACGAGGGCCGGCGACCCGCTGACCAACCGAGCCACGTCCGTGGCCGGCCCACCCGCGTCGACGTTCAAGGTGTTCTCCCTCTTCGCCGCGGCCCAGACCGGCGTGGACCCGAACGGCTCGTACTCCTGCCCGTCGTCGGTCATGATCGGCAACCGCTCCTACAGCAACTTCGAGTCGCAGGCGCACGGCACGATCGACATCCCGAAGGCGCTCGAGGTCTCCTGCGACACCGTTTTCTACCGGTGGGCGTACGACGCCTGGGTCAAGGCCGGGGGAGTGAAGGCGTCCACCGACGCTCCCGACCCGTACACCAGCGTGGCCCGCGAGTTCGGATACGGCGCGCGAACCGGGGTTGACCTGCCCGCGGAGGCGAGCGGCTCCCTTCCCGACCGCGCGACGAAGCGCCGTGAGTGGGAGGCGACGAAGGCGGCGTCCTGCAGGCGGGCGAAGAGCGGCTACCCGGAGATCACCGACAAGGACCGTGCTTCGTATCTCACGCAGGTGGCCAAGGAGAACTGCACGAGTGGCTACGTCGTACGCGCCGGTGACGCGGTGAACTTCGCGATCGGCCAGGGTGACGTCGCCGCGACGCCGATGCAGGTGGCCACGTCCTTCGCCGCGCTCGCGACGAACGGTCGTGTGCCGACGCCCCGCGTCGCCGTGGCAACCGCGCGTTCGGACGGCAGCGCTCGCACGGCGCTCCCGTCGCCCGAGGCCCGTACCCTCAGCCTCGATGCCCGGATGTACGCCCGTGAACTCGAGGGGCTCAAACGGGCGGTCTCGACGGGGACGGCCTCCGAGGCCTTCCGAGGCTTCGACCTCGACGCGCACGCCGTCTACGGCAAGACAGGGACGGCCGAGGTCTACGGCAAGCACGCCACCGCGTGGTTCGCCTCGTTCGGCGGGGCAGACGAGGACGGCAAGCGCTACGTCGTCGTCGTTCGGGTCGACGAAGGAGGCGAGGGTGGACGGACCGCCGCACCCATCGCGCGCTCCGTCTGGGACGCGCTCGTCAGGCGCTCTCGCTGAGACGAGGGCGCACGGCGGCTGGTGATAGCCTGGATGCGATCTTCGGCTCGTGCCGGAGAGCCGAGAACGAGGGGAAGCCGGTCGAATTCCGGCGCTGACCCGCAGCCGTAGATCAGTCCGCTGATGAGCCGGAATGCCTCGTCTCGGCTGTGTCTGATCACATCTGCCTCATCACACCCGTCGAGGTCAGCGGGAGAGGCCCGGCTCGTCGTTCGAGCAGGGTGTCGCCCACCGGCCACGCACCTGCCCGGAAGGTCATCATGACGACCCACCTGCGTCGCGCCGGAGTCACCAGCGCCGCCCTCGTCGCTCTCGCTGCCGCAGCCTCGGCGCCCGCCACTGCCGCTCCCGCGACGGGAAGCGACGCCGCGGCATCCTTCCTTGCCGGGCAGTTCGCCGCAGGCCGCCACGAGCTCAGCTCCACCTACTCGGGTCAGACCTACCTCGACGCGGGCCTTTCCGCCGACGGCATCCTGGCCCTTACGTCGGCCGGTGTTGCGGGCAACGAAGCCGGTGCCGCCACGACAGCGTTCGCCAAGGGTGTGGGTGACTACGCCGTGCCGGGCACCGACGTGTACGCGGGAGCTGTGGCGAAGTCCCTCATCGTCGCGAAGGCACAGGGGCAGAACCCGCGCGCGTTCGGCGGCGTCGACCTCGTCTCGAAGCTGCAGGGCCTCGAGGAGCCGAGCGGCCGCTTCTCCGACGTCTCGGCCTACGGCGACTACTCGAACGCCGTCACCCAGTCCCTCGCCGTCATCGCGCTGCAGAAGGCCGGCGCGCCCGCTGACGCGAAGGCCACGAACTACCTCCTCTCGCTGCGCTGCAATGACGGCGGATTCCGCTTGGCCGACGACGGTTCGGCGTGCGTCTCCGACCCCGACGCCACGTCGTTCGCCGTGCAGGCGCTCGCCGCCGCCGGCGGTCACGGCGCCGACGTGACGAAGGCCGTGAACTTCCTCGCCACGAAGCAGAACGCCGACGGTGGCGTCGCCGGCGGAACGGGCACGACCACCCCCAACGCCAACTCGACGGGCCTCGCGGCGGTGGCGTTCACCCTCGGCGGTCAGGACGCGCGCGCTGTTAAGGCGCAGTCGTTCGTCGCCTCGCTGCAGTACGGCTGCTCGTTCCCTGCCGCTGTGCGTGGCGCCATCGCGTACGACCGCACCGCGTTCGCGGCGATGAAGAGCGCCGGTGCCTCCGGCAAGCTCGCCGGCAACGAGACCCGCGCCACGTCCCAGGGTCTCTACGCGTTCACGAGGGCGCCCCTCGTCTCGTTGACGAAGGGTGGCGCCACCGCGACTCCCGCCATCTCGTGCTCCTCCGAGCCCACGTCGTCGCCCAGCACCTCGACGTCCACGACGAGCGCGCCGAAGCCGACGAGCACCTCGTCGAGCAACTCGACGTCCACCTCCGCCACGCCGGCTCCCACGAGCACCACGAGCACGGATGCCACCGCAGCGCCGACCTCGACGACGAGCCCGAGCGCGCCGTCCACGTCCACGGTGCCGCAGTCGACGTCGACGACGCCCGCCACCGGCCCGATCGTGAACACCGACAAGGTCTCGGACAACACCGTGCCGTTCGGCTTCGCCTTCGGCGCCGTCATCCTCGTCACCGCGGGAGGTGCCGTTGCGTACGCGCGTCGCCGCTGATCTCGCGCGCCTCGGCGCACCGGTTCTCGTCGGCGCCTCGGCCCTCGCGGGCCTCGGTGCCGTGACGACGGGTGCCGCAGCGCCCGCGTCCGCTGCGGGTGCGTGCACGAGTGCGACGAGCGGCGTGACCGTCGTCGTCCAGTTCCCGAGCGGCTCGGCCACCGGCTGCGCGCCGGGTAGTCCGGGCACGGCGCTCCAGGCGCTGCGGGCCGCCGGGTTCTCGACGACCGGTTCCACGCAGTACCACGACGGCGTGCTCTGCGGCGTCAACGGGTACCCGTCGAGTTCGCCGTGCCGGATGCCTCCGCCGAACGCCTACTGGACGGTCTTCAGCGCCAAGCGCGGCGGCTCGTGGAACTACTCGAACCTCGGTGTCGCCTCGCTGCCCGCCACCCCGGGCGGAGTCGTCGGATTCCGCTTCGGCAGCGGCACCGCGCCGTCCGTGCCCGTTCCTGCTGCGATCACGTCGCCGAAGCCGAGCACGACGAAGCCCACGACATCGACTCCGAGGCCCAGCTCGCCCAAGCCGAGCAGCACGAAGCCGACCACGTCGCAGCCGAAGCCGCCGAGTTCGAAGCCCTCGTCCAAGCCGTCCTCGACGAAGGCCGGCTCCACGTCGGCTGCGCCGAAACCGACGCCGAGCAAGCCTTCCTCGACGGCGGGTTCGACGAGCAGCCCCCAGCCGACCACCTCGGGATCGAAGCCGGGCCAGGGCGCCACGTCGACTCCCACGGTCAAGGCAACGGCCCTCGTGACGAAGGACGGGAAGCCACTCAAGGTCATCACCTTCAGTGACGGCTCGTCGACGACGCTCGATGCGAACTCGAGCGATGCCAAGAAGTACAAGGTCGGTGTGAAGAAGAAGGGCGCCACGCCCGCCGCCACCAAGATGACGGGCACGAAGGTGCCCCAGCCGAAGAACACTGCTCACCCGAGCATCTCGACGTCGGGCAGTGTGCCCGGTCTCGCCGTGCCGGAGAAGAAGAGCTCAGGCAGCAACAACCTTCCGGGCATCATCGCCGGCGTCGGTGTGCTCGGCGTCGCAGCCGTGGGAGCCGGATACGCGGCACGCCGTCGCGGATGACCTCGGCCTCCGGCCATCGCCGTCGCGTCGTCCACCCCGGTGCGTGGTGGATGTGGGCGACGGCGATGGCCGTTGCCATCGCCACGACGACGAATCCCGTCCTGTTGGCCCTCGTGCTTGCCGTCGTGGTGCTCACGGTCGTCGCTCGGCGCCCCTATGCGCCGTGGGCCCGTAGCCTGCGCCTCTACGCGGCGCTCGGAGCCTTCGTCGTCGTGAGTCGCGTCGTTCTGCATGTCCTCGTGGGCATGAAGACGAGCGACACGATCGTCCTTCCGCTGCCGCGGGTGGGGCTTCCCGAGTGGGCTCGCGGCATCACTCTTCTCGGCCCGGTCGGTCTTGGCGGCCTCGTCGGTGCCTTCCTCGAGGGCCTGCGCCTCGCCACGATGCTGTTCTGCTTCGGCGCAGCCAACGCCCTCGCCAACCCCAAGCGCCTGCTCGCGGCCACGCCTCCGGCCGTCCGTGACATCGGGACGGCCACCGTCATTGCGCTGTCCGTGGCGCCCCAGCTCGTCGAGAGCGTCCAACGGGTGCGCAAGGCGCGCGTCCTGCGTGGCGACGCACGCCGCGCCACGCGCGTCAAGCAGGTGGCCCTTCCCGTGCTGCACGACACGCTGGACCGTTCCATCTCCCTCGCGGCCTCGATGGAGGCACGTGGGTACGGCCGTCGGGCCGAGCGGCCCTTCGTGACGCGCTTCGTCATCGGCGTGCTCATGCTCGGCGGCGCGCTGCTCACGTGCGTCGGCGTCTACGGCACGATGCAGGGCTCTGGAGCCGAGGGAGTCGTGAGCGACGTTCCCTGGTGGACGACGGCGCCCGTGCTCGTCGTCGGCATCCTGGCGAGCGTGGTCGGGGTGGCTTTCGCAGGACGTTCGATGCGTCGCACCCGCTACCGGCGCGACCCGTGGGGCCTGCTCGAGTGGGCCGTCGTGGCCTGCGGCATTGTGACGCTCGTGGCTGTTCGTGCGGTTCTCGAGGACCAGCCCGACGCGCGCAACCTCTCGGTTTCGCCCCTCGCCATGCCGGTGGTGCCCCTGTGGCTACCGCTCGCGCTCGTGCCCGCGCTCCTGCCGGCGTTCTTCACACCCGAACCGGAACGCCCGCGGCGTACGAGCGCGCCCGAACGCACCCTCGACGACGCAGCGCCCGGACGCGACGCCCGGGCCCTGCGAGGAGCCACCTCATGACCGAAACGCACGACACAACTCCCGCGGGGGACGTGGGAGGGCGTGACGCGGCCACCGTCTGGACCAGGGAGCCTGCCGTCGTCATGGAGGCCGCGACGCTGACGTACGACGGAGCCGAACACCCCTCGCTGCGCGACGTCGACCTGCGCATCGAACGCGGTGAGCTCGTCGCCGTCATCGGCCGCACCGGCTCGGGCAAGTCGACGCTCCTCGGGCTGCTCACCGGGCTCGTCCCGCACTTCACGGGCGGACTCCTGCAGGGCAGGGTCGTCATCGGCGGGCTCGACATCTCCGAGAACAAGCCCAGCGAACTCGCCTCCGTCGTCGGGTACGTCGGGCAGGACCCCCTCGCCGGCTTCGTCACCGACACCGTCGAGGAAGAACTCGCCTACGGCATGGAACAGCTCGGCATAGCGCCGGAGGTCATGCGTCGGCGGGTCGAGGAGACGCTCGATCTGCTCGGTATCGCCGAGCTGCGCGAGGCTCCGTTGCGCGACCTGTCGGGCGGCCAGCAGCAGCGCGTCGCCATCGGCAGTGTGCTCGTCATGCACCCGCAGATCCTCGTCCTCGACGAACCCACGTCGGCGCTCGACCCCACGGCCGCCGAGGACGTTCTCGCCGTACTCACGCGCCTTGTCCAGGATGTCGGTTCGACCGTTGTCGTCGCGGAACACCGCATCGAGCGCGTGCTCCCGTTCGCCGACCAGGTCGTGCACGTAGGGGCGAACGGCGTCGTCACCTCCGGGGCTCCCGGCGAGATGCTCGGAGCATCCGACGTCGCACCGCCGGTCGTCGAACTCGGTCGTGCCGCCGGTTGGTCGCCGCTGCCGCTGACGATCCGCGACGCGCGGCGGGTGCTCGTGGAGCGCGCCGCGAGTGCGCCCTTCACGGTCGAGGCACCGCCCATCCGCGGGACAGACGTGCCCTCGACTGCGCCGGTGCTCGAGGCGCGGGGCGTACGCGTTCGCCTGTCCGGCCTCGACGTCGTCGCGGGTGTGGACCTCGACCTTTGCGCCGGCACGGTGACGGCGCTCATGGGCCGCAACGGCTGCGGCAAGTCGACGCTCATGTGGGCGCTTCAGGGAAGTGGCCGGCGTGACGGCGGCAGCATCGGCGTGGTCTCCGCACGAGGCGAATCGCTCGACCCCGCGAAACTGAACCCCGCGCAGCGCCGCGGTCTCGTCGGCATGGTGCCGCAGACCGCCGGGGACCTCCTCTACCTCGACACGGTGGGGGAGGAACTCGCGCAGGCCGATTCCGACGCCGGCCGCGAGCCCGGTGCGGCCCAGGCGTACCTCGCGAACCTGGCCCCGGGCATCGACCCGGCCATGCATCCCCGCGACCTGTCCGAAGGGCAGCGCCTCGCGCTCGTCCTCGCCGTCCAGCTCGTGGCCGAACCTCAGGTGCTCGTGCTCGACGAACCGACCCGCGGTCTCGACTACGCCGGCAAGGAGGCCCTGCGGGCGATCCTGCGCACGCGCGCCGACGAAGGGCAGGCCGTTCTCGTGGCGACGCACGACGTCGAGTTTGCCGCTGGAGTGGCCGACGTGGTCATCCAGATGGCCGGGGGAGAGTTCATCGCCACCGGCAGTGCACGCGACGTGCTCACAGCGTCGCCCGCCCTGGCCCCACAGATGGCGAAGGTGCTCGCGCCCGTTCCCGCTCTCACGTTGGCCGATGCGCTGACGGTGCTCGGAGTGCCGTCATGAGTCCGCAGGCTTCTGTGAACCCGGAAGAGCGCGCGGGCACCGCCCGACCGGTGAAACGCGCCACCCTCTCGAAGGCAACGAGCGCCGTCCGTCTGAAGCCGCGTAGCGTCGCCACGATCCTCGTCGTCAGCCTGATCGGGTTGCTCGCGAACCTGTGGCCCCTCCTCGTCGAGGAGCACTCGGCCGTCGCCGGCCACAGCCGTGACGCCCCGATGCTCTTCGCCATCCTCCTGCCGCTCATGCTCGTCGTGGTCCTGGCCGAGATCGCGGACGGAGGGATGGACGCGAAGGCCGTCGCGATGCTCGGCGTCCTGTCCGCCGTGGATGCCGTCCTGCGTCCCCTCGGTGCGGGGACCGGCGGTATCGAGGTGATGTTCTTCCTTCTCGTTCTCGGCGGCCGCGTCTTCGGAGCGGGCTTCGGCTTCGCGCTCGGCGCGACGAGTATGTTCGCCTCCGCCGTGCTCACCGCGGGCATCGGCCCGTGGTTGCCGTACCAGATGCTCGGAGCGGCCTGGGTCGCCATGGGCGCCGGCCTTCTGCCGTGGCGGCGCGGGCTCAGGTGGCCGCTCGAACTGCTCCTGCTGTGCGTCTACGGCGCCTTCGCGTCGCTCGCCTACGGGTTCGTGCTCAACATGTCCTTCTGGCCGTTCGCCACCGGTGACGACCCGGCCATCATGCCGGTGCCCGGCGCGCCGCTGGGCGACAACCTCGCACGCTTCGTCGCCTACACCCTGGCCACGTCGCTGGGTTGGGACCTCGGGCGCGTCATCACGAACGTCGCCCTCATCCTCGTCGCGGGCCGACCGATCATGGTCGCGCTGCGCCGTGCCTCGCGCCGTGCCGCGTTCGACGCGACGCCGCGCTTCGCCGAGGGCTCCCGCGCTGATTAGGTCGGCACACGACCCCGCTGATAATCTGAACTCTGCCGTCGATCGGCCGCGGACCAAGAGCGCCCCAGTGAACAGGCCTGGGAGCACCGCGCAACGATGTGTTGAAGGAGTTGGGCATGGCCCTGAATGCTGAGACGAAGAAGAAGATCATCGCCGAGTACGGCACGTCCGAAGGCGACACGGGCTCGCCCGAGGTGCAGGTTGCCCTCCTCACGGAACGCATCAAGGGCCTGACGGAGCACGCTCGTCAGCACCCGCACGACCACCACACGCGTCGTGGTCTGCTCCTGCTCGTCGGTCAGCGCAAGCGCATGCTTCGCTACCTCGAGTCGGTCGACATCGAGCGTTACCGCTCGCTGATCAAGCGCCTCGGCCTGCGCCGTTGATCGCATTGATCACCATGATTTGACGCCGGACGGCGGTCACTCGTCTACGAGTGGCCGCCTTTCGGTGTTTCGAGGGGCTCGGACGGGCCGCTCGGCAGCAAGAAACGGGTCGCACACAACGACGATGTGCGCATCCGAGACGTAGATGAAACAAGAAGGAGGGCCCAAATGGAGGGTCCCGAGATCCAGTTCGCCGAAGCCGTCATCGACAACGGCTCGTTCGGCACCCGCACGGTTCGCTTCGAGACGGGACGTCTCGCGAAGCAGGCCAACGGCGCAGTCCTCGCCTACCTGGACGACGACACCTGCCTGCTGAGCACCACCACCGCCAGCAAGCAGCCCAAGGAGCACTTCGACTTCTTCCCCCTCACGGTGGACGTCGAGGAGCGCAGCTACGCGGCCGGCAAGATCCCCGGCTCGTTCTTCCGTCGTGAGGGTCGTCCCTCCACGGACGCGATCCTCACCTGCCGCCTCATCGACCGCCCGCTGCGCCCGGCCTTCAAGAAGGGTCTGCGCAACGAGGTCCAGGTCGTCATCACGGTTCTCGCGCAGAACCCGGACGTGCAGTACGACGTTCTCGCCATCAACGGCGCGTCGGCCTCCACGCAGATCTCCGGTCTGCCGTTCACCGGCCCGATCGGTGGCGTGCGCGTCTCCCTCATCGACGGCCAGTGGGTCGCCTTCCCGAACTTCTCCGACATCGAGCGCTCGGCGTTCGACATGGTCGTCGCCGGCCGTCTCGTCGGTGACGACGTCGCCATCATGATGGTCGAGGCCGAGTCCACCGAGTCGACGTGGAACCTCGTGGCCGAAGGCACCCAGGCCCCGACCGAAGAGGTCGTCGCCGAGGGCCTCGAGGCTGCGAAGAAGTTCATCCGCGTGCTCTGTGAGGCTCAGGTCGAGCTCGCGCAGCAGGCCGCCAAGGAGGTCCAGGACTTCCCGGTGTTCCTCGATTACCAGGACGACGTCTACGGTGCGGTCGAGAAGTCGGCCAAGGACCAGACGTCCGCTGCGATGACGATCGCCGGCAAGGCCGAGCGTGAGGACAAGCTCGACGAGATCAAGGACGCGCTCAAGGCCGAGCTCGCCGGCGAAGGCCGCGAGTTCGAGGGCCGCGAGTCCGAGGTTTCCGCCGCGTTCCGTTCGCTGCAGAAGCAGCTCGTGCGCGAGCGCATCCTGCGCGAGAAGGTCCGCATCGACGGCCGTGGCCTGGCGGACATCCGTGCGCTCTCGGCCGAGGTCGAGGTGCTGCCGCGCGTTCACGGTTCCGCGATCTTCGAGCGCGGCGAGACCCAGATCATGGGTGTCACGACGCTCAACATGCTGCGCATGGAGCAGCAGATCGACTCCCTGTCGCCGGTGACGCGCAAGCGCTACATGCACCACTACAACTTCCCGCCGTTCTCCACGGGTGAGACGGGCCGCGTCGGTTCGCCGAAGCGCCGCGAGATCGGTCACGGTGCTCTGGCCGAGCGTGCGCTCATGCCGGTGCTGCCGACGCGCGAAGAGTTCCCCTACGCCATCCGTCAGGTCTCCGAGGCTCTCGGCTCCAACGGTTCGACGTCCATGGGTTCGGTCTGCGCCTCGACCCTGTCGCTGCTCAACGCCGGTGTGCCGCTGCGCGCCCCGGTCGCCGGTATCGCGATGGGCCTCGTCTCTGCCGAGATCGACGGTCAGACGCAGTACGCGGCCCTCACCGACATCCTCGGTGCCGAGGACGCATTCGGCGACATGGACTTCAAGGTTGCCGGTACCCGTGAGTTCGTCACGGCCATCCAGCTCGACACGAAGCTCGACGGCATCCCGGCCCAGGTTCTCGCCGGTGCACTGACGCAGGCGCGCGACGCCCGCCTGCACATCCTCGACGTGATGAACGAGGCGATCGACGCTCCCGACGAGATGTCGCCGTTCGCCCCGCGCGTTCTCGCGGTGAAGATCCCGGTCGACAAGATCGGTGAGGTCATCGGCCCGAAGGGCAAGATGATCAACCAGATCCAGGAGGACACGGGCGCCGACCTGTCCATCGAGGACGACGGCACGGTCTACATCGGTGCCACGGACGGCCCGAGCGCCGAGGCTGCGCGCGCCGCGGTCAACGCGATCGCCAACCCGCAGATGCCCGAGGTCGGCGAGCGCTTCCTCGGCACCGTCGTCAAGACGACGACCTTCGGTGCGTTCGTCTCGCTGCTTCCGGGCAAGGACGGCCTGCTGCACATCTCCGAGGTGCGCAAGCTCGTCGGCGGCAAGCGCATCGACGCTGTCGAGGACGTGCTGAAGATCGGCCAGAAGGTCCAGGTGGAGCTCAAGGAGGTCGACCCGCGCGGCAAGCTTTCGCTCGCCGTCGTCGAGGAGGCCAAGGCCGAGTCCGCGAACACGCCGGAGAACACGGACGCCGCGACGGCCGAGGCTGCTGCCGAGGTCGCCGACTCCGCCGGTCACATGGACCCGCACTCGGGTTCCGAGGACGAGTCCGGTGACAAGAAGCCGCGTCAGCGTCGCCGTGGCGGTCGCGGTCGTGGCCGTGGCGCCGAGCAGGGCGAGGGCAACGCCGCCGCCGACCAGCTCGTCGACGCAGGCTCCGACGGCAACGAGGCGAAGGCGACCTCCGAGGACGCCTGAGCCACACCGGTTCGAGCATGAAGGCTCCGCTCCCGACGTTCGTCGGGGGCGGAGCTTTCCGCATGCGTGGAAGACGTTCCCTTTCCCGGCCACGACGTTCCGGCGGGATTCGGGCTTCGTGGGAGGATGGGCGGGTGAGAGCAGTCGACCGGGCGGACGCGTTTCAGCGCCGTCACCCCGTGCTCGGGTACCCGATCGGTGTCGTGTACAAGTTCATCGACGACCAGGGCGCGTATCTCGCGGCGCTCATCACCTATTACGGCTTCCTCTCGGTCTTCCCGCTCATCCTGCTGCTGCAGTCGGCTCTCGGCTTCTTCATCCACGGCAACGAGCGGCTGCACAAACAGATCCTCGACTCGGTGCTCGGCCAGATTCCCGTGCTCGGCAACACGCTGAGCAACGCCGCGCCCAGCGCGTTGCGCGGCAGCGTCTCCGGCATCGTGCTCGGTTCGATCGTGGCCCTCTACGGTGGCCTCGGGGTGGCTCAGGCGCTCCAGCACACGAGCAACACGTGTTGGTCGGTGCCGCGCAACTCGCGCCCCAACCCCATCCTCATGCGCGTGCGCAGCGCTGCGGTGCTGCTCTTCCTCGGCGTCGCTCTTGTGTCCCTGGGGTGGCTGCCTCAGACGTGGCACGCGCCCGGTTGGCTCGTGCTGGCGCTCAATCTCGTGTTCGGCACCGTCATCTTCCTGCTCCTCATGAAGATGACGACGGCTCGCGGGCAGGGGTGGGGTCGTCTGGCTCCTGGCGCGCTGCTCGTGACGGTCGTGTGGCAGCTGTTCATGGCCGCGGGCAGTACCTTCACCAACATCTTCGGCGCGCGTTCGAGTGACATCTACGGCACGTACGGCAGCATCCTGACGATTCTCGTCGCCTGTTACATCATGGCGGTCGCGTTCGTCGTGGGGTGCGAGGTCAACGTCGTGCTCCACCGCCGTCTGTACCCACGCTCGCTCATGACGCAGTTCACGGACGACGTCGACCTCACCCTGGCCGACCAGCAGGCGTACACCCTGCAGTCCACGATGCAGCGCTTCAAGAACTACCAAGCGATCGACGTCGTCTTCGACAAGAACAACGACGGTGTTGCCGATCAGCCCTCGGACCTCGACCTGCGATGGCACGATGCAGTGGACGCCCACGAGCAATGGTTGAAGCGTGGGCATCCGACGCGGCCGTCCGGGATGTGGGGACTCACGGCCGAAGTGGAAGACAACCGCAGTGTCGACGGAAGCGAATGATGACGAACGACCTCAGGACGAACGAGCCGATCCAGCTCGGCCCCATGGTGCGCTATGCGGGGGAGCGCGAGGCGACGCTCTGGGCTCAGACGCGTGACGCGGGCGAGCTCACGGTGCGCATCGGCGAGAAGTCGTGGAGCGCACGCACGTTCGCGGCGCACGGGCACCACTACGCCCTCGTCCTGCTCGACGGCCTGGAGCCCGGCCAAGTGTACGAGTACACGGTCGAGGTGAACGGCGAACACGCGTGGCCGCAGCCCGATTCGCCGTTCCCCGCGCCGGTCGTCAAGATGCTCAAGGCCGATCGTCCGACGAAGATGGCCTTCGGCAGCTGCCGCACAAGCGTGCCGCACGACGCCAAGCACAACCGCACCAACGGCATCGACTCGCTGCGCGCCTACGCGCACGAAATGGCGCGTCACCCCAGGGACGAGCGGTGGCCCGACCTCGTCGTCCTGCTCGGTGACCAGGTGTACGCCGACATCACGTCGGAGGCCATGCAGGAGTTCATCGAGGAGAAGCGCGGCCTCGAGAGCGAGCCCGGCGAGGAGCTCAAGGACTACGTCGAGTACGCCCACCTCTACCGCCTCGCCTACAGCGAGCCGGCGGTGCGCTGGATGCTCTCGACGATGCCGAGCGCGATGATCTTCGACGACCACGACGTGCGCGACGACTGGAACACCTCGCTCGCGTGGCACGAGGGGATGAACAAGACCTCCTGGTGGCACGGTCGCATCGTCGGCGCGCTGTCGTCGTACTGGGTCTACCAGCACTGCGGCAACCTCTCGCCCGAGGCGCTCGCCGAGGACGAGGTCTGGCAGAAGATCACCGCGCACACCGGTAGCGACGAGCTCGACATCACCGACATGATCGAGGCCTTTGCGGAGAAGGTCGACCGGGACGCCCAGTCGTACCGCTTCTCGTACACGCGCGATCTCGGTGAGAGCAAGCTCATCGTCGTGGACTCGCGCGCGGCACGCGATCTGCGTCCCGGCCACCGCGCGATGCTGGACGCCGAGGAGCTCGACTGGCTCGACGGTGAACTGCGCGGCGACGTGGAGCACCTGTTCATCGGTACGTCGCTGCCGTTCTTCATGCCCGAGGGCATCCACATGCTCGAGGCGCTCGACGAGGCCGCGTGCGACGGCGCGTGGGGCAAGACGGTCGCGAGCCTCGGCGAGAAGATGCGCCAGACGATCGACCTCGAGCACTGGGCCGCGTTCAGTGACACGTTCTTCAAGGTCTCCGACATGGTGCTCGAGGTTGCGCGCGGTGAGCGCGGCGTGGCCCCGCGCACGGTGACGTTCCTTTCGGGCGACATCCACAACTCGTTCCTCTCCGAGGTCCAGGACGCCGACGGCACGAAGTCGCGCATCTTCCAGGCCGTGTGTTCGCCGATCCGAAACCCGCTGCCGCGGCATGTGCGCGCGGGGCAGTCGATCATCGGTCGCGGACTCGCGTGGCCGCTGCGTGAGGTCGTCGAGCGGACGAAGGCCGTGCGCACGCCGCACTTCACCTGGCGTACGACGCACGGGCCGTGGTTCGACAACAACCTCGCCACGGTGGAGGTCACCGAGAAGGGCCTCGACTTCCGTTGGGAGGCGGGTGAGATCGTCGACGGCGACCTCGAGCACCCGCGTCTGCGGCTCGTCTCGGACATCCGTGTCGACTCGGATGGTGACAGCAACCGGATGGACAGCAAGGGCGATCGCGGCCGGCTTCAGACGTGGCAGCCACTCGGCATGCGGATCGTCGAGCAGGTCAAGAAGCTGCGTCGTTAGGCTCGGGCCCATGAGCGAGACGATCAAGGTTGCAGTGATCGGCGCCGGTGGGCGCATGGGCAGCGAGGCCGCGAAGGCGGTCGAGGCGGCATCCGACATGGAACTCGTCGGTCGTTTCGACGTCGGCGACGAACTCGGCGACCTCGGGGGCGCCGACGTCGCCATCGAGCTGACCGTGCCGGACGCGTCGCCCGGCAACCTCGCCCACTGCGTCGCCCAAGGCGTCTCGGCCGTTGTCGGTACGACGGGGTGGACCGAGGAGAAGCTCGCGACGCTGCGCTCGCAGGTGGACGCAGCCGACGGCGTCGGTGTGCTCATCGCGCCGAACTTCTCCATCGGGGCCCTGCTCATGATGAAGTTCGCGCGCGAGGCGGCGGCCTTCTACGAGTCGGTCGAGGTCGTCGAGATCCACCACCCGAACAAGGTCGACGCCCCCTCCGGCACCGCCGCGCACACAGCGCGCGCCATCGCCGAGGGCCGCCGCGAGGCCGGTCTCGGCGACGTTCCGGACGCCACGGAACACGACCCGGACGGCGCGCGCGGAGCCCGCGTCGACGGCATCCCGGTGCACGCCATCCGCATGCGGGGGCGCGTCGCGCACCAGGAGGTGCAGTTCGGCGCGGAGGGTGAGGCCCTCACGATCCGTCACGACAGCTTCGAGCGCGTCAGCTTCATGCCCGGCGTGCTCACCGGCGTTCGCAACGTGGTGACGACGCCCGGCCTCACCGTGGGCCTGGAGAACTTCCTCGGCCTCTGACCCGACCTGCCTGGAACCCGCACCGGCCCTCCTAGGCTCGTCCCATGACGTACGAACTCTCCGACGACGTCTTCATCGACGCCACGCCCGAGGCGGTGTACGCCGTCATCAGCGACGTCACACGCACCGGTGAGTGGAGCGAGCAGTGCCGCCGTGTCGAATGGGAGAACGACGCCCGCGGCGTCGGCGCACGCTTCACCGGCCACAACGAAACGCCCGAGCGCGAGTGGACGACGACCTCGCAGGTGGCGGTGGCCGATCCCGCCGTCGAGTTCGCCTGGGACGTCGTGCCCGCCGAGGTGCGCTGGAGCTACCGCATGGAGCGCGAGGGTCATGGCACGCGCCTCACGCACTCGACGACGTTCACCGAACAGAGCGAGCGCACGTTCGCCGAACGTTTCGGTGACGACGCCCAGGCCCAAGCCGAGAAACGTCGCCTTGCCGCGCGCGAGGGCATCGGCGCGACGCTCGCGCGGATCAAGGACATCGTCGAGGCGGGATCCGCGCGCTAGGACTCGCTGGCCCTGTCCACCTTGAGGCGTGGCCCGCGGCGGGCCGTCGCCGGGTGAGGTGCCACCGTTCACCCTCGGGTCAGGTGCCCGTCATGTCGACCTCCTAGGTTCGGGCAATGACCGACGCGATCCTGGGGCCGCTCGAGCACCTCATGACCTCGTGGTGGGTGTATGCGGCACTGTTCGGTCTGTGCGCCGTTGACGCGCTCGTTCCGGTCTTCCCCAGCGAGGCGCCACTCATCCTTGCCGGGGTGTACGCCGCGTCGGATCCGCACGGGCCCAACGTCGTCCTCGTCGTTCTCGTCTCCGCACTCGGTGCGTGCCTCGGTGATCACCTGTCCTACGGGCTCGGGCACCTGCTCGGCACGTCGTGGCTCGAGAAGAAGCCGAAACGCCGACGCACCGTCGAACGCGTGAGAGGCGTGCTCCACCAACGCGGTTCGTGGGCGCTCCTCGTCGTGCGCTTCATCCCCGGTGGCCGCTGCGTCGCGACGCTCTCGCTCGGCGCGACCGGCTACCCCCTGCGCTCGTTCACACCGTACGACCTTTTCGCGACGCTCGTGTGGGCCGTGCACGGCACCGTCATCGGCTACATCGGCGGGCACGCGTTTGAGGACAACCCGATCGCGGGCATCGCCACCGGCATGGGCATCGCGATCGTTCTGGCCGGGCTGCTCGAATGGCGCCGCCACCACGCCGAAAAGCGCTCGGAGAGGTCGCAGGACGAGAAGGAGCCCTCGTCGGCCGGGGCATGGGGGTGACGCGAGGTGCCGCTGATGGCGGCCCGGTCACCACCGAGGTGGCGAGACGCTCAGAGCTGTGAGGTGGGCGCCTGCTCGTCGAGTGACACGGGCGTGACGTCGCCGAACGCGCGAATCGCCGCGGCCGCCGCGTCGAGGTCGCATTCCTCGAACACCATCATGGCGAGCAGCGCCTCGCGGCTGGGGAGGTAACCCTCATCGAGGACGCGGGCAATCGTCGCGTCGTCCGCCCGCGCTTCCTCACGGGGTCGTCCTCCTCAAGATGGTCCATTGCGGCACCGTCGAGGAAGTCGTCGATGAGTTCACGGCGTCCCTGCGTCGTGCCGAACGCGGTGTTCCCCGCCCAACCCGCCATGCCGCCCTCGTCAGGCCCGCAACACGACGAGGCACGCCGCGACGAAGTGGACGACGAACGCGGCCACCGTGCACGCGTGGAAGATCTCGTGGAAACCGAACACGGTGGGCCACGGGTCGGGCTTCTTGAACCCGTACACGACGGCGCCGATCGTGTAGAGGATGCCTCCCACGGCGATGAGCGTCATGACGGCGGTGCCGCCCGCGGCGTGCAGCGGGGCGGCGTAGAAGAGGGCGACCCAGCCGAGGGCGACGTAGATCGGGGTGTAGAGCCAGCGCGGCGCGCCGACCCAGAACGTTCGGAACAGGACGCCGGCAACGGCACCGATCCACACGATGAGCAGGAGCGACAACCGCTGGTTGCCGCGCAACAGGACGAGAGCGAACGGCGTGTACGTGCCCGCGATGATGAGGTAGATGTTCGAGTGGTCGATGCGACGCAGGATCGCGTCGGCGCGCGGGCTCCAGTACCTGCGGTGGTAGAGCGCCGACGTGGCGAACAGCTGTGTTCCCGTCGCTCCGAGGACGAGGGCGCCTACGCGCCCGGCCGTCGTCGGCGCGAGGATCGCGAGCGCGAGACACCCCACGAGGCAGATCGGCGCGAGGACGAGGTGGAACCACCCGCGCAGCAGCGGCTTGGCCACGCGCACGACGTCCGCGTCGACGCCTTCGTGCGAGACGGGAGGCATCTCACCGGCATGCTGGCGCAGCGAGTCGCCGAGCGGCGTGCGCCAACGTTCGGTGGTCATCGTTCGTCCTTCGCGTCAGAGGTGGGTTCGGTGCGTGCCTCGACGAGGAGACCGAGCGTCAGTTCGAGCACGCGCCGCGGGTCGGTGAGGGCGTCGCCGTACAGTTCGCGCACCGTGTTCATGCGGTAGCGCACCGTCTGCGGGTGGACATGCAGGCGGCCGGCGACCTCGTCACGACGGCCCTGGTGCAGGAGCCAGGCGAGCAGCGTCTCGGCGAGCACCTCCCGTTTGGCGGGGGAGAGGTCCTCGAGTGGAGCCACAGCACGTTCGCGAAGTCGGGTGGCAACGAGAGGCGCTGAGTCCAGAGCGAGTTCGGGCAACAGCTCGTCGCAGTCGGCGCCGTCGTCGTCGCTCGCGAAACGCAGCGCGCGCAGTGCCTGACGGACTGATTCGCCGGCCTCGGTCCACGCCACGGTCGGCCCCAGAGCGGCGGGCGTACCGACGCAGCGCTCGAGAAGGCCGTTCCGAGCGTTGCTTCGCACGCCGGGGACGAGCACGACGGTGGGACCGTCGGCAACGGGAGACCACAGGGCGCGCTCGCCGAGGGCCGTGGCGAGCGCCGTGCGCGGTTCGCCGTCGACGACGAGGGCGGTGAGCGTTTCGGGCGCCTTCCACCGGGCCGATTCGGCGAGGTGCTCGAGGGCCGGGCGGGCCTCGCCCGCGACGAGGGCCGCCGTCAGCTGATCCCGGCGACGGGCCAGTTCACGGGTGCGGGCGGTGAGGGCCGCCGTGTGACCGGCGAGGCTCTGGGCGGACAACTCGTCGATGAAGGCGAAGGTCTTCTCGGCGAGAGCCGCGACGTTCGCCGCCGGCTCCTCGGCGGCCACGGCGCTGCCAGCGAACTGAGCCCACGCGACACGAGCACCCACGCGGTAGGCGGCGAGCAGAGCGTCCGTGGAGCGACCGCTCGCTGCCTCTCCCTGTCCCAGCCGGTAGGCGCCGTCGAGGGTGGCACGGGAGGTCGCGCGGTCGCCCTCGATCTGGGTGGCGACGAACCCCGAAAGGGCCTGTTCGACGGCGCGCTCGATGTTGCTGCGTAACGCAGGATCGAAGGCGCGGTCGTAACCGGGGACCTCCTCGACGATCGCCTCGACGCAGGCGCTCGCCGTCTCGGGCAGGGACGCCCGAAGCTCGGCCAGGGTGCGGTCGGTGAGAATCGGCATGTTCACACTCTACGAACAAATAGATCGAGGATCATGTCGGGGCTGGGCCAAGAATTGCGTCGATTCGGCTAAATAGACTGTCGGTGTGTCCGTAACCTCTCTTTCGCCCACTCGGACGACCTCCCTGCCGAGTGCGCCACGAACCTCTCCGGCGGGCTCGGCAACCCGCCTCGCCTGGCGTGCGGTGCGCGCCCTCACGACGCCTCTCGTGCCCGAGGACTACGTCGATCTCGTCGACCCGCTTCGCTCGCGCCGGTATCTGCGCGCCCGCGTCGTCGACGTCACGCCCGAGACGGCCGACGCCAGCACCGTGACGCTCCAGCCCGGCCGCGGTTGGCTCGGCCACCGCCCGGGTCAGTACATCCGCATCGGCGTCGACATCGACGGCGTGCGCCTGTGGCGCGCCTACTCCGTCACCTCCGGCCCGCGCGATGACGGTTACATCTCCATCACGGTCAAGGCCCTCACCGGTGGCGTCGTGAGCGCGCACCTGCAGGAGAGCCTGCGTCCCGGTCAGATCGTCCATATGGAGCAGGCCGACGGCGCCTTCACCTGGAACGGCGGCGCCGAGCCAGTTCTCTTCGTCACCGGCGGCTCCGGCATCACGCCCGTCATGGGCATGCTGCGTCACCGCATCGACGCCGAGGAGGCGTTCGCCGCCGACACCGAGCACGCCGGGAGCGCGCACGACATCGTCGTCCTGCACTCGGCGGCCCACCCCGAGGACGTCATCTTCGCCGACGAACTGCGCTCGCTCGACGCGACGGGCCGCATTCGCCTCGTCGAGCGTCACACCCAGGCCGAGGGGCGGCTCGAGCCGCGCGAGCTCGACGACCTCGTGCCGGACTGGTGCGATCGCACCACCTACGCGTGCGGACCTGCGGGCATGCTGCGCGCGTTGCGGGAGTACGCCGACCTCAACGGCGTCGCCGATCACCTGCACACCGAGGAGTTCACCGTCGAACTGGCCGAGCCCGGCGAGGGCGGCGCGCTCACCCTCCACGACGGTTCGAACACGCTCGAACTCGACGTCGCCGGCGACACCGCCATCCTCGACGCCGCCGAGGCCGCCGGGGCCCTCGTGCCCTCCGGCTGCCGTATGGGCATCTGTTACGGCTGCGTGCTGCCCCTGCGCTCGGGAAACGTGCGCGATCTGCGCACCGGCGAGATCACCTCGGGAAGCGAAGGCGACGGCGTCATGGTGCAGACCTGCATCTCCAGCGTCGCCGGAGCTTGCGAGATCGGGCGATGAACCCCACCACGCGAGGGACAACCGCCCCGGCGCCCACCGAACCCTTACGACTCACACGTCACCCCTACGAAAGGACGCACGATGACCGCGATGCAGAAGAAGGACGTCAACCCGGTCGCACACCTCACGCGCAGCGACATCGAGCGCCTCGGCGAGGAGCTGGATGCCGTGCGCGCCCGCATCATCGAGAGCCGGGGCGCGAAGGACGCCGCGTACATCCGCGGCGTGATCAAGGGCCAGCGCTACCTCGAGATGGGCTCGCGCGCCCTGCTGCTGTTCTCCAAGAAGAAGCCGGCGTTCGTCGTCGGCACGGTCGGCCTGGCCGCCGCGAAGATCCTCGAGAACATGGAGATCGGCCACAACGTCATGCACGGCCAGTGGGACTGGATGCGCGACCCGAAGATCCACTCCTCGACGTGGGAGTGGGACAACGCGTCGCCGTCGGACCTGTGGAAGCACTCGCACAACGAACTGCACCACACGTACACGAACGTCATCGGCCGCGACAACGACCTCGGCTACGGCATCATGCGCGTCGACGAGGACCAGAAGTGGGTGCCGTTCTACCTCGGCCAGCCGGCGTGGAACTTCATCAACGCGTGCTTCTTCGAGTACGGCATCGCCGCGTACGACCTCGAGCTCGGCAAGTACCTCAAGGGCCGCAAGGACAAGGCCGTTTTCCAGCGTGACAGCCGCAAGGTGCTGCACAAGATCCGCGAGCAGTTCACGAAGGACTACGTCGCCCACCCGCTCCTCGCGGCGCTCACCGGTTCGGGCAAGCAGACGATCAAGGCCAACTTCATCGCCAACCTCACGCGCAACCTGTGGACGCACTCCGTCATCATGTGCGGTCACTTCCCGAGCGGCGTCGAGACCTTCACGAAGAAGTCGATCGTCGGCGAGAGCCGCGGCGACTGGTACCTGCGTCAGATGCTCGGCTCGGCGAACATCTCGGGCTCGAAGGCGATGCACGTGGCCACGGGCAACCTGAGCTACCAGATCGAGCACCATCTGTTCCCGGATCTGCCGAGCAACCGCTACGAGGAGATCAGCAAGGACGTGCAGGACATCTGCGAGCGCTACGGCCTGTCGTACGTCACGGGCTCGCTGCCGCGCCAGGTCGCCTCGGCGTGGTGGACGATCATCCGTCTGTCGCTGCCCAACGACTTCGCCGCGAAGCTCGAGCGCAAGCCGCAGAACGTCACCGACCTCGCGCAGCGCCAGGTGCAGCCGAAGGCGGCCTGACGCCTGTCGACTCCCGTCAGCGGTGACGCCGACGAAAGAACCCGGCCTTCCCTCCTTGGGGGAGGCCGGGTTCGTTCGTTGTGTCGTTCCGTCGCCGGGCCGGTTCGTGACCGGGCCGGTCGACGGGTCAGATCAAGCGGATGAGCGCCGCCGTCGCGGCGGCCACGAGGACGACGACGATGAACGGCGCGCGCAACAGGAGCGCGACGACCGCGGCGAGCGCGGCGGCGGCGCGAGCGTCGAGCACCAGCTTGCCGTGGTCACCGACGAACGCCTGAACGCACACGAGTCCCGTCAGCAAAGCGACGGGGAACAGGGCGACGACGTTCGACGTCTTCTTGCCTTCGAGGTACTTCGGCGGCACGAGGTAGCCGATGAACTTGAGGACGAACGACAGGCCGCTCGCGAGCAGAACGGTGGTCCAGGTGCTCATGCGCCCGCCCCTTCCTCGGTGGCGTCGTCACTCGGCAGCGTCGGCACCTCGTCCGTGCGTGTCGACCACCACAGGCCGACCGCGATGGCCGCGACGACGGTGGCGAGCACCGGCAGGCCGGCCTGGGTGACGGGGGAGAGGCCGAGGGCGATGACGGCCGCGAGCCCGGCCGTCAGCTTGCCCTGGAGCGTGCCGAGGCGCGGCCACAGCAGGGCGAGGAACGCACCGACCGCTGCGGCGTCGAGGCCGTACTTCTTCGGATCGCCCATGGCGTTGCCCGCGATGGTGCCGACGAACGTCATGGAGTTCCAGAGCAGGTACACGCCGAGGCCGGTCCACCAGAAACCGATGCCCGACAGCTTCGCCGTCGGGCGACCGACGGCCATGGCGGCGGATTCGTCGATCGTCAATTGCGCAGCGACGACACGCTTGAGACCGCGGGGGCGCAGGATCGCGTTCAGCTGCAGGCCGTAGATGGAGTTGCGCACACCGAGGAGCGTCGAGGTCGCGACGGCGGATGCGCCCGTGCCGCCGGCACCGAGAACTCCGACGACGGCGAACTGCGAACCGCCCGAGAAGAGCAGGAGCGACAGCGCCATCGCCTGCCACGTGTTGAGGCCCGCCGCGATGGCGAGAGCCCCGAAGCTGATGCCGTAGACGCCGGTGGCGACGGCCAGTGAGATCGAGTCCTTCTTGACCGCACCCTCGTCCTCGTGGAGCGCGTCCACGGGGCCGTCGTGTCGGCCGTCCACGTCGTGTTGCCCACCGCCGTGTTGTCCATTGCCGTGTTGTCCGTGGCCGTGTTCCCCGTGACCCACGGCCGGCCCGACCTCGTCGCGCCGCTCGTTGGGCGTCATGCTTCGCGCCGTTCGTACGTGACGACGGTGAAGCCATCGCGCGGGTCGCGGTCGCTCTCGCGCCAGTGCTTCGGGTCGATGGTGGGGAAGTGGGCATCGCCCTCGGGCTCGAGGGGGATCTCGCTGATGAGCAGGTGTGTCACCTCGTCCATCGCGGCCTCGTAGATCTGTGCGCCACCGACGACGAAGGCGTCCTCGCCGGCGACCTCCTCGAGCGCCTCGTCGAGCGAGTGCACGACGACGACGTCGTCACCCTTGGTGAGGTTCGGTGCGTACTCCGGGTTGCGCGTGACGACGATCGAGCGGCGGCCGGGCAACGCACCCATGCCCTCGAACGTGGTGCGCCCCATGATCATCGGGTGCCCCATCGTCGTGCGCTTGAAGTGTTTGAAGTCCTCCGGGATGTTCCAGACCATGTCTCCGTCGGCGCCGATGACGCCGTTGCGCGCGACGGCGGCGATGGATGTCAGGTGGCTCACGTCGGTTCCTTCGAACGCGCCGGGTCGGGAGCCGGCGAGGGGTGTTTCGGTGCGGTCAGACCGCGATCGGTGCCTTGATCGTGGGGTCGGCCTCGTAGCCCTCGAGGCGGATGTCGTCGAGGTCGAAGCCGTCGATGTCGCGAATCTCGGGGTTGAGCACGAGGCGCGGCAGCGGTTTCGGCGTACGCGTCAGCTGCAGCTGCGCCTGCTCGAGGTGGTTGGAGTACAGGTGCGCGTCGCCGAGGGTGTGGACGAAGTCGCCGACCTCGAGGTCGGTCACCTGCGCCACCATGTGCGTGAGCAGCGCGTAGCTCGCGATGTTGAACGGCACACCGAGGAACACGTCGGCGCTGCGCTGGTAGAGGCCGCACGAGAGCTTCCCGTCGGCGACGTAGAACTGGAACATCGTGTGGCACGGCGGCAGGGCCATGTCGTCGACGTCGGCGACGTTCCACGCGGAGATGATGTGACGTCGGCTGTTCGGGTTCGTCCTGATCGCCTCGACGACCTGCGCCAACTGGTCGACCTGCCGGCCGTCCGGGGTGGGCCAGCTGCGCCACTGGTGGCCGTAGATCGGGCCGAGGTCGCCGAACTCGTCGGCCCACTCGTCCCAGATCGAGATGCCGCGTTCGTGCAGCCAGCCGACGTTGGTGTCACCGCGCAGGAACCACAGGAGTTCACCGAAGACCGAACGCAGGTGAAGTTTCTTCGTCGTGGTGACGGGAAAGCCCTGGGACAGATCGAAGCGCATCTGGTGGCCGAACACGCTGCGGGTGCCGGTACCGGTGCGATCGCCCTTGACGGCGCCTTCGTCGAGGATGCGCGTGAGGAGGTCGAGATACTGCTGCACCCGGTCACTGTACGGCGCTGCACCCACACAGCCGTGCCCGTGTCGAGTGCCGGACTGCCTCGCGCGAGGCTTCGGGCCACAGCCGGAGGCCGTGCATTAGCCTGGGGCGCATGACGACGACACCTTTCGGACGCATGGTCACGGCCATGGTCACACCGATGAAACCTGACGGCTCCATCGACTACGAGGGTGTGGCTCGCCTCGCGAACCACCTCGTCGACAACGGACACGACGGCCTCGTCGTCAACGGCACCACCGGTGAGTCCGCGACGACCACGGACGAGGAGAACGTCGAGACCGTCCGCGCCGTCGTCGACGCCGTCGGTGACCGCTGCGCCGTCACCGCAGGCGTCGGAACGAACGACACCGCACACTCGGTGCGCGCGGCCAAGGCGCTCGCGGCCGTCGGCGCCGACGCCGTGCTCGTCGTGACTCCGTACTACAACAAGCCGACGCAGGTCGGCATCGTCGAACACTTCAAAGCCGTTGTCGGTGCCACCGATCTGCCCGCGATGGCGTACGACATTCCGGGCCGCACGGGCACGCCGCTCGCGAGCGACACGATCCGTGAACTGGCCAAGATCGACCAGATGCTCGCCGTGAAGGACGCCAAGGGCGACTTCTTCGAGGCGACCAAGCTCATGAACGAGACCGACCTGCTCTGGTACTCCGGTGACGACGTCTCCAACCTCATCTGGCTCAGCCTCGGCGCCGTCGGTCTCGTCTCCGTCGTCGGACACGTCGCCGGTAACGAGTTCCGCGCCATGATCGACGCCGTGGACGCCGGCGACATGACCCGCGCCCGTGAGCTGCACACCCGGCTCATCCCGGCCATCGACGCCCTGATGAACACCTCGCAGGGCGCCATCATGGCCAAGGCCGCCATGGCCGACAAGGGTGTCATCGACAGTGACTTCATCCGCCTTCCGCTGCTGCCCGCCACGGACGACATGCGTGCGCGCCTGCGCGGAGGCCTGAGCGAATCGGGACTTTTGTGAACGACACCGCACTCGAACTGAGCGCACCGCCCGCCCTGGCCAAGAACGGCGTCCGCGTCGTCGCCCTCGGAGGCCTCGGCGAGGTCGGGCGCAACATGACCGTCGTCGAGTACGAGGGTCGACTGCTCATCATCGACTGCGGCGTGCTCTTCCCCGAGGACCACCCCGGCGTCGACCTCATCCTCCCGGACTTCGAGTACATCAAGGATCGCCTCGACGACATCGAGGCCATCGTGCTCACGCACGGCCACGAGGACCACATCGGCGCCGTGCCGTACCTGCTGCGCGTGAAGAGCGACATCCCGCTCATCGGCTCGACGCTGACCCTCGCGCTCATCGAGGCGAAGCTCAAGGAGCACCGCATCCGCCCGTACACGATGGCGGTCAAGGAAGGTCAGCGCGAGCAGATCGGCCCGTTCGACTGCGAGTTCGTCGCCGTCAACCACTCCATCCCCGACGCCCTGGCCGTCTTCGTGCGCACCGGCGGCGGAACGATCCTCGGCACCGGCGACTTCAAGATGGACCAGCTGCCGCTCGACGGGCGCATCACCGACCTGCGCGCTTTCGCCCGCCTCGGTGAGGAGGGCGTCGACCTGTTCCTCACGGACTCGACGAACGCCGAGGTGCCCGGCTTCACCACGCCGGAGAAGGACATCACGCCCGCCATCGAGCGCGTCTTCGAGCGCGCCGAGCGCCGCATCATCGTGGCCTGCTTCTCCTCGCACGTGCACCGCGTCCAGCAGGTGCTCGACGCCGCCGAACTGTACGGCCGCAAGGTCGCCATGGTCGGCCGCTCCATGGTGCGCAACATGACGATCGCCGCCGACCTCGGCTACCTCAAGGTGCCCGACAACGTGCTCGTCGACGTCAAGAAGCTCGACCAGCTCGAGGACGACAAGGTCGTTCTCATCTGCACCGGCTCCCAGGGTGAGCCCATGGCCGCCCTCGCCCGCATGGCCAACCGCGACCACCGCATCGACGTCGGCCCCGGCGACACCATCCTCATGGCCAGCTCGCTCATCCCGGGCAACGAGAACGCCGTCTACGGCCTCATCAACGGCCTCATGCGCCTCGGCGCCAACGTCGTGCACAAGGGCAACGCCATGGTGCACGTCTCCGGTCACGCCTCCGCCGGCGAGTTGCTCTACTGCTACAACATCGTCAAGCCGAAGAACGTCATGCCGATCCACGGCGAATGGCGCCACCTCGTGGCCAACGGCAAGCTCGCAGCAGCCACCGGAGTGCCCGCCGAGCAGGTGCTCCTCGCCGAGAACGGCGTCGTCGTCGACCTCGTCGACGGCAAGGCCGCCATCACCGGCGCCGTGCCCGTCGGGTACGTCTACGTCGACGGCTCCCTCGTCGGCACCACCGACGAAGACATGCTCAAGGACCGCCGCGTCCTTCGCGACGAAGGCTTCATCACCATCACCGTCGTGCGCAACGCCTCCACCGGAGAGATCGTCGCCGGCCCCGACATCCGCACCCGCGGATTCGCCGAAGGCGACGAGGTGTTCGAACGCATCCGCCCCAAGATCGAACAGGCGCTCGCCGACGCCCGCGGCAAGGGCATCACCGACACCCACCAGCTCCAGCAGGTCATCCGCCGCACCGTCGGCGGCTTCGTCGGCGGCAAGCTGCGCCGCCGGCCGATGATCATTCCGATTGTCCTGAACGCGTAGCCGGCGCTTCGCGCCGGCGGAGCGTTCAGAACAATCGGTCGCGGTGTGGTTTCACGCGCAGGGAAGGGCCTCGCAAGCTCGGCCTTCCCTGCGCGTGAAACCACACCGCTGCATTGTTCGGCGCGCCTTCCGGCCAGGCCCTGGCGGGCCTGTCTCGGTGCGACACACGGCCGTCCACTTCTCGGGGTGGGCAGCTTTCGTATGGCTGTCACCAGCCCGTGGTCGGCGCAATTTCCGCCCGCCAAGCCATGGCGGCGTCTGGGTAGTCACTTGACGGTCGGACGCGGGCCCGGGCAACCGGGCGTGTTGGTGCCCTTCTCGGCACTCCTTCCGGGCACCCTCCGGGCAAGGCCATTGCGAATGACTCGGGCCGCCGGTCCCCAGAACCGGCGGCCCGAGCCGTCCGTCACCAGGGGCGGGGCTCGCTCAGATCCCGCTCGTCACCCACCGGTGCCCAGCCGATGCCCGGCGTGTGCACGTACTCGAACGCCGGGCCGCGCTCCACGAGCGAACGAACCGCCGCGACGAGACGGTGCGCATGCTCCACCGTCGTCGCGAGGCCGATGGAGGCGCGCACCGCCGTCGCGCCCTTGCCGAGCCGCTCGTCACACAGCAGATGCGCACAGAAGCGGCCGTCGCGCACCGCAATGCCGTGCTCGTCCGCGAGTACCTGAGCCACGAGCGTCGGGTCGCACCCGTCGACCGTGAACGTCGTGACGCCGACACCGTCGACAGGCTCGTCGTCGGAGCCGAGCACGTGAAGAATCTTCACACCCGGCAGCGCGCTCAACCCGTCCCGGATGATGCCGTGAACACGGTGCTCGTGGTTCTCGATCGCGTGACTGTGAGCGCGCAGCTTCGCCGCCGCTGCCGCGAGAGCGATCGCGCCGACAGCATTCGGCGTGCCGCCCTCGTGCCGTGCCGGGCCTTCGGACCACTCGACGTCGTCCGTTGTCACCCGCTTGCTCGCACCGCCGGCCGGGAGGTACGGATCGGCCGCATCCAGCCAGTCGGCGCGACCCGCGAGAACGCCGGCTCCGTACGGCGCATACATCTTGTGACCCGAGAACGCGACGTAGTCGACACCCCACGCGGCGATGTCGATGACGCGGTGCGGAGCCAGCTGCGCCGCATCGACGACCGAACGTGCCCCGTGGGAGCGCGCGACGGCGGCCAGTTCACCGATCGGCCAGATCTCCCCGGTCACGTTGCACGCACCCGTGATGACGACGAGCGCGGGAGCATCCGATGTCGCGCGGAAGCGGGAGAGCGCGCCGTCGACGGTGGCGATCGCAGCCTCGGGGGAGGATGGCACCGACAGTCGCGTCGTGCGCTCGGCGGGCCAGGGGAGGAGCGCCGCGTGGTGCACGGATTCGAAGACGAAGACCTGAGCGTTGTCGGGCAGGACGTGGGCGAGCAGAGCCAGCGCATCCGTGGTGTTGCGCGTGAAGACGACGTGGCTGTCCTCGCCGAGACCGACGAAGTGCGCCACCTCCGAACGCGCCTCCTCGAACCAGCCGGTCGTCAGACGCGAGGCGTACCCCGCCCCGCGATGAACCGAGCCGTAGGTGCGCAGGATGCGCTCCGCAGCCTCGGCAACGCCCACGAGGGCAGGAGCGGTGGCACCGTGATCGAGGTTCGCGAACTCGACAACCGTGTGGTGCAAGGTCGGCACACCGACGCCGTCAGAGACGGTTGCAGGGGTGGCGCGGGCGCTCGCCCGAACAGCAGAAAGGGAAGCGGGCAACGACTTCGGCTGACGGGTCGCAGCGAGCGTCGAAAGCACAGAACTCATGAGGAGACTCCTTCGTCAGGGGTCCGCCCGACGAGAAGCGTCGCGAACCCGCACTTGCTGCGTGCGGTCGCACGCAGCCAGGTCGTCACCCGGAGCACCCCACCGCGGTGGAGGGTTGCCGCCCAGCAAGCCGGGGCTGTGCGCTGGAACTCGTGACCGAGCAACACCGTGACACGCGACTCCTCGAACCGTCCACGAATGTGCCCGAGGTCGCCCGGATGGTGAGATGCGACTCGCCGTTCACGCCGCCCCTCGGGGCCGCCAGATCGTCGCGAGGTCCCCGGCGTGGGGCCGAAGAACTGCGCCCCTTCTCCCGTAATCTGGCCGGGTGGCGACACGGAAAACACCCCCGAACGACAGCGTTCTCGTAGCGAAGAAGAGTGCCCCGAACAGTCGGAGCACCACCTCCTCGCGCGCCCGCACCACCCCGGCGAAGAACGCGCCCCGCAAGCAGGCGCCCTCCAAGAGCGCGCCCGGCAAGGGGCGCGGTTCGAGCTCGGCTCAGCAGGGCCCGTCGGCCTCCAGCCGTGCTGCTCGTGGCGCCTGGATGGGGGTTTCCCACGTCGCCGGCGGCACCGTGCGTCGTGTCGGCGCCAGCGCTGCCGAACTCGAGCCGGAGCACCGTCGCGACGGCATCGGCTTCTTCCTCCTCGCCCTCGGCATCGTTGTCGCGGCGCGCGAGTGGTGGAACCTGCCCGGCATGTTCGGTGACATCGTCCACGCCGTCGCCGCGGGAACGTTCGGCGTCATCGCCTACGTCCTGCCTGTCGTGTTCATCGGCATGGGTCTGCACATGTTCCGCCACCCGCGCGGCCACCAGCCCACCCACCGCATGTCGATCGGTCTCGGCATCCTCGCCCTCGGCTCCACCGGTATCGCTCACCTCGTCGGCGGACGCCCGGCCGCGGGTGACGTCGACGCCGTGCGTGACGCCGGCGGAGTGCTCGGCGTCATCTCCGGTGGCCCGCTAGCCGCAGGCCTGACGCTCTGGGGCGCCGGTGTCATCCTCGGCCTCGTGTCGTTCTTCGGTTTCCTCGTGCTGACGCGCACGCCGGTCAACCGCATCCCTCAGCGTCTGCGTGAGGTTGAGGCCACGATCTTCGGCGGTCACGCTCCGACCGAGGAGCGCGATTACGCCCAAAGCGACGCTGTCGCCGACGACCTGCACGGCGCCGACATCGGCAACCGTGCGCGCGGCGGAGCACCCCGCCGCGCCGCCGACGTCCACCACGGCGACGAGCCGTACGAGCAGGCAGCAGAGGTCGTCGGCCGCGGTCCGCGCGGTCGCGGGCGTGGCTCGCGCAAGACCCTCGGTCGCCAGCGCGGCGAGCAGCAGATCTACGACATCGACACGATCGAAGACGGCGACCCGGCGGACGGCTCCGCCGCCGACGAGGGCGAGCGCGCCACTTCGGCGGGCGCCGCAGCCCTGGCTCGGGCCCGCGGCTCGCGTGCGACCACGTCCCGTCCGGCCAACACAGACGAGGCCGACACCGCCGCCGTCGAGACGGCCGGCGGCTCCAAGCAGCGTCCCGGCGAATCGCCCAAGGCCGCCGCAGCCCGCCAGGAGACGGCGCAGCGCCCGGCCGCCGAGGTGCCTCAACGTCAGGTCGAGGCTCAGCCGACGGAACAGCTCCCACAGCGCGTCGAGCAGCTCGCCCTCGCCGGCGACATCACGTACACGCTGCCCGAGTCGACCCTCCTCGAGGAGGGCACGCCGCCCAAGGAGCGTTCGGCCGCGAACGATCGCGTCGTCGACGCGCTCACCGAGGTGCTCGACCAGTTCGGCATCGACGCCGTCGTCTCCGGTTTCACCCGCGGCCCGACGGTCACGCGTTACGAGGTCGAGCTCGGCCCCGGCGTCAAGGTCGACCGCGTCACGGGTCTGAGCAAGAACATCGCCTACGCCGTGGCCAGCGCCGACGTGCGCATCCTGTCGCCCATCCCGGGCAAGAAGGCCATCGGTATCGAGATCCCGAACGCCGACAAGGAACTTGTCAGCCTCGGTGACGTGCTGCGCAGCCAGGCGGCCCGCAACAATCACCACCCGATGGTCATGGGTGTCGGTAAGGACGTCGAGGGTGGCTACGTCGTGGCCAACCTCGCGAAGATGCCGCACATGCTCGTCGCCGGTGCCACCGGTGCCGGTAAGTCGAGCTTCGTCAACTCGATGATCACCTCACTCCTCATGCGGGCCACGCCCGAAGAGGTGCGCATGGTGCTCGTCGACCCCAAGCGCGTCGAGCTGACGGCGTACGAGGGCATCCCGCACCTCATCACGCCGATCATCACGAACCCGAAGAAGGCCGCCGAGGCTCTCGAGTGGGTCGTGCGCGAGATGGACGCGCGCTACGACGACCTCGCCGCGTTCGGCTACAAGCACATCGACGAGTTCAACAAGGCCGTGCGTGCGGGCAAGGTGACCCTCCCGCCGGACAGCAAGCGCAAGCTCGCGCCGTACCCGTACCTCCTCGTCGTCGTCGACGAGTTGGCGGACCTCATGCTCGTCGCGCCGCGTGACGTCGAGGCCTCGATCCAGCGCATCACGCAGCTCGCGCGTGCCGCCGGTATCCACCTCATCCTCGCGACGCAGCGCCCGTCGGTCGATGTCGTCACCGGCATCATCAAGGCCAACGTGCCGTCGCGTCTGGCGTTCGCGACGTCGTCGCTCGCCGACAGCCGCGTCGTGCTCGACCAGCCCGGCGCCGAGAAGCTCCTCGGTCAGGGTGACGCGCTCTTCCTGCCGATGGGCGCGAGCAAGCCGATGCGTGTGCAGGGCGCGTGGGTCAACGAGTCGGAGATCCACGGCGTCGTCGCGCACGTCAAGGCTCAGCTCGCGCCCAACTACCGCGAGGACGTTCAGCAGACGGCGCCCAAGAAGGAGATCGACGAGGACATCGGTGACGACCTCGACGTGTTGCTGCAGGCGGCCGAGCTCGTCATCACGACGCAGTTCGGTTCGACCTCGATGCTGCAGCGCAAGCTGCGCGTCGGCTTCGCCAAGGCCGGTCGCCTCATGGACCTGCTCGAGTCGCGTGCGATCGTCGGCCCCTCGGAGGGCTCCAAGGCCCGCGACGTGCTCGTCAAGCCCGACGACCTCCCCATGACGCTCGCGCTGCTCAAGGGCGAGGACGTTCCGGACGATGCCGTGGCCAGCGGCGCCGACGGCGGTCCGGTCGACCTCGTCGCCCAGGCGCAGGGCGATCTCGACGAACCGGGCGAGCAGTACTACGACGGTCACGACGGCGGCGACGGCTCCGAGGACGCCTGGGAACTGACGCAGAACGGCCGCTGACGGAGAACACAGGCAACGACGACGGCGCCGCACCCGAGAGGTGCGGCGCCGTCGTTCTGTCTGCTTCGCGGGGCGTGGCCCGTCTCGCCTCAGACCGGCGTGCCGTCAGCTTGGTCGTCACCGGCGTCCTCGGGGCGCACCGCCCTGACCTCGCCGATGATCGCCTCCATCGTTGCCGTGATGTCGACCTGGCCGCTCACCGGGCCGGCGAGGAGGTGCTCGTCGGGACCGATGGCGAACAGCGATGGCGTGCCGAGGCGCATCATCGTCGCGACGGCGCGCGGCTCGTCGATGAGCGCGCGGTTCGGTTCGATGCCGTACGGCGCCAGCCGCTCGACCTCGGCCTCGTGGCCGACGATGCAGAAGATGGGAACGCCGCGCAGCGAGGCCTGCCACGTGGCGACGGAGTTCAGTACCTCCTTGCACGACCCGCATCCGGTGCTGACGTGGAGCAACACGGTCGGCCCGGCCCGGCCGATGTCCATGAGCGAGACCTTCGTGCCGGTGCCGTCGGTGAACAGCGCGTAGGGCGTCGGGCGTGTGACGTACTCGTCGTCTTCGACGACGTCTTGGGTCTCGGCCACACCGGTGTCGGTCACCGGGAGGTCGGCAGCGTCGTCGACGGCGGGAGCGGGGGATGACTGGACCACGGGAGCCGGTGTCGCGAGGGCTGGCGGCGTCTCGAGGGACGTCTGCGTCACAGACGCGTCGGGAGCGTCCTCAGCGGCCGCGTCGTCATCGGCCGCAGGCTGTTCGACGGCCGACAGTTCTTCGCTGATCTCGTCGAGGAGCTCCAGGACGTTGCCCTTGCTGCTCACCGGACCGCCGGCGAGCATTCCGTCGGCGCCCAGCAGGACGGCGGTCGGGTTGCCGCCTGCGAACAGGCGGCCGATCTCGAAGGACGGGTCGAACATCACGTCGAAGTCGCCTTCGTCCTGCAGTCCGGTGGGTTCGTCCGGATCGCCGCTCAGCACGATAACGGTGCGCAGGTTCTCGTGCTTGTGCTGCCACGTACGGGCCCGCTCGATCACGGGGAGGCACGAACCGCAGTGCGGCGAGACGAGGAGCAGGAGGACAGGGTTGCTGTAGGCCATCTCGCGCAGGGTGACGCCGGCGTCCTCGCGGGTGCGCAGCACGGCGTAGGGGATGGGTTGACGCACATAGTCGTCGCCCGCGTCGCTGGGCGCAGACGCTTCCTGCCCGCCGCGGTGGCCCGCGATGAGCCACGTGAGCACGATGCCGACGAGCACGGCGAGGAGCCAGGCCCAGGCCTCGCCGTCGAAGTCGGCGAACCGCGACACGACGCTGCGCCCGCGTGTCGCGTCGTAGAGCGTGACGAGCGCCAGGGCGACGAGCACCCCGTTGCGCACGGCGGTGAAACGGTCGACCGTCCCGAGACCCAGCTTGCCGAAGCACGAGCAGGTCACCGGCTCGTCGAAGCCCAGAGCTCGCACGATGACGACGAGGTACGCGACGAACACCGCGAGCGCGACGAGGGCGACGACGACGGCGAGCGCTCCTGACGTCACGAGAAGTGCCAACGCGAGCATTAGTTCCGCGAACGGCAGCAGCGTGGGTGCCTTCAGCCGAGTCAGCGCTCCGGGAAGACGCAGGCTGACAAACGCTTCACCGACCGTCTCGCGGTCCACGAGCTTGGCCACCCCCGAGGCTGCGAGTACGAGCGACAGGAGCAACGGAGCAGTGGTCAGTGGCGCGTCATACACAGCGCTCAGCATAGGTGGCACCCCGCGCGTCGTCGGGCGCGGTGACGGTGCGCCACTACACTCGGTGCCATGACTTCCGCCCCCTCACGAAGCGTCGCCGTCGTCACCCTCGGGTGCGCGCGCAACGAGGTCGACTCCGAGGAACTGGCCGGTCGCCTCTCGGCCGAGGGCTGGACCCTCGTCGACGACGCCGCTCAGGCCGACGTCGCCGTCGTGAACACGTGTGGCTTCGTCGAGCAGGCGAAGAAGGACTCCATCGACGCTCTCCTCGAGGCGAACGACCTCAAGGATTCGGGCCGCACGCAGGCCGTCGTCGCCGTCGGCTGCCTCGCCGAGCGTTACGGCAACCAGCTCGCGGAGCAGCTTCCCGAGGCGGACGCCGTGCTCGGCTTCGACTCCTACTCCGACATGAGCTCCCACCTCACTGCCGTGCTCAACGGCCACAAGCCGGAGGCCCACACGCCGGGGGACCGTCGTAAGTTGCTGCCGATCTCGCCGGCCAAGCGTCAGGAGGGAGCCTCCGGCCTCGCGCTGCCCGGCCACGGCGACGCTCCGACGCGTGAGCCCTCCGACGTGGAAGTCGCCTCGCCCGTCAGTACGCCGCGCGTCATCCGCGCCCGCCTCGACGGCCGCCCGTGGGCCCCGCTCAAAATCGCGAGCGGTTGCGACCGACGGTGCGCGTTCTGCGCCATCCCGGCCTTCCGCGGCGCGTTCCTGTCCCGCCGTCCCTCCGACGTTCTCGCCGAAGCGCGTTGGCTCGCGGAGCACGACGTCAAGGAGGTCTTCCTCGTCTCGGAGAACTCGACGTCGTACGGCAAGGACCTCGGCGACCTGCGTCTGCTCGACACCATGCTTCCCGAACTCACCGCCATCGACGGCATCGAGCGTGTGCGTGTGTCGTACCTGCAGCCTGCGGAGATCCGACCCGACCTGCTCGACGTCATGGCGAACACGCCCGGCGTCGCGCCGTACTACGACATCTCCTTCCAGCACGCCTCCGGGCCGCTCCTGCGCACGATGCGCCGCTTCGGTGACCGCGAGTCGTTCCTCACGCTCCTCGACGACGTGCGCCGCCGCACGCCGAACGCCGGCATCCGCTCGAACGTCATCGTCGGCTTCCCCGGTGAGACCGAGAAGGATCTCCAGGAACTCGAGCAGTTCCTCGTCGCCGCGCGTCTCGACGTCGTCGGTGTCTTCGGTTATTCCGACGAGGACGGCACCGAGGCCGAGAGCTACGCGGACAAGCTACCCACGGACGAGATCGAAGCCCGCCTCGAGCACTTCCGTACGCTCACCGAGGAACTCAACCTCCAGCGAGCCGAGGAGCGCGTCGGAGAACGCCTCGACGTCCTCATCGAGGCGGAGGAGGACGAGGACGGCGAACTGCGCTTCGTCGGCCGCGCCGGACAGCAGGGCCCCGACGTCGACGGCGTCACGTACGTCGAGACGAGCGACGAGCGCCCCCTCGCCACCGGCGACATGGTGAGCGTCGAGGTCGTCGCCACCGAAGGCATCGACCTCGTCGCCGAGGTGCGGTGAAGCGGATGAGCGATCACGAGACCGAGACGCCCACCGCGGCGCGCAAGCCCGTCAGCACCTGGAACCTCGCGAACGTTCTCACGATGGGCCGTATCGCCCTCGTACCGTTCTTCGCCTGGTTCCTGCTCGCCGACGGCGGTGAGAACACCACCTACCGCATCATCGCGTTCGTCCTGTTCGTCGTCGCCTCGATCACCGACCGCATCGACGGCCAGATCGCCCGATCCCGTGGCCTCGAGACCGAGTTCGGCAAGCTCATGGACCCGATCGCCGACAAGGCGCTCATGGGCATGGCCTTCATCGGGCTGTCGATCATCGACGTGCTGCCGTGGTGGGCCACGATCGTCGTGCTCGCCCGCGAGCTCGCCATCACCGCGCTGCGCTTCGTCGTCATCCGTCACGGCGTGATGCCCGCGAGTCACGGCGGCAAGCTGAAGACGGCCCTGCAGGCGCTCGCGGCTGGACTCTTCGTCCTGCCGCTTCCGGACTGGGGCCACATCGGGGCGTGGGTCGTCATGGCGGCCGCCATCGTCGTCACCGTCGCGACTGGCATCGATTACTTCTTCCGCGCGGCCGAGCTGCGACGTGAGAGCGCCCGGACGGCGCGGGCGCGCTCGACGCAGTCATGAGCGAGCAGGACCGGCGCGCCGTGACCGAGAACGACTCGGCCGATCTCGCGACGCGTCTCGTCGAGCAGCTGCGTGATCGTGGCCTGACGATCGCCACGGCCGAGTCCCTCACCGCCGGCCTCGTGAGCGCGCGTATCGCCGACGTTCCCGGCGCCAGCGCCGTGCTGCGCGGGGGAGCCGCCACCTACGCGACGCCCACCAAGGCCGCGGTGCTCGGCGTCGATGCCGACCTGCTGCGTGAGCGCGGTGCTGTCGACGCCGACGTCGCTCTCGAGATGGCTCACGGTGCCGTACGCCTCTTCGCGGCAGACCTCGCCGTGGCGACGACGGGCGTCGCAGGACCTGCCATCCAGGACGGCCAGGACGTCGGAACCTGTTACGTCGCCGTGGCGTTCTCCGGGGAATCTTCGGGTGAGCGAGGGCGTTGCCATGTCGACAGGTTTCAGTTCGTGGGGGACCGCGCCGAGATCCGTCGGGCAGCCGCCTGGGCGGCCTGGCAGATGGCGCTCGACCACACGCGGTGAACACCCGTTGGGGTTGTCACCCCTCAGCGCTATGTTGGAACCTGACATCGCCAATCGCGCGCACCGATGCGCCGTCGCCAGGAGGAACGCATGATCTTGCTTCGCGAACAGCTCGGTGACGTGCTGCGCCAGCAGCGCCGCGCACAGGGGCGCACCCTGCGCGAGGTCTCGAAGACGGCCCGCATCTCGCTCGGATACCTCAGCGAGATCGAGCGCGGCGAGAAGGAAGCCTCTTCGGAGCTGCTCGCTGCGGTTTGCGAGGCTCTCGAGCTGCCTATGTCCGAGACGCTGTCGCTCGTCGCCGCGAGCGTGCAGGCCGCGGAGAAGGCCAGCGCCCCCGTCGTGCTGCACCCGCAGCGTGACGCGGTGGCCCGCGCAGCCTGACGCATCACGCCAGGACGAGGCCCGTCACCCGCTTCGAGCGGGTGGCGGGCCTTCGTCGTGTTCGGACCGCGGAACGTCAGCGGCGTTTGCGGATGCCCTGGGGTGAGGAATGGAAGCCCGCCTCGAGCAGCGCCGCGACGAGGGGAGCGTCGTTGCCGAGGGCGGTGAGGCCGTTGACTGTGCGCACGGTGAGCGACGAGAGCGCACCACGCGTCACGAGGTCGGCGAGGGCGCGGGCTACGGGTGCCCAGGCGGCGTCGTCAGCCGGCCACGTGAGGGCGGTTCGACCGCCACGTTCGAGATAGGTGACGAGCTCGCCGTCGGCGATGACGACGAGGGCGCCCGCCTTACGGCCAGGACGATGCCCGGCGTGAGCATCCTGGGCGGCCGGCCACGGCAGGGCCGCTCCGAACGGGTTGGCGGGATCGCAGGCAGCGAGCACGAGGATCTCCGGTTCGCGTCGACCCCACGGATCGGGCTCGGGCGCTCGTGTGGCACGCAGCGAGTCGACGGCGACGGCGGCACCGAACTGGGACGCCCCCAGGCCCTCGACGAAGTAGCCGCGGCGCACGAGGCCACGCTCCTCGGCGCCGGCGAGCACCCGGTAGACGGCGGAGAACCCGCCGGGTATTTCTTCGTCCACGACGGCGCCGCGCGTGACGACCCCGTGTCGGGCGAGCAGGAGCTCAGCCGCCATGAACGTGCGCTCGGTGAGGTCGTCGTGGGCCTCCGGCAGGAGCCGCCACCGACCCGCGCCGTGCGCCGGTCCACGACCCGCGCCGTGCGCCGGTCCACGACCCGTCGCGAGACCGGCGGCGGTCGGTCGCGAGCGGGTGGAGAGCGACGGGCCACGCAGGCGCGCGTACCGAGAACCGCGGTTGCTCGGAACCCGCGGCTTGTGGGCACTGGCGCCGCCGCTGAGCAGGGCCCGAACCGGCGCGAAGGTGTCACCGCTCGCGGCGCCGTCCCACACGAGTTGCCAGAGGGCTGCCGCGACGGCGGTGTCATCGTGTGATCCGAGAGCTCCCGCGATGTCACGGAACAGGTGACTTCCGCCGCGGGCGAGGACGTCGCGCACCGCGCGCGACGTGACGCGCTGCGCGCCAGCAGTGACCTCGTGACTCGTGGTGGTGTCAGGGTCGGTGGTGTGCGCTTCGGTGTGATCGCTCATCTCGTCGTCGGCGCGCGGCGCAGGAGCGTGAGCATCAACTGAATCGTCGGCCGGTGCGTCGCTGCCGCCCGACCGAAGGGTCAACGGTGCCGAGTCGGGCGTGTGGAAACTGATCCATCCGTCGTCGGTCGAGATGCTGCCGTGGCCCTGCCAGAGCAGCTCACCCGCGGCGAGCAGTTCGTCGAGGTCGGCGGGCCGGTAGCCGCGAACCCGTGCGGGCAGGACGAGGCTCTCGATCGCCGACGCCGGCATGGGCACACCGAGCAGGGGTTCGAGAGCGGCCAACACCCCGTCGGCACCGCGCAACGTGTCGCCCACCTGCTGCCAGCGGGGCAGGAACCGGGCGTACTGCGTGGCGGACACCGGTTCGATCTCGGCGCGAAGAGCCGCGAGGGACAGCCGACGCAGGGAACGCAGGACGGCGTTGTCGCAGTATTCGCCGGAGGTATCGCCGCCGCCCAGCGCGTCGGGCAGCAGCGCGCCGTGCGTGAGGCGTCCGGCTCGTGTGAGGCGCGTGAGGGCGTTTCGAACGACGGACACCCCGAGGGCGAAGGCCTCGGCCGCCTGTTGCGCCGTGAACGGTGCGTGGCACGCGGCGTACCTCGTGAGCAGATCGTCGAGGGGCGTGTCGCCGGGCTCGAGGAAGGCCTGCGGGACGCCGGGCGGCAGGGCGACACCGAGCGCATCGCGCAACCGAGCTGCGTCCTCGACGGCTGCGAGCCTCGTCTGAGAGCCCCACCGAACCTCGATGGCGCGGCGCTCACCGACGAGGGCGTTCCACCAGGCACGGCACTCGTCGGAACTCAGATTCGGGGCGGCATCGCTGTGCGGTGAGGCATCAGGTTCCCCGGGATCCCGGCTCCCGGAATCATCGTCAGCGGAGTCGTGACGCCCCGAGCGCGCAACGATCTCGTCGAGCGTCAACGGGCCGAGGGTGCGCAATGCGTCCGCGAGGTCTTCCGCGTGACGCATCCGGCGGCTCGGATCGAGCAGTTGCAGTCGGCGTTCGTGGCGACGGACGACGTCGGGGTCGAGCAGTTCCGCGATCGACAGGCCACCGGCCGAGCCGAGCAGGTCGGCGAGCAACTCCGGGTCGAGGGACAGAGCGGCGGCGCGGCGTTCGGCGAGCGGCGAGTCGCCCTCGTAGAGGAACTGGGCCACGTAGCTGAACAGCATGGCCTTGGCGTACGGACTGGGTGACGTCGTCTCGGTGTGCACCACCTGGATGGCGCGGCGCTCCACCGAGCGCATGAGCTCGACGAGGCCCGGCACGTCGTAAACGTCCTGGAGGACCTCGCGCACGGCCTCGAGCACGATGGGAAAGCTCGGATAGTCGCTCGCCACCTCGAGGAGCTGGGCGGCCCGCTGGCGTTGCTGCCACAGCGCCTGGCGGCGTCCCGGGTTCTGACGCGGGAGCAGAAGCGCCCGGGCGGCGCACTCCCGGAAGCGGGAGGCGAACAGCGCGGTGCCGCCCACCTCGTCGGTGACGCGGGCGGTGATCTCGTCGGGGTCGAGCACGATCGCTTCGAGCAAGGCCGCCGTGAGGGTGTCGTCGTCGCCCTCGGTGTCGAGCAGCCGGAAGACGAGACCGTCATCGGTGTGCATGGCCTGGACGTCGGCGCCGAAGCGTTCGCGCATCCGCGCGCCCACGACGAGGGCCCACGGCGCGTGGATGGCTGCGCCGAAGGGGGAGTGGACGACGACCCGCCAGTCGCCCATCTCGTCGCGGAAGCGCTCGACGACGATGGTGCGGTCGCTGGGGAGGCGCCCGGTCGACTCCTGCTGCTCGCGCAGGTACGTGACGAGGTTGCGGGAGGCGAGGTCGTCGAGACCGACGGCGCGAGCCCGGGCGGTGGCTGCGGCGTCGTCGAGGTCGCCGAGTTCGCGGGCGAACGCACCGATGGCTCGCCCCAGTTCAAGCGGACGACCGAGGGAGTCGCCCTTCCAGAACGGCAGGCGCGCCGCCTGACCCGGAGCCGGCGTCACGAGCACCTGGTCGCGCGTGATGTCCTCGATGCGCCACGTGCTCGTGCCGAGCGTGAAGACGTCGCCGACGCGGCTCTCGTAAACCATCTCCTCGTCGAGCTCACCGACGCGACGGCCGGGGCCGTCACCGCCCGCGAGGAAGACTCCGTACAGCCCACGGTCGGGAATCGTGCCGCCGGAGGTGACCGCGAGACGTTGGGCGCCCGGGCGCGAGCGCAGGACGTCGTCGGTGCGATCCCACACGATGCGTGCGCGTAGCTCGCGGAACGAGTCGCTCGGGTAGAGGCCGGACAGCATGTCGAGGACGGAGTCGAGCACTCCGGAGGTGAGCGAGGCGAACGGCGCGCTGCGCTGCATGAGCGCGAGCAGATCGGAGCGGGGGACGTCGTCCATCGCCACCATGGCGACGACCTGCTGGGCGAGGACGTCGAGGGGGTTGCTCGGCACCCGGAGAGGTTCGATCTCACCCGAGCGCATGCGCTCGACGACGACAGCTGCCGAGAGGAGGTCGCCACGGTACTTCGGGAAGAGCACACCGTGGCTCGTCGCACCCACCTGGTGGCCCGCGCGTCCGATGCGCTGCAGGCCGCTCGCCACGCTCGGCGGCGACTCCACCTGGACGACGAGGTCGATGGCGCCCATGTCGATGCCGAGTTCCAGCGAACTCGTGGCGACGACGGCCGGCAGGCGCCCGGCCTTGAGTTCGGTCTCGATGTCGGCGCGCACGTCCTTGCTCACGGAGCCGTGGTGCGCGCGGGCCAGGACCGCCGGAGCGCCTCGGCTCGTGCCCGCCCCACCGATGAGTTGGGCGGCCGGCTTGCTCGCCCGGGCGTCGTACCCGTGCATGAACTCCCCGGAATCAGCGTCGGCTTCCGGCTCGTGCGCGTCTGCGGGGTCACCGGGGCCCCCGGATTCCCCTGCGCTCGTGGCACGCTCGGCCTCGGCCGCCTCGAGGCGTTCGCTCCAGATCTCGTTGAGTCTCGCCGTGAGGCGTTCGGCGAGGCGCCGAGAGTTGGCGAACACCAGCGTCGAGGTGTGCGAGGCCACGAGGTCGACGATGCGCTCCTCCACGTGGGGCCAGATGGAGGCCGTTGCCTCGGGCGCGTGATCGTCGTACGAGGCCTCGGCGTCCGGTGTGGGCGTCGTCGCGAGGTCGGCCATGTCCTCCACGGGCACGACGACGTCGAGCTCCCAGTTCTTCGTGCTGGGCGGCTGCACCGTCGTGACCGGGCGGCCGCCCGCGAGGAAGCGCTCCACCTCGCTCACCGGGCTGACCGTCGCCGACAACCCGATGCGCTGTGCCGGAGAGTCGAGCAACGCATCGAGCCGCTCGAGCGTCACGGCGAGGTGCGCTCCGCGTTTGGTGCCGGCGACGGCGTGGATCTCGTCGACGATGACGTACTCGACGCCCCGCAGGCGCTCGCGGGCGCTACTCGTGAGGAGGAGGAACAGCGATTCCGGCGTCGTGATGAGAACGTCCGCCGAGCGCGACGAGAACGCGCGGCGCTCCGCCGGCGTCGTGTCGCCCGAGCGGACGGCGACGCCGAGATCCGGCTCCTCGAGGCCGAGGCGCGTGCTGGCGTGCCTGATGCCGACGAGCGGTGAGCGCAGGTTGCGCTCCACGTCGACGGCGAGGGCCTTCATCGGCGAGACGTAGAGCACTCGGCAGCGACGGTCCACGTCGTCGGGGCGCGGCGTGCTCGCGAGCCGATCGAGCGCCCAGAGGAACGCACTGAGGGTTTTGCCCGAACCGGTCGGGGCGACGACCAGCGTGTGCCGACCTTCACTGATGGATTCCCACGCGCCCTCCTGCGCGGGAGTGGGCTCGCCGAACGTTCCCGTGAACCACTCACGCGTGGCAGGGGAGAAACGCTCGACGACGGAACTGCTCATGACGGCAGCCTCCCACGAGCCGCCGACAACCCCGTCGTCGCGGTGTATACCCGAAGCGCCACCGGCGTCGGTGGGCTCTCAATCACGCCGTGCGTCGGGGCGCATCCGGTTCGACGCGCAGCACACGCAGCGTCGTGGCGAGCATGACGTAGTGGTTGGTGAGCTGGACGAGTTCGATGGCCTCGCGCTCACTGAGCTGACCGCGCACTCGCTGCCAGGTCGCGCCGGTGAGGTCACCCGTGCGGGCCACCTCGTCCGCGGCTGCGAGCACTGTGAGTTCCCGCTCGCTCCACAGCGCCGGGCTGAGGTCGCCCGTGTCGTCGGCGTCGTCGACCTGGGCCGCGCTCAAGCCCGCGCGCTCGCCGAGGTGACGGTGGTGGGCGCTCTCGTAGGCGCACCCAGTGACGGCCGCGACGCGCAGGATGACCGACTCGCTCTCGCGCCGCGTCAGCGTGCCGAACGGCATGAGTGAACCGGCGAACGCGAGCCACCCCCAGAACTGCCGCCGTCCCCGCCCGAGCGTCGTGATGAAGGCCGGTGGCTCGGTTCCTGTGACCCGACCCGCGATCCGCGAGCCCAGCCAGGCGACGGCTCCGATCTCGCGACGGCCGCCGGGTGCGATGCGCGCCGTCATCGTGCGTGCTCCCCGTGACGTGCGCTCGGCCTGCCGTCGGGCTGCGGAGTCGTCCACGGGGCGTCCTCGCTGCGGGCCACCTCGAGGGCTTCGCGCAGGTTGGGAAAGCCCCGCAACTCGACGGCACGCTGGGCCAGATGACGCAGCGGGACGACAGGGCGCACCCACGCCGGGGCGCAGACGGTGCGAGAACGGCGGGCGATACCGCGTTCGATGCGGTCGACGGCCTGGGGCAGGGAGCCGAGGCCACTCAACGTGCCCCGGGACCCGAGCAGGGCGTGCGCTGCTCCCGTGTCGAACCCGCGGGAGGTCATCTCTGTGTCGAGTTCGGCGAAATAGGCGACGCCGACGCGGGCTCCGTTGGGGCGCAGTTCGATGCGTAGGGTGTCGCCGACCGCCTCGACGGCCGCCTTCGACGCCGAGTACGCACCGAGCAACGGTAGGTGCACCGCGGCCGCGAGCGAGGACGTCATGAGGAGGTAGCCGCCGGGGTGCGCCACGTGTCGCGCGGCCGCGCGGGCCGTGTAGTACGCGCCGAGGGTGTTGACCTCGAGCATGCGCTCCATGACACTCGGGTCGCCGCCCGTCATCGGCAGTTGCCGTGCGATGCCGGCGTTCGCGACGACGACGTCGAGGCCGCCGAAGTCGGCTGCGACGCGATCGACGACCTCGTCGACGGCGTCACGGTCGCTGACATCGAGTGCGTACGAAGGGCTGTCGGCGGCCGAAGCAGCCGCTTCGAGCGCGTCGGGCTCGATACCGGTGAACGCGACACGTGCGCCGTGGGAGGCGAGTTGCGTGGCCAGCGCGGCTCCGATGCCACGTGCAGCGCCGGTGACGAGCACTCGGGTTCCGGGGCGGACATGGGCGGGCGTACGTTCCAGCATGTTCTCCACCCTGGCACGCAGGGACGTGGCGCGTCCGCGGAGTTGGGGAGGTCGGCCGTCGGGCAAGGCGCTCGTTTGGCGAACCGAGTGCGGGCGGGAGAGTCTGGGGGAGTGCGTGAGAGTGAGTTCAATCGTCTGATGCTCGGCGAGTTCGGTGATGCCTACGGCCCGATGGTCGCCTCGAGCCACGTGCTCACCGACCTCGGCGGGCGCACCGCGAACGAGGCGCTCGCCGAGGGGGTACCCGCGCGCCGCGTGTGGGAGGCCGTGTGCGACGCCTTCGAGGTGCCGGAGTCGCGCCGTCTGGGTGAGGATCTCCCCATCGTCGAGCGCCCCTTCGAGTAGCCGGGACGCCTCCCGCCACGCCACGCTGCACGTGATCGAACGCGTGTTCTAACTTTCGTGTATCGTCATCCACAGATGCGACGCCGGGGAACCCCCGTCCACAACGTGCGTGGGCTGCCATTGCGGGGTTGTCGGTGTTCGCCTCTAGCGTCTGATTCGACACCAGGTCACCCGCACGTGGACCGAGGGCTCGATCGTCTGTAGGCGCGCTCATCCACGATTCGACGAAGGAGAACGCCATGGCCAAGTCCCAGGCTCCCACCACTTCCCCAGGCGGCGACAAGATGAAGTCGCTCGACACCGTGATGGCTCAGATCGAGAAGGCTCACGGCAAGGGCTCGATCATGCGCCTCGGTGAGGACGTGCGCCCGCCCATCGAGGTCATCCCGACCAGCTCGATCGCGCTCGACGTCGCGCTCGGTATCGGCGGTCTTCCGCGTGGTCGTGTCGTGGAGATCTACGGCCCGGAATCGTCCGGTAAGACGACCGTCGCGCTGCACGCCGTGGCCAACGCCCAGAAGTCCGGCGGCATCGCCGCCTTCATCGACGCCGAGCACGCGCTCGACCCGGAGTACGCCCGCAAGCTGGGCGTCGACACCGACTCGCTCCTCGTCAGCCAGCCCGACACCGGTGAGCAGGCGCTCGAGATCGCCGACATGCTCATCCGCTCCGGTTCGCTCGACATCATCGTCATCGACTCGGTCGCCGCACTCGTGCCCCGCGCCGAGATCGAGGGCGAGATGGGCGACAGCCACGTCGGTCTGCAGGCGCGCCTCATGTCCCAGGCGCTGCGCAAGATCACGGGTGCGCTCAACTCCACCGGCACGACGGCGATCTTCATCAACCAGCTGCGCGAGAAGATCGGTGTCATGTTCGGCTCCCCGGAGACGACCACCGGTGGTAAGGCGCTCAAGTTCTACGCCTCGGTTCGCATCGACGTGCGCCGCATCGAAACGCTCAAGGACGGTTCGGAGCCCGTGGGTAACCGCACCCGCGCCAAGATCGTCAAGAACAAGGTCGCTCCGCCGTTCAAGCAGGCCGAGTTCGACATCCTCTACGGCCAGGGCATCTCCCGTGAGGGTGGTCTCATCGACATGGGTGTCGAGCAGGGCTTCGTGCGCAAGTCTGGTGCTTGGTACACGTACGAAGGAGACCAGCTCGGTCAGGGCAAGGAGAACGCCCGCAACTTCCTCAAGGACAACCCGCAGCTCACCGACGAGCTCGAGCTGAAGATCAAGCGGAAGCTGGGCATCCTCGCCGACCCGGACGCCGAGGACGCGGCAGGCGTTCTCGACCCGGATGCGCCGATCGACGCCGAGGTTGCGGTCGACTTCTGATCGACGCCGGCGCGCGACCGGTAACCCGGCGCGCGCCGACTCGTGCACGCGCATGAACCACCGACCTGACGACGTCGGGCAGTCTCTGGGGCTGCCCGACTTCATCGACCCCTCCGACGTCGTCGAGGCGAGCTTCGACGCATCGACCACCTGGGGTGAGGAGCGCTCGAGCCCGGCATCGGGTGGTTTCGAGCCTCGCGATGATGAGCAGTCGTCTTCGGCCGGTCGGCGAGGCTCCTCGAGTTCGTCCTTCGGCGAGGGCGCACGGTCGTCGGGCCGTGGCGCCAAGGGCAAGGGGCGTAAGAAGAAGCAGCTCACGTGGGCCGAGAAGGCCGAGCGCCGGGAGAAGCGGGCGCAGAAGCGCCGCGAGGAGGAGGCGGCCGAGCGCGAGAAGGATCCGCTGGGGTTTGCTCGCGAGATCGTTCTGCGTCAGCTCACGGCCGCCCCGAAGAGTCGAGCGCAGCTCGCGGACAAGCTGCGCGAGAAGGAGGTCGACGACGACGTGGCGGAAGCCGTGCTCGACCGCATGGAGGACGTGAAGCTCGTCGACGACGAGGCCTACGCGGGCATGCTCGTGCGTTCACAGGTCGCCTCCCGCGGACTGGCGCGCAAGGCGCTCGTGCAGGAGCTCAAGCGCAAGGGCATCACCCCCGAGGTGGCCGAGGGCGCCCTCGAACAGGTCGACGACGACGCCGAGCGCGCCGTCGCCCTCCAACTCGCGCGCAAGAAGATGACAACGATGTCGCGCCTCGACGAACAGACGCAGACGAGGCGTCTCGCCGGGCTCCTCGCCCGCAAGGGATATCCGCCTTCGCTCGTGTGGTCGGTCATCAAGGAAATCCAGGGTTCGGCCGCACCCGACGAGGCGCACTAGAATCGATGGGCCATGGCTAAGACGTATGAGGTGCGCACCCACGGGTGCCAGATGAATGTCCACGACTCCGAGCGCATCTCGGGGCTGCTCGAGCAGGCCGGGTACACCGACTTCGCTGCGGTGCCCGACACCGAGCGCCCGGAGAACCCCGACCTCGTCGTGTTCAACACGTGCGCGGTGCGTGAGAACGCCTCGAACAAGCTGTACGGCAACCTCGGCCACCTGCGCCCGGTCAAGGACAAGACGCCGGGCATGCAGATCGCCGTCGGTGGCTGCCTCGCGCAGAAGGACCGCTCCGACATCGTCAGCCGCGCCCCCTGGGTCGACGTCGTCTTCGGAACGCACAACGTCGGCTCCCTGCCGGTGCTGCTCGAGCGCGCGCGCCACAACGCCGAGGCGCAGGTCGAGATCCTCGAATCCCTCGAGGTCTTCCCCTCGACGCTGCCGACGCGCCGTGACTCTGCCTACTCGGGCTGGGTCTCCATCTCGGTGGGCTGCAACAACACCTGCACGTTCTGCATCGTGCCCGCGTTGCGCGGCAAGGAGAAGGACCGCCGACCCGGCGAGATCCTCAACGAGGTCAAGGCACTCGTCGACCAGGGCGTCGTCGAGATCACCCTGCTCGGCCAGAACGTCAACACCTACGGCGTGGAGTTCGGCGACCGCCAGGCCTTCAGCAAGCTGCTGCGCGCCTGCGGTGAGATCGAAGGCCTCGAGCGGGTCCGGTTCACGAGTCCGCACCCCGCCGCCTTCACCGACGACGTCATCGAGGCCATGGCCGAGACGCCGAACGTCATGCCGAGCCTGCACATGCCCCTGCAGTCGGGCAGTGACAAGGTGCTCAAGGACATGCGTCGCAGCTACCGCAGCAAGAAGTTCCTCGGCATCATCGACAAGGTGCGCGAGCGCATGCCCGACGCCGCCATCACCACCGACATCATCGTCGGCTTCCCCGGCGAGACGGAGGAGGACTTCCAGGGCACGCTCGACGTCGTCGAGAAGTCGCGCTTCAGCTCCGCGTTCACGTTCCAGTACTCCATTCGCCCCGGCACCCCGGCGGCCACGATGGACGGCCAGATCCCCAAGGAAGTCGTGCAGGAGCGCTTCGAGCGCCTCATCGAGCTCCAGGAGCGCGTCTCCTGGGCGGGCAACCGTGAGCAGGAGGGTCGCACGGTCGAGGTGCTCGTCGCCCCGGCCGAGGGCCGCAAGGACGCCGAGACCAACCGCAGGTCGGGCCGTGCCCGCGACAACCGTCTCGTCCACTTCGCCGTTCCCGAGGGAGCCGAGCGCCCCCGCCCGGGCGACATGGTGACGGTCGAGGTCACCTACGGTGCGCCGCACCACCTCGTCGCGGACTCCGGTCTCGATGGGGGCACGTACGACGTGCGTCGCACTCGCGGCGGCGACGCCTGGCAGGCTCTGCAGGACGCGGCCTCAGCGGGAACGCCGGCCGGCGCGGCCAAGCCCGCCGTCGCGCTCGGCATGCCGTCGATCGGCAAGCCGGATACCCCGGCGCCGAGCGCCCCCGCCTGCGACATCGGCTGACGCCGCTCCGCATCCCACGCCACGCGCCCCTACTGCCCGAAAGGTAGTGGGGGCGCTTCCGCGTCGGCGAGCGAACGTGCCACGGCGGGGAGCACCCGATCGGCGGCGCGCACGATGCCGATCTCGCGCGTGAGTGCCGGGTCGCACAGAGTCACGAGGCGCACACCGTCCGCGCCTGATCGACGCTGTTCGCGGGGGAGCAGGGCTACGCCCGGCCCCGCTTCGACGAGCCCGCGCACCGTACCCAACTCCTGGCACTCGGTCCCCAGACGCGGGCGGAATCCGGCCTCGGCGCAGGCCTCGTCGAGCACGCGTCGCATGCCGTAGTGAGCCGGCATGGTGACGAAGGTTTCCTCGGCTGCGTCGCGTAGCGTCACTTCCCCGCGTGAGGCCAACGGGTGGTCTTCGGGAACGGCCAGGGCGATCGGTTGCTGGATGAGAGAGCGCCATTGGAGGCCTTCCTCCACGCGCGGCTTCGGGGAGACGATCCCGACGTCGAGGTCACCTTCGCGCACGAGGCGACAGATCGTCTCGGCGGCGTCCTGCACGAGTTGGAAGCGTGCGTGCGGGTGACTGCGACGCACGTGGCCGAGCAGGTGGGGCACGAGCCAGGGGCCGAAACTGTGGAGGAAGCCGAGGCGCAGTTCGTCGTCGCCCCCGTGCATCTCGGCGATGCGCGCGCGGGCGACGGCCATGGTGAAGTCCGCGCGGCGGGCCGCGTCGACGTAGATGCGTCCGGCGTCGTTGAGGCGCAGCCGCCGCCCCGGTCGATCGAACAACGACGCTCCGAGCGCTGATTCGAGCGTCGCAAGCCTCCGGGAGAGGGTCGGCTGGGTCGTCCCGAGCATCGCCGCGGCATCGGTGACGTTCTCCACCTCGGCCAGGGTCACGATCCAGCTGTGACCTGAGAGAACCTCCGCATCCTGTTCATGCGTCATGTGCATCAGTGTGGCATTGAGAACGTATTTCCGTATGTGGGTCGCCCGGCGCAGAGTGAGGGACATGACAGCGACAGCGGAGACCGAGCAGCACGGGGCGGCACAGCACGCCGATGCACCGCGGGGCTATGTGCGCGGCGACGCCGGCTATACCCGCATCACGACGGCGCTCTTCGCGGCCGGTATGGCGACCTTCGTGTCGATGTACTCGGCGCAGGCCGTCCTGCCCGACCTCTCGCGTGAGTTCGATGCGGCCCCGGCCGTGGCGGCCCTCGCCGTCAGCGCGACGACCGGTGTGCTCGCCTTCGCCATCGTTCCGGCCAGCATCCTCTCGGAACGCTTCGGACGCAGCCGCGTCATGGTCGCCTCGGCGTTGCTCTCCGCGATCATCGGCCTGCTCATTCCTCTCGCGACCTCGCTCGAGGTCGTCCTCGCCGGCCGTGCCCTCCAGGGCCTGACCCTCGCCGGTGTGCCCGCCGTCGCCATGGCCTACCTCGCCGAGGAGGTGGACGGCGCGTCCCTCGGAACGGCCATGGGCCGCTACATCGCAGGGACGACGATCGGTGGGCTGGCCGGACGCATCGTGGCCTCGTTCGCGCTCGACGTCACGACGTGGCGGTGGGCGCTCGAAGCGGCTGCCGTCGTCGCGCTGGCGTTCACCGCCCTCTTCGTGAAGCTCGCTCCGGCGAGCCGCTTCTTCGAACCCAAGCGGATCGGCCTTCGCGCGTCGAGCGCCAATCTGGCCCACCACCTGCGCAACCCGCGCATCATGGCACTCGTGGCTGTTGCCTTCCTCCTCATGGGCGGCTTCGTCTCGATCTACAACGTGCTGGGGTTCCGCCTCCTGCGCGAGCCCTTCGCTCTGCCGCAGGCCGTGGTCGGCCTCGTGTTCTGCCTCTACCTGTCGGGCACGCTCACGTCCGCCTGGGCCGGACGCTTGGCCGACCGATACGGTCGCGGGCCGGTACTCGCCGTCTCGACCCTGACGATGGCTCTCGGCCTGCTCCTCACCTGGTTCGACAACCTCGCGACGCTGCTCGTCGGCATGCTGGCGTTCACCGGTGGATTCTTCGCGGCCCACGCGAGCGCGAGCGGGTGGGTCACGGCCCTCGCAACGCACCATCGCGCCGAGGCGAGCTCGCTCTATCTGTTCGGTTACTACACGGGCTCGTCCGTCATCGGTGCGCTGGCCGGGTGGCCCTTCGCCACGCTGGGATGGGGCGGGACGCTCGTCCTCGTGCTTGCCGCCGTCCTCGCGGCGCTCGGTCTCGCCCTCACCCTGTGGCGTCGCGCGGGCCAGGCGCCGACTCCCGCCGCGGCGTAAGCACCGCCGTGCGCGGCTGGTGCAAGCGTGCTCCGAGCTTTGGGAGAATAGGCGCGTGAACACCCCCGGTACCGATCGAGCGCTCGTGCGACCGCGCGTCATCGCCGTCGTCGGCCCGACGGCAACCGGCAAGAGCGATCTCTCGCTCGACCTTGCCGAGCGACTCGGCGGCGAGATCGTCAACGCGGATGCGTCGCAGTTCTACCGCGGTATGGACATCGGTACGGCCAAGCTGCCTGTGGGGGAGCGGCGCGGCATCCGGCACCACCAGATCGACACCCTCGACATCCTCGACGAGGCGACGATCGCGCGCTTCCAGCGCGAGGCTCGGGCCGACATTCAAGGGGTGCTGGCTCGCGGCAACGTTCCGATCGTCGTGGGCGGCTCCGGCCTCTACCTGCGGGCCGCGCTCGACGTCCTGGAGATCCCGCCGACCGATCCGCAGGTACGAGCCCACTTCGAGCAGCGCCTCGAGGACGAGGGCTCAGGCGCCCTTCACCGGGAGTTGGCCGAGCAGGATCCCGCGGCGGCTGCCGACATCCTTGCGAGCAACGGGCGCAGGGTCGTGCGCGCGCTCGAGGTGATCGCGTTGACCGGACGCCCCTTCAGCGCCACGGCGCCGACGAAAACCTTCCTCGAACCGACGATCGTGCTCGGCCTCCAGGCCGACCCGACGGAACTCGTGACCCGCATCGAGCGACGTGTCGATCTCATGTGGGAGTGCGGGTTGCTCGACGAGGTGCGTGAACTCGACGCCCGAGGCCTGCGCAACGGGCGGACGGCGAGCCGGGCCATCGGCTACTCCCAGGCGCTCGAGCACCTCGACGGCCTTCTCGACGAGCGGGCCGCGAAGGAGGCGGCGGCGATCGCGACGCGCCAGTTCGCCCGTCGTCAGCGCGCTTGGTTCCGCCCGGATCCGCGGCCGGTGTGGCTGCCCTACGACGCACCCGATCTCCTCGCCCGCGCCATGGCGGAGGTCGACGGCTACAGCCCGGCGCGGCACGGAGTCGCCGTGAGCCATTCTCAAGCGCGGGTGGTTGATCGTTCTCGCGCCTCGAAGAGTGGGAAACGATGCGGTGAGTGAAAATGTCTCTTTCGAAATTTCCTCGGATGTCCCAGTTCGATTAGCAAGTGCTGCCGCCATATTTCGGAGCCTGGAGTCTGATATATCGAAATTCGTGAGCCATTCGTCCACGTGGGCGCCCGCCTGGGTAGCTTCGACCGGGACGGAGGTCGTCCTCACCGTTGCTGAACCCGATCTGCCCAAGTTCCCCACGGATTGGGCCGTGCGGTTCGGTCACGCCGTCCATGACCTTCGTGCAGCCTTGGATCATCTCATGCAACAGGTGTGCATGTTGGAAGGGGCTGTGCCCGTGGACATTCGGAAGGTTCAGTTTCCCATCGCTGGGAGTGGAAAGGAATGGCGGAATGCGCGCAAGTGGCTAAGTTCTATGCCCGCAACCCTGCTTGACCGCGTTGAGCAACTGCAGCCGCTGAAGAGCGACAATGATGTCACGCGGGGTCTTTCCCTGCTTAACGACATCGCTGTTCGAGATAAACACTATGAACTCATCCCGATGAATCCAGGCCCTGGGGCGGTCGAGTTGGAGACGCTGCGCAGTCGGGCATCTTCCGCTTCGGAAGAAGCAAAGAATGCGCCGTGGTTGCGTCTGACATTCGACACCGACGCGAGTTCCGGCGAGTTCCCTTCGGAATGCGAGGTTGTTGTCTCCTCATCGCCACTGTTTGTGATGAGCCGCCGCTGTGCCCCATTTTCGATGGTGATGAGGTACCTGCACTCTGCAACCGCCGCAGCCGTTCATTTCATTGCAAGTGGGGTGATGGAGATCGAAATGGTTCCTGAGCCTGATTGGGCATATTTCTTTAAAGGCTGAAGTGAAGCATTTCTTGTGCTAGTCAAGTCCGAGCGACGTCGCATCCGGCGGGTACTGGTCCGACGGGGGTGTGACACGATGAGCGCGTGACGCGCATTCCATTCACCAAGGGCCACGGCACGCAGAACGACTTCGTCCTCGTGCCCGATCATGACGGCACCCTCGACCTCAGCGTCGACGACGTCGCCTTCCTGTGTGACCGCCGCGCCGGCATTGGCGGCGATGGCATGATCCGCGTCGTGCGCACGGCTGCGGTGCCCGAGGTCGCGGCGCTCGCCGGAGAGGTTGAGTGGTTCATGGACTACCGCAACGCCGACGGGTCGCTCGCCGAGATGTGCGGCAACGGAACGCGCGTCTTCGCCGAATACCTGCGCTCGCGCGGACTCGTCGCGAGCGAGCAGTTCGCCATCGCGACGCGCGCCGGCGTCAAGGAGATGGTGGCCGTCCCGCACGGCTGGGCCGTCGAGCTCGGCCAGTGGCGCCTCGCCCGGGAAGAGGAGGCCGAGCGCCGCGGTATGGACTCCGTCGTCCAGGTCCACGGTTCGCCCGACCCCTTGCCCGCGCTCAGCCTCGACCTCGGCAACCCGCACACCGTCGTCGCGCTACCTCCGTCGGTGCACCTGGGCTCCCTCGAGCTGCACGAGGCACCGCACGTCGACCCTCACCCGGAGCACGGCAGCAACGTCGAGTTCGTCCATGCGATCGAGCACGCCCACATCAGCATGCGCGTGCACGAGCGCGGCAGCGGCGAGACGCGCTCGTGCGGCACCGGCGCTGCGGCCGCGGCCATCGCGACGTGGTGGTGGGGCGGCAAGCCCGAGGGCCAGCTCGACTGGAAGGTCGACGTCCTCGGCGGCACGCTCGGCGTGCACATCAAGGGCGACGAGGTTGCGCTCTCGGGTCCGGCTCAGCTTGTCGCCGACGGTGAGGTCGACCTGCCGCAACGCTGAGTCGAAGGGTCGAGCAACGCTCGAAGTCTGGTCGGCGAAACAGTCTGCGTCCCAACGGGAAACCTGGTCAGCGAGGGCGCATCCGCGCGCCGCTCAGCGGCCTAGATGTCGGTGTTCGACGCCGGCGCTCCGGTGTCCTCCACAGCCTCCAAGGGCGTAGGTCCGCCGTCGGACGTGCGCACGACTTCGAGAATGCGGAAGCCTTTGACCGATGTCAGGCGCGTGACCTCGTAGGCGTCGCCCAACTGCTCCACGAGCCACTTCGCCAGTGAGTCCGAGCCGAGGTTGCGCTGGACGACGAGGTAGGCGCGCCCGCCGACGACGAGGCGGGGTAGCCACGTGAGCAGCATGGAGTGCAGCACCTTCTTGCCCACCCTGATCGGCGGGTTGGACCAGATGAGATCGAACCGAACGTCGGCCGGAACCTGCGACGGGCGAGCGGTCGTCACGTTTGAACACCCCTGAGCCGCAACGTTCGTCGCGCACAGGTCGAGGGCGCGTTCGTTGACGTCCACCGCCCACACGTGCGCATCCGGGCTCTCCAACGCGAGCGTCGTCGCGATCGGCCCCCAGCCGCACCCCATGTCCAGGAAAGTGCCTGCCTCGGGCGGCGCCGGTGCGTGGTTGAGAAGAACAGCAGTGCCCGAGTCGAGACGGTCGGGGCAGAAGACACCGGGTGCGGTCTGCATGGCGACGCTGCGCCCGGCCAGGCGCAAGGTGAGGGTGCGCCGTTCGTCGGGTGACGCCGGCTCCGCAGAGAAGTAGTGATCGCTCATCACGGCACAGCCTACGACCGCCGCATTGGCTCGAGAACCGGCGCGGGAGCGGAGAACTCCGCCCGGGCGCGTCGCAACCGCGGGAGTAAATCGCTGGCCTCGCTCGTTGAACCCTGCAACGATCGAACTCTGCGCGTCACCTCGACCGCAACGACGTACAACGTGAGGATCAGCCCTGAACGAGCGCAACCCCGCCGACTTCCTTTCCCGCCGAGCCCAGGCGCTTGCGGACGGCGACGACGCAACGGTCGTCTACGACGACCGCGGATTTGTCGTCGACTCCTACGACGGTGACCAGATCGAGCGCGAAGAGCGCGCCGCTCTGCGCCGTGTGCACGGCCTGTCGACGGAGCTCGAGGACGTCTCCGAGGTCGAGTACCGCCAGTTGCGCCTCGAGCGCGTCGTCCTGGCGGGCGTCTGGTCCGAGGGTTCGAGCGAGGACGCCGAGAACTCCCTGCGTGAGCTCGCCGCTCTCGCGGAGACGGCTGGCTCCCAGGTGCTCGCGGGCGTCGTCCAGCGTCGCCTGCGCCCCGACCCGGGCACCTGGCTCGGTAAGGGCAAGGCCGAGGAACTCAAGGAGATCGTCGTCGCCGAAGGCGCCGACACCGTCATCGCCAACGGCGAACTCGCCCCGAGCCAGCGCCGCGCCCTCGAGGACGTCGTCAAGGTGAAGGTCATCGACCGCACCGCGCTCATCCTCGACATCTTCGCCCAGCACGCGAAGAGCAAGGAGGGCAAGGCCCAGGTCGAGCTGGCTCAGATGCAGTACCTCCTGCCGCGTCTTCGCGGTTGGGGTGAGTCGATGTCGCGTCAGGCCGGTGGTCAGGCCGCGGGTGGCCAGGGCATGGGGTCGCGCGGTCCGGGTGAGACGAAGATCGAACTCGACCGCCGTCGCATCAACACGCGCATGGCCAAGCTGCGCCGCGAGATCGCGGAGATGAAGACGACCCGCGACACCAAGCGCAGCGGGCGCCGCAACAACAACGTGCCGAGCGTCGCCATCGCCGGTTACACGAACGCCGGCAAGAGTTCGATCCTCAACCGCCTCACCAACGCCGGTGTGCTCGTGCAGAACCAGCTGTTCGCCACGCTCGACCCGACGGTCCGCCGCGCCGAGACGCCGGACGGGCGCGGTTACACGCTGGCCGACACCGTCGGCTTCGTGCGCGACCTGCCGCACCAACTCGTCGAGGCCTTCCGCTCGACGCTGGAGGAAGTGGCCGACGCCGACCTGCTCCTGCACGTCGTCGACGGCTCCCACCCCGACCCGGAGTCGCAGATCTCCGCGGTGCGCGAGGTGCTCGCCGACGTCGACGCGAGCGATGTCAAGGAAGTCATCGTCATCAACAAGGCCGACATCGCCGCCCCCGACGTCATCGACCGCCTGATGCGCCACGAGAAGCACTGCATCGCCGTGTCGGCTCGTACCGGCGAGGGGCTGCCCGAACTGCTGCAACTCATCGCCGACGAACTGCCCCACCCCGACGTGCGGGTCGAACTCCTGCTGCCGTACGAGCGAGGTGACCTCCTCAGCCGCGTGCACGCCGACGGTGACGTGCTCGGCGTCGAGCACCGGCCCGAGGGCACCCACGTGCACGCCAAGGTGACGAAGGAACTGGCCGGCGAGTTGGAGCCGTACCTGACGTCCAGCGTCGCCTGAGCGTCGCGCCACGGATTCGTCGCACCCCAGCGGGCCTCAATAGGATGCGCTCGTGAGTTCGTCTTCCCGCACCACGGCCACCGCCGAACACCGCCGTCTGGCCCAGGCACCGAAGGACAGCGACCCGTGGCGCCTGTGGGGGCCGTACATGGCCGCTCGCCAGTGGGGCACGGTCCGTGAGGACTACTCTGCCGACGGCAACGCGTGGGCTTACCTGCCGTTCGACCACGCCCACCAGCGCGCCTACCGCTGGGGCGAGGACGGACTGGCGGGTCTGTGCGACCGCTTCGGGTTCTTCAACGTCTCGCTGGCGTTGTGGAACGGTGAGGACGACCGCCTCAAGGAACGTCTGTTCGGCCTGACGAACGGTGAAGGCAACCACGGCGAGGACGTCAAGGAGGTCTGGTGGCCCACCGACGCCACCCCCACCCACTCCTACGGCACGTGGCTCTATCGCTACCCACAGGCCGCGTTCCCGTACAACCACCTGCGCGCCGAGGCCGCCTCGCGCGGGCGAACCGACGACGAGTACGAGCTCATCGACACGGGAGTCTTCGACGAGAACCGCTTCTTCGACATCGAGGTCACGCACGCCAAGGCGAACCCGACCGACATCTGCCTCGAGTACACCGCGACGAACCACGGCCCCGTCGCCGCGCCGCTCGACTTCGTGCCGCAGGCGTGGTTCCGCAACACGTGGTCGTGGGGACGAGACGAGCGTGAACCCTCGATCTCCCTCGTCACGGAGAACTGCGTGCGCGCCGAACACGGCTGGCTCGGCGACTACGAACTGCACGCCGACGGCGAGCCGCGCATCATCTTCTGTGACAACGAGACGAACGAGATCGCCGTGTTCGGCGCGGAGACCAACCCTCGTGAGCTGACGAAGGACGGCATCAACCAGCGCATCGTGTCGGGGGAGAGCGACGGCATCCGCCTCGACCACGGCACGAAGGTCGGCTTCTGGTACCACTTCGAGGCCATCGCGCCGGGTGAGAGCGTCACCGTGCGGCTGCGTCTGCGCGGCGTCGGGCGCTCGAGCGCCCACCAGCCCAAGGGAACCGCCCACCAGGAGCCGGTGCCCGGCGACCCGGCCTTCGGTGAGGGCTTCGACATCGTCCGTCGGGTGCGCGCCGAGGAGGCCGACGAGTTCTACGCCGCGGTCATCCCGGCCACGGTGAGCGACGACGACCGTCACATTGCCCGTCGCGCTTTCGCGGGCCTCTTGTGGGGCAAGCAGCTCTACCGCTACTACGTCGAGGAATGGCTCGAGGGCGACCCGGCCGTCAAGGCGCCGCCGCGTGAGCGCGTCACCGGCGTCGAGGGCCGACACGGACGCAACGTCGGCTGGCGCCACCTCGCCCTGGCCGACGTCATCTCGATGCCGGACGAGTGGGAGTACCCCTGGTTCGCCGCGTGGGATCTGGCGTTCCACACCGTGCCGCTCGCGCACATCGACCCCGAGTTCGCCAAGCACCAGCTCGTGCTCATGTGCCGGGAGTGGGCCCAGCACCCCAACGGTCAGCTGCCCGCGTACGAATGGGCCTTCGAGGACGTCAACCCGCCCGTCCACGCGTGGGCCTGCTGGCAGGTCTACGCCATCGACGGCGGACAGGACCAGGCCTTCCTCATCCAGGTCTTCAACAAGCTGCTTCTCAATTTCTCGTGGTGGGTCAACCGCAAGGACGCCGAGGGCTCCTACCTCTTCGAGGGCGGCTTCCTCGGCATGGACAACATCGCGCTGTTCGACCGCTCGACCGCCGTGCCCCCGGGCTACAAGCTGGAGCAGTCCGACGCGACGAGCTGGATGGCGTTCTTCTCGCTGTCGATGCTGCGCATGGCCCTCGAACTCGCGCGCCACGAGCGGGCCTACGACAACACGGCCACGACGTTCCTGCAGTACTTCATCAACCTTGCCCACGCGATGGACCGCACGACGCCGGAGAAGGTGTCGAGCCTGTGGAACGAGGAGGACGGCTTCTTCTACGACGCCCTCCAGCGCGAGGACGGCGAGATCATCCAGCTGCGCGTTCGCTCGATGGTCGGCCTGCTGCCGCTCATGGCCGTGCTCATCGCCCCGAGTTGGGTGCAGCACGAACTGCCCGACTTCGTGCGCGAGGTCGAGTGGATGATGGAGCGCGAGCCGGCCATGATGAAGGCCATCACGCAGGCCGAGGCCGACTCCGGCGGCGAGAAGCTGACGTTGACGCTCATCTCCAAGCGACGCCGCGGCCTGCTGCTCGAACGACTCTTCGACGAGAACGAGTTCCTCTCCGAGTTCGGTATCCGTTCGCTGTCCGCGGCCTACCGCGAGGAGTACACGGCGGAGATCGGCGGACGCTCGATGTCGATCCGCTACACCCCCGGAGAGTCCGACATCGACCTGTTCGGCGGCAACTCCAACTGGCGTGGGCCGGTGTGGTTCCCGGTCAACTTCCTCGTCGTCGACTCGCTGCGTCTGTACGCCGCGTCGGCGGAGGGCGACGTCGAGTACGAGTACCCAACCGGATCGGGGCGGATGGTCAAGCTGTCCGAGATCGTCTCCGACCTCGAGGACCGGCTCGTCAATCTCTTCCGTCTCGGACCCAACGGCCGCCCGGGCGACCAGCGTGAGTACCCGAACGGGCCGCTGTGGGACGAGCACGTCACGTTCAGCGAGTACTTCCACGGCGACACCGGCGTCGGCCTCGGCGCCGCGCACCAGACGGGGTGGACGGCGCTCGTGGCGCACTACATTTGCTCCGATCACGCGCCGCACCTGCCGGGGGTTCTGCCCGGCGAGTGAGCCGCATGCGGTGGCCTGTGCGGGCGTCGTCCACAGGGACGACGCCCGCACAGTCGTTTCCACAGCCGTGCCCGCGTCGCGACTCGGAGGGCGTCCCGGTGCTGCCATAGGGTGGGCGCATGCCCGAACTGCCCTCGCTCGACGAACTCATGTCCGCGGCCGTCTCCGGCGTCGGCGGCGTCCCGCGGCCGGGGCAGTCGACGATGGCGAACGCCGTCCAGGAGGCCATCGAGCGCGACGAGCACCTGCTCGTGCAGGCGGGTACGGGCACGGGAAAGTCGCTGGCTTACCTCGTGCCCGCGATCCGTCACGCGTTCGAGGTGAACAAGCCGGCCATCGTGGCCACGGCGACGCTCGCCCTCCAGGCGCAGATCGTCGATCGCGACATGCCGCGCCTCGCCGACGCGCTCGAACCGCTGCTCGGGCGCCGGCCCACGTACGCGCTCGTCAAGGGGCGGCGTAACTACCTGTGCCAGCACAAGCTCACCGGTGGCTACCCGGACGACGACGAGGGCACGCTCATGGGCGTCGGCCAGGTCGACGAACACGCCGGACGCACCGGCCGCGAGGTCGTGCGCCTGCGGGAGTGGGCCGACGAGACCGAATCCGGCGACCGCGACGAACTCGTGCCCGGCGTGTCCGAGAGGGCGTGGCGCCAGGTCTCCGTCTCGAGCCACGAGTGCCTCGGCAGCAAGTGCCCCGTCGTCGAGGACTGCTTCGTCGAAATGGCGCGCGCCGACGCGAAGGAGGTCGACGTCGTCGTGACGAACCACTCCTTCATGGCGATCGACGCCTTCGAGGGGCGCCAGATGCTGCCCGAGCACGACTTGCTCGTCGTCGACGAGGCCCACGAGCTCGTCGACCGCGTCACCGCGACCATCACCGACGAACTGACGACCGGAACGATCAACGCGGCCGCCAAGCGCTGTGGCCGCCTCGCCGAGACCGACGACCTCAAGCGCGGGGCCGAGGTGCTGGGCGAGGCACTCGAGCAACACCAGGAAGGGCGGCTGCTCGGAGTCTCCGACGTTCTCGAGGCGGCCCTGCGCACGATTCTGGACGCCTCACGTTCCATCGCCTCGGAACTGAAGCCGAAGAACCCGCAGGACAACGACGGCGTTCGCCAGATGGCTCGAGCCGCGATCGACGAGATCTTCGAGACGTGCGAACGCATCCTCGAGGAGCGGGAGCTCGACGTCCTGTGGGTCTCCCACAACCAGCGCACCGGCGTCTCCGCGCTGCGTGTCGCGCCGATGAGCGTGGCCATGCTCATGCGGGACAAGATCTTCGGTGAGCGATCGGTCGTCATGACGTCGGCCACCCTCGAACTCGGTGGCTCGTTCGACGCCGTGGCCGGAACCCTCGGCCTGCGCGGAGCGGGCGGCCCGCAGTGGAAGGGCCTCGACGTCGGCTCGCCGTTCGACTACCCCAAGCAGGGCATCGCCTACGTCGCCCAGCACCTTCCTCCGCCCGGGCGTGACGGACTCTCACCGCAGGCCCTCGACGAGATCGAGACGCTCGTGCGCGCGGCCGGTGGACGCACGCTCGGCCTCTTCTCCTCGATGCGCGCCGCCCAGGCCGCCGCCGAGGCGATGCGGGAGCGCTTCGGCGACGAGATCCCCGTGCTGTGCCAGGGCGAGGACCAGATGGGCACCCTCGTGCGCACCTTCGCCGCCGACGCCCGCACGTGCCTTTTCGGCACGCTGACGCTGTGGCAGGGCGTCGATGTGCCCGGAAGCAGCCTCCAACTCGTCATTATCGACCGCATCCCGTTCCCGCGACCGGACGACCCCCTCGCCTCGGCTCGCTCGCAGGCCATCGCGAAGATGGGCGGCAACGGGTTCATGGCCGTCTCGGCCACCCACGCCGCGCTGCGCCTCGCGCAGGGCGCCGGGCGCCTCATCCGGCACACCGACGACCGTGGCGTCGTCGCGTTCCTCGACTCGCGCATGATGACGGCCCGCTACGCCGGTTTCCTCCAGCGCTCGTTGCCGCCGTTCTGGCCGACCACCGATCGTGCGCTCATCCTCAAGGCGCTCGCTCGTCTCGACGAGAACGCCCCGGACGTCACCCCTCCGCCGGCGGCCGGTACGCGCTCGACGAAGCAGCCGTCGGTTCCCAGCCCCTGGTCGAGTTCCGTCCGCTCGTCGGGCGCTTCGTCGGCGTCCTCGGCAGCGTCGTCGGGGTTGTCGGCAGGTTCCTCGGCGGACGCGAAGGAGCGGGCGCTCGCCGCCGCAGCGGCAGCCGGCGTCAGCGGCATGGGGACGGCCAGCGCCATCAAGGCACCGACCAAGCCGACGCCGCCTCCGGTCGACGACACGGCCCGAACCGCCGTCACCGGCGGCGAGGCGTGGACGGCGGAGTCCGACGAGGAACTGCGCGAGGGCGTCAGCATGGGCCTGTCAGCCGAAGAGCTGGCCGACCACCTCGAACTCTCGGCGGAGTCGGTGCTCGCCCGTTGCGCGCAACTCGGCATCCGCCCGGCGGGGGAGTGACGTGCGCTGTGAGCAGCATGACGATCGGGGTGTTCGTCTCGCGAGGTGTGCTTCCCACGTCGCTGGTGCACCGGTCGGCGCCCCGGTTGTCGGTGGCCGGTGAGAGGCTGACGCCATGAACGAATCGTCGGCGCTGCCTCAGCTGGTGCTCATCACCGGCCCCGAGCGCGTGCTCGCGCAACGAGCGCTCTCCCACGTGCTCGAGGCCCTCGGTTCGAGCCACCCCGACGCGGAGGTCATCCGCCTCGACGCGCTCGAGTACGAGCCGGGCCGGCTGACGATGGACCTGTCGCCGAGCCTGTTCGGCGGGCACCGCGTCGTCGTCGTGCGCGACCTCGACGAGGCCACCGATCCGCTCGTCGACGAACTCTCCGACGTGCTCAAGCATCCGCTCGACGACGCGCACCTCGTCGTCCTCCACCAGGGCGGCAACCGCGCCAAGCGTGTCCTCGAAGCGATGAAGAAGGCGAAGGCGCACGTCATCGAGGCGCCGGCCATGAAGTCGGACCGCGACAAGTCGGCCTTCATCACGAACGAATTCCGTATCGCGCGCCGCAAGATCACCCCCGAGGCCGTGCGGGCGTTGCTCGAGGCAGCGGGCAAGGACACGTCGGAGCTGGCTGCGGCGTGCAAGCAACTCGTCGACGACACGACGGGCGTGGTCGACGAGAACGTCGTCGCCACCTATCACTCGGGCAAGGTCGAGGCCACGGGCTTCCGGGTTGCCGACGCCGCCATCGCCGGCAATGCTCCCGAAGCGCTTCGACTCCTGCGTCACGCGTTCGCCTCCGGGCTCGACCCGGTTCCGGTCGTGGCGGTCCTCGCCTCACAGCTGCGGCAGGTTGCCAAGGTGGCCACCGCCGGGGGAGGACGCAGCGCTGAACTCGCCAAGCAGCTCGGTATGCCCCCGTGGCAGATCGATCGTGCCCGCGGCGCGTCGCGCGGCTGGGACGGTGTCAGGTTGGGCCGCGCGATTCAGACCGTGGCTGCGGCCGACTTCGCCGTCAAGGGCGGCGGGCGCGATCCGCAGTACGCCGTCGAGCACGCCGTGCTCGAGATCTGCAAGCAGCGTCACGCGCCGCCCGAGCGAGGCTGAAGCTGGTCGGACACCGAGCGCTTCGGCCGATTGCGTGCCCGCGGGGTCCGGCTGGTAAGTTTGGACGAGTGCGTGTGGGCTCAGGTCGTGCGCACACGCAAGCAGTAACCAGCGGTCTCTCATCGCCAGGTGTCCCCACGCCATATCCGAGAGGCCGACTGTCGCCCTCACGACAGAATCATTCGACCGAAGAAGTGAGTTTTCGTGGCAAACATCAAGTCGCAGATGAAGCGGATCAAGACGAACGCTGTTCGTACGGAGCGCAACAAGTCCTACAAGGCTGAGCTGCGTACCTGGATCCGCAAGTTCCGCGCCGAGGTCGAGGCCGGTAACAAGGACGCCGCTACCACGGCCCTTGCTGCCGCTTCGAAGAAGCTGGACAAGGCTGTCTCCAAGGGAGTCATCCACAAGAACCAGGCCGCCAACAAGAAGTCGGCCATGGCGAAGCAGCTCAACAACCTCTGAGTTCTTCCGTGAGTCCTCACGAGGACTCAGCACGACGAAGGGTCGTCACCGTCCGCGGTGACGACCCTTCGATGTTGAGCGGGGACCGCGGCACAGGTGCCGCGTTTCCGAGGCAACATCGAAGGTCGCCAGAGCCCGGTGCCCGGGCGGCGACGGCGGCTGCTGACATAATGACGGGCGAACAATCCGGCGTCGCGCTGACGCCGTACGACGCGAGTGAGGTACTTCCTTGAGCGACACCGAGCACGGCCACCGCTACACCGCCGAACTGGCGGGGCAGATCGAGAAGCAGTGGCAGGACGTGTGGGAGGAGCAGGGAACCTTCGAGGCCCCCAACCCCACGGGGCCGTGGGCCGACCCGCAGGGCGTGGCCGAGCGCGAGAAGGTCATGATCCAGGACATGTTCCCCTACCCCTCCGGTGCGGGACTGCACGTCGGGCACCCGCTCGGCTACATCGCCACCGACGTCTACGCGCGCTACCAGCGCACCCAGGGCAAGAACGTCCTCTACACCCTCGGTTACGACGCGTTCGGCCTGCCGGCAGAGCAGTACGCCGTCCAGACCGGCCAGCACCCGCGCAAGACGACCGAGGACAACATGGTCAACATGCGTCGCCAGCTGCGTCAGCTCGGGCTGTCGCACGACATGCGTCGCACCTTCGCCACGATCGAGCCGTCCTACTACAAGTGGACGCAGTGGATCTTCCTGCAGATCTTCAACGCCTGGTACGACGAGGACGCGGGTAAGGCCCGTCCGATCGACACGCTCGTCGAAGCCCTCGAAAGTGGTCGCGTCGCCACGCCGGACGGCCGCGCATGGGCCGAACTGGACGCCACCGAGCGCGCCGCTGCCGTCAACGCCCGTCGCCTCGCGTACAAGTCGGACGCTCCGGTCAACTGGTCGCCCGGCCTCGGCACTGTCGTGGCGAACGAGGAGGTGACGGCCGACGGCCGCACCGAGCGCGGCAACTTCCCGGTCTTCAAGCGCAATCTGCCGCAGTGGATGATGCGTATCACCGCCTACGCCGACCGCCTCGTCGACGACCTCGAGCGCCTCGACTGGCCGGAGTCGATCAAGCTGCAGCAGCGCAACTGGATCGGTCGCAGCAACGGCGCGAGCATCCGCTTCGACGTCGAGAACCACGAGGGCGCTCAGCTCGAGGTCTTCACGACGCGCCCCGACACGATCTTCGGCGCGACGTTCATGGTGGTCGCCCCGGAGCATCCGCTCGTCGACACGCTCGTGCCCGACACGTGGCCCGAGGGCACGAAGGACGCATGGAGCGGGGGCGCGACCAGCCCGCGCGAGGCCGTCGACACCTATCGTCGTGAGGCCTCCCGCAAGAGCGACCTCGAGCGTCAGACCGGCGAGAAGGGCAAGACCGGTGTCTTCACCGGTGCCTTCGTCACGAACCCGGTGACGGGTCGACGCATGCCCGTCTTCGTCGCCGACTACGTCCTCATGGGCTACGGCACCGGCGCCATCATGGCCGTGCCCGCGCAGGACGAGCGCGACTGGGACTTCGCGGCCGCGTACGACCTCGACGTCATCCGCACCGTGCAGCCGTCCGAGGGCCACCCGGAGAACAAGCCGTTCACCGGCGCGGGCGTCGCCATCAACTCGGCCACCTCGGGCCTCAGCCTCGACGGGCTCGGCATCGAGGACGCCAAGGTCAAGATCATCGAGTGGCTCGAGGCGAACGAGCGCGGAAGCGGCACGACGACCTACCGCCTGCGCGACTGGCTGTTCAGCCGCCAGCGCTACTGGGGCGAGCCCTTCCCGGTGGTCTACGACGAGAACGGCGAGGCGCACGCCCTGCCGGAGTCGATGCTGCCGGTCGAACTGCCCGACGTCGCGGACTACTCGCCGAAGACCTACGACCCGGAGGACGCCCAGTCCATGCCGGAGTCGCCCTTGTCGCGTGCGAGCGAGTGGGTGAGCGTCGAGCTCGACCTCGGTGACGGTCCGAAGACGTACACGCGCGAGACGAACACGATGCCCAACTGGGCCGGTTCGTGCTGGTACGAACTGCGTTACGCAGACCCCGCAAACGACGAGCGCTTCGTCGACACGGGCTGTGAGGAGTACTGGCTCGGCAAGGGCCGCGGCTTCGGCAAGGGCGTCGCGAACGACCCGGGCGGCGTCGACCTCTACGTCGGCGGCGCCGAGCACGCCGTCCTGCACCTGTTGTACGCGCGTTTTTGGCACAAGGTGTTGTTCGACCTCGGCCTCATCTCGAGCGATGAGCCATTCCGCAAGCTCTACAACCAGGGCATGGTGCAGGCCTTCGCGTACCGTGACGGGCGCGGCCAGCCGGTGCCGGCTGCCGAGGTCACCGAGCGCGAGGTCGACGGCGAGACGGTGTTCGAGTGGCAGGGCGAGCGCGTCACCCGTGAGTACGGGAAGATGGGCAAGTCGCTCAAGAACGTCGTCACGCCGGACGAGATGTGCGACGCGTTCGGCGCCGACACCTTCCGCGTCTACGAGATGTCGATGGGCCCCCTCGACGCGTCGCGTCCGTGGGAGACCCGTGCCGCCGTCGGCTCGCAGCGCTTCCTGCAGCGTCTGTGGCGCAACGTCGTCGACGAGGGCAGCGGCGAGGTCACCGTCACCGATGCGCCGATGGATGACGCCACGAAGCGCGCACTCCACCAGACGATCGACGCGGTGAGCGCCGACTTCGAGAACCTGCGTTTCAACACGGCGGTCGCTCGACTCATCGAGCTCAACAACACGCTGACGAAGCTCGACGCCGTGCCGCGCGAGGCGGCCGAGGCGCTCGTGCTCATGACGGCGCCGCTGGCCCCGCACATCGGTGAGGAGCTGTGGAAGCGCCTGGGTCACGACACGACGCTGGCGTTCGAGCCGTTCCCGGTCGCCGACCCGGCGTTCCTCGTGCAGGACACCGTTGTGGCCGTCGTCCAGGTGGCCGGAAAGGTGCGCGATCGCCTCGACGTCGCCGCCGACATCAGCGAAGCCGACCTCGAGGCCGCAGCCATGGCGAGCGAGCGAGTGCAGTCGTTCCTCGAGGGCAAGACGGTTCGCAAGGTCATCGTCCGAGCTCCCAAGCTCGTCAACATCGTCGCGAACTGATGGCTGCGCGACGGCGGGACGCCCCTCGCGTGGGCGTCGTCACGGACTCGACGGCGTGCCTGCCGGATGAGCTCGTGGCGGCGCTCGGCGGAACGCTCGCCGTCGTGCCGCTGACCGTGACGATCGACGGGCGCGCGCTCGTCGAGGGTGAGGGCGTCACCGGGGAGACGGTGGCCCAAGCCGAACAGAACGAGCGGGAACTGTCGACGGCCCGGCCGGCGCCTGCGCGCATGGTCGAGGCGTACGAGTACCTCGCGGGTCAGGGCTGCACCGAGATCGTCTCCGTTCACGCGGCGGCCCAGCTGTCGTCCACGGTGAGTTCGGCGCGCCTCGCGGCGGCCGAGTCGCCGGTGCCCGTGTCCGTCGTGGACTCCACGACGATGGGCATGGCGATGGGTTTCGCGGCGCTCGCGGGGGCCCGTTCGGCCGTGCGCGGGGAGGGCTTCGCCGCGGTCGAGGAGGTCATCCGTTCCGTGGCGACGACGTCGCGCACGGCGCTCTACGTCGACTCGCTCGAACCGCTGCGTCGCGGTGGCCGCGTCGGTCGCGCCGGTGCTCTGTTCGGCTCCGCGCTGTCGATCAAGCCGCTGCTGCGCCTCGAGGACGGGGTGATCGAGCCCTTGGCACGCGTGCGAACGACGGGCAAGGCCATCGAACGCCTGGGGCGGTGGGCGCTTGCGGAGGCGCGGGCCCTCGGACCGGGCCCGGTCGTCTGCGCCGTGCACTCCGTGACGCGACAGGACCTTGCCGAGCGACTCACGGGGCTCCTCACGGAATCGGCGGAGAAGGACACTGACGGAGCAGAGCCGGTGACCTGGGCAGAACCCATCGTGCAGGCACCGCTGGCCGCCGCCGTCACGGCGCACATCGGCAGCGGGGCGATCGGCGTGGCCGTGGCGCGGATGCCGGAGGATTCGTCGGAGGCCGACCCGGACGGGGACACCGACGCCGCGTGACGGTCTGATTCCGTCGTGAGCCGGGCGGGCAGCGTCCGAGCTTTCATCCACAGGCGTGATGCCTGCGCATGCCCCCGAACTGTCGCTGCAGGCGCTTCCACAGGCTCAAGCGGCGCAGGATGGTGTTCACTCCGGAGGCCTTCGTAGCGTCACGCCATGACGACTCGACACGACAGCGACGACCGGCTCGACGAAGTGCTCGCGGAGATCGAACGGGCACGTCGTGAACCCGCGTGGACCCCTGAGCCGGAGCGCACGCCCCGACGGCTCATCCGCCCTCCTGCTCCGCTCGACGAGGCTCGCTGGGCGCCGTCACGCACGGCCGTTGTCGTGGTTGCACTGTGTGCACTGCTCGCTGCTCTCGTCTTCGGTGTGCGTGTCATGCTCACGCCGGACACATCGAGCGCCGCAACTGGCTCTTCAGCCAAACCGCTGCAGGTCGCGGGTCGTGCCACAGTGTCGAGCACCCCATCGGGCGCTGCCGCGGCGCCCACGAACGCTGCCTCGACAGCGGCCACCCCCGCCGCTGCGGCGTCGCCCTCGGTGCTCAATATCCACGTCGTCGGGGCGGTGCGCACTCCCGGCGTCGTCACGGTCACACCGGGCGCCAGGGTCGAGGACGCCGTCAGGGCAGCCGGTGGGCTGAAGGGAGCCGATGCTTCCGGCATCAATCTCGCGCGGCCACTCGCCGACGGAGAGCAGGTCATCGTGCCGAGGCCGGGGGAGTCCCCGCCGGTTCCCAGCCCGCCCGCGGCTCCGGCGGGTGGTCAACCGTCAGCGGGTGCAGCGGCCATCACACCGGGAACCCCGGGGGCCTCTGCAGGGGCGTCCGCCCTCGTCAATCTCAACACGGCCGACGCGGCCGCGCTCGACACCCTGCCCGGAGTGGGGCCGGTCCTCGCGCAGAGAATCCTCGACTGGCGCACGGAACACGGCCGATTCTCGAGCGTCGAGGAGTTGGGTGAGGTCAGCGGCATCGGTGACAAGGCCCTGGAGCGGCTGCGCTCCAAGGTCACGGTGTGAGGAGCGAGCACGACCTCCGGCTGCTCGGCGCGGCATGTTGTGGCTGGGGCGTGCTCGCCGTGTTGCTCGCACTACGAGCCTCGGCCACCGAGGTCGTCGTGGTGGCGCTCGCCGCCGCAGCGCTGGGGGGAGCGCTGTTCCTGTCGCGGGTTCGGCGCGCGCTCGTCGTGGGCGTTGCCTTCTGTGCGGTCGTCACGGCGCTGATCGCCACGGCGGCCGGAGGACAACTCGCTCACCAACGTCAGGGGCCGCTCGCCGAGTTGGCGGCCGAACGAGCCAGCGGAACGTTCGAGGCCGTCGTCACGGGGCAACCCCGCGCCCTTGAACCTAAGGGGCCGGGCGCTGCGGAGACGCGGTATCTCGTTCCCCTCACCGTGCACCGAGTCCAGGCCCGCGGAACGCGGGTCGACGTGGCGACGCCGGTCGTCCTGATCGGTGACGGGCGGTGGCGGACCGTGCCGTGGAGAGCTCGGCTCGATGTGAAGGGCAGACTCGCGCCCTCGGAACGGCTCGGGTCTGCCCAGGCGCTGCTCGTGGCGCGCGGTGGACCTCATGTCCTTGACGGGTCGCCACCGGTCATCGCACAACTCGAAGTCTTGCGCCGGGGTCTGTCGCACGCGGCTCGAAACCTCCCGGACGACCCGCGCGGCCTCGTGCCGGCTCTCGTCGTCGGTGACGTCGCCGCGATCTCGACCGAGTTGAACGACGACATGAGCGTCACGGGCATGTCGCACCTCAACGCGGTGAGCGGGTCGAACGTCACCATCGTGCTCGTCGCGGCGTCGTGGTGTCTGTCCTGGTGTGGTCTGCGTCGGCGCGCCCGCACAGTGGTGGCTCTTCTTGTCGTCCTCCTCTACGTGCTCGTGTGCCATCCGGATCCGAGCGTTGTCCGTGCCGGAGCGATGGGCATCGTCGGCTTGCTCGGCACGTCGTGGGGCAGACCGAAAGCTGCCTGCCCGGCGCTCGGGGCGGCCATCACGCTGCTCCTCATGTGGGATCCGTGGCTCGCCGTGAGTGCGGGGTTCGCGCTCTCGGCGCTCGCCACGCTCGGCCTCGTGCTCTTCGCGAAGCGATGGGCGAACGCCCTGACGGAACGGTTGCCGCAAACGCCGTCGTCGAAGCTGACCCACGCAATCGAACTGTGTCTCATTCCCGTCGCCGCCCAGGCGCTGTGCTTGCCCATCCTCGTGGCGCTGAGTGGTGCCGTGTCGCTCGTTTCCCTGCCGGCGAACGTTCTCGCGGAGCCCTTTGTCGCACCGGCCACGCTCGCGGGGATGGTCGTTCTGCTCGTGGCGCCACTCGTCCCGGCTCTGGCCGATCTGCTCGTGTGGGCGGCGGGTCTTCCCGCCTGGGCCATTTCCACGATTGCGCACGTCGCCGCGTCCGTGCCAGGGGGCTCGTTGCCGTGGCCGAGCGGAGCGCCTGGCATCGTGCTGGCCGTCATCCTCCTCGCGGCGCTCCTGTTCGGGTGGCGAATCGTCCCGTGGCTCGGCCTTCGAGGATGGGCATCCGTCACGTTGGTGGCGCTCGTCCCCGCGGCCCTGTGGCTTCCGATCCCCGGGGAGGGACGCGCAGATCCGGGGTGGCTGTATGCCCAGTGCGACGTCGGGCAGGGAGATGCCGCCTTGGTACGCACCGGCGAGCAGGCGGCGATCCTCGTCGACACCGGACCCGAGGAAGGCGACGTCACCGGGTGCCTCGATCGTCACGGCGTGACGCGCGTGGACGCCGTCGTGCTCACTCACCTGCATGCCGACCACGTCGATGGTCTCGGGGCCGTACTCGAGCGGCAGCCGTCGGTCGAGGTCTTCGTGACGTGGCTGACGAGCCACAGCTCGAGCCCTCGTGGTGGGCGAGGGGAGAGGGATGCCGATGCCCAGACGACGCAGGTGTTGCGCCGTCACGGGAAGGTTGCGCAACGCCTCGCACCGGGTCAGCAGGTCCGTGTCGGTGACGCCGTGCTCGACGTCCTCTGGCCGCGCCGAGCGTTGGCGGCGGGTTCGCCGGTCAACAATGCTTCCCTCGTGCTCGATGTGGCGACGCCGAGCGTGCATGCGCTCATGCTCGGCGACGTCGAACGGGAGGCGCAGGCCGCGTGCATCGGGGAGGTGACGCGCCGAGCAGCGTCGCGTCCCTACGACCTCGTCAAGGTCGCTCACCACGGCAGCGCGAACCAGAGTGCCGGGCTCTATCGGGCGGCTTCGGCGCGGGTCGGCCTCATCGGGGTGGGGGAGGGCAACGATTACGGACACCCGAAGGAATCGCTCCTGTCGTTACTCGCCCAGAGCGGAACAGCCGTCTACCGAACGGACCTTTCAGGAGACCTCGACGTCGTACCCGTCGGTAGATCGCTCACGGTCGAACCGCAGAGATGACACCGGTGAGAGTCGTAGGAGATTCCACTCGCGAGCCGGAGGGAACCGGCTACAGGTTCGGCAGAGCGTCGGTTGCTTCCCGCAGCGCGTCGAGGGTGGCCTTGACCGCCGGCACACGCTGGAGGTCGGGCGTGGTGACAGCCTGAACCGAACGACGGCTCGCCGGCTCGATGGCGATGGTGGCCACGCGGGGGTGCTGGGTCGAACGCAGGATGAGCTCCGGGATGAGGGCCACGCCCAACCCCTCGGCCACGAGTCCGAGCACGGTGACGTAGTCCTCGGTCTCGAACGCGACGTCAGGGGTGTAACCCGCCGAGGTGGCGAGCGAGAGCAGGTGGCCCCGGCAGCGCGGGCATCCGGCGATCCACGACGCGGACTCGAGCTCCTCCATCGACACGGAGCCCCTTCCCGCAAACGGGTGATCGGCCGGTACGGCGAGGCGCACCTCGTCCTCGAGCAGGTCGAGCGTGGTGAGCCCCTCGAGATCCTCCGCGTGTGCCGCGATCTCGTCGCCGTCGTAGGAGAACGCGACTGCAACATCGCAATCTCCCGCCCGAAGCGCCGCGAGTGACTCCGGCGGCTCCGCTTCCGCGAAGGTGACCTGAACGTCGGGGTAGCGCTGCTTGACGAGCGACAGCGCTCGTGGGACGACGGTCGACGAGGCCGAGGGGAAGGCCATGAGGCGCACTCGTCCCGCCCTCAGGCCGGCGATCGAGGCCACTTCGCCCTCCGCCGCCTCGAGAGCGGCGAGCACCGGAGTGGCTGTGCGGGCGAGCACGTGGCCCGCCTCGGTCAGACGCACCGAACGTCCGAGGCGCTCGACGAGAGCCGTGCCCGTCTTGTCCTCCAAGCGGCGCACCATCTGGGACACGGCAGGCTGGGAGTAGCCCAGGGAAGCAGCGGCAGCGGTGAAGCTACCCTCCTGGGCAATGGCTTTCATGACCCGAAGGCCGGCGGCGTCGATCATCCGTAGAGAATAACCCGGCGTTATCGGATGTTGTAGTTTCTATCGATCGTCGTATGAGAGGGGCCACCTGTGACTGCAGAGTTGGCGGAGTTCGTCGCGCAGGGCGACCTGTTCGTGCTCACCGGGGCGGGTCTCTCGACCGAGTCGGGCATTCCCGACTACCGCAAGCCTGACGGCACCCGCCGAACGGTTCCCATGACGTTCCAGCAGTTCCTCAGCGGGGACGACGCGCGCCGACGCTACTGGGTTCGCAGCGCCGTCGGGTGGGAACGTTTCGCCGCGGCTCGGCCCAACGGCGGCCACCACGCTGTTGCAGCCTTGCAGCGCGCAGGTCTCGTGCAACACCTCGTGACGCAGAACGTCGACGGTCTTCATGCGGCCTCCGGAGCGGACGCCCTCGAACTGCACGGTTCGCTCTCCTCGGTGCAGTGCGTCGAGTGCGGCAGCCGCTCGGATCGAGCGGAGTTCCAGGGGCGCATCCGCGACGCCAACCCGAACCTCCCGCGCGACGTGGCCCTGTTGGCCGACGGAGACGCCGAGGTTGCCCGGAGTGCGCAGGATGCCTTCGTCCTCGTGGCATGTCCGCACTGCGGCTCGCTCGTCGTCAAGCCCGACGTCGTGATGTTCGGCGAGAGCGTGCCCACCGCGACGGTTGAGCACTGCTACGCGCAGCTCGAACTGTCACGGGCGGTTCTCGTTCTCGGAAGTTCGCTCAAGGTGATGTCGGGCTTCCGGTTCGTCTCGGCCGCGCTTAAGTCGGGCAAGCCCGTGGCCCTGGTCGGTCTGGGAAGCATGCGCGGTTCGGAGCGCGCCGATCTCGTGCTGCACGAACCGCTTGGTGCCACCCTCACCGCGACATGCGAACGCCTCGGCCTGCAGGTGCAGACCGAGGCGAACGCGACGACGTGAGGGTGGGCGAAAGTCAGACGCTGCGCAGCACCGCCGTGACCTTGCCCATGATGCTGGCTTCGTCGCCGTCGATCGGCTCGTAGTTCTCGTTCGCGGGCAGGAGCCACGTCTTGCCGTTCGTGCGCTTGAACGTCTTCACGGTGGCCTCGCCGTCGAGCAGCGCAGCCACGATCTCACCGTTGGACGCCTCCGGCTGCTGGCGCACGACGACCCAGTCGCCGTCGCAGATGGCGGCTTCGATCATCGAGTCGCCGACGACCTTGAGCAGGAACAGTTCGCCGTCACCGACGATCTGACGGGGGAGGGGGAACACGTCCTCGACGGCCTGCTCGGCCAGGATCGGCCCGCCGGCGGCGATGCGTCCGACGACGGGGACGAAGGAGGCCTGCGGACGCTCGTTGCCCGAGTCGGTCTCGTCGTACGTGCTCTCGGACGCTGCACGCACCGAGGTGCCTCCGCGGTAACCGCGGGTGTCGGCGCCGTCGTCGGGAGAGACGACCTCCATGGCGCGAGGGCGGTTGGGGTCGCGACGCAGGTAACCCTTGCGCTCGAGCGTGGCGAGCTGGTGTGCGACGGAGCTCGGGCTCGTCAGCCCGACGGCCTCACCGATCTCGCGCAGACTCGGCGGGTAACCGCGCTCGTCGACCGAGCGCCGGATGACGGTGAGCACTTTCTGCTGGCGCGGGGTCAGTTTGCCCTTCGCGCGGTTGTTCATGGAGTGGACCTCACCCATGGCGTCTCCTCACATCGACGAAAACAGTGATCTCGCGGACGCGGACCTCGGTGCGGAGCCCTGATTCTCCCCGGAATTCCGGGGTTGTCGGTGGCCGCTGATTCGGTGTGAGCGTTCGGGATCAACGTAGGCACCACCGTACACAGTTTTCGCAAACATGTACGAGAAACACGCCGCCGACGGCCTTGCTTTCGAACGTTTGTGTCGTACAGTTGTTCTATCGCACGGATGTTCGATGCATCCGCGCCGAGTCAGGAGGAATGAACATGAGTGCTGTGCCCAGTCTGGACGCCCCGGCGGTCGCGCCGAGCCCCCGTCGTCACCTGCACCTCGTTCCGTCGGGGCCTGCGGTCGTCGATTCCCTTGAGGGTGGTCGTAGCACGCGGCGCGCCCCGTTGACGCGTCGTGCCGTTCTCGCTCGCCGTCGCTTCGCCGCCCTTCTGGCGCTTCTGGTTCTCGTCGGCGGTGGCCTCCTTGCGGCCAAGGCCGTGGCCGAAGCTAACCCTGCCGGTGGCGCGACGTCGGTCACGGTGAAGGACGGGGAGACCCTTTCTCAGATCGCCGCTCGTGAGCTGCCGTCCCTGCGTAACGACCGTGGTGTCGTGGCCATCCAGGAGGCCAACAACATGAGCTCGATGCACGTTCAGGCCGGCCAGCGAATTCTCGTTCCGGCAGGCTGAGCGGCCCCCTCGGCGTGTCGCTGGGGCGAGCCGCACATCTTTTCCGCGTCATTGCTGGGGTTGGTGCGCCGGGTTTGCCGACACGGTTGCGAGCGGTCGCCAACGCAACCTAGGATTCCTAGATGTAGGGCATAGGCGCCCTAATGCCCCCAACATGTGGTTGTTTGCGGAAGAATTACCGCGATGCCGGTGTTGGGGTTCATACCGTCACGAGGCGGTGGAATCCTGCGATCGAGAGGCGTGGCACGTGCACTGTCCCTTCTGCCGCAACGCCGACTCCCGTGTGGTCGACTCCCGTTCGACCGAGGACGGCACCTGCATCAAGCGTCGCCGCCAGTGCCCCGACTGCGGCAAGCGTTTCTCCACCGTCGAGACCGCGAGCCTCACGGTCGTCAAGCGCTCCGGTGTGAGCGAACCCTTCTCTCGCGACAAGGTCATGTCGGGCGTGCGCAAGGCCTGCCAGGGCCGCCCGGTTTCCGACGATCAGCTCGCCGTCCTCGCTCAGCAGGTGGAGGAGTCGATCCGCTCCAAGGGGGCTGCGGAGATCGACGCCCACGATGTCGGCATCGAGATCCTCGGCCCGCTGCGCGAACTCGACCATGTCGCGTACCTGCGGTTCGCGTCCGTCTACCAGGCCTTCGAGTCACTGACTGACTTCGAGGACGCCGTCGCCGACCTGCGCAGGCACGCTCTGCGCGACGCCGGCTGAGCACCACCGGCTCACCCCCTACTTCACGACACACCACACCAAACCCACGAGAAGTGCCAGGAGGCATGCGGTCATGACCGAGACCACGAAGGCTCGAGCCAAGTCGGGTCGCCGGAACAACGGCGTCACGATCGAGCGGATCTTCACCACCCCGGGCGTCCACCCCTACGACGCGGTGACCTGGGAGCTGCGTGACGTCGTCCAGCAGAACTGGAAGACCGGCGAGACGATCTTCGAGCAGCGTGGTGTCGAGTTCCCCGACTTCTGGTCGCTCAACGCCTCCACCATCGTCACGACGAAGTACTTCCGTGGCGCGCTGGGGTCGGACGCTCGCGAGAAGTCGCTCAGGCAGCTCATCGACCGCGTCGTGCTCACGTACACGAAGGCCGGCAAGGACAACGGCTACTTCGCGTCCGACGCCGACGCCGAGATCTTCGAGCACGAGCTCACGTACGCCTTGCTGCACCAGGTCTTCTCGTTCAACTCGCCGGTGTGGTTCAACGTGGGTACGGCGAGCCCGCAGCAGGTCAGCGCGTGCTTCATCCTGTCCGTCGACGACTCGATGGACTCGATCCTCAACTGGTACAAGGAAGAGGGCTTCATCTTTAAGGGCGGCTCCGGTGCCGGCCTCAACCTCTCGCGTATCCGTTCCTCGAAGGAGCTGCTGTCCTCCGGTGGCACCGCCTCCGGCCCGGTCTCGTTCATGCGCGGCGCCGACGCCTCGGCAGGCACCATCAAGTCCGGCGGCGCCACGCGTCGTGCGGCCAAGATGGTCGTCCTCGACGTCGACCACCCGGACATCGAGGAGTTCATCGAGACGAAGGCGCGCGAGGAGGACAAGATCCGTGCGCTGCGTGATGCCGGTTTCGATATGGACCTCGGTGGCCGCGACATTGTCTCCGTGCAGTACCAGAACGCGAACAACTCCGTTCGTGTCAGCGACGAGTTCATGAAGGCCGTCGTGGACGGCACAACCTTCGGCCTGCGTGCCCGTGACACGGGTGAGGTCATCGAGTCGGTCGACGCCCGCGAGCTGTTCGACAAGATCAACAAGGCCGCGTGGGAGTGCGCCGACCCGGGTGTGCAGTACGACGACACGATCAACGCGTGGCACACGAACCCGGAGACGGGCCGCATCACGGCGTCCAACCCGTGCTCGGAGTACATGTCGCTCGACAACTCCAGCTGCAACCTGGCCTCGCTCAACCTCCTGAAGTTCCTCAAGGACGACGACACGTTCGACGCCGTCACCTTCCAGAAGGTCGTCGAGCTCGTCATCACGGCGATGGACATCTCCATCTGCTTCGCCGACTTCCCGACGGAGTCCATCGGCAAGACGACGGTCGACTACCGCCAGCTCGGCATCGGCTACGCCAACCTCGGTGCGCTCCTCATGGCCACCGGCCACGGCTACGACTCGGACGGCGGCCGTGCGCTGGCCGGTTCCATCACGTCGCTGCTCACGGGTGCCGCCTACAAGCGCTCCGCCGAGATGGCTTCCGTCGTCGGACCGTACGCCGGTTACGCCCGCAACGCCGACGCTCACAACCGCGTCATGCGCAAGCACCGTGCCGCGAACGACGAGCTCGCCTCGCACAAGGACATGGGCGCCATGGCCAGCGACATCCACGCGCTCGCGACGAAGGCCTGGGCCGACGTCGTCGAGAACGGTGAGAAGGGCGGCTTCCGCAACGCGCAGGCCTCCGTCCTCGCGCCCACCGGCACCATCGGCTTCATGATGGACTGCGACACCACCGGTATCGAGCCGGACTTCTCGCTCGTGAAGTTCAAGAAGCTCGTCGGCGGCGGTTCGATGCAGATCGTCAACCAGACGATTCCGCGCGCGCTGAAGAAGCTCGGCTACCAGGAAGAGCAGATCGAGGCGATCGTCGAGCACATCGCCGACAAGGGCCACGTCATCGACGCTCCCGGCCTCAAGCCGGAGCACTACGAGGTCTTCGACTGCGCCATGGGTGCGCGCTCCATCTCCCCGATGGGCCACGTCCGCATGATGGCCGCCTGCCAGCCGTTCCTGTCGGGTGCTATCTCCAAGACGGTCAACCTGCCGGAGTCGGCCTCGGTCGAGGACATCGCCGAGGTGCACCTTGAGGGTTGGAAGCTCGGTCTCAAGGCCATCGCCGTCTACCGTGACAACTGCAAGGTCGGCCAGCCGCTCTCGTCGGGCAAGAACGAGAAGAGCTCCGAGCCCGCGACGGCCACGGAGACCGTCGCCGAGACGCCGGTCGAGAAGATCGTCGAGTACCGCCCCGTGCGCAAGCGCCTGCCGAAGCGTCGCTCGTCGCAGACGACGTCGTTCGCCGTGGGTGGCGCGGAGGGTTACCTCACCGCCGGCACGTACGAGAACGGCGATCTCGGTGAGCTTTTCCTCAAGTTCGGTAAGCAGGGTTCGACGCTCGCCGGTGTCATGGACGCGTTCTCCATCGCCGTGTCGATCGGCCTGCAGTACGGCGTGCCGCTCGAGACGTTCGTCGAGAAGTTCACGAACCTGCGCTTCGAGCCGGCCGGTATGACGGACGACCCGGACGTGCGTATGGCGCAGTCGATCATGGACTATGTCTTCCGCCGCCTGGCGCTCGACTACCTCGACTTCGACACGCGTTCGTTCATGGGCATCCACACGGCCGAGGAGCGCGCTCGCCAGCTCGAGACCGGCTCCTACACGCCGATCGAGAGCGACGACGAGCCGTTCGACGCCGAGTCCAACTCGCAGTCCGTCGCCCCGGCGGCGGCACGCGGTGAGCGTCCGGCAGCTGCCACCTCCACGGAGGAGCACGTCGACGAGGTAAAGTCCGGTTCCGGTGTGGCCTCCGCCCGTGAGGTCGGCTCCGAGATCCACAGTTCGGCCGAGCTCATGGAGAAGTTCCAGGGCAAGGCAGCCGACGCCCCGATGTGCATGACCTGCGGCACGAAGATGCGTCCCGCCGGCTCCTGCTACGTCTGCGAGGGCTGCGGAAGCACCTCCGGCTGCAGCTGATCGCTCAGCCCTGATCGAGTGCGGGGCGTCGTCCTTCGGGGCGACGCCCCGCGCTCGTCTTATGTCGTGAGATGCGTCGGCGTCCGCGACGCTCGGTGCTGTCTCATGATGTGAGCAGCCCGCGATCTCATTGGCGGGCGCAACCGCCACACCGGAAAGGAACTCTCCCTGTGAAGGCACTGCTGCTCGAGAACGTCCACCCCCTCGGAGAGTCCTTGCTCCGTGATGCCGGTTTCGAGGTCGAGACCCGCGTCGGGGCTCTCGACGAGGACGAGCTCATCGAGGCGCTCGAGGGTGTTCAGCTGCTCGGCATCCGCTCCAAGACCGAGGTGACGGCCCGCGTCCTCGAGAACGCGCCGAGCCTCGAGGCCATCGGAGCCTTCTGCATCGGCACGAACCAGATCGACCTCGCCGTGGCAGCGCAGAAGGGCGTCGTCGTGTTCAACGCGCCGTTCTCCAACACGCGCTCGGTCGTCGAGCTCGCCATCGCCGAAATCATCATCATGGCCCGCCGTCTCACCGAGAAGGACCGCGCGCTGCACGACGGAGTCTGGTTCAAGGACGCCAAGGGCAGCCACGAGGTGCGCGGTCGCCGCCTCGGCATCGTCGGGTACGGCAACATCGGTTCCCAGCTGTCCGTCGTCGCCGAGATGCTCGGTTTCAAGGTCTACTTCTACGACACCGACGACAAGCTCGCGCTCGGTAACGCCACGCGGTGCAGCTCCCTTGAGGAGCTGCTGTCGGTCGCCGAGGTCGTCACGCTCCACGTCGACGGTCGCTCCGGCAACGCCGGCTTCTTCGGCGCCGAGCAGTTCGCAGCCATGCGTCCGCGGGCGCTGTTCCTCAACCTCTCGCGCGGCTTCGTCGTCGACTACGACGCGCTCAAGACGCACCTCGAGTCCGGCCACATCGCCGGTGCCGCCGTCGACGTATTCCCCGAGGAGCCCAAGTCGAAGGGTGAACTGTTCAGCTCGCCCCTGCAGGGCCTCGCGAACGTCGTCCTCACCCCGCACATCGGCGGCTCGACCGAGGAGGCGCAGGAGGACATCGGTCGCTTCGTCGCCGCGAAGCTGCGCGACTACATCCAGCGCGGTTCGACGACGCTCAACGTCAACCTGCCCTCGCTCAACCTGCCCGAGCGTCCCGGCCAGCACCGCCTCATCCACTTCCACCAGAACGTCCCCGGCGTCCTGGCCCGGATGAACGGCATCCTCGCCGAGCACGGCGTCAACATCGAGGGCCAGATGCTCGACACCTCGGCCGAGAGCGGCTACGTCGTCACCGACGTCGTTTCCCAGCTGCCCGAGGCGCTGCTCGACCAGCTGCGGTCGATGCCGGAGACGATCCGTCTGCGCGTCGTCAACTGAGGAGCCTGACGAGGCGCCCCGGGCCTTCCGCCGTGCGGCGAAGCGCCCGGGGAACGCCCGAGGACCGGAGGAGTCGGACGGGCGTTCCATGTCGTGCTGCGACGTAGGATGGATTCCGCTGCCTCGGTGACGAGACCTCACCTCGAGGCCGCGTACGAAGCATTCACGACGAACGGACGACAGGTAATCGATGGACGTGCACGCGCCGCAGCCTGACGAAGCGGAAGCCGCTCAGCGTCGGCTCGACCTCGCCCGGTGGGCGAGCACGTTCGACCTCATGCGAGCTCGGGCCGAAGCGGATCCGGTGTTCGTCGGGTCCTGGCACCAGCTCGACGCCCTCGCTCCCGTGCGGTGCGGCGAGGCGCGTGAGTTCATCGCCGAGATGATGCGCTCGCCGGACGTCGACCTCTTCACGTCCCGTCTGGAGGAGTGGGCCGCTCGTCCCGGCCCGTACTCGGCTGCCGTGTCGCTGGCACGGCACTGGCTGCCGCGCGTCGTGGCCCACTGTGAGGGCCGACGCAGTGAACTCGAGGCGGCACTTGCCTGGGCGCTGGACACGCCCACGTCCTACGACGAAGCCACGGCCGCGATCCGTCTCGTCGAGGAGACGGTGGGGGGAGCAGGCCCGGACCTTTCACGCATTCCGTCGGTGCTGTCGCTCATGTGGGCCACGGACACGGAGGCCGACTGGCCGATCCTGTGGCCGGGTGGATCGGACACGTTCCAGACCCTGGGGTGGATGGGCCGTCATCTCACCCATGCGGAGCGCTACGTCGCGTTCGTCGACCTCGCACGCGCTTTCGCGCCCGGGCAATCGCACGTCGCCCAGCGCGTCGTTAGCCACCTCGGTGACGACCCCTCGTTCGTCGGCTTCGGCGAGGCACTGCCCGCCCTCACGGAGGAAGCCGCTCGCCTGCACGCCACGTACACCCCCGGTGTCGGCTACGCCGCCGCGGAGGACGAGGCACGCGCTGCATCCCTTGCGCTGCAGCTGCGTGGTCACGCCGCTCTCGTCGCGCGCACCCTGCACAAGGCGCTCGAGCGTGTCACCGGCGTCGACCTCGCGGAGACGAGCCTGCAGACTCGTACCGACACGACGGCACGCGCCGCGTACCGCTGTGACTCGCACACGACGTGGCTGCTGCCTGCGAGCAGCGGTGGCGCACCCGGCATCCGGGTCTGGCTCACGCGCTCCGGCATCGCCGTCGGTCTGGTCTCCGGGTGGGAGGGCGCCTCGAGCTCCGCGCGTCACGAAGCGCTCGGCACGCGCCTCGACGGTGCCCTACCCGAAGGCCTCGAGTTCATTCATGTGGCGCCCACCTCGTCGTCGGACCGTCTGCGTCCGACGGGCGACACCTACGAGGGCGGCGACGTCTTCGTGGGGCGCTGGTTCCCGCATCCCGAAGGAGTGGGACGCATCGACTTCGGCGACGAGATCGAGGAGACGGTTCGCCGTCTCATGCCGCTCGTCGACATCATGCGTGGCGCCGACACACGCGGCGCCGGCGTCGACGAGGAACTCGCCGTCGCCCTGCGCACGTTTCTCGCGGAGCGTCCGTACCCGGCCGAGCGCGACCAGTGGCACATCGAACGACGCCGTGAGTTCGCCGCGTCGTTGGAGCCCGAGGCGCTCGCGGCGTTCGACCTCGCGACGTTCCGGCGCATCATCGCCGGGGGAGCGTACGGCTCCACCGGCACGCACTCGGTCCTCGACGCCCGCCTCGCCGCGCTCGACGCGCAGGGCCTGGAGAACCTCTCGCGCACCCTGACGCACCTGCTGTGGGGCGAAGGCGACGACGCCGACCGCATCGACGCGGCCCTCGCGCCCACGAACTCCGACGACGTGGCACTCGACGAGTCCGTCGTCATGAAGCTTCTCGCCATCGCGCACCCGCACCGCTACTTGCCCGTCTACGCGATGGCCGGACGCGATGGCAAGGTGGCCATGGCGCAGGCCCTCGACGTGTCGCTGCCGCGCCGCCGTGAGCTCTCGCGCGGACGCCTGCACGTCCTCGCGGGCGATCGCCTGCGTGCCAAGCTCGAGCCCCTCCTGCCCGCCGATCCGTGGGGTCAGGCCCAGTTCGCCCACTGGCTGCTGCGCACCGGTGAGTCGAGCATCGACCCCGAGCGCGACCTGCTCGCCGAGGCCGCCGCCGACCTGCTCGTCGACGAGGAGTTCGTCCGCGAGATCGACGGCCTGCTCAAGGACAAGAAGCAGGTCATCTTCTACGGCCCGCCCGGTACCGGCAAGACGTTCATGGCTCAGCGCTTCGCCGCCGCGCTCCAGCCGGACCCCGCCAAGCGCGCCATCGTCCAGTTCCACCCCTCGACCTCCTACGAGGACTTCTTCGAGGGCTATCGCCCGCGCCTCGACGCCGGCGGCGCGATGGTCTACGAACTGCGCAAGGGCCCGCTGGCGCTGCTCGCCGAGGCGGCCGAGGCCGACCCGACGACGCCGCACGTCATGATCATCGACGAGATCAACCGCGCCAACCTGCCGCGCGTCTTCGGTGAACTGCTCTTCCTGCTCGAGTACCGCTCCCACTCGGTCATGACGAGCTACCGCCCCGACGAAGGCTTCCAGCTGCCGGCGAACCTGTACTTCATCGGCACGATGAACACGGCCGACCGGTCCATCGCGCTCGTCGACGCGGCACTGCGTCGTCGCTTCCACTTCCTGCCGTTCATGCCGCACGAGGGTCCGATGGAGGGACTGCTCGCGCGCTGGCTCGCCGAGAACGACGGCCCCGTGTGGGTGGCCGGTCTCGTCGACCGCGTGAACGACGAACTGCGTCAGATCCTGCGCGGCCCGCACCTGCAGATCGGTCACAGCCATTTCATGTCGACCGATCTCGACGACGAGAAGCTGCGCCGGGTGTGGCAGTACGGCATCTACCCGTTCATCGAGGACCAGCTCTACGGCCGCGAGGATGTGCTCGCCACGTTCACGTGGGACGCCGTCGAGGCGCGCCACGGCGAAGCCGCTCGTGCGGAGGCCGCTTCCGACAGCGCCACGGCGCGCGACGGCGGATGACCGAGGCGGTGGCCGGCGAACAGGTGAAGACGGTCGTCGTCGGTGAGCATGCCCGCTCCGCACCGGTCCGCCTGAGCGCCGAAGGACGCAGCGCCCTCTTCGCCGTCGCCGATGACAAGGTCAAGGTGCTCGCCACCGCCGACCCGCAGACGGTCGTCCTCGAGACGACGTCACGGGTCGGATCGATCAGCGTGCCGGGCCTGCAGATCCGTATTACTCCGGCCGCGCCGATGCACTCGCTCTTCGCGATGCTGGCCGGCCTCGGCGACGAGGTCGTCTGGGGGCAGGGCACGAGCGGTTTCGCGAGTGACGAACTGCTCGACGGGTCAGCGCTCGCGGTCCTGCGGGCCATCGAAGCGGCCACCCGTCGCGGCCTGCTGCACGGTTACCAGTCGCGTCAGGAACCACTCGCCACGATCCGTGGGCGCCTGCTCGTCGAGGAGATCGCCCGACGTCCGTGGACCGCTGCGCAGCCCGAGTGCCGCTACGACGACTTCACGGCCGACATCGAGGAGAACCGCGTCCTCGCCGCCGCGGTGCGCGTCATCCTCACGGGTCACGGCTTGTCGCCGTCCACTCGGCGTCGAGCCGTCGAACTGCTCGCCCGCTTCGAGGGCGTCGGCGTGCCGTCCGCCGCCGAGCGCGCAACCGACATCGTCATCACGCGACTCAACGAGCACTACGAACAGGCGCTCGACCTCGCGCGTCTCGCGCTCGACGGTTTCGCCATCCGGCACGAGGAGGGCGTACAGCAGGCGCACGCGTTCCTGCTCGACGTCGAGTACGTCTTCCTGCGCTTCGTGGCCGGTGAGCTGCGCTCGCGTCTGTGGCCCGGGCTGCGTGTCGAACAGACCGAACAGCTCGACCCGGGGGAGTCGAGTGGGGTGCAGGCCAACGCCGACGTTCTCGTCAGTGGCCCGCGCGGTCCGGTGCTCGTGTTGGGCACCTGCTACCACCTCGGCACGCCGGACGCCGTCACCTCCGACGTGACGGCCCGCGCCCTGCAGCGCAGCGCAATGCCGCCATCGTTCGGCGCCATGGCCGGCACCCGATCCCGCGGAGCGGCCGCTTCGGCGATGACGGCCATCGCGAACGACGCCGCCACGTTCTTCCCCGTCGTTGTCCAGGCCTCGTCCCTCGGTCTCGCGAACGCCCTCGTCGTCTACGCCCACGCGGCGCGCCGTCCGGCCTCACGCATCCGGATGCCCGGCACCGGAACCGACGTCCACGCGCGCCACATCGACCTCGAACAGACCTGGCCCGAGATCCAGCAACAGCTCGATTCCCTCGCCGATACCGTGAGGCGTCTCGCCGCCTGACGCACGCTCGCTATTCTGTCGGGGTGTCGACGAGCCTCGCCCTTCCCGAATCCGACGAACAGCGCCGAGCCGCCCTGCGCCGCATGCGCTTCGTGGCCACGGGCCTGCTGGCGTTCGCGGCGCTCGTCTTCGTCCTGACGCACGGCCGAGACGGCGTGTGGGGCTATGTCAACGCCGCCTCCGAGGCCGCGATGGTGGGTGCCGTCGCCGACTGGTTCGCCGTGACGGCGCTGTTCCGTCACCCGCTCGGCCTCAAGGTGCCGCACACCGCCATCATCCCGACGCGCAAGGATCAGCTCGGCAAGAGCCTCGAGGAGTTCGTCGGCTCGAACTTCCTCACGCCCGAACTCGTCACCGAACGTATCGGTCAGGCCGAGATTCCACGCCGGCTCGGTGAGTGGATCGAGCGTCCCGGCAATGCGGAGCGTGTCGTCGCCGACGCGGCCCCGGCCCTCTGTCGCGCCGTCGAAACCCTCGACGACGACGAGGTGCGCCACTTCCTCGACACCGTCCTCCTGCCGCGACTGCGCCGCGAACCCATCGGTGAACTCGCCGGCCACCTGCTCGAGGGCATCGTCGCCGACGGCACCCACCACGGTTTCGTCGACGTGTGTGTCACCGAGATGCACGTGTGGGTGAGCGAGAACAAGGAAGCCGTCTCCCGCATCGTCGGCGCCAAGGCCCCCTGGTGGTCACCGCAGTGGCTCGACGACGCCGTCGTCGATCGCATCCACCTCGAGATCGTCAAGTGGCTCGCCGAGGTGCGCGACACCCCGAACCACAACATGCGCAAGGCCATCGACGCCTTCCTCGCCCGCGCCGCCCACGACCTGCAGCACGACGAGCGTACGCAGGAGCAGGCGGAGAACATCAAGGAGCGTTTCCTCGACCACCCGAGCGTCGCCGACTCGGCGATCGCCCTGTGGGGGTCGGTACGCCGCATGCTCACTGACGCGCTCCTCGACGAGCAGGGTGCCCTGCGCGAGCGGATGGTCGAACACCTGCGCGCCCTCGGCGACCGGCTCCAGCACGACGAGGCATTGCGCGCCACCGTGGAGCGACGCCTCGAGTCGGGCGCGGCCAGCTTCGTCACGAGTTACGGCCACGAGATCACGACCCTCATCTCCTCGACGGTCGAGCGCTGGGACGCCCAGGACGCGTCGGATCGCATCGAAACGTTCGTCGGGCGCGACCTGCAGTTCATCCGCATCAACGGCACCGTCGTCGGTGGCCTCGTCGGCCTCTTCATCCACGCCGTCTCGCAGCTGCTTCCCTGACGATGACGCCGCGCCGGAGCAGGCCAACACGAGTGCGACGTCGCCGTGTCGCACTCGTGGGGGCCACCGGCCTCACGCTCGCCTTCGCTGGCTGTACGCTCAGCGTCCCCGATTCCACCGATCGCATCGGGTCGCGACCCTTTCTCGACAGGGCCGACAAGGCGCTCGCGGCCGCACCGAACGCGCTCGTGCGCAGCGAGTGCAGCGCCGAGAAACGTGCAGTCACGCGGGCGTCGGCCGCCGAGCGGGGAAGCGACATGGCGTCGTTGTCGCTCGCGACCTGGCGCAGCGGCGACGTCGGAGTGACGACCCCGCTCAGCGATGGACGGGTGCTCTGGATCTTCGGCGACACCACACGGGCGAAAGGCACGAACCCACGTGTGGTCGCCAACAGCATGCTCGTCGGGACGGGGCGGTGCTTCGACGAGGTGCGCGCTCCGGGAAACGGCCCGGTCATCGGCGGATTCGAGGGACGCCGTGTGTGCTGGCCCAACAGCGCCATGACGGTGCCGATGCGCGGTGCCGACATCGTCCTCGTCGGGTGCTCCCGGATCGAACCGGGAAAGGAGGGCCTCTTCGACTTCTCCTACCGCGGCATGACGATGGCCGTCTACGCCGTCGAGCGTGGCGGCGCGCCGCAACCCGTCACCCGTTTCGACGTGACGCCCGACAACGCCGATGCCGAGCAGATCAACTGGGGTTCGGCGCTCGTCGGCGACGAGGGCTGGGTCTACGTCTACGGCAGCCAGCAGCCCAAGGGCAGCACCGGAAAGGGCGCGTACGTGGCGCGAACCCGACTCGCGCAGCTGTCCGACGGCCCGGAGTGGCAGTTCTGGAACGGCCGCACGTTCGTCACCGACGCGGGGGCTGCCCGTCCGTTCCTTCTCGCGCATGAGGGTGTCTCACAGACCTTCTCCGTCGTGCGCCGTGGCGAGCGCTTCGTGCTCGTGTCGAAGCAGGGCGGTGAGTTCGGGCAGAACATCGGGGTGTGGAGCGCGCCCACACCGTCGGGTCCCTGGCGGGGCGAACGGGCCGTGGCCGAGCCGTACTCCCAAGGTGACGGCGTCGTCGCCTACCAGCCGCTCGCGCATCCGGAACTCGCGACGCCGAGTGGAGACCTCCTCGTCACGCTCTCGCGCAACACCGAGTCGTTCGCCGACCTCCTGGCCGATCCGCGTAAGGGACGCCCGAAGTTCCTCGAGGTACCGGCGCACTGAGCGGTGCTCTGACGGTTCTCCCGCAGGGTTGACCACCGAAATCGCCTTGCCGAGCCGTGAGAGACTGGAGGGACTGTGACCAGTTCAGTGAATCCGTCCCCGTCCGCCGTATCCGAGGCTCCCGCAGCTGACGCGCAGGAGAGCGCTCCGTTCGTCCTCAACTACCCGGCGCACCTGCCCGTCGCCGAGGCTCGCGAGGAGATCATCGAGGCGATCCGTGACCACCAGGTCGTCGTCGTCGCTGGTGAGACCGGATCGGGCAAGACGACCCAGTTGCCGAAGTTCTGCCTGGAACTCGGTCGCGGCCTCGGCGGCGCCATCGGGCACACGCAGCCACGACGCATCGCTGCCCGCTCGGTCGCGGAACGTCTCGCCGAGGAACTCGAGGTCGAGCTCGGTGACGTCGTCGGGTACCAGGTGCGCTTCGTCGACGAGTCGTCGAAGAAGACGCGTGTGCGCGTCATGACCGACGGCATCCTCCTGTCGCAGATGCAGCGCGACCGCGACCTGCGTCAGTACGACACCCTCATCATCGACGAGGCGCACGAGCGCAGCCTCAACATCGACTTCATCCTGGGCTACCTCAAGCAGCTGCTTCCCCGCCGGCCCGACCTCAAGGTCATCATCACGTCGGCGACGATCGACCCGGAGCGCTTCGCGGAGCACTTCGCCAGCGACAAGGGCCCGGCGCCCATCATCGAAGTCTCCGGGCGGACGTTTCCGGTGGAGATGCGCTACCGCCCACTCGTGCGCGAGATCGCGCCCTCGTCACCCAAGGACGAGCCCAGGGTCGAGGACATCGACCAGGTCACCGGCATCGTCGAGGCCGCCCAGGAGCTCTGGCGTTCCGGCAGTGGCGACGGTTCGAGCCAGGACATCCTCGTCTTCTGCTCCGGTGAGCGTGAGATCCGCGACGCAGCCGACGCCTTGCGCGGCGCCAACTGGGGTCGCGCCCGGCACGACGTCGAGATCGTTCCGCTCTACGCCCGACTCTCCGCGGCCGAGCAGCACAAGGTGTTCGCGCCGCACAACGGCCGACGCATCGTCCTTGCGACGAACGTCGCCGAGACATCCCTGACGGTGCCGGGCATCCGCTACGTCATCGACACCGGCACGGCTCGCATCTCGCGCTACAGCCAACGCACGAAGGTCCAGCGGCTGCCCATCGAGCCGATCTCGCAGGCGTCGGCCCGGCAGCGCGCCGGCCGCTGCGGACGTGTGGCCGACGGCATCTGCATCCGCCTCTACTCGGAGGAGGACTTCGAGTCGCGTCCGGAGTTCACCGACCCGGAGATCCTGCGCACCAACCTCGCGAGCGTCATCCTGCAGATGACGTCGCTCGGACTCGGCGACATCGCGCGCTTCCCCTTCGTCGATGCGCCCGACGCCCGTCAGATCAAGGACGGCCTGGCGCTCCTCGAGGAGCTGCACGCGCTCGACACGAAGGCGAGCGGGCAGCGCAAGAAGCTCACACCGACGGGCCGCACCCTCGCGCGCCTGCCCGTCGACCCGCGCATGGGGCGGATGCTCGTCGCCGCCGCGGCCAACGGGTCGCTGCGCGAGGTGCTCATCATCGTTGCTGCCATGTCGATCCAGGATCCGCGGGAGCGACCGGCCGACGCGCAGGCCCAGGCCGACCAGCAGCACGCCCGGTTCAAGCACGAATCGAGCGACTTCCTCGGCTACCTCAACCTGTGGAACTACGTGCGTGAGCAACAGCGGGAGCTCTCCTCGAGCGCCTTCCGCCGCCTCGCCAAGCGCGAGTACCTGCACTATCTGCGCCTTCGGGAGTGGCAGGACCTGCACGCGCAGCTCAAGGCGGCCTGCAAGCAGGCGAAGCTGTTCATGAGTGACAACGCCGCGAGCGAGAACGCCATCCACGAAGCGCTGCTCACGGGACTGCTCAGTCACGTCGGTGTGCGTGATCGGGAGAAGCGTGAGTACCTCGGTGCCCGCAACGCGCGCTTCGCCATCCAGCCCGGATCGACGCTCTTCCGCCGCCAGCCCGACTGGGTCATGGCGGGCGAACTCGTGGAGACCACCCGGATGTGGGCGCGCACCAACGCCGTCGTCGACCCGCTGTGGGTCGAGAAAGCCGGCGCGCATCTCGTCAAGCGTTCGCACGCGGAGCCGCACTGGGAGCGCAAGCGGGCTTCAGCCGTCGCGCTCGAACGCGTCACGCTCTACGGCGTCCCGCTCGTCGTCGGGCGCCGGGTGGCGCTCGGACCGCTCGAACCCGAGACGGCCCGGGACCTGTTCATCCGTCACGCTCTCGTCGAGGGTGACTGGGATGCGCAGCACGCGTTCCTCAAGGACAACGCCCGCCTCATGGCCCGCGTGGCCGATCTGGAAGCGCGCGCTCGCCGCCGCGATCTCGTCGTCGACGACGACACGCTCTTCGACTTCTACGACGAGCGCCTGCCCGCATCCATTGTCTCGGGTGCGCACTTCGACAGGTGGTGGAAGGAGAAACGGCGCACCGAGCCCGAGCTCCTCACCTTCACCGAGGACTTCCTCGTCGCCGACGACGCGGAGGCCGTGGACGAGACGGCCTACCCGAAGTCGTGGCGCCAGGGGAAGCTCAAGCTGAGGTTGACGTACCAGTTCGACCCGGGCGCGGACGCCGACGGGTTGACCGTTCACATCCCACTGCCGGTACTCAACCAGGTCAGTGACGAGGGCTTCGACTGGCTCGTGCCCGGTATGCGTGAGGAACTCGCCACCGCCCTTGTGAAGTCGCTGCCGAAGAACGTGCGCCGCAACTTCGTGCCCGCGCCGGATCATGCGCGCCGGGCGCTCGCACTCATGGACGCGGGTGGCGCGGCGGGCGAGCGTCCGTTCACCGACGAGCTCGCCGACGCCCTGTTCGACCTCGCCAAAGTGCGTGTGCCCGAGGGTAGTTGGGACACCGACCGCCTTCCCGATCACCTCAAGGTCACCTTCAGGGTGGAGGACGCTCGGGGCAAACGACTGCGTGAGGGCAAGAACCTCGCCGAGCTTCAGGACGCGCTCGCGGGGCGTCTGCGTCAGTCGATGTCCAAGGCCGCCGGCGACCTCGAGAAAAAAGGCCTCACCGCCTGGACCCTCGACGACCTGCCGTCCACCTTCACGAAGACCACGGGGCGCCAGCGCATCACCGGCTACCCGGCCCTCGTCGATCACGGCGAGAGCGTGGCCGTCGAGGTGCTCGGAACGCGCTCCGAAGCGACGCAGGCGAGCCGCCTCGGCACGCGTCGACTCCTGCTGCTCAACACCCAGGTGCCGTGGAAACGGATCCTCGGTCTGATGTCGAACCGTCAGAAACTGGCGCTGGGCAACAACCCGCACGGTTCGATGACGGCGCTCATGGACGACGTGCTCGCCGCGGCGGTCGACTCCGTCGTCGCGGGGATGCCGAACCACGAGGTGCGCACACCCGAACAGTTCGAGGAGGCGCTGCGCACGGTCCGTCAGCAGGTGGCACCGCTCGTTCTCGAGGCCTCGGAGAAGCTCGCCCCGGTGCTCGAGCACGCGCACGAGGTGGAGCTCGCGCTGGGCAAACTCACGTCGCCGGCTGCCAAGGCGTTGCACGACGACGTCGCAGCCCACCTCGTCGCGCTCATCCACCCGGGGTTCGTCGCGCAGACCGGCATGGCTCGGTTGCCGCGCCTCGACGTCTACGTCCGGGCGCTGCTCGAGCGCGTGACGAGGGGCGTCACCGACACCGCGCGGGACGCCGACCGAGCCGACCAGCTCGCCACCGTCCGCGCCGAGTACGAGGGCATGCTCGCGGCGCTGCGCCCCGAACGCCGCACCGACGCCGACGTCGTCGACATCCGCTGGATGATCGAGGAGCTCGGTGTGAGCCTCTTCGCGCAGCGCCTCGGCACGGCTCATCCTGTCTCGCCCCAGCGCATCTACAAGGCGATGGACGCTGCCGAAGCGCTCTGATCTCCTCTAGGTTGGAGACATGGCGAGCATCTTCACGCAGATCATCGACGGCAACATCCCTGGTCACTTCGTCTGGCAGGACGAGACGTGCGTGGCCTTTCTCGTGATCGACCCGATCACCGACGGGCACACCGTCGTCGTACCCCGCGAGGAGATCGAGGAGTGGACAGCCGCGGACCCGCAGGCCCTCTCGCACCTCATGGACGTGGCGCAGAAGATCGGGCAGGCGCAGCAGGAGGCCTGGTCGGCCAAGCGCATCGGCCTGCTCGCGGAGGGCTACGAGGTGGCCCACCTGCACCTGCACGTGTGGCCGACGCAGTCGCCTGCGGACTTCGACCCGCACGACGTCGTTCACGGCCAGGACCAGCAGATCCTCGCAGCCAACGCGCAGAAGCTGCGCGAGAGCCTGCGTAGCGCCGGCCACGGCGAGCACGTCGTGGACGCGGCCGCGAACTGAACGTCCCGCGAGTCGGTTGTTCGCCCGCAGCGATGCGGGAATCTTCCGTGTGACGGGGACGTTGCAACGGGCACATCGAATCGAAGGAGAGGCCAGTGCTCGACCCGGCTCAGCTGTTTCGTCTGGAGACGGACACGACCTCGCACGACCTGCGTGCGAGCACGATGGTCGTCGCCCTCGGCGGCTTCATCGATGCGGGCTTCGCTCAGAAGCTCATGTCCCAGCACATCCTCGGCACCCTCGAGCACACGGTCGTCGCGTCGTTCGACCTCGACCAGCTGCTCGACTACCGCGGCCGTCGTCCGGTCATGACGTTCGACCGCGACCGCTTCAGCGAGTACGACGACCCGTCGCTCGTGCTCTACCGCGTCATCGACGCCGAGGGCACGCCGTTTCTCCTGCTCACCGGCCCCGAGCCCGACTACCAGTGGGAGCGCGTCGCCGAGGCCACGCGCATCCTCGCCTCGATGTTCGGCGTCAGCCTCATGGTGAGCGCGCACGGCATCCCGATGGCGGTGCCGCACACGCGTCCCATCGGCTTCACGCGCTACGCCTCGAACCAGCGCTACCTCACCGAGAACGAGCCGCTGTTCGGCAACGTCCAGATCCCGGCCAGCGCCGAGGGGCTGCTCCACATTCGTCTCGCCGAGGCCGGCATCGACACGGCCGGATTCGCCGTCCACGTGCCGCACTACCTGGTGCAGGTCGAGTACGGCGACGCCGCCATCGCGGCTCTCGAGTGCGTCACCGGGCTCACCGGACTCGCGATTCCGGCGCAGGAGCTGGCCGCCATCGCCGGGTTGCACCGGGCCGACATCGCCAAGCAGGTCGGGGAGAACGACGAGGTCACCGAGGTGGTCTCCGGCCTCGAGCAGCAGTACGACACGTTCACCGAGGGCCGCCGGCGCCGGTCGTTGCTCGCGGCTGAGATGAACGAACTGCCCAGCGCCGACGAGATCGGCGAGGAACTCGAGCAGTTCCTGCGTTCGGGCAGCGACGAGAACGAGGACACGCCCGGCGGCGAGCGTGGCGCCGCTCGCCACGCCGACGACTCGGACGACTCCGACGGATCGCCGAATCGCCCCCAGGCCGACTGACGAGGCCCGCGTTCGCGGTACCGGTTGCCCAGCCATCGGTGCGCTGCAAGGATCAGCCCATGTTCGGATTCGGTAAAGACAAAGACGACAAGCAAATTGAGCCGGCTCAGGGCTCGAACGGCACCTTCGATCGCGCCGCCAACTCCCTGGCCCAGCACCTCATCTCCACCGGCATCGACGGCGTCGCCACCTTCGACTCCGCGGCGAAGGTGGCCGACGAGGCGTTGAAGAAGAACGGTTCACGCGAAGCCGCGGTCGACGCCATCGTGCGTTCACACACGAAGCTCGCGGGTGCGAACGGGTTCGTCACCAACCTCGGTGGCTTCATCACGATGCCCGTGGCCCTGCCCGCCAACATCGTCGGCTTCTACACCGTTGCCACGCGCATGGTGGCCTCCATCGCGTACCTGTACGGCCACAACCTGCGCGACGAGTCGGTCCGTTCGGCCATCCTGCTCGACCTCATCGGCGCCGATGCCACGCAGGTTCTCAAGGGCATGGGTGCGTTCAGCGGCGGTGTCGCGACGAACGTTGCGACCCGTCGTCTTCCCCCGGCGGCGCTCGCGGTCGTCAACAAGTCCGTCGCGTTCCGCCTGGGCACGCAGGTCGGGCGCAAGTTCCTCTCGCGCATCCCGCGCGTCATCCCGGTTGCGGGTGGCTTCATCGGTGCGGGGCTCGACGTCATGCTCCTGCGCAAGATCGCCGACGCGGCGCGCAACGACTTCATCGCGGCCGTGCCGCCCACGGCCTGACGCTCCGCCGATCGTGACGACGCCGGCGCCCGCGGAATGCACCGCGTGGCGTCGGCGTTGACGCTTTGTTCACCTGAACGCTCGTCAACCGGAGGCACTTCGATGGCACGTCCCACCTCGCTCGGTCGCCGCGTCACCCGACTCGCTGGCCTGAAATCCCTCGCTGCTGCAGTGACGGCGGCGTCCGCCGCCGGAGGTCCCTCGCTCACGACCCGCCTCAGCGCACTTCCGCGCCTGGCTCGCGCTGTGCGCTCCGGTTCGTACCGGGGCGTGAGCACCGCGCAGCTCGCGCTGCTCACGGCTGCTGCGGCCTACGTCGCCTCGCCGGTCGATCTGCTGCCCGAGGCGCTCCTGGGAGTCGTGGGTCTTGCGGACGACGCCGCCGTCCTCACGTGGCTGGCGAGCTCGCTCGTGCACGTCACCGACGACTTCCTCGACTGGGAGAAGCGCACAGGTGTGACGCTGGCGGGGGAGCGCGTGCGCTGAGGACGCCCTTGTCCACAGGCGCCAGCGCCTCGCACTGGTCGTGAGAAGTGTGGTCATGGCTTCGTGAAGCCATGACCACACTTCATCTCTCGGGCATGGGCCCGCTGCTCGCCCTCATGCCGTACGAGTTCGGCTTCGCTCCGACGGCGTCCCTCGTCGTCACGTTCATGGACGGCGGGCGAGTTGCGGGGGCTGCCCGCTTCGACGAAGCCGTCGTCACCCCGGAGCACGTTCACCACGTGCGCGATCGCGTCGTCGAGGCGTCGAATCGTCTCGGCACGAGTGGCGTCGTCGTCACGGCCTACCAGTGCAGTCCCGGCGTCGATCTCGACCTGGTCACGCGGGCTCTCGCACCGGCCGTCGAGGTGGAGCACGCCCTCGTCGTGGCCCCTGACGTCTGGTGGGCAACGACGTGCACCAAAGGCTGTTGTGACGGTGCACTGGCCCCAGTGCCGACTGCCGCCGATGTGCCCTCCCTCGCATCGGCCCTCGAGGGACGCCTCGAACCGGCGTTATCGCGTGATGAAGCCGTGGCCGCCCTCCGCGCGGTTTCGCCACTGGCCCAACGGGCCGTCGCCGACCTGCTCGTCGGGCTACCGGGCGAGACCGGCCGGGTGCGCGCGGCCTGGCGTGAGGTGGCCTCAGGCTCCGGGCACCCCCACAGCACTCGCGAGCGTGAGGCTCTGGCGCTCGTCGTCGACGCCATGCCCGATCCACTCCTGCGCGACGAGATGGTGTGGAGCGTCGTGCCCGAACTGGCCGCGGGAGCCCGTACCACGCGGCAGTGCTGGTCCGAGCCGGTGAGTTCGCAGCGCCTGTTGGAGATCCTCGTCGCCGTGCCCGAGCCGGCGCGAGCCCATTGGCTGTGTCTCGTGGCGCTCGCGCGCTGGCGGGAAGGGGAGCGGCCCAGCGCTGTGCTCGCCGCCGCCGAGGCCCAGGAACGGGGCGCGCGCCTACCTCTCGTCGACCTCGTCGTGAGGATGACCTCCTCCGGCATGGCGTACGAGGACTTCCTGCGGCCGGCGAGGCCGAATCGTGCGGCGCGGCGCCGTCGCTGACGTCGTGGCGACGAGGCGAGAGAGTGCGGGCAGCCACCGGGCCGGCGCTTCACATCGTGGACATCAGCAGGGGCCTTCCTGGCGCCTTCGCTGCACTCGCCCTAGTCTCGGAGCGTCAAGAGTCTCAGTCACACAAGCCCCGGCTGACTGAGCGGCAACCCTCCACCGCGGTGGGGTGCCCCGGGTGACGACAGGGCCGTGAACGCTGCGGCAAGCGCGGACTCGCCAGTCGCTTCGGCGAGTCCTTCGAGGAGGACACATGGCGAGCTCTCATTCAGCGCACGTCGCACCGGCCGCTACGCGTCCTGTGCAGGCGCCGAGTGGGTTCAACGCGCAGGCACGAGCCGTCGCTCTGGGAGACGTCGTTCTCGAAAGTGGCCGCACGCTGCCGGACGTCGTCATGACCTACGAGTGCTGGGGCGAGTTGAACGACGACGCGTCGAACGTCGTCCTCGTCGAGCACGCGCTCACGGGTGATTCGCACGTCGTCGGCGATACTGGCGACGGGCAGCCCACCCCGGGTTGGTGGCCAGGAATCATCGGCCCCGGCGCAGCACTCGACACCGACGAGTACTTCGTCCTCGCCATCAACGTTCTCGGTGGATGCCGTGGCAGTACCGGCCCCATCTCGCTCGCTCCGGACGGCGAGCCCTGGGGCGGACGTTTCCCGCAGGTGACCGTCCGAGACCAGGTCCGCGCCGAAGCGGCGTGCCTCGAAGCGCTCGGTGTGCGACGCCTGCACGCCGTCATCGGAGGCTCCTTCGGGGGGATGCGCACGGCCGAGTGGGTCGCGGGGTTCCCGGACCGCGTCGAGCGGGCATTGGTCGTGGCGAGCAGTGGCTGCGCGACCGCGGACCAGATTGCCTGGGGTCACACCCAGGTCGTCGCCATCACGTCCGACCCGGAATTCCGCGACGGCGACTACCTGCGTCACGGCACGTTTCCCACGAACGGCCTCGCGTTGGCCCGCCAGATCGCTCACGCCTCGTATCGCAGCGCAAGCGAGTTCGAGGCACGGTTCGGCGCCGAGCCCCAGCCAGGTGAGGACCCGCTCGAGGGCGGTCGCTTCAGCGTCGAGGGCTACCTCGACCACCACGGGGCCAAACTCGCGCGACGCTTCGACCCGCTGGCCTACGTGCGCCTGACGCAGGCCATGGCGACCCACGACATCGGGCGAGGACGCGGCGGGCTCGACGCGGTGCTGGAGGCGTACGAAGGAGAACTCCTCGTGGCCGCAGTCGACTCCGATCGACTCTTTCCCGTGAGCGCATCGACGCGGATGGTGCGCGCCTACGGTCGCGGACGACTGCGCATGATCCACTCGCCCTACGGCCACGACGGATTCCTCATCGAGGCCGACCAGATCGCGTCGCTCGTGCAGGAACTCGTCCAGCGTCCGTTGCGCGGAACACCGCGGCTCGTGCGCGGCGTCGCTTGAGTGGCCCACCGCAGGGGCCTCGGGTAGCGTGACGGCAGATTCCGAATTTCGCGAGTGAGGTCGCCATGTCCGTCATCGTCAGTTTCGCGCCCGGCCCCGAGGGCGAAGCCGCCCTCGCCGAGGCAGCTCGCCAGTCGAAGGATCTGGGTCGCCCGCTCATCGTGGTGTGCACGGTGCCCTCGGACGAGGCCCGCACCGCGGCCCGCAAGGCGGCCGAGGAGTACACGGGCGCACAGGTCGTCGATGTGCAGGACGGCGCCGACGCCGTGGAATCCATCCTCGAGGAGATTTCCCGCGTGCAGCCCGCCCTGCTCGTCATCGGGCTACGCAGGCGCACCCCTGTCGGCAAGTTGATCCTGGGCACGAGTGCGCAGCGCTTGTTGCTCGACGCCCCGTGCCCCGTGCTCGCCGTCAAGCCCTGAGGCTCCCGAACGCCCTTCAGTTGCTGAGATGGCGGCCGATGCGGGGCAGGGAATGAACGTCAATCGAAGCTCGTTGAACCCCGTGATTCTGCGGTTTCGTCCGTCGAGTTTTATAATGGGTGAAGAAGCGGTCACCACCCGGAGCGCCAAGCGCGGGGTTTCGTGATCGCACTCCTCGTTCCGGTGTCGCTTCGATCGTCGCTGCCCTGCGGCCGACGACGGCGACGCATTACTTTCGGAAGGTAGTTGGTGACGACAGTGTCGAAGACCACGCAGCCCCCCGCACTTCCCGCGGATGTCGACCACCCGGCTCTGGCAGCTCTGTTCGAATCGGGTCGTGAGACGGGCTCGGTGGACAGCGTCGCATTGAAGGACGCGATCGAAGAGGCACAGGTGTCGTCCGCCAAGCAGAAGTCCGTGTTGAAGGCGCTGGCCGCCGAGAACATCGAGGTCGTCCTCGACCAGGCCCACGCCGAGCAGGCCGTGGCCACCACAGCCGGACGTCGTAAGACGGCCGCGAAGAAGACGACGGCCAAGAAGGCCACCGCGAAGTCCGCTGCGGCCAAGACCACTGCGGCCAAGAAGACCACCGCCAAGAAGGCGACGGCGAAGACCGCGACCGCGAAGGTTGCGGCTGTCGAGGAGTCGAGCGAGGCGGACGAGACCGCCAACGAGGCTCCCGCCAAGAAGACGACGGCCAAGAAGGCTGCCGCGAAGAAGACCACGGCCAAGAAGGCTGCCGCCAAGACGGCCACGGCCAAGACCGCGACGGCGAAGACCGCGACGGCGAAGAAGGCTGCTGCGAAGAAGGCAGGTAAGGCCGCCGACGAGCCCGAGGTCGACGAGGTCGAGCCGGTCGACATCGCGGCCGAAACCGGTGACGATGTCGAGACGCCCGAGCAGGCCTCCGACAGCAAGGCCGGCGACACCTCCGAGCCGGAGGACGAGAAGGGCGGCTTCGTCCTGCGTCAGGGCGACGAGGACGACGCTCCTGCTCAGCAGGTCGTCACGGCAGGCGCCACGGCAGACCCGGTCAAGGACTACCTCAAGCAGATCGGTAAGGTCGCGCTGCTCAACGCCGAGCAGGAGGTCGAGCTCGCCAAGCGCATCGAGGCCGGCCTGTTCGCGGAGCAGAAGCTCGACTCCGGCGACAAGATCGACATGAAGCTCAAGCGTGAGCTGTGGTGGATCGCCTCGGACGGCAAGAACGCCAAGAACCACCTCCTCGAGGCCAACCTGCGTCTCGTCGTGTCGCTCGCCAAGCGCTACACCGGTCGCGGAATGCTCTTCCTCGACCTCATCCAGGAAGGCAACCTGGGCCTCATCCGTGCGGTCGAGAAGTTCGACTACACCAAGGGCTACAAGTTCTCGACCTACGCGACGTGGTGGATTCGTCAGGCCATCACCCGCGCCATGGCCGACCAGGCGCGCACCATCCGCATCCCGGTGCACATGGTCGAGGTCATCAACAAGCTGGCCCGCGTCCAGCGCCAGATGCTCCAGGACCTGGGCCGCGAGCCCACCCCGGACGAGCTGGCCAAGGAACTCGACATGACCCCCGAGAAGGTCGTGGAGGTCCAGAAGTACGGTCGCGAGCCGATCTCTTTGCACACCCCGCTCGGCGAGGACGGCGACAGCGAGTTCGGTGACCTCATTGAGGACTCCGAGGCCGTCGTTCCGGCCGACGCCGTGAGCTTCACGCTCCTGCAGGAGCAGCTGCACTCGGTGCTCGACACGCTGAGCGAGCGCGAAGCGGGCGTCGTCTCGATGCGCTTCGGTCTCACCGACGGTCAGCCGAAGACGCTCGACGAGATCGGCAAGGTGTACGGCGTGACGCGTGAGCGCATCCGTCAGATCGAGAGCAAGACGATGAGCAAGCTGCGTCACCCGTCGCGCTCGCAGGTTCTGCGCGACTACCTCGACTGAGCAGCGGCTTTACCGCCGAAGGGCGCATCCCATGGGGGATGCGCCCTTCGGCGCTCGAGCGTCCGTGGAACCCTTCACGCCGACGGATGGTGGGTTTGGCTGAAGACGGCAGGGATATCGGTCGCATCTTCGGCCGAACACACCATCATCCTTCGTCCGCGTGGCATCGAACGCAGGATCGGCGCGAAAACGGACGAGCCCGGCTCCACACGTCAGGGGAGAGCCAGGCTCATCTCGTGTGGCGTCAGGTGCGGTTCCGGCGGCCGAGTGCCGTGAGGTAGGCGCGACCCGAGGCAGGGGCGAGGAGGGCCTTCACCCGCGCGCCCAACGACGCTTCGTCCCGTGCGGCCCGGACCACCCGGTCACACGCTGACGCCTGGGACCGGCCCGTCGTCGGCGCGTAGCGCGAGGCCTCCATACCTGAGCACGCTCGCTCGAGGGCCTCACGCACCGTGGTGCCCGACTCCGGGTTGTCCCGGGTGAACGCCTCTGCGGTGGCTCGTGGCGACAAGCCCTCCGGCGTCGTGTAACCGAGATCGCGCAGCGACCAGAGCATGGCGTGCCACGCTCCCTCGTCACGTTCGCGATCCGTGGATGCCGTACGGGTGACTTCCTGGCGCTTACGTCGACCCGCCAGGGGCAGGGCCGACGCGAGCAGCGCGACCAAGGCGAGGCCCCCCAGCACCGCGAGCACGCGGGCCCAAGGGAAGGAGTCCGAGTCGGGCTTGGCCGGCTGGGTCGTGCTCGACGAGGTGCTCGTCTCGCTCGACGGGCGCACGCTCGAGGTGGACGAGGACGTGCTCGTCGAGCTCGTGGGCGCACTCGAGGACGAGGACGCCGACGAGTCGCCGGTGGGGGTGTCCGGCGCGTAGGGCGGCGGCGCACCCGAACGCAGGCCGGGCGTCGGGTCGAAGCGCGTCCACCCCATACCGGGGAAGTAGACCTCCGCCCAGGCGTGGGCGTCCGCAGCTCGCACCTCGTACGTGCCGCTGCGCTCCGTGCCGGGCAGGAAGCCGATGGCCACACGCGCGGGCAGCCCCATCTGCCGCGCTCCCATGACCATGGCAGTCGCGAACTGAGTGCAGTAGCCCCGTCGCGTCTCCAGGAAGTTCGACAGCGGATCGAGCTCGCGACCGTTCTCCGAACGGGTCGGGGCCAACTTGAGCGAGTACGTGAACGACGGGTCGGTACGCAGATAGCGCTGCAGCGCGACGGCCTGCTCGAACGGTGTTCCCGCGTCGGCGGCCCCGGAGGCCTGATTGAGCCGAGTGATGCGCTGCTTCGCCGCCTCCGGGAGTGTTGCGGTGTCGAGATCCTTCGCCGTGACACTGCCACCGACTCCCGCGCGCCCGTTGCTCGTGGGTCGTGCGGCCGCCGTGTACTCGCGGTAGAGCACAGAGTAGGCCGGCGCGGGCTGCGACAGGAACGGCACACCGTTGTTCGTGCCGACACGGAAGGTCGGGTTCGCAGAACCGAAGTTGGCCGCACGCAGCTGCGCAGGCGCCGCGACGAACGGCGGTCGCATGCCGTTGAGGGTCACGGACATGCGTTCCGTGCGCGCCGGCATCGAATCCTCGGCGCCGGGGTTCGGCAACTCGGTGTTGGGACGGGCATCGGTGAACGGGCCCGACGACTCGGCGCGCCAGACGCCGTCAGTGTAGGAAGAGCTCGTCGTGGCACGCAACGGCGCAGGAGTGGTTGCCTGGGTCGTGTAGGTGAGCACGGGCGCGGCGTTGCGAGAGTTCAGGCTCTTGCTGAGGTCGAGCGTCTCGGAGAAGTCGACCGAGTTGTTGACGCCCTGTGCTCCGCCCTCGGCGAGCGCGGGGGTGGCTCGCTGTGGCACTGAGGGGGCCAGGACGAGAGCCGTGAGTACGGCAACCGCCGTCATGGCGGCGAATACCGGCAGGGAGCGCATGAGGCCGGTGCGCAAGCTCGAGCCTTCGGCGAAGGACGCTGCGAGGACGACGAGGGCCCAGGCGATCGCCGCCGTGACGAAGTAGCGCGCGCGAAGGGTGTCACCGAGTGCGGTGGTGGCCAGGATGAAGGGCGCCGCCACCGGGAGGACCGTGAGCATGGGCATACGTGCGGTGCCGCCCACGTAGTCGACGACAAGCGTGACGAGACCCGCGGCGAGAGCCAGCATGACGAGGACGCCGAGCATCGCCGGCAACGGAGCGACGGAGGTGTTCGCCGCTTCCTGGGCAGAGGCGGCCGTTGCCTTCACGGACGCCGCAGTGAGTGACCCTCCCTTGGCGACGAAGACTCCCAGGGTGGCGACGGCGAGTGCGACGAGCTGTGCCGTCACGATGAGAGCCGGCGTGCGGTGTGTGAAGCGGCACAGAGCGCCGACGAACCACACGAGAGCGGCGACGGCGAGAGCGGGCCCCACGAGGGCAGAGCTGCTCGTCAGTTCCACCAGCGGCCAACTCGCGGCCAGCGCGAGGAGCAGGAGGGCGACTTCGGAGGGGAGTTGACGACTCTTCATCGAAGATCACCTCCGGACATCGCGGGGTACAGGGACTCGGCGATGGAGTCGTAGGGGGAGATGGCGACGGCGTCCCAACCCAACCGGGTCAGTTCGTTCGCGCCGTGCTCCGCGCTCGCGCCGCCCACCCAGGCGAACGCCGGGGAGTGGTGTGGGGCCGGGGGGAAGTGATCGGCGCTCGTGTGCAGGAAGAGCAAGGTGGGGCTCTCCTCGATGGTCAAACGGTCGGGCAGACTCTCACCGGCGCGAGCCAGGGCGTCGAGAATGTCGTCATGGTTGTGGTACTCGCGCTCGCCGACGGTCGCAAGGGTTGCGAGGTTGTGGTTCTCGAGCTCGGTGCATGCCGAGGCCGCTGCGCTGATCAGCCACTCCCACGACTCGTTGGTGCCGGGTCGTGGCACGTTGCCGAGCACGACCACATGGATGCGGGGCTGGGCCGGCGGGTCGAACTGACGCACCATGAGCTCGCCCCGGTGCGCCGTGGCGGGCCAGTGCACGGTGCGCAGGTCGTCGCCCTGGACGTACTCGCGGATGCTGGCGCCGGGTCGCCCGGCGTGGGTCGCGTGAGCGGAGATGACGGTGTCGTCGCCGTCACCCTGAGCGACGGTTTGCGGCGTCTCGAGACTCACCGTGTGGGCGCGCACGAGCCAGGTCGAGGCACGGCCCTGCTCGAGCGACGTCTCGAAGAGGCCGAAGGGATCGGACGCGACGAGTCGCGCCGGTCCACTCGTGAACGACCCACGGTGACGTGCGGTGACGTCGTAGGCCGCCCGACCCCCTTGAACCTGCGAAAGGGGCCACCTCGCCACGCCGTGGCGGGTGAACGTGTGTGGCTCCTCGAGCGTCGTCTCGATCCATCCCGCACGCCGGGCCTTCACGCCGAGCGTGATCTGCCCCTCGTCACCGACGCTGAGGCGCTCCGGGGGGCCGTGACGGGTCACGTCGACCCGACCGGTCCGAGCGGCGACGGCGATGAGGAAGGCCAGCAGCGCCAGCACCAGGACGAAGATGCCTGCACGCACCACATCGGTGAAGCCTGAGGCCGCCCCCACGACGACGAGGAGTGCCCCCGCCACGAGGACGAGCAAACCTCGGCGGGTGGGGCGCGGCAGCGACTTCACCGGGAGGCGCGCTGGGTCGGCACGCGCACGCCGGCGATGACGTCGGCGACGACCTCGCTCGCGCTGAGGTCGTTGCGGCCGCGGCGCAGAAGCACGCGGTGGCCGAGCACGGCCGGTGCCATCGCGGTGACGTCTTCGGGGATGACGTGGTCGCGGCCGGCGAGTGCGGCGTGGGCGCGCGCGGCGCGCAACAGCTGCAGGGACGCACGCGGGCTGGCGCCGAGGCGGACGCTCGAGTGCTCGCGTGTGGCGGAGACGACATCGACGACGTACTGCCGCAGTGCGTCACTCGTGTGAAGACGGGAGATCGCACCCACGCAGGCGGCGATCTCGGCGGCGCTCGTCACCGGACGCAGAACGCTGAGGGGATCGGTGACACCGTGGTGCTCGAGCATGTCGAACTCGGCTCGGGGCGAGGGGTAGCCCATGCTCACCTGCGCCATGAAACGGTCTCGCTGCGCCTCGGGCAGCGGGAAGGTTCCGTCCATCTCGACGGGGTTCTGCGTGGCGACGACCATGAACGGGTCGGGCAGCGCACGCGTCGTGCCGTCGATCGTCACTTGGTGTTCTTCCATGGCCTCGAGCAGCGCAGCCTGCGTCTTGGGGGACGCGCGGTTGATCTCGTCGCCGATGACCACGTTGGCGAAGACGGCGCCGGGACGGAAACGGAACTCGCCGCTCGTCTGGTCGTAGATCGTCACGCCGGTGATGTCGCTCGGAAGCAGGTCGGGCGTGAACTGGATGCGGCGCAAGGACGCGTCGACAGAACGGGCCAGGGCTTTGGCCAGCACCGTCTTGCCGACGCCGGGCACGTCCTCGACGAGCAGGTGCCCTCCGGCGAAGAGCACCGTCGTGGCCACCCGGACGACGTCCGGCTTGCCCTCGATGACCTGCTCGACGTTGCGTCGCACAGCGTCAGCCGTCGCGATGACGTCGACGCCCGAGCGGCGGCGGGAAGCGGGGGCGGGGTAGCCGTGATCGCGTGACGAGGTGTCCATGCAAACCGATCTTGCCAAATACGGCGGCACCCTGTCCTGCACAGGCACGTGGGGATGGTCGAAGGTGAGCCTTCCCACGCCACTCCACCCTGCTCCACCCCGTCCTTCACCGCGCTCCCCACTTCGCCCCACGAGGCGTGAGTCCGCTGTGGAGCGCGCTTCGTCCTTGGTGGAATATCGCGGAATCCCGCGGAAGTCCGTGCGGTCCATTCGCCGTGGAGCGTCGTGGGGCAAGCTTCTGCCGGGTCTGGCGCACGATTTTCCTCCACCGCACTCCACCCGTGAATTTCCTTGCAATCACTGGGACGCTTCGCCAACTCGCCGGTTGATTCCGGGCAAGGGGGGAGACTTTGTGGGGTGAAGTGGAGTAGAGTGGGGGGCATCGGATCGACGTGTCGGTGACGGGAGGTGCCCAGCCGTGTTTCTGGGTACCCATTCGCCTCGACTCGACGACAAGGGCCGCATGTTCCTTCCGGCGAAGTTCCGCGAACGTCTCGCCGGCGGGCTGGTCATGACTCGAGGACAGGAACGCTGCCTCTACGTCTTTCCGATGGCCGAGTTCGAGCGCATCGCCACGGCGATGAACACGACGCCTGTCACCTCGCGTGCGGTGCGTGATTATCAGCGCGTCCTGCTCTCGGGGGCCTCCGACGAGATCCCCGACAAGCAAGGACGCGTGACGATCCCGCAGCTGCTTCGTGACTACGCAGGTCTGTCGAAGGAATGCACGGTGATCGGTGCGGGTAACCGCATCGAGATCTGGGACACGCAGGCGTGGAACGACTACCTCGCCGGCGCGGAACAGCCGTTCGCCGACCAGGCGGAAGAGGTCGTTCCGGGGCTGCTGTAGCCCTCTGCGTCCAGGTCTCCGGCCGCTGCTTTCCGGCACACCTTCCCCGGTGCCGGAGCGTAGCGGCGGGGGCCCTGGACGCAGAGTCGCAGCGGCCCGACCACCACGCACGAGGACCGACGTCCGACGACCCGAGCACTGAGGGAGTGAACATGCGAGACGAGTTCGCGCCCGCCGCCGATCGTCACGTTCCCGTCATGCTCGCCGAGATTCTCGACGTTCTCGCCCCGGCCCTCGAGCGTCCGGGAGCTCTGTACGTCGACGGCACGCTCGGGATGGGCGGCCACGCCGAAGCCGTCCTCGAACGCTTCCCCGAGGCAAGCGTCGTCGGAATCGACCGTGACGCGCAGGCCCTTGAACTCGCCGGCGAGCGTCTGGCTCGCTTCGGTGAGCGCTTTCGCGGCGTTCACGCCGTCAACACGGAGCTCGCAGACGTCCTCGACGGGCCGGCCGACGCGATGCTCTTCGACCTCGGCGTCTCCAGTTTCCAGCTCGACGAACTCGAGCGAGGCTTCTCCTACCGCGCTGACGCGCCCCTCGACATGAGGATGGACCAGTCGAGCGCGGGGCAGACGGCGGCCGACGTCCTCAACACCTACTCGCAGGACGAGCTCGAGCGCATCCTGCGCGTCTACGGCGAGGAACGCTATGCGCGCAAGATCGCCCACGCCGTCGTCAAGGAACGCGAGAAGCAGGCGTGGACCACCTCCGCGCGGCTCGTCGAGATGCTCCGCTCCGTCATTCCGTCTGCCTCGCAGCGTCAGAGCGGTCACCCCGCCAAGCGCACCTTCCAGGCTTTGCGCATCGAGGTCAACGACGAACTGCGTGGCTGGGAGAACACGGTCGACACCGCGCTCGACACCCTCGCCGTCGACGGTCGACTCGCCGTCCTGTCGTTCCACTCCCTCGAAGACCGCATCACCAAGCAGGCATTCGCTCGGGCGTGCCGTTCCACCGCACCGGCAGGGCTTCCGGTGGAGCTGCCCGAGCACCTTCCCGAGTTCGAGCTGCTCCTGCGTGGCGCCTCGACTCCCTCAGCAACCGAACTGGAGCACAACTCGCGTTCCGCCTCGGTGAAACTCCGTGCCATCCGTCGTACCCGACCGAAAGGAAGCCAGTCATGAGCCAACTGGCCGCCCCCTCCCGCGCACCCCGTTCCACGCGCGCGAGTTCCCGACCGGCACGCACGACGAGGCGCCCGGCGCCCGCGTCTCGCGCGGCGGCCATTCGTCCGGTGCGTGCCCGGACGGAGACCGTCGCGGGCAAGCGTCCGGTCTCGGGTTTCATGGCGCTCGTCTTCGTCTTCGCGTTCGTTTCGGCGCTGTCGTTGCTCCTGCTCAACACGATGCGCGCGGAGCAGTCCTTCACGCTCAACAAGCTGCGCAGTGATGTCGCGACGCTCGATGACCGTCAGCAGGGTCTCGACAGCGAGATCTCCGCGGTCTCGGCACCCGAGCACCTCGCGGTGAAGGCCGAGGAGTACGGCATGGTCCGGGCCGAGCAGGTGCGCTACGTGAACCGCACCACGGGCAAGCAGGTCGGCGTGGCGACTTCGGGCCAGGCAGGTCAGCGTCTTAGTGTGAACACGCTGTCGACGACCCCCGCGAGCAAGGCGGCGGCCGACGTGCTCGACAGCGGCACCATCGGACTGCACATCACGGATCCGGTGGCCAAGGCGAAGGCCGCGGCGGACGCGAAGGCCAAGGCCGACGCCGCCAAGGCGAAGGCTGAGGCGGATGCGAAGGCCAAGCAGGCCAAGTCCAAGGACGCCAAGGCGAAGGGCAGCGACGCGAAGTCCGACGCCACGAGTACGACCGGGAAGTAAGAGCAAGAGCTTTCGTCCGCGACGAGGGGAATCCGTGGAACAACGTCGCAGGCCGGCGCCCTCGAAGGCGCGTCCGGTGCGTATGTCGCGACCGGCCGAGGCGCGTCTGCGCGCCGTCGGTCACCCCCGTCGTCGTACCCGCACGATGCTGGCCGTCTTCGCCATCATCCTGTCGTTGTTCACCTGGCAGCTCGTCAAGGTTCAGTGGATCCAGGCGGACGAGATCGCGCAGAAGGCCACCAACAACCGTCTGACGACATCGAAGGTCCCCGCAGCCCGTGGTGAGATCACGGATTCCGCCGGGACGGTGCTCGCACGCAGCGTGGAGCGTCGCGACGTCGCCGGTGACCCGGTGGCCGCGAAGTCGTTCCGGGAGCGCTCGACCAACGGCAAGCCCAAGGGCATCGACGGCGTCTCGCAGGAATTGGCTCGCATCCTCGGGGGAGACGCAGCCGAGATCCGGGCCACGTTCGAGCGCGCCGATGCCCGCGACAGTCGGTTCGTCTACCTCGCCAAGGACATCAGCCCCGCTCAGTGGAGCCAGATCCGGGCGCTCGACCTGCCCGGAATCACGTCCGAGCAGGTGCAGAAGCGCGAGTACCCGCAAGGCACGGCCCTCGCTCCGTTGCTCGGTTCGGTCAACGCACAGGACGTGCCCGGTGGCGGTATCGAGCAGATGCTCAACACGACCTTGCAGGGCAAGGCCGGCCTGCACCAGGTCGAGCGTGCACGCAACGGCTCCGAGATCGCGACGGGTGAGAACCTCGACCGCAAGCCGGTTGCGGGCCGTGGTGCCAAGCTGACGATCGACAGCGACCTGCAGTGGTTCGCGCAGAACGAACTCGCCGCACAGGTGAAGTCGTCGAAGGCGGTCTCGGGCGAGATCGTCGTCGCGGACAAGGCGGGCAACATTCTCGTGGCGGCGAGCTATCCGAGCTTCGACAACAACGACATGTCGACGGCCAAGTCCGAGAACCTGCAGAACCGTGCCTTCACGGACACCTTCGAGCCCGGCTCCACGCAGAAGATGGTGACTGCCGGCGCCGTCCTCGAAGAAGGCATCATGACGCCGAAGTCGCATGTCGAGGTGCCGCCGAGCCTGAAACGCGCGGGACGTCCTTTCCACGACTCGCACCCACACCCCACCGAGTACCTGACGCTTGCCGGTGTCATCGCGCAGTCCTCGAACATCGGCACGATCCTCGCGGGGGAGAAGCTGCCCAAGGAAAAGCTGTACACCTACATGAAGAAGTTCGGGCTCGGGGAGGCCACCGGGATCGGTTTCCCCGGCGAGTCCACGGGCATCGTGCCGAAGGTCTCGACCTGGAAGGGCGACACCTGGTACACGATCATGTTCGGTCAGGGGCTCGCGAGCAGCGCTGTGCAGCAGGTCGGGCTGTTCCAGGCGATCGCCAACGGTGGAGTGCGTGAGCCGCTCAAGCTCGTCTCCGAGGTTCAAGGCGGCGACGGTGCGATGCAGCCCTACACGGACGAGCGGAAGTCGACGCGCGTTTTCAGCGCGAAGACCTCGAAGGAACTCGTCGGCATGATGCAGGGTGTCGTGACGAAGGACGGCAGTGCGCCGAAGGCGGCCGTCCCGGGCTACGACGTCGCAGGCAAGACGTCGACGGCCGAGCGCTACGACTCGGTGAAGGGTGGCTACGACGGCGTGACCGCAGGTTTCATCGGTATGGCGCCGGCCAAGGATCCGCAGCTCATCGTGTCGGTGACGCTGCAGCGTCCGCAGGCGGGAACATTCGGTGGTGACCTAGCGGCTCCCGTGTTCTCCAAGGTGATGGCCGAGGCGCTGCGCCAGCGTAAAATACCGCCGAACAAGAGCGACAAGCTTCCGTTCCCGATCAAATACCGCTCAGAGGAGTCGACGTCCAAGTGATCGAATTTTCGCTCGACGAGATCGCACGCATCACCGGAGGTCACCTCGTCGGTGCCGACGCCACGGTGAGCGCATCCGTCGTCACGGACTCCCGCGAGTGCGTGCCGGGCAGCCTGTACGTCGCTCGCGTCGGTGAGCACGCGGACGGGCACGATTACGCCTCGGCCGCACGGGACGCCGGTGCCGTCGGCGTGCTCGGTGAGCGTGCTGTCGACATCCTGCCGACCGTCGTCGTCGAGAACTCGGAGCTTGCCTTCGCCAAACTGGCACGCGGCGTCGTGGATGCGATTGCCGACCTCGAGATCGTGGGCATCACGGGGTCGTCCGGCAAGACCTCGACCAAGGATCTCCTCGGGGCCGTCCTTGCCCGGTTCGGCCCGACGGTGGCACCCCACGGCTCGCTCAACTCGGAGGTCGGTGTTCCCCTCACGGTGTGCCGGCTCGGTTCGAACAGCCGTTACCTCGTGGCGGAGATGGGTGCCTCCGGCGTCGGTCACATCGAGTACCTGACGAAGATCGCCCCGCCGAAGGTGGGCATCGTCCTCAACGTCGGCAAGGCGCACATGGGTGAGTTCGGCTCCGTCGACGCGATTGCGCAGACCAAGGGTGAACTTGTCGAAGCCCTGCCCGAGGACGGTTTCGCCGTGCTCAACGTCGACGACGAACGCGTGCGCGCCATGGCCTCACGGACGAAGGCCACGGTGGTCCTCGTCGGTCTCGGAGAGGACGCGGACTACCGCGCGACGAACGTCGAGGTCGACACCTCAGGTCGCGCCTCCTACGACCTCACGTGCCCGGCCGGTACGGCGCGTGTGCGCCTTGCCGTGTTCGGTGAGCACCAGGTCGGCAACTCGCTCAGCGTCATTGCAGCGGCTGTCAGCCTGGGGCTCGATCTCGACACCGTGGTGGAGGCGCTGGCCGCCGCCGGAGCGACCTCTCGCTGGCGCATGGAGGTTCACGAACTGCCGGGCGACATCACGCTCGTCAACGACGCCTACAACGCCAACCCCGACTCGATGCGTGCCGCGATGCGCTCGCTGGCCCACATGGGACGCGAGCGTCACAGCATCGCCGTGCTCGGCGAGATGCGTGAGCTGGGGGAGACCTCCTTCGACGAACACGCCGGTGTTGGTCGTGAGATCGCGGCCCTCGGGATTGACGAGGTCTACGTCGTCGGCGCGGGTGCCGCGCCCATCGCCGTCGGGGCACGTGAGGCCGGAATGGCGGCCGAGCGCGTCCACGAGGTCGAGAACGCGGACGCGGCGCACGACGCACTCGTGCGCGATCTGAGCGCGGGCCGCATCCTGCTGCTGAAGTCGAGTCGTGACTCGGGTTTGCGTCTGCTGGGCGATAGGTTGGTCGAGGAAGCCGGAACGTCCGCGTTTCCCGCAACGGAGGTGACCGCATGAAGGGCGTCCTCATCGCGGCCATCGTGTCGCTCGTCGTCGGGCTTTTCGGCACCCCCATGTTCATCAAGTTCCTGGTGCGCAAGGGGTACGGCCAGTTCATTCGTGACGACGGCCCCACGACGCACCACACGAAGCGTGGAACGCCGACGATGGGTGGAGCGGTCATCATCGCCGCGAGCCTTCTCGCCTACGGAACGGCCCACCTCGTCACCATGACGCCCGTGACGGCCAGCGGCATGCTCGTGCTGTTCCTCATGACGGGCCTCGGGCTCGTCGGTTTTGCGGACGACGCGATCAAGATCACCAAGCAGCGATCTCTGGGTCTGACGTCCGTGCAGAAGCTGCTCGGCCAGACGCTCGTGGCGGTCATCTTCGCGGTGTTGGCCCTTCAGTTCCGCAACGACGCCGGCCTCACCCCCGCCAGCTACAACATCTCCTTCGCGCGCGACTCGAACGTCTCGCTCGCCCTCGGCGGCACGGTCGTCAGTCTCATTCTGTTCGTCATCTGGGCGAACCTGCTCATCGCAGGGACGTCGAACGGCGTCAACCTCACGGACGGGCTGGACGGTCTGGCCACCGGCGCCAGCGTCATGGTGTTCGGCGCGTACGTGCTCATCGCGATCTGGCAGTTCAACCAGAACTGCCAAAACGGCCTCGCCTCCAACGCGGCCAAGTGTTACGACGTGCGTGATCCCCACGACCTCGCCGTCGTCGCCGCAGCCCTCATGGGTGCCTGTTTCGGCTTCCTGTGGTGGAACGCGACACCGGCCAAGATCTTCATGGGTGACACCGGCTCGCTCGCCCTCGGTGGCGCACTCGCCGGCCTGGCCATCACGACGCGCACCGAGTTCCTCGTCGTCATCCTGGCGGGTCTGTTCGTCCTCGAAACCCTCTCGGTCATCCTTCAGGTCGGGTCGTTCAAATTGCGCCGCAAACGCATCTTCCGGATGGCGCCGTTGCACCACCACTTCGAGATGGTGGGCTGGAACGAGATCACCGTCGTCATCCGCTTCTGGATCATCGCCGGCCTGTGCGTGGCCTTCGGCCTCGGAATCTTCTACGCGGAATGGAACGTCAACCAGTGACCGACAACGAGCTGTGGCCGCTCGACCCGAGCTACGAACCGTTCGGGGGCGAGCGTGATCTGACGCATCGTGACGCCGACTGGTCCGGCCTCTCGGTCCTCGTCGTCGGACTCGGCGTCAGTGGCTTCGCCGCCGCCGATGCGCTGCTCGAACGAGGGGCGAACGTGCGCGTCGTCTCTCGCGACAAGACCGACGTCATGGCCGAACGGGCCCAGATCCTCGAGGTGCTCGGCGCCGAGATCGCGTTCGGTGCGGAGCACATGACGAGTGCGCCCCAGGGCACGCAGCTCGTCGTCACCTCGCCTGGCGTCCCTCCCACCGATCCGCTCATGACGGACGCCGCGGATCGCGGCATCCCCGTCTGGGGGGAGGTCGAGCTCGCGTGGCGCATGCGCCCGCGTGAGGGCGCGGCCCCGTGGATCACCATCACGGGGACGAACGGCAAGACGACCGCCGTCACGATGCTGGAGTCGATCCTGCAGGCCCAAGGTCTGCGCGCTGTGGCCGCGGGCAACGTCGGCATGCCGATCATGGAGGCCATCCTCGATCCGCAGCCGTTCGACGTCATCGCCGTCGAACTGTCGACGTTCCAGTTGCACTGGTCGCGCAGCGTCTCGCCGTTCGCGTCATGCCTGCTCAACGTCGCGCCCGACCACATCGACTGGCACGGCTCGTTCGAGGAGTACCGCCGGCAGAAGGGACGCGTTTTCGAGCGCACCCAGGCTGCCTGCGTCTACAACGTCGACGACCCGACGACGGAGGCGCTCCTCGAGGAGGCCGAGGTCGTCGAGGGCTGTCGTGCCATCGGCTTCACTCTCGGCACACCGGCTCCGTCGATGGTCGGAATCGTCGAGGACGTGCTCGCCGACCGCGCCTTCGTCGAGGAACGCCGCACGAGCGCGGCGGAACTGGCCGTCCTGCGTGATCTCGGCCCGAACGCTGCGGCGCCGCACTACGTCGCCGACGCACTGGCCGCAGCGGCGCTCGCCCGTAGTTACGGCGTCTCACCCGCCGCCGTGCGCAAGGGGCTCATGGACTACTCGCCGCAGCCGCACCGTATGGCGCTCGTCGCGACGCTCGACGGCGTGCGGTACGTCAACGACTCCAAGGCCACCAACCCGCCGGCCGCGGCCGCGTCGCTGACGGCGTACGAACCTGTCGTCTGGATCGCTGGCGGCCTGCTCAAGGGCGCCGATGTGAGCGAACTGGTCCGCGACAACGCGACGCGTCTTCGCGGGGCTGTGCTCATGGGACGTGACCGGGACGCCATCGCGCGTGCTCTTGCCGAGCACGCCCCCGACGTTCCCGTGGAGATCGTCGAGGAGAGCGAACCCGAGGCCGCGATGACGCAGGCGCTCGAACACGCGCGAGGCATGGCGCAGTCGGGGGACACCGTTCTGCTTGCCCCTGCTGCAGCTTCGTTGGACATGTACGCCTCCTACGGTGCGCGCGGTGAAGCGTTCACCCGCATCGTCGAATCCCTGGGTGGCGCTGACGCATGACGACCCGCACACCCTGGCGTGAGGAGACCTCACAGGACGTGTGGGGTGAGCGACTGCGACGGCGACTGGGCTGGCTCGAGTCGCCTCTCGCGACGTACTACCTGCTGCTCGGCTCCACGTCGGTGCTCGTCGTGCTGGGCCTCGTCATGGTGCTGTCCGCCTCGAGTGTCCAGTCGTACATGCGCGGTGGATCGGTTTTCTCGCAGTTCACCAACCAGTTGATGTTCGCCGTCATCGGCCTCGTGGCTGCGGCGGTGTTCAGTAGGCTGCCGACACCGTTCCTCAAGAAGGTCGCCGGCATCTTCTTCCTGCTCGCCGCAGCGATGCAGGCCGCCGTGATGATTCCCGGCGTCGGAGTCGAGGTCCTGGGCAACCGGAACTGGCTTCAGGTCGGTGGGCTGCGAATCCAACCGTCGGAGATCGGCAAGATCGCCATGATCCTCGTCGTCGCCGTCATCCTCGACAACCGTCGGGCTCAGCTGTACGACTTCAAGAAGTCGGTGTTGCCGACGTTCTGGTTCGCAGGTCTGCTCGCCGGTCTCGTCATGGTCGGGCGCGACCTCGGCACGACGATGGTCTTCGCCGTCATCTACCTGGGGATGCTGTGGGCCGCGGGTGCCAAGGGATCCTGGTTCGCCTGGCTGGGCCTGGGTATCGCGGTGCTCCTTCCCGTCGCGGTCATGACGAGCGGTAACCGCACCTCGCGCATCGGTGCGTGGCTCGGTGGCTGTGACGCTCCGAGCGACATCGATGTCGCTGCCTGCTACCAGAAGATCCACGGCTCCTGGGCTCTGGCCGACGGTGGCCTGTGGGGCCTCGGCCCCGGCGCCTCGCGCGAGAAGTGGGGCTGGCTGCCGGAGGCGCACAACGACTTCATCTTCGCGATCATCGGCGAGGAGCTGGGCCTGCCTGGCACGCTCGCCGTCCTCGCGCTCTACCTCGTCTTCGCGTACGCCTGCTACCGCCTCATCGCGCAGTCCACCGACATGTTCGTGCGCGTCGCCACCGCAGGCATCATGATGTGGATCTGCTTCCAGGCCGTCGTCAACATCGGCTCCGTTCTCGGCCTCCTGCCGATCGTGGGTGTGCCGTTGCCCCTCGTCAGCGCCGGTGGTTCCGCTCTCGTCATGACGCTCGTGGGCATCGGGATCCTTCTGTCGTTCGCACGCCGCGAACCACGGGCTGCCGAAGCCCTGCGCGCCAAGCCCCGTCTCGTCCGCCGCACGATGGCGGTCCTGCCCAACCGAAAGGGTCGCTCATGACCACCCTCGATCGCGTTCTGCTCGCCGGTGGTGGCACCGCCGGTCACGTGTCTCCGTTGTTGGCCACCGCGGAGGAGATCACCCGCCGTCACCCCGATGCGGTCGTCACGGCTGTCGGCTCGCCGGGTGGGCTCGAGGAACGCCTCGTGCCCGAACGTGGATTCGCCCTCGCGTTCGTGCCGAAGGTGGCCTTCCCGCGCCGTCCGAACGGCGCAGCCCTTCGCTTCCCGGCCGCCTTTCGTGGCGCACTGCGCGAGGCCGATCGTCTCGTCGAGACGCACCGCCCACAGGTGATCGTCGGGTTCGGCGGGTACGTCTCGACACCGATGTACCTCGCGGCTCGCAAGGCCGGCGTGCCCTTCGTCATCCACGAGCAGAACGCCCGCCCGGGCCTGGCGAACAAGCTCGGCGCGCGCTGGGCCGAGCACGTCGCGGTAACCTTCCCCTCGACGCCGATGAAGGACGCCGAGGTCGTCGGTATGCCGCTGCGCCGAGAGATCACCGAGATCAAGCCGGCCATGTTGCGTGCGGAGGGTCTCGAGCACTTCGGCCTCGAGCCGGGCCGCCCGACCGTGCTCGTCACCGGTGGCTCGCTCGGTGCAGTGAGCCTCAACGAGGCCTTCCGCGCTCGTGTCGAGCAGCTCACCGGCGCCGGCATCCAGATCCTCCACGTCACCGGACGGGGCAAGGGCTTCGAGGTTCCCGAACAGACGGGCGGTGCCCGTTACGTCGTCGTCGAGTACGTCGACCGCATGGATCTCGCCTACAGCGTCGCCGATCTCGTCGTGACGCGCAGCGGCGCCGGCATGGTGAGCGAACTGACGACGGTCGGCCTGCCCGCCGTCTACGTGCCGCTTCCCATCGGCAACGGAGAGCAGAAGCTGAACAGCCGCGACGTCGTGGCGGCCGGCGGTGGCATCGTCGTCGACAACGACGACTTCACGCCGGCCTGGATCGACGAGAACCTCGTGCCGCTCGTGCGTGACGAGGAGCGCCTCGCGGCAATGCGCCGCGCAGCCGCCGGTCAGGGCCACGCCGATGCCGCGGGCAAGCTCGTCGACCTCGTTGAGGACGCCGCCTCGACGTCGAAGGGGGCATGAGCATGGGCAACGGTGTGAACGAGAGGTTCGACTTCTCCGAGTCCCTGCCCAACCTCGCCGACGTCCCGCACGTGCACATGATCGCCGTGGGCGGCTCAGGTATGTCCGGCGTTGCGAGGCTCTTCCTGGCTGATGGTGTGCAGCTCAGCGGATCCGACAACGTGGAGCTCCCGGTGCTCGACGACCTGAGTGCCCAGGGTGCTCGTATCGCTGTCGGGTACGCGGCAGCGAACCTCGCCGAGGTGCCGGACGGCGCCGTGGTCGTCGTCTCGAGCGCGATCAACGAATTGAACCCCGAACTCGTCGAGGTGCGCCGCCGCGGCCTGCGTGTCCTCCACCGTTCGCAGGGTCTGGCCATGCTCATGCAGGGCCGCCGCGGTCTCGCCGTCGCCGGCGCGAACGGCAAGACGACGACGAGTGGCATGGCCACCGCAGCGCTCACCGCGCTGGGGGAGAAGCCGTCGTTCGCAATCGGCGCCAACGTGGCCGGCCTCGGCGTCAACGCGGCACCGGGGGAGGGCGACGTGTTCGTCGTCGAGGCCGACGAGAGCGATGGTTCCTTCGTCGTCTATCACCCGGACGTCGCGATCGTGACGAACATCAAGGACGATCACCTCGACTTCTACGGCACGTCCGCGAACCTCGCGAAGGCGTACGAGATCTTCGCGGCAACCATCGCGACCGACGGTCTTCTCGTGGCCTGCGCCGACGACGACGGCAGCCGCGCGCTGGCGGACGAGCGTCGCGAGGCGGGAGCGCGCGTGCTCACGTACGGGCGTAGCGACGACGCGGATGTGCGCATCGTGAGTGAACACGGTGCCGGATTCGCCTGGGGTGCTCGTGTGGCACTTCCCGGCGGGCGGGAGGTCGATCTTGCTCTCGAGGTGCCCGGCGCACACAACGTCCTCAACGCCACCGGCGTCCTCACGGCCCTCGTCGAGGGGCTGGGCATCGATGCCGAGCGCGCGGCGCACTCGCTCAGTGCCTTCCGCGGAACGTCGCGCCGCTTCGAGCCCCGCGGCGAGGCCGCGGGCGTGCGGGTCGTCGACGATTATGCCCACAATCCCGGCAAGCTCGAAGCGCTCGTGCGCACCGCTGACGCCCTTAAGGAGTCGGGCCGGCTCTTCGTCGTGTTCCAACCGCACCTGTACTCGCGGACGCAGAACGCCGCTCTCGGTCTCGCGGAGGCGCTCGACGGTGCCGACCGTGCTCTCGTCCTCGACGTGTACGGGGCTCGTGAGCAGCCGGTCGAGGGTGTCTCGGGTCGCCTCATCACCGATGCGATGACGTCGGGTGTCGCGACGTTCACGCCGACGGCCGACGATGCGCTCGCCGTGCTTCTGGAGGAAGTTCGCTCGGGCGACCTCGTCGTGACGGTCGGAGCCGGTGACATCACGCACCTCGGCCCACGCATCCTCGAGAGCCTGGAGCGGCGCTAACCCTCAACTTGATGATGAGACCCTCTTTCCCCGTCGTGACGGGGAACGAGGGTGTTTTCATCACGAATGTCCGGGGGAGTGGGCCACGGCGGCGGATCGCGTTGTCGTGCGCGGGCGAACCCGGAATCCGCGGGTAACGTTCAACGGGATGTTGAAGTGTTCGCCAAGTGGTCGACGGTTCGCGTAGCATCGAGTTCGCATACCCGCACCCGCGTTCGAAAGGCCCCTCCCCGTGGCAACTCCCCAGAACTACCTGGCCGTCATCAAGGTCGTCGGTATCGGCGGCGGTGGCGTCAACGCCATCAACCGGATGATCGAAGTCGGGCTCAAGGGAGTCGAGTTCATCGCGATCAACACCGACGCCCAGGCGCTGCTCATGAGCGATGCAGACGTGAAGCTCGACGTGGGCCGCGAGCTCACGCGCGGTCTGGGCGCCGGCGCCGACCCGGAGGTCGGCCGCAAGGCCGCCGAGGACCACGCCGAGGAGATCGAAGAGGTCCTCAAGGGCGCCGACATGGTCTTCGTCACTGCGGGTGAGGGTGGCGGTACCGGTACCGGTGGCGCCCCCGTCGTCGCGAAGATCGCCAAGGGCCTCGGTGCGCTGACCATCGGTGTCGTCACGCGTCCGTTCACGTTCGAGGGCCGTCGCCGCGCCAACCAGGCCGAGCTCGGCATCAACGCGCTGCGCGAAGAGGTCGACACCCTCATCGTCATCCCGAACGATCGCCTCCTGTCGATCTCCGACCGCGCCGTGTCGATGCTCGACGCGTTCCGTTCGGCCGACCAGGTTCTCCTCTCGGGTGTTCAGGGCATCACCGACCTCATCACGACGCCGGGTCTGATCAACCTCGACTTCGCCGACGTCAAGTCCGTCATGCAAGGCGCCGGTTCGGCCCTCATGGGCATCGGCTCGGCTCGCGGCGAGGACCGTGCGGTCCAGGCCGCGGAGCTCGCGATCTCCAGCCCGCTGCTCGAGGCGAGCATCGACGGTGCGCACGGTGTGCTCCTGTCGGTCCAGGGTGGCTCCGACCTCGGTCTGTTCGAGATTAACGAGGCCGCGCGCCTCGTGCAGGAGGCCGCCCACCCGGAGGCCAACATCATCTTCGGTGCCGTCATCGACGACGCGCTCGGCGACGAGGTCCGCGTCACCGTCATCGCGGCGGGCTTCGACGGCGGCGCTCCGCAGAAGCGCTCGGACGAGTCGCAGCGCTCCGGTGGCAACGCCGGTGGCGGCGCTCAGCGTCAGCAGCAGTCGTCGATGACGCAGGCGCCGTCCGCGGCCCCGGCTCAGCAGACGCAGCAGCCGGCGGCCCCCCAGACGATCCAGCCGGCCACGGTGCCGGGTACGACGTCGGGCCCGACGCGCGTGTCGGCTCCGCCGGCGCGTCAGCAGCACGGCCAGGAGGCCGGTCAGGACGACTCGCGTCAGTCCGGCTCCGAGCAGCGTCAGGGCAGCTCCGCAGCGGGCACCCAGACGCAGGGTCAGCAGCAGGTCGCGCGTCCTCCCAAGGAGGTCACCTTCGAGGACCGTGATGACCTGGACGTCCCCGACTTCCTCAAGTGAGAAAGGCCCCGGTCGATGTTCTACTGGCACGACCGGCGTGACCTGCCGCAAGGCAACCTGGAACGGTGCTTCACCGACTCCCTCTCGGGTGTCAGCGAGGCGCCGTTCTCGGCGTTGAACCTCGGCCTTCACGTCGGTGACGACGAAGCGCACGTTCGCGAGAACCGTGACCTCCTGTCCGCGGAACTCGGGGGCGTCCCCATCGCCTGGATGAACCAGGTTCACGGACGCGATGTCGTCGAGGTGACGCCCGATTCGCTCGGGGAGGTCCACGCCGTCGATGCCATGGTCACCAACTCGTCGGATCTCGCGCTCGCGGTCATGGTGGCGGACTGCGTCCCGGTTCTCCTCGAAGATGCCGAGGCAGGTGTGCTCGGCGTTGCTCATGCCGGGCGCCCCGGCATGCTCGCAGGCGTCGTGCCCGCGGCTGTTGCTGCCATGCGTGACCTGGGGGCCACATCGGTGCGCGCCACGCTCGGCCCGTCCGTGTGCGGACGCTGCTACGAGGTGCCGCAGGAGATGTACGACGGTGCTCGGACGCAGTACCCCACGAGCGCTGCGATCACGCGTTGGGGCACCCCGGCCATCGACGTCGCCTCCGGTGTGGCGTCACAACTCGCCGAGCTCGACGTGCCGTTCGAGTGGATCGCCGGGTGCACCGTCGAGGACGAGCGGCTCTTCTCCTACCGCCGTGACGGTCGGACGGGCCGCTTCGCCGGTGTCATCGTCCGCCGAGAAGGATCGGAGGCTGCGTGATCGAGGTTGACGACGAGCGTCGGGCGGAACTCGCCACCCGGCTCGAGCAGGTGCGTGAGCGCATCACGTCGGCCACCCGGGATGCGGGGCGCGACGAAGAGCCGACCCTTGTCGTGGTGACGAAGTTCTTCCCGGTCTCGGATCTCGTCGCGCTCGCCGAGTTGGGCGTCTCCGACGTCGGGGAGAGCCGCGAGCAGGAACTGCACGAGAAGGTCGACTCGCTGCGTGAAGAGCGCCCCGATCTTCTCAAGGCTCCGACCCGGCACTTCATCGGCCAGTTGCAGAGCAAGAAGGCCAAGCGCGTCGCCACGCTCGTCGACGTCGTGCAGTCTCTCGACCGGCCCAAGCTCGTCCCGCTGCTCGACGCTGCGGGTGGGGAGCGCGACACGCCGCTCGAGGTTCTCCTCCAGGTTGATCTCGAGGAGCACTCGCAAGGACGTGGGGGCGTGGCGCCCGCTGAGCTCGCTGCTCTGGCCGACGAGGTGGCTCAGGCGTCAGGGTTGACGTTGAGCGGCCTCATGGCCGTTGCTCCGCGCGGCGAGGAGCCTGAGCGCGCTTTCGAGCGGCTTGCCGCCGTGCGCGAGAGCTTCCTCGCAGACCACCCCGCGGCGCGCGTGTTGTCGGCGGGGATGTCGGGCGATCTGGAGGCCGCGGTGAAAATCGGCGCGACACACCTGCGTGTCGGTAGCGCAATACTCGGTTCACGCCCTGCTGCCAGGTAACTTCGAACGCGACACCGACGAGCACGTGGTGCCCTTCCGCAGGGGCCAGGGCGGACCAAGGAGCAAGAAGTTATGAGTGGCGCACTGCGCAAGACGATGGAATACCTCGGCCTGTCCGACACCGACCCTCATGTAGCCCGGAACGTCGACGCCTATGGCGACGAGTACGACGCCGCCTACGACGAGCGTGACCCGGAGACGTACGAGGCGTACGAGCGTCGCACTCCCGCCGAGGTCACGCCGCTGCGGCCCGAGGTGGCCCACCACGACATCCCGGACATGGAGGCCTCGAGCATGAGCCGCATCACGACGATCCACCCTCGCACCTACAACGAGGCGAAGGAGATCGGCGAGGCCTTCCGCGACAACGTTCCGGTCATCATGAACCTCTCGGACATGGACGACACGGACGCCAAGCGACTCGTCGACTTCGCCGCCGGCCTCGTCTTCGGCCTGCACGGCTCGATCGAGCGCGTCACGAGCAAGGTCTTCCTCCTGTCCCCGGAGAGCGTCGAGGTCTCGACCTCCGGCCCCGAGGTCGCCAAGGCGACGCGAGGCCTGTTCAACCAGAGCTGACACCCGGCGTCCGACGTCGGTGGGGCCGCGTCTTCCCGAACCGGGAAGGCGCGGCCCTGCTCGTACGTTGACCCAATCGACCCGATGACCATGCGGAGGAAACATGGACGTTGTTCGCCACTCCGTGGCCACGTTGCTCGATCTGTACTTCGTCGTGCTCATCGCACGACTGGTCTTCGACTGGATCCAGCTCTTCGCGCGCGAATGGCGCCCGAAGGGACCGGTTCTCGTCGTCGCGGAGTTCGTCTACACGCTGACGGACCCGCCCCTGAAGGCCATCCGGAAGGTGGTTCCGCCCCTGCGATTGGGAGGCATCGCCCTCGATCTGGCCTTCATCATCCTGGCCCTGGCTGTGCAAGTGGCCGCGAATCTCCTAAGGTGAGCCTAGGAGTATTGTCGATTGTCCGGCTTCCGTGCCGGGCATGATCCGTAGCCACAGGGCGTGCCCGTGGCTCGAGCGTTACTGAGGTGAACACATGGCGCTGACGCCAGAAGACGTCGTGAAGAAGGAGTTCTCGAAACCCAAGGGCTTCGGGCGCAGCGGTTACGACGAGATTCAGGTCGACGACTTTCTCGACGAGATCGTCGTCGAGTTGCGCCGACTGAACGCTGAGAACGACACCCTGAGCGACAAGCTCGACGACTGCCGTCGCGGGCAGGGCGGGGCCGAGTCCGACGCCACGATGGCCGGGCAGCCCGCTACGCGCGGTGCTGCAGCCGTCCCGGCGCTCACGCCGGTTGCCGGGGGGCAGGGCTCGTCCGACGCGGACAAGGCTGAGATCGAGCGTCTCAAGGCCGAACTCGCCAAGGCCCGTGAGACGTCGTCCACCTCGCAGCAGCCCGTCAAGAGCGACACGTCCGGTTCCGACGCCCTGAACAAGCAGGTCGGCGATCTGACGAGCGAGCGCGACGCGGCGAAGGAAGCTGCGGAGACCGCTCGTCGTGAGGCGGCCGCGGCTCAGTCCGAGCTCGAGGCGGCGCGCAAGCGTGTCAGTGAACTCGAGAACGAACTGCGCTCGACGAAGAACCAGCAGCAGAACGACTCGGCCGCCCTGGCGGCCCCGAGCGATAACGGCGCAAAGGCGGGTGCCGGCGACGCCGCGGGCGTTCTCGCCCTCGCCCAGCGTCTGCACGACCAGCACGTCAAGGACGGCGAGAACGAGCGCGACCGCCTGCTGAGCGAGGCGAAGGCCCACCACGAGAAGGTCGTCGGGGAGGCCAACTCGAAGAGCGAAGAGCTCCTCAGCTCGGCCAAGAAGCGCCACGACGAGCTCGTCACGACCGGCCAGAAGCAGCACGACGACCTGGTCAGCAAGGGCCAGAAGCAGCACGACGACCTCGTGAGCAAGGGCCAGAAGCAGCACGACGACCTCGTGAGCAAGGGCCAGAAGCAGCACGACGACCTGGTGCGGACCGGTACCGAGAAGTCGACGAGCCTCGTGTCGGAGGCCGAGGAGCGCCGTAAGGGCATCCTGGCCGACCTCGAGACCCGCCGCACGTCGCTCACCGGCGAGATCGATCGTCTCAAGGGCTTCGAGACGGACTACCGTTCGAACCTCAAGGGTTACCTCAGCGAGCAGCTTCGCAAGCTCGACGAGAAGGAAACGCAGTCGCCCGCCGACAAGCGTCAGTGATCTCGTGACGAGGGGCCCCGACACCACCCGGTGTCGGGGCCCTCCTTATGTCCGGCACCCGGGTAGCGACGGGCGTGACGGCCAGTTCCCCACGCCGGGGTGGATTACTTGTCGGTTAGGCGAATTCGTCGGCGGATCACGCACGAAGCCTCAACTTGTGCCCTATCCTCTGACCTTAATCAGGCTCGCTCGGAGCATCGTGCGCCGGGCGAGCCACCACCAAGGGGAAGAGAAGACGATGGCAACCAAGGACGCTGCGGCTTCGGCGCAGGATCTGGCCGTGAAGGCCGAGGAAGAGCCCTGGACCGACGCTGAGCTGGCCGAGGTGCGCGAGGAACTCGAGGCTGAGGTCGCGCGCGTGCGAGCCGAACTCGAGAGCCTGGCCAGCGACCTCGAGGGGCTGCTGCGCAACCCGGGTGACGGCGCCGGCGATGACGAGGCCGACGTGGGTAACGCGAACTTCGAGCGCGAGCACGAAATCTCGCTGGCCCGCAAGTCCGCCGAGGTGCTCGAACAGAACGAGAAGGCCCTGGCCCGCATCGACGACGGCACCTACGGCGTGTGCGAATCGTGCGGCGGTGCGATCGGCAAACTTCGACTTCAAGCCTTCCCGCGTGCGACCCTATGCCTGTCATGCAAGCAGAAGCAGGAGCGTCGCTGAGTTCCGCGACCACACCCGACCACCCTCGAACGCCCCGCGGGGCGTCGACGAGGCACCTCGCCGTCCTCGGCCTGGCGGCAGCCACGGCCTACGGCATCGACCAGGCGACGAAGGCGTGGGCGCTCGACGCCCTGGCCGACGGGCACCCGCGTGAAGTGATCGGGTCGTTCCTGCGATTCCAGCTCACGCACAACCCGGGGGCTGCCTTCAGCCTCGGCACGAACTCGACGATCTTCATCACCGCGATCGCGGTAGCCGTCGTCATCGCGGTGCTCGTCACGGCGCGCAAGCTGCGCAGCACGGGCTGGGCTCTCGCCTTCGGTCTCATCGTCGGGGGAGCGGTGGGCAACCTCACCGACCGCTTCTTCCGTCCGCCGGGCGGCGGCAAGGGGTACGTCGTCGACTTCCTCCAACTGCCGAACTGGCCGATCTTCAACGTGGCCGACATCGCGATCTGCACGGCTGCGGCCCTCGTCGTCGTGCTGACGTTCTGCGGCGTCGGCCTGGACGGCATCCGTGACCGTGATCGAGAGAGCGAAACCGAGAACGACGGGAACGAGGACGCAGCATGAGCGAGGTCAAGGCACTTCCGGTCCCCGAGGGTCTCGAGGGTGAACGCGTCGATGCGGCCATCGCCCGGCTGCTCGGGTTCTCGCGGACTCGGGCGGCGGAGCTGGCTGCCGAGGGCGCCGTGAGCGTCGACGGCAAGGTCGTCGCCAAGTCCGAGCGTGTGAGCGCCGGCTCCTGGCTCGAGGTGACGATGCCCGAGCGCACCGGCCCTCGCGAGGCCAAGCCCCGCGTCGAGGCGATCCCCGGAATGCGCATCGTCCACGACGACTCGGAGATCGTCGTCGTCGACAAGCCTGCGGGCGTCGCAGCCCACCCGAGCGTCGGCTGGGACGGACCCGACGTCGTGGGCGGTCTCGCCGCCGCCGGTTACCGCATCTCGACGTCCGGTGCGCCCGAGCGTCAGGGCATCGTCCAGCGCCTCGACGTGGGCACGAGCGGCCTCATGGTCGTGGCCAAGAGTGAGCGGGCCTACACGCTGCTCAAGCAGGCGTTCCGCGACCGCACGGTCGACAAGACCTACCACACCCTCGTTCAGGGGCTGCCGGACCCGATCGAGGGCACGATCAGCGCGCCGATCGGGCGTCACCCCGGCCACGACTACAAGTTTGCCGTGATGAACTCCGGCCGAGCTTCGGTCACCCACTACGAGCTTCTCGAGGCCTTCCGCTCGGCGTCGCTGCTCGAGGTTCACCTCGAGACGGGGCGCACGCACCAGATTCGCGTGCACTTCTCCGCGATGCACCACCCGTGCGTCGGCGACCCGCTGTACGGCAGCGACCCCAAGCTCGCCAAGACCCTGCGTCTGGACCGCCAGTGGCTGCACGCCGTCGAGCTCGGTTTCGAGCACCCAGGCAGCGGTGAGCACGTGACGTTCACCTCGCCGTACCCCGAGGATCTGGCGCGCGCGCTCGACCTCATCAGGGGCTGAACAACACACTTGCCCGTGTTCGCGGGGGTCGTCACGAGGGTCGTGCGCTCGTGGTCGATCCGCCGTGAGCGAACGCGGCGCTCAGCGCACAGGTGGTTGTCGGTGGCCGGTCGTAGACTCGTCCCCGATGTCCAGTCAGTCGCGCAGCTTCGTCCACCTGCACAACCACACCGAGTACTCGATGCTCGACGGTGCAGCCCGTATCGATGACATGTTCGCCCGTGCCCAGGAATTCGGCATGCCGGCGATCGCCACCACCGACCACGGGTACCTCTTCGGTGCCTACGAGTTCTGGTCGAAGTCGCGCAAGTACGACGTGAAGCCCATCATCGGGCTCGAGGCCTACCTCACGCCGGGCACGCACCGCACCGACCGCACGCGTACGACGTGGGGCGAGCGCGGCCAGGAGGCCGACGACGTCTCGAACCGCGGTCTCTACACGCACATGACGTTGCTGGCGAAGAACAACGACGGCATGCACAACCTGTTCCGCATGGGTTCGCAGGCCTCACTCGATCAGGTCTACTCGAAGTACCCGCGCCTCGACCGTGAGTTGCTGCAGCAGTACGGCAAGGGTCTCATCGGCACGACGGGCTGCCCCTCGGGCGAGATCCAGACCCGCCTGCGCCTCGGGCAGTACGACAAGGCCGTCGAGGCGGCCGCCGAGTTCCGTGACATCTTCGGCGAGGGCAACTTCTACTGCGAGCTCATGGAGCACGACCTCGACGTCGACATCGAACGTCGGGTGCGCAGCGACCTGCTCAAGCTGGCGAAGGACCTGGGCCTGCCGCTGCTCGCGACGAACGACCTGCACTACACGAACAAGGAGGACGCGGTTCACCACGATGCGCTGCTGTGCATCAACTCCGGTTCGCGTCTGACCGACCCCAACCGCTTCAAGTTCGGTTCGCACGAGTTCTACCTCAAGTCGGCCGACGAGATGCGTCACCTCTTCCGCGACCACCCGGACGCGTGCGACAACACGCTGCTCATCGCCGAGCAGTGCGAAGTCTCCTTCACCGAGGGCGAAGGCCGCTACATGCCGCGCTTCCCGTGCCCCGAGGGGGAGGACGAGACGTCGTGGTTCATCAAGGAGGTCGAGAGCGGCCTCAAGCGGCGCTTCCCCGAAGGGGTGCCGGACTACGCGATCAAGCAGGCTCGCTACGAGCAGGACGTCATCGTCGGCAAGGGCTACCCGGGCTACTTCCTCGTCGTCGCCGACTTCATCAACTGGGCCAAGGACAACGGCATCCGCGTGGGGCCGGGGCGTGGTTCGGGTGCAGGTTCGATGTGCGCCTACGCCATGGGCATCACCGACCTCGACCCGATCCCGCACGGTCTGATCTTCGAGCGCTTCCTCAACCCCGAGCGAAAGTCGATGCCCGACTTCGACGTCGACTTCGACGAGCGCCGGCGCTCCGAGGTGATCCGTTACGTCGTCGATAAGTACGGAGACGACCGCGTCTCGTACATCGTCACGTACGGCACGATCAAGGCGAAGCAGGCCGTCAAGGACGCCTCGCGCGTCATGGACTTCCCATTCACCGTCGGTGAGCAGATGACGAAAGCGATGCCCGCCGACGTCATGGGTAAGGGCGTGCCGCTCGCGAAGATGTACGACACCGAGCACGCCCGCTACGCCGAGGGCGGCGAGTTCCGCGCGCTCATCGAGTCCGACCCGATGTTCAAGAACATCTTCGACGCCGGTGTCGGCCTCGAAGGGCTGAAGCGTCAGTGGGGCGTGCACGCGGCCGGCGTCATCATGTCGAGCGAGCCGCTCATGGACGTCATCCCGATCATGCGGCGCCTTCAGGACGGGGCCGTCATCACGCAGTTCGACTACCCGAGCTGCGAGACGCTCGGCCTGGTCAAGATGGACTTCCTCGGTCTGCGAAACCTCACGATCCTCGACGACGCCCTCAAGAACATCCAGGCCAACCGCGACGAGGAGGTCGACCTCGACGCGCTGAGCAAGGACATGACGGACGCGCGCACGTACGACCTGCTCGCGCGCGGTGACACCCTCGGTGTCTTCCAGCTCGACGGCGGCGGCATGCGCCAGCTGCTGCGTCTCATGCAGCCGGACAACTTCGAAGACATCTCCGCTGCTCTCGCGCTCTATCGTCCGGGCCCGATGGGTGCCAACGCGCACACCAACTTCGCGCTGCGCAAGAACGGGCGCCAGCCGATCGACTACATCCACCCCGAGCTGACGGACGCCCTCGAGCCGATCCTCAACATGACCTACGGCCTGATCATTTATCAGGAGCAGGTCATGGAGATCGCCCAGAAGCTGGCCGGTTACACCCTCGGCAACGCCGACCTGCTGCGTCGAGCCATGGGTAAGAAGAAGAAGGAAGTGCTCGACGCCGAGTACGTCAACTTCGAGAAGGGCATGCTCGACAACGGCTTCTCCGTGGAGTCGGTGCAGACGCTGTGGAGCATCCTCCTGCCGTTCTCCGACTACGCGTTCAACAAGGCGCACACGGCCGCCTACGGGCTCGTGTCGTACTGGACCGGCTACCTCAAGGCCAACTACCCGGCCGAGTACATGGCCGCGCTCCTGACGAGCGTGCGCGACGACAAGGACAAGTCGGCGCTGTACCTCAACGAGTGCCGACACATGGGCATCAAGGTGCTGCCGCCCGACGTCAACGAGTCGATCGGTAACTTCGCCGCTGTGGGTGAGGACATCCGCTTCGGTCTCGAGGCGATCCGCAACGTCGGTTCGAACGTCGTCTCCGCCATCGTCGCGACGCGTGAGGAGAAGGGACGCTTCACCTCCTTCGAGGACTTCTTGCGCAAGTGCTCGGCGACGGTCCTTAACAAGCGCACCGTCGAGTCGCTCGTCAAGGCCGGCGCCTTCGACGACCTCGGCCACCCGCGTCAGGGCCTCGTGCAGATTCACGACTCGTACGTCGACGCCCTCATCGAGGAGAAGCGCAAGGAGGAACACGGCCAGGATTCGCTGTTCGCCGGCTTCGGTGACGACGCGCCGGGCATCGAGTTCGCGGCCCTACCGCAGATTCCGCCGATCGAGTGGGACAAGCAGACGAAGCTCGCGTTCGAGCGCGAGATGCTCGGCCTGTACGTCTCCGACCACCCGTTGTTCGGCATCGAGGCTGCGCTGTCGCAGTTCTCGGACACGTCCGTCGCAAAGCTCCTCGGTGAGGACTCGCTGCCCGACGGGGCCATGGTGACGATTGCCGGTCTCATCACGGGTCTGCAGGTCAAGCGCACGAAGAAGGGCGACCTGTGGGCCATCGCCACGGTCGAGGACATGGACGGAGCCATCGAGTGCCTGTTCTTCCCCTCGACCTATGCCACGGTCTCCACGATGCTCAGTCAGGACGTCGTGTGCGCCGTCAAGGGCCGCGTCAACCGTCGTGACGAGTCGGTCGCGCTCAACGCGATGGAACTCACGCTGCCGGAGCTCACGGACGGCCCACGCGGCCCGGTGACCCTCCACTTGCCCTATGCCCGCGCCACGCAGGGCCTCGCCGAGCGGCTCAAGGAGGTACTAGGCGAGCACCCCGGCATCACGGAGGTGCACCTGCGCCTCACCCGGCCCGGTCGCACGCTCACGGTCAAGCTCGACGACAGTCTGCGCGTCAACGCGACCCCGGCCCTGTTCGGCGACCTCAAGGCGCTGCTGGGCCCCGCCTGCCTCGGCTGAGCCGACGACGAAGAGAAGGAAACATGACGACGAACGGCCCCAGCGCACCCCAGGCGAAGCGGGTGCCGCACGAGCGCATCCACCACGGCGACGTCTTCGTCGACGACTACGAGTGGTTGCGCGACAAGTCCGACCCCGAGGTCATCGCGCACCTCAACGCGGAGAACGGCTACACCGACGCCGTCCTCGCGCCGCAGCAGGAGTTGCGCGACAGGATCTTCGCCGAGATCAAGGGGCGTACCAAGGAGACGGATCTGTCGATCCCGGTGCGTGACAAGGACTGGTGGTACTACGCCCGCACGGTGGAGGGCCAGCAGTACGGCATCAGTTGCCGAGCACCGTACCGCGAAGGCGACAGCCGTCCTGTGCCGACGCCCGAGGCGTCGCTTCCGGGTGAGCAGGTGCTTCTCGACGGCAACGTCGAGGCGGAGGGCAAGGACTTCTACTCGGTTGGTGGGCTGGCTCTCAGCCCTGACCAGAACCGTCTCGCGGCGCTCATGGACTTCGAGGGCGACGAGCGCTACAAGATCAGCGTGCGCACGATCTCCACGGGTGAGGTTCTCGAGGAGAGCGTCACCGGGGTCGGCTACGGCCTCGTCTGGGCGGCCGACGGTGAGTCGTACTACTACACGCGCGTCGACGAGGCGTGGCGGCCCTTTCAGGTGTGGCACCACGTCGTCGGTGAGGACCCGAGCGCGGACACGCTCCTGTTCACCGAGGAGGACGCCTCGTACTGGCTCGGCATCGGGGGAACGCACGACGACCGGTGGCTCGTCCTGTCGCTCGGTTCGAAGGACACCGCCGAGTTCCACCTGCTCGACCTGCAGGACGTCGAGGCAGGTCTGCGCGTCGTTCAGCCGCGCACTCCGGGCCTCGACTACGACATCGAGATCGACGGTCAGCGCCTCTACATCGTGCATAACCGCGACCGCGTCGACTACGACGTCTCCTGGGCGCCCCTCGCGACGCCGGGAATCGAGCACTGGCAGCCGCTCCTCGAAGGAGGAGAGGGTGAGCGCCTCATGGGCGTCTCCGCGTTCCGCGACTTCGTGCTCGTCGGGCTGCGTTCCGGTGGCCTCGCCACGGTCAAGCTGCTGCCCAAGGAGGGCGACGGTTTCGGCGTCCTACGTGACCTGCCGTTCTCCGGCGAGCTGATGTCCGTGGGCGTCGGCGCCAACCCCATCTACGAGGCGACGACGCTCATGGTGGCCACCGAGTCGTTCGTCGAGCCGCGCTCGGTCTACGACTGGGACACGACGACCGACGAGGTCACGCTGCTCAAGCGCCGTGAGGTGCTCGGTGGCCACGAGCCGTCCGACTACCAGCAGCACCGTCTGTGGGCCACGGCCCCGGACGGGGCACAGGTGCCGATCTCGCTCGTGGCGCACAAGGACGTCGAGGCCGACGGCACCAACCCTGCACTCCTCTACGGCTACGGCTCCTACGAGTCGTCGATCGATCCGTACTTCTCGGTCTTGCGTCTGAGCCTCCTGCAGCGTGGTGTCGTCTTCGCCATCGCCCACGTGCGTGGCGGTGGTGAGATGGGCCGTTCCTGGTACCTCGACGGCCGGTTGGAGCACAAGAAGAACACGTTCGACGACTTCGTCGCGTGTGGGCGTCACCTCGTCGACACGGGTTGGGCTTCGCCGGATCGCCTCGCTGCAGAGGGGGGTTCCGCCGGTGGTCTGCTCATCGGCGCGGTGATCAACGAGGCGCCGGAGCTGTTCTGCGCGGTCGTCACGCAGGTGCCGTTCGTCGATGCCCTGACGACGACGCTCGATCCGTCGATGCCGTTGACGCAGGGGGAGTGGGAGGAGTGGGGCAACCCGCTCGCCGACGCCGAGGTGTACGCGTACATGAAGTCGTACGCGCCGTACGAGAACGTGCGTGCCGAGCGCTACCCGGCCGTGCTCGCCACGACAAGCCTCAACGACACGCGAGTGTTCTTCGTCGAACCGGCCAAGTGGGTGCAGCAGCTGCGTCGCACCGTGACGAGTGACCAGAGCGAGCGTCCGATCCTGCTCAAGACGGAGATGGTGGCCGGCCACGGCGGTGTGAGCGGCCGGTACGAGTCGTGGAAGGAAGCCGCGTTCGAAACGGCCTACCTGCTCGATCGCCTCGGCGCGACGCAGATCGTGTACGGCGGCTGACGCGGGGCGTCAGCTCGCCGGAAGGCGGAAGAAAACGCGCGCTTCGTCCGCGATGCGCTCGACGAGGTGGCTCTCGCTCACGAGACCGTGACCCACGGCCTCGAACTCGAGGAGCCGGGACGGCACGCGGGCTCCCGTACAGGCGGCGTGCAAGGTTCTCGCCTCGGGAGCGAGGCTGTCGTCCGTGCCGACCGCGACGAGGGTGCGTGGCAACCGACGAGCGTCCTGGTCGAGGCGAAGCCCGGCGTGTTCGTCGCCCAGCCATTGGGCGAACGCGTGGCTCATGAGGCCGGAGTCGGGTCCGGCCGGCGCGTTCGGAGCGAGCGAGCCGAGCGTGAGGTCGAGGTTGGGGTTGGTGAGCAGCAGACCGTCGACGCATTCGGGCCATTCCTCACCGGCCCGCGCTGTGGCCACAGCGAGTGCGCCACCGGCCGAATCGCCCGCCAGAACGCTCACACCGGTGTTCTCTTCCCTCATTACCGCCTGCACGGCCGCGATGGCGTGAGCAAACGTGTTCTCGGGGGCGAGGGGGTAATCGATGGCGATGACCCCGTGGGCCAACCGCATCGCGAGCAGGCGGCAGTACCCGTCCTGGAGCTCGACGTCCCCGAAGAGGCCGTAGCCGCCGTGGAGGAAGAAGAACGTCGTCGCGGAGGCGTGGATGGTACTGGGCAGGTAGCGACGAACCCGGACGCCGGCGACCGAGTCGTCCGCGATCTGCCCGTCGAAGGCTTGCCCCACCCGTTGTGCGGCACGCGCCCGCGCTCGGCGACGCAGTTCGCCGATGTCGTACAGGCGCGCACCGTCGTTCATGCGCTCGGACCGGCCTTCGACGTTTCGACACTCGCCTTGATGCGCTTGAGCGTGGCGTTCATTCCGGCGGCGAGGTTGGCCTCGAAGTCGGCTTCGCCGCCGAGCACCTTGTCGATGAGGACGCGCGAGATCTGGGTGGTGCCGCGAGTGGGAACGTCACGTCGCTCGACGAGGCGGGTGCGCTCACCCTCGGGAACGAGCGTGAAGCTCCACTCCGTGTTGTTGTCGAGCACGCGGAAGGCGACACGCTGCTGGTGGCTGAAGTCGGTGACCTTGGACCGAGTGGGCCACCACAGCTTGCCGTCACGGTTGATGTTGAGCATGAAGGTACCCTGACGAATCGGTCCGCGCGCGATGACCTTGCGGCACTGGGGCGACCACTGCGGCATCCGGCGTAGGTCGCTGACGACCTCCCAGACACACTCCACAGGAGCATCGATGATCACATCGGATTCAAGATTCTCAGCCATGGGGCCACCGTAGCGCGACGCCAAGAACGTGCTCGCCTCGGATCGGTTACCGCGGGGTAGTAGGAGTTCCTTCGGCTCGGCGCAGGATGACGTCGGCAACCGCTGCCGGGCTCTGGCTCGGGAGCCAGTGATTCGCCCCTTCGAGGACGACGAGCTCGTACGGTGCCTCGACGTGGTTGCCGCAGGCTCGAACGCCGGCCTCGTCGATGAAGTCGTCGCCGGTGCTCCACACCATCGTCGTGGGAACCTGGACCGCTGGGCAGCTCTGACTGGAGAAAGGCAATCCGCGGTACCACCCGAGGCCGCCGGGCAACGCGCCGTCGTCGACGATCTCGGTGCGGAAGCGGGCAACCTCGTCGGGCGTCATGCCACCCGCGCGCATCGCCCGGTCCATGACGCCTCCCGCCCGACGTGCGAGGAGCTCGGGGACCTTCGGGAGCTGGAAGGCTCCTATGTACCAGGAGCGCGCGAGCTGACGCCCGCGCATGGCGCGCAGGAACGCTTCGGGGTGGGGGACGGAGATCGCCGTGAGGGTGCGGATCCTGTCGGGATGGTGCGCGGTCACCGTCCAGGCCACCGCGGAGCCCCAGTCGTGACCGACGAGGTGGACGGGTGCGTCGAGCGTGTCGATGAGCGCCACGACATCCTGGGCGAGCCGCGGCATCGCGTAGTCACGACGCCGCCGCGGGCGAGCGCCGGGGGAGTAGCCACGCTGATCCGGAGCAATCGTCCGACAGCCGGCCTCGTTAAGGCGCGCCGTCACTCCTCGCCACGACGACGCCCGCTCGGGAAATCCGTGAAGCAGCACGACGATCTCGCCGTCCAGCGGCCCCTCGTCGACGACGTCGAACGTCAGAGCGTGGTTACGGAAACTCGTCACCCGAGAAGAAGACATGGAGCCCAGACTGGCACGGCTCGGAGCGGTCGGGGCGGTTCTGTAGACGTTGCGCGGCGTACGTGACGCCGAACGTCTACAGAATGGGGGCTTCCTAAGGGATCTTCGGCGGATGGCGATGTCTTTTGACGACATCTGATCCCGCACCGTTACGGCCGAGGGCCAGGAGTGTCCGGCTCGCTGGCGCTCGCCGGGTCTCCTGGCCCTCAACCTCCACTACGCGGAATCAGATGTCGTAGTACATCTCAAACTCGTGCGGGTGCGGACGGAACCGGATCGGGTCGACCTCGTTGAGGCGCTTGTACTCGATCCACGTCTGGATGAGGTCCTCCGTGAACACGTCGCCCTCGAGCAGGTACTCGTGGTCGGCCTCGAGCGCGTCGAGAACGGCCGGCAGCGACGCCGGAACCTGCTCGATGGCGTCGTGCTCCTCGGGCGGAAGCTCGTAGAGGTCCTTGTCCACCGGCTCCGGCGGCTCGATGCGGTTCTTGATGCCGTCCAGGCCCGCCATGAGCTGCGCCGCGAAGCACAGGTACGGGTTCGCCGACGGGTCCGGCACGCGGAACTCGACACGCTTCGCCTTCGGCGACGTACCCGTGATCGGGATACGCACACACGCCGAACGGTTACGCGCGGAGTACACGAGGTTCACGGGAGCCTCGTAACCCGGCACGAGGCGGTGGTAGGAGTTCATCGACGGATTCGTGAACGCCAGCAGCGACGGAGCGTGCTTGAGCAGACCACCGATGTACCAGCGGGCGATGTCCGACAGGCCGCCGTAGCCGCGCTCGTCGTAGAACAGCGGCTCGCCGTCCTTCCACAGCGACTGGTGCGTGTGCATACCCGAACCGTTGTCACCGAACAGCGGCTTCGGCATGAACGTCGCCGACTTGCCGTTCGCGAACGCCGTGTTCTTGATGACGTACTTGAACTTCATGACGTCGTCGCCCGACTGCAGAAGCTCGTTGAACTTGTAGTTGATCTCCATCTGGCCGGCGGTGCCGACCTCGTGGTGGCTGCGCTCGACCTCGAGGCCCACCTCGGCCAGACGCAGGCACATCTCGTCACGCAGGTCGGCGTAGTGGTCGACCGGGGGAACGGGGAAGTAGCCACCCTTGTAACGGGTCTTGTACCCGAGGTTGCCACCCTCCTCCTCGCGGCCCGTGTTCCAGGCGGCCTCGATGGAGTCGATGTAGTAGTAGCTGGCGTTCTGCTTCGTCTCGAAACGGATGTCGTCGAAGACGTAGAACTCCGCCTCCGCGCCGAAGAACGCCGTGTCGGCGATGCCCGTCGACTTGAGGTAGGCCTCGGCCTTGGCCGCGATGTTGCGCGGGTCGCGCGAGTACTGCTCGCCCGTGAACGGATCCACGATCGAGAAGTTGATGATGAGCGTCTTTTCCTTGCGGTACGGGTCGACGAACGCCGTCTTGAGGTCCGGCACGAGCTTCATGTCCGACTCGTGGATCGCCTGGAAACCGCGGATGGACGAGCCGTCGAACATCTGGCCCTCTTCGATCGCGTCGGCGTCGAAGCTCTCGGCCGGGACGTTGAAGTGTTGCATGACCCCGGGGAGGTCGCAGAATCGGATGTCGATGAACTTGACATCCTCGTCCTTGATGAATTTCAAGGCCTCGTCAGCGGTCTGGAACATTGATCCTCCTGATCGGATGGGCGAGACCGGTCGGCGTCGCACCGCGTGTTCACCACGACGGTAGTCGGGGGGAGTTTCCCTCTCGTGGCTTCAATGTTTCAGCGGTGTTACACACGTGCCGATCTGTCGAAGCGTCCGGGACGCGTCCCGGACGCACGGATTAAACCTATCGGTAGGCACGGCCCTAGGGTTGGAGCAACACAGATCGTGCCTCACAGTGCGAGACGATCATGTCCGGAAAAGGAGAGACGATGACGAGCCCCGAGGCCCACACCGACCCCGCCGCAGGGCGCCCCGTTGAGGGGCCGGGTTCACTGGGACGCTTCCTTCCCCGTATCGGCGCACTGCTCATCGACTGGTTCCTGTGCTCCCTGATCGCGGCGGCATTCCTCGACTACCGCTGGGGCGGCTCCGGCGCCGAGGGGTTCAAGCCGCTCCTCGTCTTCGCGATCGAGAACTTCCTGCTCGTGAGCACCATCGGCATGACGATCGGTCACCGCATCTTCGGGCTCGTCGTCCAGCGTCCGGATGCAACGCCTCCCGGTCTGGTCTCCGGCGCCGTGCGCACCGTCCTGCTGTGCCTCGTCGTACCCGCCGTCGTCACCGACGGTTACGGACGAGGACTGCACGACAAGATCGCGGGAACGCTCATCCTGCGCACTCGCTGACGCGTCGCCGCCTGCTGAACGACGAAGGCTCCTTCCCCGAGTGGGGGAAGGAGCCTTCGTCACGTTCGAATCGAGCGGTCAGCGTCCGCGCATGGCCGCACGGTTGACGCGCGCCTTGTTCGGGTCGACGCCGGCGGGCACTCCCGACTTGAGTCCGCCGAGGGCGCGCAGGCGCTTCGTCACCTGGCCGGACTCGTCGTCGGTGAGCACCTTGGGGAGCTTCTGCATGTCCTTCGTCAGACGCTCGACGGGGACGGCCTCGTCGTCCGTGCCGACGCGGATCGTGTGCACCGGAACCTCGGGACCGAGCACGCGGCTCGTGCGCTTGCTCTCCTGGGCGAGGAGGCGGGTTGCGCCACCCTTGGGGCCCTCGGCCACGAGCACGACGCCCGGCTTGCCGACGGCGCGGTACACCATCGCGGCGCTCGAGAGATCCTTGACCTGACGGCTGCGACCCATGTCGGCGCCGACCGGCTCCTGCTCGACGAACCAACCGCGACGAAGCGACGACATCGCCGCCGCGCTCGCACCCGGCTGACCCGAGATCGACTTGTGGATCGCGGTGTTCGCACGGCGCGCCAGCACCACCATCGCTGCGAGCAGACCGAACAGCAGCCCGAGGATGCCGAAGTAGATCGGGTGGCCGAAACCGAAACCGATCGCGAGGAACACGAGGAAGACGAGGGCGAAAGCCCCCACCATCCACGGGATCAGCGCCGAGTCGTTCGCGCGCGTCGTCTCGAAGACCTGCTTGAACTGCGACGAGCGACCGGGAGCCTTGCTCGCTCCCGCCTCACCACGACCGCGCCGGAAGCGTGACTTCTTGGGCTCGTTCGAGCCGGAGGATGTTGCCATGCCGATCAGGATACGTCGGAGCGCGTGCGCTCGACCAACGACGCCGCCTCCTGGCGGGCCGGGGACGATGCCGCTTCGGCGAGGTGCTGGAGGTTCTCCGGCAGGGCCTGGCCGCGCTTGGCCATGACCTGTGCGTAGAGGCGCCCGGCACGGTAGGACGAACGCACGAGCGGGCCGGCCATGACGCCGGAGAAACCGATCTCCTCGGCGCGGTCGCTCCAGTGGACGAACTCCTCGGGCTTGACCCACCGGTCGATCGGGTGGTGCAGCTTCGAAGGACGCAGGTACTGCGTGATCGTGATGATGTCGCAGCCGGCCTCGTGCAGATCCTGCAGGGCCTGGTCGATCTCGTGCTCCTCCTCACCCATGCCGAGGATGAGGTTCGACTTCGTCACGAGTTCCTGCTCGCGCGCCATCGTCAGCACCTTGAGCGACTTCTCGTAGGTGAAGGCCGGGCGGATGCGGCGGAAGATGCGCGGCACCGTCTCGAGGTTGTGTGCGAACACCTCGGGGCGTGCATCGAAGACCTTGCCGACGAGCTCCGGCACGGCGCCGAAGTCGGGCGGCAGGATCTCGACGCCTGTGTTGGGGTTGAGTTCGTGGATGAGACGCACCGTGTCGCCGTAGAGCTGCGCGGCGCCGTCCTTGAGGTCGTCGCGGGCCACGCCGGTGACGGTGGCGTAGCGCAGGCCCATCTCGCGCACCGACTCCGCGACGCGGCGCGGCTCGTCGAGGTCCAGGGGACCGGGCTTGCCGGTGGCGATGTCGCAGAAGTCGCAACGACGCGTGCAGGTGTCACCACCGATGAGGAACGTGGCCTCGCGGTCTTCCCAACACTCGAAGATGTTCGGACAGCCGGCTTCCTGGCACACGGTGTGCAGGCCCTCGCCCTTGACGAGCTTCTGGAGCGAGTTGTACTCCGGGCCCATCTTGGCGGTGGTACGGATCCAACTCGGCTTGCGTTCGATGGGGGTCTCGGCGTTGCGCGCCTCGACGCGCAACAGACGACGGCCTTCGGGCGCGACGGTCAAGACACTGACTCCTTGCGGTGGTTTGGCATGGCCTTTCCAGCACAACAGCCTACGCCTGCCGGAACTTCCCGAGCGACTTCGAGAGTCGTCATGAACGACGCCGGGGCGACAGAAGATCCGGCAGACGCGCCTCGACGAGGGGAAGCACCTCACGCACGGGCACGTCGCGGCCGAGCTCCTTGCTCAGGGTGGTCACCCCGGCGTCGGAAATGCCGCACGGAACGATGGTCTGCGTCCAGCCGAGATCGCAGTTCGCATTGAGGGAGAAACCGTGCATCGTGGCGCGCTTCGAGACGCGCACGCCGATGGCGCCGATCTTGCGGTCGGGACCCTTGTCGTCGGCGAGCACCCAGGTACCTGTGCGGCCCTCGACGGTGGTGGCCTCGACCCCGAGGTCAGCGCACACACCGATCATGAGCTGCTCGATGCGGCGCACGTGCGCCACGACGTCGATGGGGATGGGCAGCGCGAAGATCGGGTACCCGACGAGCTGACCCGGGCCGTGCCACGTGATCTTGCCTCCGCGGTCGACGTCGACGACGGGCGTGCCGTCGAAGGGACGCTCGTGCGCCTCGGTGCGCTTGCCGGCGGTGTAGACGGGGGTGTGTTCGAGCAGGAGAACCGTGTCCTCGCCACCCGCAACGACCTCGGCGTGAATCTCCCGTTGTCTGCTCCAACCGGCCTCGTAATCGACGAAATCAGGATCGAAGCCGAGGTGGATGACGCGCATGACGGGAGCCTACGCCCGGGCTCATGACGGGGCGCTCGGAGGGGGCTGTGGATAACTTCTGCGCCGCTCGCCGCGATCTTGGCAGGCTGAAAACAGCGACCCGATCGGGCGTCAGATTGCAACGGAGCAGGGAGGCCGTCATGACACAGGAGCCACGGCTCGAGGGCTACACGGTGGAGGAGTTCATCGGTGCGGGCGGCAGTGCAGATGTCTGGCGCGTCACCGCACCCGGCGGTGCGAGCCTCGCGGCGAAGGTGTTCCGCGAGGCCGGTGAGGCCTCCGGACGCGCCGAGTGGCGCAGCATGCGTCGTCATGCCGGGGACCACGTCGTGCCGGTTGTCGACTTCCTCCGCGACGACGACGGGCGCAGCGTTCTGCTCATGCCGTACCTGCCGGGCGGGAGCTTGCACGACGTCGTCGTCGGTCGCGGCGGACTCACCGCGGGGGAGTGCGTGACGGCGCTCGCGCCCATCGCGGGAGCGCTCTCGCGCATTCACGACGGTGGGTGCGTCCATGGTGACGTCACCCCGCGCAACGTCTTGTTCGACGATGTCGGACGACCATTGCTGAGTGATCTCGGTGCCTCACGTGTCGCTGCGCTGCCCGGAGAAGCTGAATGGGGCAGCGCGGGTTTCGTCGCCCCCGAGGTTCTTGAGGGGCATGCTCCTGCGGCGTCGAGCGACGTGTTCTCCCTGGCTGCCGTTGCGTGGTTCGCCCTCGTCGGGGAGGCGCCCGCGCCCGCGTCGCTTCGACCGCCGCTGAGCGAACTCGTGCCCGACGTCCCGGAGCCCCTGGAGCGCCTCATCGCGGCCGGTCTGGCCCTCACTCCGTCGGCTCGTCCGTACTCCGACGACGTGGCTCGCAAGCTACTCGAGGCTGCCGACCCGGTGGCTGTGCCCGTCGATCGGTCGGTGCCTCGAGTGGCCGGGGCGGATGCGCCGGCCGAATCGATCACACGTCGTCTGCGGGAGGAAGCGCAGAAGCGACAGCTCGCGGAAGGGCCGCAGACGCGCCGAGAGGCAGGCCGGGGCCGCCGTCACGGGGAGGGCCCACAACGGGGAAGGTCGCGTCTCGTCGGTGCACTGGCGTTGGGTGTGACGCTGGTCGCCGGAGCCGCCCTGTGGCCCACGGATGATGCTCCCGACTCGGTGGAGGCTCCGGCACGAGGCGCCGCGGCGGAACACTCGCCGTACGCCGCGCGGGGCACAACCTCCGAGCCGAGAGCGACGACGTCGACGGCGCGCCCCTCGGCCTCCGGCAAGGCGAGCACCGCCTCGAAGGACTCGTCGAGTGCCACCTCGCACCCACCGACCCGCGGCGAGGTGGAGGCACTGCTCGCATGTCGCGCCGAGGCCTGGAACAGCGTCGATCAGCGCCGGCTCGAGCGATGCCTGGCGCCGAAGTCGCCGGCGCTGACGAGCGACAGCGCGGCCCTACACCAAGCGCAGCGTGACGGCATCGTCTATTCGGGGGTCTCCTATCGCGTCGCGAGCTACGCCCCCAAGACAGGCGCTGCCGGGACGGCCGGAGCCACCGCAACAGTCACGCGCTCGGGCTACACGGTGACCCATGGCAACGACCGGTCGCGCAGGGCGAGTCAATCCACTCAGGTGGAGCTGCGCCTCGTGAGCGATGCCGGGCGGTGGCGGATCAGTGAGTGGAGTGGTCGCTGAGATCGGCCGCGAGGCGGTCGAGGACCTGATCGAGGTTGGAATCGATCCATGTGAAGCCGGACGCCTGCAGGACGGCCGGGCGCACTCTCGTCGAGGCGGTGAGCTGGGTCGACATCTCGCCCAGAACTGCGCGCAGTGCGAACTCCGGCGCCGGCGCCACGGCTGGGCGGCGCATCGAGCGCCCCAGCGCCTTGGCGACACCGGCCTGGCGGCACGCGAGTGGCGCCGCGAGGTTGACCGGTCCCGTGATGTCCGGGTGGTCGATGAGGTGGGCCAGGGCGCGCACTTCGTCACGCAGGCTGATCCAGCTCCACCACTGACGACCGGAGCCCAACGGGCCGAGCACGCCGAACTTGGCCGGAAGGGCCATCTGGGCGAAGGCCCCGCCCTGTGCGGAGACGACGAGCGTCGTGCGGGCGAACGCAACGCTGTGGCCGTCGCTCGTAGCCCGCTCGGCACACCCTTCCCAGTCGACGACGAGGTCGGCCAGGAAGTCCGACCCGGCTGACGAGGTCTCGTCGAGGACCTCCTCGCCGCGGTCGCCGTAGAAGCCCATCGCCGAGCCGGAGACGAGGCGCTTCGGCGTGCAGTGGGCCAGCGCCTCGACGAGCGTCGCCGTTGTGTCGATGCGAGAGTGCCGTAGGGCTTTCTTGTACGAAGCCGTCCAGCGATGGTCACCGATGCCGGCACCCGCGAGATTGACGACGACATCGACATCGTTCAAGGCGGCGGCCAACTCGTCCACCGGTTCACCGGGGGCGGTCAGCGCGACCTCGTACGGCGGCACGGGGTGCCTGCGCACGAGTCGCACGACAGTGTCCCCGCGTTTGCGCAGAAATGCAGACAGCGCACCGCCGATCAATCCGGAGGAACCGGTGATGGCGATGCGCTGCCTGGTCATGGCTTCAGGTTAAGCCGTCGGACCGCCTGAGTCACACCTCGAAGGCGCCCTCTTCCAGACGGGCCTTGACGGCCGAGAGGAAGCGACCGGCGTCCGCGCCGTCGACCACGCGGTGGTCGTAGGTGAGGACGAGGTACATCATCTGGCGGACCGCGATGGAGTCGTTGCCGAACTCGTCCGTGACGACAACCGGGCGCTTCGTCATCGCGCCCGTGCCGAGGATGGCGACCTGCGGCTGGTTGATGATCGGCGTGTCGAGGAGCGAACCGTTCGAGCCGATGTTGGAGATGGTGAACGTGCCACCACCCAACTCGTCCGGCGTGACCTTGTTGTCACGCGTACGCGCGGCAAGGTCGGCGATCTTCTTCGCGATGCCGGCGATCGACAGGTCGCCGGCGTCCTTGACGACCGGCACGAGCAGGCCGCGCGGCGTGTCAACCGCAATGCCGATGTGCTCGGCGTTGTGGTAGACGATGTTCTCGCCGTCGACCGAGGAGTTGACCTGCGGGAACGCCTTGAGTGCCTCGACGACCGCCGTCGTGATGAACGGCAGGTAAGAGAGGTTGACGCCCTCGCGGGACTTGAAGTTCTCCTTGTTGCGCGCACGCGTGGCGGCGACCTTGGTCATGTCGACCTCGACGACGGCCGTGAGCTGCGCCGACGTGGCGAGCGACTCGACCATGCGCTGGGCGATGACCTTGCGCAGACGCGACATCTTCTCGGTTGTGCCGCGCTTGGCCTGGGCCTCGGCGGACGCCTGGGGAGCGGCCTGCGGCGTGGCCGAAGCTGCGGGAGCAGCGGCAGCCGACTCCTGCGCGGGGGCCGGTGCCTCTTCCTTGGGCGCCGAAGCGGCCTTGGCGGCGTCGAGGACGTCCTGCTTACGGATACGACCGCCGACACCGGTGCCCTTGATGGACGACAGGTCGATGTTGTTCTCGGCCGCGATCTTGCGCACGAGCGGCGTGACGTACGTGCCGGAGTTGTCGACCTTCGTTGAGGCCTCCTGCTGCTTGTCACCCTGGTCGCCGGAGGAAGACTCCTTGGCGGGAGCCTCCTGCTTCGGCTCTTCCTTCGGCTCGTCCTTGGCCTCGGGAGCCTTCTCGGGCTCGGAGGTCTCGGACTTGTCCTCGGCAGCCTCGACGGCCTCGTCCTGCTTCTCGGAGTCGACGGACTCCTGCGGCTGCTCGGCCTTCTCCTCGGACTCGGCCGAGTCGTCGGACGAACCGCCCGCCTCGCCACCGATGACGGCGAGGTCGGCGCCGACCGGCACCGTCTCGTCCTCGGAAACCAGGATCTTCGTCAGCTTGCCCGCCACGGGGGAGGGAACCTCGGTGTCGACCTTGTCCGTGGAGACCTCGAGCAGCGGCTCGTCGACGGCGACATCGTCACCCTCGGCCTTGAGCCAGCGCGTGATGGTGCCCTCGGTGACGGACTCGCCGAGCGCCGGCATCGTCACCTTCTCGCCACCGGAGACCTCGCCGCCGGAGGAGGCAGCTTCCTGCTTGGGCTCTTCGGACTTCTGCTCGTCGTCGGAGGACTTGGACTCCTTCTCGGAGGAGGTCTCCGCAGCAGCTTCCTCAGTCTTCTCCTCGCCCTTGTCCTCGGCCTTGGCCGAGTCGTCGGAGGAGTCAGAACCGCCGGAGGCCTCACCGTCGCCGACGACGGCGAGGTCAGCGCCGACCGGCACCGTCTCGTCCTCTTCGACGAGGATCTCCTGCAGCGTGCCGGCAACCGGGGACGGAATCTCGGTGTCGACCTTGTCCGTGGAGACCTCGAGCAGCGGCTCGTCAACGGCAACGGTGTCACCGACGTTCTTCAGCCAACGGGTCACGGTGCCTTCGGTCACCGACTCGCCGAGGGCCGGCATGGTCACGCGGTCAGACATGGGTGGAGGTCTCCTCAATCCAAATTGCACGTTTGGGGTCGCGGATGAAGTTGTCGACTCCGGGGGCGGGTCGCGAAACGGGCTCCCGATCAGACCCCATCTTGTCACTGTCGAGCGAGGTTGCGGAAACCCGGGCCAGTACCCGTCAGTAGGAAGTTGGGCTTCCTCGGAACGGCCCGGGTTCGCGCGGGGAGGGCCGCGTCAGGACGCGGCGACCTCGAGCAGCGTGCGCACGGCAAAGCCGGTGCCGCCCTTGGGGGTGAAGCCGTAGGCGCCGCCCTCGTTGAACGCCGGAGCGGCGATGTCGAGGTGCACCCAGTCGATCTGCTCACCGTTCTTCTCGCCGACGAACTCCTTGAGGAACATGGCGGCCGTGATGAGCCCGCCCATGCGCTCGCCGGTGTGCTTGAGGTCGGCGACCTCGGAGTTGATGCTCGGGCGCAGGTGGTCGAGCAGCGGCATCGGCCACATGTGCTCGCCCACGCGGTCGGAGGCGGAGATGACGTCGTCCCGGACCTCGTCGTTGTTGCCGACGACCGCGGCCGTGCGGTTGCCGAGAGCGAGCACCGCAGCGCCCGTGAGGGTGGCGATGTCGATGATGAGGTCGGGCTCCTCGGCGCTGGCGTAGCAGAGGCCGTCGGCCATGACGAGGCGACCTTCGGCGTCGGTGTTGGCGATCTCCACCGTGGTGCCGTCGTGCATGCGGATGACGTCACCGGGGCGCTGGGCGTCGGCGCCGGTCATGTTCTCTGCGAGGCACAGGTAGCCGGTGATGGCGACCGGCAGTTCGAGTTCGGCGGCAGCTTCGACGAAGGCAGCGACGGCGGCGGCGCCGGCCATGTCGCACTTCATCGTCACCATGCCGTTGGCGGGCTTGATGCACAGGCCGCCGGAGTCGAACGTGATGCCCTTGCCGACGATCGAGATGTGGCGCTTGGCGTTGCTCGGCTTGTACGTGAGGGTGACCAGACGCGGCGGACGCGCCGAACCGCGCCCGACGCCGATGAGGCCGCCGCACTCGGCCTTGGCGAGGGCCTTCTCGTCCATGACGGCGACCTTGACCTTCGAGCTCGCGAGGCGCTTGCGCACGATCTCGGCGAACGAACCGGGGTAGAGGTCGAGCGGCGGCATGTTGACGAGGTCGCGAGCCCAGTTCTGCGCGTTGGCGCGGATCGTCGCGTCGGCGACGGCCTGCGTCAGGCCCTTCTCCTTGGCGTCGGCGACGAGGATCTTCACGTCGGCGACGGGCTTCGTCGGCTCCTTCTTGTACTCGCCGTACACATAAGCGCCCAGGAGGACGCCTTCGGTGACGGCGCCGACGGCCTCGGCGTGGCTCGCGGGGAAGGCGAAGACGGCGCTCTCGACGTCCGCGAGCGCGCGGGCAGCGCTGCCCGCGGCGTCACGCTGCGCGCCGATGTCGGTGAGGGCGGCGTCGCGCTCCTGGCCGGAACCGACGGCGAGCACGACGCCCTCGGTACCGGCGATTCCGGCGAGGCGCACGACCTCGTCGGCGCCCGCCTTGGCCTTGAGGGTGCCGAGGGCGGCGTTGACGGCCTTCACGGTCTCGGCGGAGACGCCCTGTGGGTCGACGACACGGGCTCCGTCCTTCGACTTCGCGGTGAGGACGACGAGGACGTCGGCCTTGGACGCGGCGGTGGCCTTGTCGCTGAGGTTCACGGTGGTCACGTGAAATGCCTTTCTCTTGCGAATGATCGACCCGCGAGGGGTCACGAAACTGCTCCTCGTCGACCCTAGCGGCCCCATCCGCCCCGGACGATCGTCCGGGGCGATAGGTTCGCCTGTATGAGTGAAGCGAAACTGTCCCCGCTCGACGAGCGTCACCGCGCCCTGGGGGCCAAGATGGCCGACTTCGGTGGGTGGGCCATGCCGATCGAGTACCCCGGCGGCGGCGTCGTGCGTGAGCACACGGCCGTGCGCGAGCGTGTCGGCATCTTCGACGTCAGCCACCTCGGGAAGGCGACGGTCCAGGGCGAGGGGGCCCTCGACTTCGTCAACGCATGCCTGTCCAACGACCTGCGCAAGATCCAACCCGGCAAGGCTCAGTACACGATGTGCTGCGACGAGTCCGGTGGCGTCGTCGACGACCTCATCGTCTACGTCAAGGCCGAGGACGATCTGTTCCTCATCCCCAACGCCGCCAACACCGCCGAGGTCGTGCGTCGTCTCGCCGATGCCGCTCCGGACGGCATCACCGTGCGCGACGCGCACGAGGAGTTCGCGGTCCTCGCCGTTCAGGGGCCCAAGTCGGACGAGGTTGTCTCGGCGCTGGGCCTGCCGGTCGACCACGACTACATGAGCTTCGACGAGGCCGAGTGGGAGGGCCGCCCGCTCACCGTCTGCCGTACCGGCTACACGGGTGAGCGCGGCTACGAGCTCGTCAGCCGCTGGGAGGACGCCCTCGCCCTGTGGGATGCGCTCCTCGAAGCGGCCGCTCCCTACGAGGGCCTGCCCTGTGGCCTCGGCGCTCGCGACACGCTGCGCACCGAGATGGGCTACCCGCTGCACGGTCAGGACCTGTCTCTCGACATCACGCCCGTCCAGGCTCGCGCCGGCTGGGCCGTGGGCTGGAAGAAGGACTCCTTCTGGGGCAAGGACGCGCTCGCGAAGGAGAAGGCGGAGGGTCCGCGTCGCATTTCGCGTGGCCTGAAGCTGACCGGACGTGGCATCCCGCGTGCCCACTGCGTCGTGCGCAGCACCGAGGGCGAGGAACTCGGTGAGGTCACCTCGGGCACGTTCTCGCCCACGCTCGGCCAGGGCGTCGCGCTCGCGCTGATGCTCCCGGACGTCGACGAGGGTGACACCGTGGCCGTCGACGTGCGCGGTCGTCTCCTCGAGGCTGTCGTGACGAAGCCGCCGTTCGTCGAGGTCCAGACGCGCTCCATCTGACCCCGCGCCGACGCCGTTCCGCGCACTCACGACACAGCGGCCGCTCCCCTCGCCAAGGGAGCGGCCGCTTCGCTGTGATCGGGTTCGGCGTCAGATACGTGTGCCGCCACCGAGGACGTTGCCGAGGATGTCGCCCCAGTTCGGGCCCGCTTGCTGCTGGGGTTGAGCCTGCTGGCTCCCCTGTCCGGCCGACTGGGCACCCGGCACGGAGCCACCGAGAACGCCCGAGAGGATCTGCGTCAGGATGTCGGCGCTGGAACCGGCGCCGGCCGAGGCGTTGGTGCCCGCGCCTCCACCGAGAACCCGCTTGGCGAGGTAGGAGATGACGATCGGCGCGATGATCGGGATGAGTCGTCGCACGAGGTCGTTGCTCCTGCCCGGCAGGCCGCCGAGCTGGTTGACGACGGCGTCCTGCTGGTCGCCGAAGACGTGCTGGGCGATCTTGGCGCCGTCGTCCGTGTTCACCTCGTCGAGCGTGGGGGAGGAGTCGACGTGACCGCCGAGCGCCTCGAGCAGGGCACTCTGCCCGCCGGGGTGCTGGATGTTGGCCTCCATGCCGCCGAGGAGGGCAGGCACGACGCTGCGCACGGCGGCCTCGGTTTCCTCAGGGCTCGCGCCCACCTGCTCGGCGAGCTGATCGATCGGAAGCTCGGACAGGATCTCGGACGTAGCGGACATGTGCGTCTCCTTCGAAGATCGGTTTCTCCGTCACCCTAGTGCCGCCGTCGACGCGGCGCGGCTCGTAGGCTCACAGGCATGGACGAGTGGAACTGGACCAGTGAGACGTCCGCCCGTGTCGGCGGACCCTTCTCCTCCCAGGAGGACGCCGAGGCCTGGCTGTCGCAGACATGGCAAGACCTCCTCGACGAGGGTGTCGAGGAGGTCACGCTCATGAATGGTGAGGAGGCCGTCTACGGGCCGATGCCGCTGAACGCCTGAGGTGTCAGTCGATCTTCTCGCCGCGCTTGACGACGGGTCGGGGGAAGCGGCCGCGGCGGATCTGCATGGCGCGCATGATGGCGTAGCCGGCGCCGCCGCGCGGTGCCGCACCGAACTTCTGGATGAGGCGCTTCTTCGTGCTGCGCCACATGAAGATCGCGTCGAAGAGGGCGATGAGCAGCACGGCCCACACGATGATGAGCCCGAGAGACTGGATCGACGGGTTCGGCACGAACATGACGATGACCGCGACGAGCATGAGCGGAAGTGCGATCTCACCGATGTTGAGGCGTGAGTCGACACGGTCGCGGATGTAGCGCTTCTCCGGGCCGCGGTCGCGGGCGGGAAGGGCGCTGTCGTCGCCCCGCTCGGCTGCGGCGCGCTGGGCGAGGCGCGCCTCGCGGGCACGCTGCTTGTTCGCCGCTTTGGCGGCTTTGCGGTCGGTCTCCACGAGGGGGCGGCGACGCGCGGCCTCTTGATCCTTGCGCTTGGGCGTCGGGCGGTTCTTGGCGCCCGGACGCTCCTTCACCGGGGAAACGGGGGTTTCCGCCGTCGTGGAGCGTGTAGCGCCCTGGGTCGTGGTCTTGTCTCGTCCGAACACCCGATCATGGTAGGTCACCCTCGGTGCGTGGGATCGGACGACTCGCTCGCCGCGGACGATACCGTGGCCGGTGTGAACACGAATGACACCGTCGTCGACCTCGAGCAGCTGCGCGAACGCGTCCGTTCCCTCATGCCGAAGGTCGTCGAGGACCTCAAGGATCTGACCCGCATCCCGAGTGTTTCGCTCGGCTCCTTCGACCAGACGCAGGTTGCTCGTTCGGCCGAGGCCGTCGCCGAGCTGCTCGCTGCGGAGGGCATGGACGTGAAGGTGGTGGCCGAGGGTGGACGCCCCGCCGTCATCGCCCACAAGAGCGGCCCGGCCGGAGCCCCGAAGGTTCTCATGTATGCCCACCACGACGTGCAGCCGCCGGGCGCGGACGCCGATTGGGACACGCCGCCGTTCGAGCCGACCGAACGCGCCGGTCGTCTCTACGGCCGCGGCGCGGCGGACGACAAGGCCGGTGTCATGGCGCACCTGGCCGCAGTCCGCGCGTGGGGAGACGACCTTCCCTGCGACGTCACCCTGTTCATCGAGGGGGAGGAGGAGATCGCCTCCGACTCCCTGCCGGCCCTGCTGGAGAAGTACGCCGACGAGTTGCGCTCCGACGCGCTCGTCCTCGCCGACTCCGCGAACTGGGCCGTCGGTACGCCTGCCCTCACGACAACGCTGCGCGGCACGGTGCGTGCGGTCGTCACCGTCCGCACGTTGAAGCACTCGGTTCACTCGGGGATGTTCGGCGGAGCCGCGCCCGACGCCCTGGCGACGATGTGCCGCCTCATGGCCGAGTTGCATGACGCAGAGGGCAACGTCGCGGTACCCGGTCTCGATGCGTCCGAGGACACCGAGATCGAGTACGACGCCGACCAGCTGCGCTCGGACGCCGGCATGCTGCCCGGCACGCAACTCATCGGCACGGGTCCGCTCACGTCTCGCCTGTGGCTCAAGCCGAGCATCACGGTCATCGGCATCGATGCCCCGGGCGTTGACGTGGCGAGCAACACCCTCACCGCGAGTGCGCGCGCCAAGCTCTCCCTGCGCGTCGCGCCGAGCCAGGATCCGCAGGCGGCCTTCGACGCGCTGAAGAAGCACCTCGAAGACGCGGCGCCGTGGGGCGCCGAGGTCAACGTCGAACTCGACGAGTTGGGTGCGGGCTTCTCCGCCGACGCGAACGGTCCGGTCTACGAGGAGGCGCGTGCGGCCTTCGCGGACGCCTGGCAGAACGAGCCGGTGGACGTCGGCATCGGCGGTTCCATTCCCTTCGTGTCCCTCTTCGCCGAGATGATGCCCGACGCGGCACTCCTCGTCACGGGCGTGGAGGACCCGGACACGCGCGCACACGGCGCCAACGAGTCGCTCCACCTCGGCGAGTTCGAGAAGGTCTGCCTCGCCGAGACCGTGCTCCTGCAGCGGATCGCCCGACGCCTCGGATCTGAGTGAACCTCCACTCGAGCGTGAGCCTCGCCCTCGCCCCCTCCGCGGTGGACGAGGGTGAGGCTCTCCTGTGGGTGGCCCTCGTCGTCGGGGTCGCCCTTGCGCTCGTGCCGTCGACGTATCGGTGGGGTCGCCATGGGGTCACAGCCGTCCACGAGGCGGGGCACGCGCTTGTCGCGCTGCTCGCCGGGCGACGACTTCGTTCGATCCGACTCAACCGTGACTCCTCGGGAGAAACGGTGAGTGTCGGACGTTCCGGTGGCCCCGGTGTCGTCCTCACCCTCCTCGCGGGCTACCCGGGGCCCTCCCTCGTCGGGCTCAGCGGGGTGTGGGCCGCCCGACACGACCACGTCGAGGCCTGGGTGCTCGTGCTCCTCGTCGTACTCGGAGGGACGCTGTTCCTGCTGCGCAATGTGTTCGGCGTCGTCGTCATGCTCGCCGTGCTGGCAGGTCTCGTCGCCCTGCGCCGCTGGGCCGAACCCGAGCAGGCGCTCGCGGCGTGCGCGCTCGTGTCCGCCTTTCTGCTCGCCGCCGGTCTGCGTGGGGCACTCGAACTGTTCGCCTCCCGTGTCGGAGCCAACGACGCCTCCGCGCTCGCCCGAGCCACGCACCTGCCCGCTGCTCTGTGGAAGACGGCCTTCGTCGCTGTGGCCCTGGCTGCCGCGGTCGCAGGCGCCTGGGTGCTCGGCCTCCAGTGGCCGGCGGCTTCCGGATGACCACCCCGGCAGGCGTACAGTGGTACACCGGGAACACGCACGAGCGTGCCGCTGTTGCCCTACACACGGCCTGGAGACCACCAGGACCGAGGACGTGAGAGAGGATCGATCCACGATGACTGTGGAGACGAACACCCAGACCGAAACCGGTACGCACGGCGTCAACCTGAGCGACGTCGCGGCCTCCAAAGTGAAGAGCCTGCTCGAGCAGGAAGGACGCGACGACCTGCGTCTGCGCGTCGGCGTCCAGCCCGGCGGTTGCTCCGGCCTGATCTACCAGCTCTACTTCGACGAGCGCACCCTCGACGGTGACCTCGTGCGCGACTCCGACGGTGTCGAGGTCGTCGTCGACCGCATGAGCGCGCCCTACCTCGAAGGCGCCTCCATCGACTTCTCCGACACCATCGAGAAGCAGGGCTTCACCATCGACAACCCCAACGCCGGCAGCTCCTGCGCCTGCGGCGACAGCTTCAGCTGATCCTTCCCTCGCTGCGTTGTCCGGTCTGAACCCCTCGCAAGCTCGGAGTTCAGCCTCGGTGCGACACAGCTTCGGGCACGACGCGCGAAAAGCCCACCCCTTGTGAGTTCGCAAGCTCACTCCCACCGGGGTGGGCTTTTCGCGCGTCGTGGCGTCCGCTTCCAGCGTGGTCCTGTTCGTGACGAGGGCCGGACCGGATTCGTCCGAGGGCGGTCGCTCGTGCGGCAAACGCGCGTTCGGTCGGCCCGGGGGCGTCTCAGTGCGCGTCAGTGTCGGCGAGTTTCGACGACGTGGGCGCCCGTCCGCGCACCCGCGATAGGTTGGCCCACGTGAAGATCGCAGTGACGGGTTCCATCGCAACCGACCACCTCATGACGTTCGACGGGCGCTTCGCCGACTCGCTCGTCGTCGAGCAGCTCGACAAGATCTCGGTGTCGTTCCTCGTGGACGACCTGCAGATCCGGCGCGGGGGAGTGGCCGGCAACATCGCCTTCGGCCTGGGCAACCTGGGCCTCCGCCCCGTCCTCATCGGTTGCGTCGGCGCTGACTTCGCTGATTACGGCTCCTGGCTCGAACGCCACGGCGTCGACATTTCCGAGGTGCGCACGTCGGAGACGCACCACACCGCACGCTTCGTGTGCACGACCGACCGCGACATGGCCCAGATGGCCTCGTTCTACCCCGGCGCGATGTCCGAAGGGCGCGAAGTCGAGATCGGCCCCATCTCCGAACGCCACGACGGCTTCGACCTCGTTCTCATCGGCGCCCACGACCCCGAAGGCATGCGCCGCAACACCGAGGAATGCCGACGCCGCGGCCTCCCGTTCGTCGCCGATCCCTCGCAGCAGCTCGCCTTCGCCGATGGCCCCTTCATCCGCGAGATCATCGACGGCGCCGACTACCTGTTCACCAACGAGTACGAGTCGCACCTGACCGAGCAGAAGACCGGTTGGAGCGGCGAGGAGATCCTCGAGCGCGTCGGTGTACGCGTCGTGACGAAGGGCAAGGACGGCGCCACCATCCTGCGCAAGGGTGAGGAGCCGATTCACGTCGACGTCGCCGCCATCTCGGGTGCCGTCGACCCGACGGGCGTCGGCGACGCCTTCCGCGCCGGATTCCTTGCCGGGCTGTCGTGGGAGCTCGACCTCGCCCGATGCGCGCAGGTCGGCTCGGCCCTGGCCGCGCACGTCATCGAGACCGTCGGCACCCAGGAGTACGTCCTGCGCCAGGAGACCTTCCTCGAGCGACTACGCGCGGCGTACGGCGACGATGCCGTGGCCGACGTCCAGGCGCACCTGAGCTGCCGTCGTCCTTGAACCCACTCGACCTCACGAGTGAGTGGGATTTCTCGCTCGCCCGTTTCGACCTCGACGACGACCTCGTCGCGCTGGGCGCCGACCTCGCCCCGGGCACGATCGTTGCGGCCTACGCGCACGGTGTCTTTCCCATGGGGCTGGGGGAGGGCGGTGCCCCACCGATGGGGTGGTGGTCCCCGCAGGAGCGGGGCGTCCTCGAACGCGACGCCTTCCACGCCTCCCGGTCACTGCGCCGTTCGGCACGCGCCTTCGAGGTGAGCTTCGACCGCAACTTCGCGGGCGTCATCGCAGGGTGCGCCGATCCTTCCCGTGACGGCGCCTGGATCACGTCCGAGATCGCGGCCGCGTACACGCGCCTGCACGAACTCGGGGTCGCGCACTCCGTCGAGGTCTGGGACGACGGCTCCCTCGTCGGGGGTCTCTACGGCCTGGCCATCGGAGGGCTGTTCGCGGGGGAGTCGATGTTCCACCGCGCGACCGACGCGTCGAAGGTCGCTCTCGGCGCGCTCGCGCACGCCGTCTACGAGCGTGACGACGTGCCGAGGCTCATCGACGTCCAGTGGCGCACACCGCACCTCGGCAGTCTCGGGGTCACGGAAATCGCACGTGACGCGTACCGTGCGCGGCTGCCGCAACTCGTCCACGCCCCGCCGATCTCGGCGTTCGGCGGCTCGGGTCGCGGCCGTTAGTCAATCGTTAACGCCAGGTATCGACCCCCACCCTCAGCGCCACCTGTGCCTGGGATAAGGTTTTACCGTGCCTGGTTTGGATCTGCGGAAGGTGGACGCTGTGCGTCGGCCCCTTGAAAAGACGAGCCCAGCGCGGCGTCGTCGGATTGCTGCTGTCGGTCTCGGTGGAGCTGCGCTGCTCCTGTCGGCGTGTTCGCCGCGCGTTGAGCGCGGTTACCTGCCGCACGGCGTCACGAAGAACGCCAACGAGGTCATCGACTTCTGGCTCGGTACTTGGTACTGGACCTTGGCTGTCGGTGTCCTCGTCTGGGGCCTGATCTTCTGGTGCATCGTGCGCTACCGCCGTCGCAAGAGCGACACCGGTTTCCCGGCGCAGATGCAGTACAACGTGCCGCTGGAGATTCTCTATACGGTCGTGCCGATCGTCATGGTCGCCGTGCTCTTCGGCAAGACCGTGGGCCTGGAGAACAAGCTCCTCGACACGTCGCAGAAGCCTGACGTCACGATCAACGTCGTCGGCAAGCAGTGGAGCTGGGACTTCAACTACGCCGACGAGAAGGTCTACGAGACCGGCGTCATGGCGGACATGAAGGCCGGCAAGCCGGGCGCCGAGAAGGGTCTGCCCACGCTGTACCTGCCCGTGAACAAGCGCGTCGAGTTCGTGCTCACCACGCGTGACGTCATCCACACGTTCTGGGTGCCGCAGTTCATGCAGAAGCTCGACATGATCCCGAGCCGCGTGAACCGCTTCGCCGTCGACACGACGGAGGAGGGCACGTTCAAGGGCAAGTGTGCCGAGCTCTGCGGTGCGTACCACTCGCAGATGCTCTTCAACGTCAAGGTCGTCTCCCAGGAGGAGTACGACAAGCACATGGACGACCTTCGCAAGCAGGGTAAGACGGGCTTCCTGTCCAACTCCCTCAACCGCGCCAGCGTCGACCCGAAGGACCAGCAGTTCCTGCCGGACGGTCTGGACTCGTCCGACATCGTCAAGGAGGGCAAGTAATGGCATCCGTCGCTACCCCAGCGGCTGGAACCGCGGAGCGCCCCGATGGACGGCGCCCTGAGGACTTCCACGCAGGCCGCACGGTTGTGAAGTGGATCACGACGACCGACCACAAGGTCATCGGCAACCTCTACTTCATCACCTCGTTCATCTTCTTCCTCATGGGCGGCGCCATGGCGCTGGTCATCCGCGCTGAACTGTGGGAGCCCGGCCTCCAGGTCGTGGACAACCCCGAGCAGTTCAACCAGATGTTCACCATGCACGGCACGATCATGCTGCTCATGTTCGCGACGCCGCTCTTCTCGGGCTTCGCGAACGCGCTCATGCCGCTGCAGATCGGTGCACCCGACGTCGCGTTCCCGCGACTCAACATGTTCGCTTACTGGCTCTACCTCTTCGGCAGCCTCATCGCTGTCGGCGGCTTCCTCACGCCGCAGGGTGCAGCCTCGTTCGGTTGGTTCGCGTACGCGCCGCTGTCGAGCTCGACGTTCAGCCCCGGCCTCGGTGGAAACCTCTGGGTCTACGGCCTTGCGCTGACCGGTTTCGCCTCGATCATGGGTGCGGTCAACTTCGTCACGACGATCGTGTGCATGCGTGCACCGGGTATGACGATGTTCCGCATGTCGATCTTCACGTGGACCGTCCTCATCACGTCGATCCTCGTGCTCCTCGTCTTCCCGGTTCTCGCCGCCGCGCTGTTCGGCCTCGGCCTCGACCGCACGATGGGTGCGCACGTCTTCGACTCGGAGACCGCCGGTGCCATGCTGTGGCAGCACATGTTCTGGTTCTTCGGTCACCCCGAGGTCTACATCATCGCGCTGCCGTTCTTCGGCATCATCTCGGAGATCCTGCCGGTCTTCTCGCGCAAGCCGATCTTCGGTTACAAGACGCTCGTCTTCGCGACCATCGCCATCGCGGCGCTCTCGGTCTCGGTGTGGGCTCACCACATGTACGCCACCGGCCAGGTGCTCCTGCCGTTCTTCGCGGTCATGACGATGCTCATCGCCGTTCCGACCGGTGTGAAGTTCTTCAACTGGATCGGCACGATGTGGGGCGGTTCGCTCACCTTCGAAAACCCGATGCTGTGGGCCCTCGGCTTCCTCGTGACCTTCCTCTTCGGTGGTCTCACGGGTGTCATCCTCGCCAGCCCGGCGCTGGACTTCCACCTGTCCGACTCCTACTTCGTGGTCGCGCACTTCCACTACGTCATCTTCGGCACCGTGGTGTTCGCGATGTTCGCCGGTTACTACTTCTGGTGGCCGAAGTTCACGGGTCGCATGCTCAACGAGACGCTGGGCAAGATCCAGTTCTGGATGCTCTTCGTCGGCTTCCACATGACGTTCCTCATCCAGCACGTGCTGGGTGTCGAGGGCATGCCGCGTCGTTACGCGGACTACCTGCCCGAGGACGGCTTCCAGTTCATGAACCAGGTCTCGACCGTCGGTTCGTTCCTGCTCGGCGCGTCGATGCTGCCCTTCATCTACAACGTGTACATCACGTGGAAGAAGGCGCCGGTCGTGAGCGAGGACGACCCGTGGGGCTTCGGTGCGTCGCTTGAGTGGGCCACGTCGTGCCCGCCGCCGCGGCACAACTTCAACAGCATCCCGCGTATCCGTTCGGAGCGTCCGGCGTTCGACCTGCACCACCCCGAGGTCGGTGTCTTCTCGGTGCTGCCGTCGCCTGAGACGGTCAACCAGCTCGACCGAAAGGGCACCAACGCATGAAGACTTCGGCCAAGCTCTTCCTCTACCTCGGGCTCTTCTACGTGCCCCTGATCTTCATCTACGGTCACTTCACGGAGTGGTCGGAGCCGGTCGGCGCCGTGGGTCTGGCCCTCAGCGCCGGGTTCGGTCTCATGATCGCCGGTTACTTCACGATGACCGACCGCAAGATGGACCTCGACCCGAGCGACAAGCCCGAGGGTGAGATCAACGAGGTCTCCGGTGAGGTCGGCTTCTTCTCGCCGTACTCGTGGTGGCCGCTGTGGCTGGCCGCGTCGATATCACTCCTCGCCCTCGGCCTGGCCGTCGGTTGGTGGATCGTCTTCGTCGCCGCTCCGCTGGTCGCCCTGGCCGTCGTCGGTTGGGTGTTCGAGTACTTCAGCGGAGAGCACGCGATCTGATCGCTTCCTCGCAAACGAAGGGCCGTACAGTTCTGAACTGCGCGGCCCTTCGGCATGCCTGGTCGCGCGAGCAAGTGTGAAGCGGCGTCGGCCTCGTACGAGCTGTGGGTTTGAGGTCAGAAGCGCGCTGGAGGGTGGTCTGTGAAATCTGACCAAAAACTTACCGTTCGTTTCGGCCACCTCGTGACGATGCCGGGTGAGACTCGACGAGTCCCATCAACTCGTGGAGGTTGTCATGTCCGAGCGTTTCACGCACCGTGAAGTCCGAGGAGATGCTGCGCCGCTCAACGGCGGCACTCCGAAGGGGAAGCGGCGAGGGCAGCCCGCGCCGGTAGCGCTGTGGACCTCTACCGCGCGCGGACGCGCTTTGGGCCGATGGGCGACGGCGTGCTGCGCTGCGGTCGTGCTCGCCGGGTGCAGTGGGGAATCGGCGCCGACCGCGTCAAGCGGGGACGTGGCACCTTCCGACATGTCTCGAATCGCCTCCGGAAACGCATCGTCCTCCAAGACGACCAGCGCACCATCGAGTACGTCATCGAACACGAATGGCCAGAGCCGTGAGTTCGTCGTCCCGGACGCAGCCAAGGCCCACACCCACGAAGGTGCCAAGGCGTTTGTGAAGTTCTACTGGGAGACATTGGCTGCCCTGGATGCACACCCGACCACGGGTGTCTTGACCAGGTTTGCTACTTCTGATTGCCAAGTCTGTTCCGAGCAGGAGTCTGCGATAGCGAAGCAGGTAGCTGAGGGCACTCATGTTGAGGATTCGGCGGCCTCGGTTACGGACATGAAGGTCCATGCATCCTCCACGGCAGACGTACCCGTAATCGAGTTTCATCTCCGATTGACCGCTGGTGAGATGGTTTCCAAGCAAGGGGACCGATCCAAACTGGAGTCGGTAAGCCAGAAGGGTGCCGCCAAATTGGAATGGGAGAAGGACGGTTGGAAGCTGAGTGCGTACGGTGCTGACCAAAACTAAGTACCTTGGGCTGCTCTTAACCGGGGTGACATTGGCGCCGCCCGTTCACGCTGCCGGGGCAGGGAAGTGCGGCGGACGCAGCGCCTGCGTGGAGCGTGGTGGGATCTCGGTCGTGATTACTAATCCTGGCGGTCGAGGGAGCCAGCCGTCCGGTGCTCACCGCGCAGTTGTCAAGGTAAGGGCCGTTGAAGTCACTGGCAGCAACGTAGCGATCACCCCGTCTGGCCGAAACACAGTTGCGCGGGCCGCTGTAGTGACCGGTGGCAGGTCAGCCACGAGCGTTACAAAGACCATGATCACGGAGGTCCCGTGCATCACGGCTGACACCGTGGCGAAGTATTCATGCGTCCGTACGAGGATGAGCGGCGTTGAGGCGGGCGTCGACTTCGCGTCGCCGACAGCGCCTGCGGCTTCACCTCAAGGGGAGACAATCACCCAGGTGGCTGTTCCGACCTACACGCCCGAAGAGGCTGCTGCTCAAGCCTGGACCACACAGATCTTCACGAAGCCGGGCGTGGACATCCAGCCCGTCGGCAACACGACTCTGACTGGTCTGCCGACCTACTTCCGTGCCGCCTTCGGAGCCGAGGGGCTCGCACCGGGTCAGAGCGTCACGACGACGGTCCTCGGTCACACGGTGACCATCCGTCCTGCCAGCGCTCTCTACACCTACCACTACGGCGACGGAACGAGTCACGGACCAACGCCCGATGCCGGCGGCGTCTACCCCTCAGGTGCGGTGACGCACACCTACGCTCGCAAGGGCGTCGTCAACACTCGCATCGATGTGACGCTGACTGGGGAGTTCAGGATTGGCGGGGGAGCGTGGCAACCCATTCCTGGTTCGACGACGGTGGCGGGAACACCAGAACAACTCACCGTCGCGATTCTTCAGTCCCGTCTGCATCACTGAGACTTATCGCAGACGAAGGAGGGCCCGATCGGCTGTTGCCGATCGGGCCCTCCTTCGTGTGGTGCAGCGAAGTGACTCAGCGCTGACCCGTCTCCTCGGAGCCACCGTGCAGTTCGCCGACGAACTGATCGGACTTCGCGTCCTCGAGGACCGCAGCCTCAAGCCCCTCGTGGTCACCGTGGTGGTGAGCCGCTTCGAGCTCCGCAGGCGTGACGGGGGCGATGCGGTCACGGAAGTAGAAGTTGGTCCAGCGGTTGCGACGCTTCGCCTTCTTCAGCTCCTTGCCCTCAAGGCCGGAGGTGTCGATGTTGCTCGGGGCCTGAGCCTCGTAGCCGACCAGACGCCAGCGGGTGAACTCGTCGACCTCCTCGTGCGCCTCGAAGAAGCGGCCCTCGGGGGTGCGGACGATGCGACCCGACTCACGGCCGTGCAGCACGAGGTCACGGTCGTGACGCTGCAGGCTGAGGCAGATGCGCTTCGTCACCCAGAAGGCGATGATCGGGCCGAAGATCACGAGGAAGCGGAACAAGTACGTGATGTCGTTGATCGACATGTGCAGCTTGATCGCCATGATGTCGTTACCGGCCGCGAACATGAGCACCGCGTAGAACACCGCGAAGCCCATACCGATGGCGGTACGCGTCGGAGCGTTGCGCGGACGGTCGAGCACGTGGTGCTCGCGCTTGTCGCCGGTGACCCAGTTCTCGATCCACGGGTAGATCGCGATCATGCCGAAGAAGATCGGCAGCAGGGCGATCGAGCCCGGGAAGATGTTCATGCTCCAGGTGTGGCCGAGAGCGACGAACTCGAGGAAGCCGGGCAGCAGTCGCAGCGCACCGTCGGCGAAGCCCATGTACCAGTCAGGCTGCGAACCGGCGGTCACCTGCGTCGGCTCGTAGGGCCCGTACGCCCAGATGGCGTTGATGCCCACGAGGCTCGAGATGAGAGCCGTGATGCCGAAGACGATGAAGAAGAAACCGCCGGCCTTGGCCATGTACACCGGCATGAGCGGGAAGCCCACGACGTTCTTGTCCGTGCGACCCGGGCCGGGGTACTGCGTGTGCTTGTGCACGACGAGCAGGATGAGGTGAGCCGCGAGCAGCGCCACCATGATGGCCGGGATGAGCAGGATGTGCAGCGAGTAGAAGCGGGGGATGATCATCTCGCCGGGGAAACCGCCGCCGAAGAGGCCGTACGAGATGTACGTACCGACGATCGGCGTGGAGAGGATGAAGCCCTGCATCGCTCGGATACCCGTACCGGACAGGAGGTCGTCCGGGAGGGAGTAGCCCATGAAGCCCTCGATGATGGCCAGCATGAACAGCAGGGTTCCGATGACCCAGTTGATCTCACGCGGCTTGCGGAAAGCACCCGTGAAGAACACGCGGAACATGTGCATCATGATCGACACGACGAACAGCAGAGCTGCCCAGTGGTGGAGCTGACGGATCAGCAGACCACCGCGGATGTCGAACGAGATGTCGAGGGTCGAGGCGAACGCCTCGGACATCTGGATGCCCTGCAGCGGCACGTACGAGCCGTTGTAGGTGGTGTGGCCCATCGACGGCACGAACCAGAACGTGAGGAACGTACCGGTGATGAGCAGGATGATGAAGGAGTACAGCGCGACCTCACCGAGCATGAAGCTCCAGTGATCCGGGAAGACCTTCTTCATGAGGAAGCGCACGCCCTTGGCGGCGCCGCTGCGCTCGTCGATCCAGTTCGACACACCCGCCAGGCCGCCCTTGGGGTCCTGACGCTGCGTCGTCGGAGCGTGCGAGTCGCGCGCGGAAGCGGCGGTGCTCACGACTTGAGTTCCTTCCCGTTGTCTTCCCAGAAGCTCGGTCCGACCGGGCGCTTGAAGCCCTGGTCAGCCACGAGGTAGCCCTCGTCGTCGACGGAGATCTTCAGCTGCGGCAGCGGGCGCTTGGCCGGGCCGAAGATGACCTTGCAGTCGTCCGTCATGTCGAACGTGGACTGGTGGCAGGGGCAGAGCAGGTGGTGCGTTTGCTGCTCGTAGAGGCCCACCGGGCAACCCACGTGCGTGCAGATCTTGGAGTAGGCGACGATGCCGTCGACACCCCACTGACGCTGACGCTCCGACTTGATCTTCGCCTCGTCGAGCCGGACGAGGATCACGGAGGCCTTCGTCTTCTCGTTGAGGGGGTGCTCGGTGTCGTTGACACCCTCGGGCAGGACGTGGAAGACCGAGCCCAGCGTCACGTCGGACGCGCGGATGGCGGTACCTTCCGGGTCACGCATGAGACGACGGCCGCGGCCGTTGATCTTCGTGTCCCACATCGTCTTGACGAGGTCGAGCTTCGGCATCGGGCCCAGGCCACCGAGTAGGGGGAGGGCGACCGGCACGGCGAACAGGCCGAGCGCGCCACCGAGCGTCCACTTCAGGAGCGGGCGACGCTTGAGCTGAGCTGCCTCGGCGCCACCGGTCATGATGTTGGCGGCGGCTTCCCAGGCCTCGTCGTCCGACTTCAGCTCGTGACGCTCTTCGATGACCTCTTCGTCCGGCATGATCGTCTTAGCCCAATGGACGGCACCGAGGCCGATACCGAGCAGCGACAGCGCCAGCGTGAAGCCGAGAACGAAGTGAAGCGCCTTGGTCGGGCCGACGAACGGGATCGTCATGACCGAGTTCTTGTCGATCGCGAAGTAGGCCACGACGAACAGCACCGTGGCGAGCATCGACATGATGAACAGGGTTGCGACCTGACGCTCGGACCGCTTGGCAGCAGCCGGGTCCTCGTCACCGAGACGGTGGACGTGCGGCGGGAGGCCAGGGTTCTCGAAGCGGTCGGGAAGTGCGCCCGTGCCCTCGATGTGCCCGTCGTTCAGGCTGACCGGAGCGTAGTCCGACGAGCCCTCACCCGGGTGCGCCGAAGCGCCGGATTCATTCATGTTCTTGCGATTCCTGTCTGACGAGTCAGATCCGAAACGGGGAAACTTCATCAGGCCGCCTTACGTCCGAGCCACACGGCCACACCGATGCACAGGCCGATACCGAACGTCCAGGCGAACATGCCCTCCGTCACCGGGCCGAGAGCACCGAGGTTGTGACCGCCCTCAGCAGGGTCGTTCTCGACGTGCTTGAGGTAGGTGATGATGTCCTTCTTGTCCTGCGGCGACAGGTTGGTGTCGTTGAACACCGGCATCGACTGCGGGCCCGTGACCATGGCCTCGTAGATGTGCTTGCCGCTGACCGACATCAGGGTCGGGGCGTACTTGCCTCGCGTCAGGGCACCGCCCTGGCCGGAGGCGTTGTGGCACATGGCGCAGTTGACGCGGAAGAGCTCGCCACCCTTGGCAGCGTTGCCGCCCGGGGTCGTGTACTCCTTCTCCGGAACGCTCGGACCGGGGCCCAGGCTCTGGACGTAGGCAGCCATCTGCGCGATCTGCTCGTCCGAGAACTGGACGTTGTTGCGCTGGGCCTGCGTGTTCGGAGCCGCGAGCGGCATACGGCCGGTGCCGACCTGGAAGTCGACCGACGCGGCGCCGACGCCGACGAGCGACGGGCCGGAGGTGGTGCCGGTGGCGTTGGTGCCGTGGCAGGTGGAGCAGTTCGAGAGGAACAGCTGCTTACCGGCCTTGACGTCCTCGGCGCTGGCGCCGGCAGCCTTGGCGGTCTTGGGCGCGAACGCGGCGTAGAGGCCACCGGTCACCACGAGGGCGAGAAGCAGCACGACGAACAGGGCAGCCGGGTGTCGGCGGCGGGCGGCGAGAGTGCTCACGAGAACATCCTGTCGACGGTCGGGGAAATGATGCGGCGCGGTTCGTGGCGCATTACTTCAGGAGGTAGATGGTGGCGAACAGTGCGATCCAGACGACATCGACGAAGTGCCAGTAGTAGGACGTGACGATGGCGCCGGTGGCCTGGTGGTGGCTGTAGTTCTTCGACGTGAAGGTACGGCCGATGATTAGCAGGAAGGCCAGGAGACCCAGGGTCACGTGGATGCCGTGGAAGCCGGTGGTGATGTAGAACATCGAACCGTAGGCGTCACTGTCGAGCGAGATGCCCGCCTCGTGGAGCTCGGAGTACTCCAGCACCTGGCCGGACACGAAGATCGCGCCGAACAGGTAGGTGAGGGAGTACCACTCGCGCATGCCCCACTTGCCGACCTCGAGGAGCTTGCCCGTGCGGTGCGGGATGCCGTGCTCGGCCTTGAACACGCCGAGCTGACACCACACGGACGAGATCACGAGGACCGTCGTGTTGATGGCCGCGAACGTGACGTTGAGGTGATGCGTGCGGTCATGCCACAGGTCACCTGCCACGGAGCGGATCGTGAAGTACATCGCGAACAAGCCGGCAAAGAACATGAGTTCGCTCCCGAGCCACACCATCGTGCCAACGGCAGTCAGGTTGGGTCGGGTCGCCGGTCCGTGCCCGGCGGGGATGCCGTGTTCGCTCGTCTGAGCTGTAGTTGCGGTCGCCACCCGGACATTATGTCCTGCCCATTCCCCGATCGCGCACGCGGCCCCCCGAAGAGACACACTTTTGTTACTTCCGCTGTGAGAGCACTGGGTTTGGCACGGGTTCGAGCTGTGGGTGTGATGCGCGTCGTTCCGCGCATCGGGAGGCGGCACAGGGTGAGTCGGCGGCGGGCCTAGAGTTGGGGAGACCCCGTCGTCCGACACCAGCGAGGTATCGCAATGCAGTGGCCGCAACTCGTCTCACATCTCGTGCGAGGTGAGGACCTCAGCTATGAGCAGGCTCGCGGGGCCATGGGCGCGATCATGTCCGGGGAGGTCTCGCCCGTCCGGATGGCTGCCTTCCTCGTGGCTCTTCACTCCAAGGGCGAGACCGTGCAGGAGCTTCAGGGCCTCGCGGACGTCATGGTCGAACACGCGCGCGCTCTCGAGGTGCCGGGCCCGACGCTCGACATCGTCGGCACCGGTGGCGACATGGCGCACACGGTGAACATCTCGACGATGGCGTCCCTCGTCTGTGCCGGCGCCGGGGTGCGAGTGGCCAAGCACGGCAACCGGGCCAGTTCCAGTTCGACGGGCACCGCGGACGTCCTGGAGGCTCTCGGCGTCGATCTCACGACGGAGCCCGAGCGTCTGCAGGCCGAAGCGCTCGAGGCCCCCATGACCTTCCTCTTTGCGCAGCTTTTCCACCCCGCCATGCGTCACGCGGCGACGACACGCCGTGAACTCGCCGTTCCGACGGCCTTCAACTTCCTGGGTCCGCTGACCAACCCTGCGCGCCCTGCCGTGGCCGCGGTCGGGTGCGCGAACAAGGCGATGGCCCCGGTCATGGCGGGCGTGTTTGCCGAGCGAGGCACGGATGCGGCCGTGTTCCGCGGTGACGACGGACTCGACGAGCTCACCTTGGCCACGACCTCGACGGTGTGGTGGGTGTTCGACGGCGCGGTGGAGGAGCACGTGCTCGGACCGCAGGACGTCGGGCTCGAAACGGCACCGCTGGAAGCCTTGCGAGGAGGCCAGGCGGACGAGAACGCCGAGGTCGTGCGCCGTCTGCTGGCCGGCGATCACGGTCCGGTGCGTGACGCCGTCCTGTTCAACGCGGGGCTCGCGTTGGCCCTGACGGAGCAGCAGGCGAGCGGTGAGCGCTTCGGTGGACGTGGCGATCTTGCCGAGGCGGTGCGAGCCGGCGTCGCCCGGGGCGCAGAGGCCATCGACTCCGGTGCTGCTGCCCGAGTTCTCGACGGTTGGGTCGAACGTTCCCGCTCGGCGTCGCGCTGACGATGGCTACGGTGTACCCGTGATCACCGCAATTGTTCTCATCGAAGCCGAGGTCTCCCGCATCCCCGAGGTGGCCGCGGAGCTGGCCGATCTCGACGGCGTCGACGAGGTGTACTCCGTGACAGGCGGCGTCGACCTCATCGCCATGGTGCGCGTTCCCTCTTACGAGGACCTCGCGCCCGTCATCTCCGATCGCATCAACAAGGTCACCGGCGTGACGGGAACGGACACGCACCTCGCGTTCCGCACCTACTCCAAGCACGACCTCGAGGCCGGTTTCGATCTCGGCCTCGACGGCTGAGAACCCGTCACGAAGCGCGCTCGTCCTCCCACGCGAGTTCGCGAGCGCGCTCGACGAGGGGATCGAGCCGTGACAAGGCGCCGCCGGCACCGCCCACGGGGCTGACCCACGGGAGATTCGAGTCGACCACGCGGGTTCCGGGGCGCTCGAGCCAGCGCAGCACGACGTCGGTCTCCTCTGGGAGTGTCTCGTCGGTGGGCGACACCGCTTCGGCGAAGAGGGCGAGTGACTCGATGACCGGGCGCGGATCTTCGCCGCGATTCGCGTGTGCCGACCCGGCTAGTCGCCCGTATCGGACGACGGCGAACTCCCAGCCTCCGCCGGCGCGTGGCCGCGCAGCGACGAAGTGGGGGTTCTCGACGAGCGGGGCGCGCCGCTGGTGACGATCGGTGCCGCGCAGCATCTCCACGAGGGCGTCGCGCGTGGCGCGGGCCTCTTCGAAGCGTTCGTCCGTGGCCAGGCGAGCGAGACGTCGTTCGAGATCGGAGACGAGCGTCGAGGTGCCGGACTCGAGCTCCTGGCGCAGCGCCGTCACGATCGGCGCGTAGGCCTCCGGTGTGAGTTCGCCGAGGCAGGGGGCATCGCATCGGTCGATCTCGGCGAGGACGCACGGGGGCGCTCCCTTGCTCGAAATCGGTTGAGTGCACTGGCGGATCCGGCGCACGTCGTGGATGGCGTCACGCGCGGCGCCGGCCGCGGTCTTCGATCGGAACGGGCCCACGTAGAGGGCCTCGTCGTCGCGTCGGGAACGGACGACGGACAAGCGGGGGAAGCGCTCGTCGGTGACCTTGAGCCATGCGGCCTTCTCGGGCCGGGCGGAGCGCCGATTGAAGCGAGGGCGGAACTCTGCGATCAATCGGATCTCGCGCACATGAGCTTCGAGCGCGGTGGCGCAGGGGATGGGCGTGACGGTGTGCGCGAGGTCGACCATGAGGCCCATTCCGCGCCGCTTCTCGGACGCCGTGAAGTAACTCTTGACTCGACGTTTAATGTTTCCCGACGTGCCGACGTAGAGCGGAACGCCCTGCTCGTCCTTGAAGACATAGACGCCCGGCGCCTCAGGTAGGCCGTCGGCCATCGTCGCGCGACGGCGACGCGCAGCGGGCACCTTTGCGCCGAAGACGAGGAGATCCTCGCGGGACGTCACGCCGAGTGAGCCGGCACGGGCGAGAAGGGCGTGCAGCACGTCGACCGTGGCTCGCGCGTCGGCGAGAGCGCGGTGATTGGGAGTCGTGTGAGCACCGAAGTGTGCGGCCAGGGTTCCGAGGCGGTGGTTGCGCACCTCGTCACGTGGGACGAGGGCGCGAGCGAGCTTCACGGTGTCGACGACGTCGGGGGCGGGCCAGTCGATGGCGTGGCCGGCGCACGCGGCTTTGAGAAAGCCGACGTCGAATCCGGCGTTGTGGGCCACGAGAACGCTGTCATGTCCGAGGAACTCGAGGAAGGCCGGCAGAACCCCCGCGATGCGTGGGGCGTCGTACACCATGCTCGTCGTGATGCCGGTGAGGCGCTGGATCTGGACGGGGATCTCGTGGCCGGGGTCGACCAGCGTGGCGAACTCTCCCAGGATCTCGCCGCCGCGCACCTTCACGGCGCCGATCTCGGTGATGCCCTCGGCTTCGGGGCGCCCGCCCGTCGTCTCGAGATCGACCACGACGAACGTCACGTCGACGAGGGGCGTGCCGAGGTCACTGAGCGACGTCTGCACGCCCGTCTGCGCTGTCGTGATCTCCATGCTCCGCACGGTAGATGCCGGCACCGACAACCCCTTGCTCCTCGACGCTCGATGGCGCCGGCCATCGGATTAATTCCGCTGAATGGCGGCGTTGTCGGTGCCTACACCTAGCGTCATCGCCACAAGCCGATCGCATGGCGAACGGCCACGAGAACCAACCGAAGGGGGCATCATGCTCATCTCGTGCAACTCCTGCCCGGTGCGGGGTCGCGCCTGCGACTCGTGCGTGGTCACGACCTTTCTCGGGCTGCCCGAACCGGCCCTCGGCGAACCCGAGTGGGAGGCCGAGGACCACCGGGTGCTCGACACCCTGTGTGCCTCCGGCCTCGTGTCCGCCCACGACGCGGCGGATGCGCGTCTCGAGCGCGCGCCGTTCGGTCTCCAGGTGGCCGTCTGAGACGCGCCCTCTAGGGTTGGCGCATGCCGTCCCGCCGCCGCGTTCTCGGGTTGCTGCCCGTCGTCCTCGCCGCGGCATGCTCTGGTGGCGACGGTGATGCTCGCGACGCGGAGCCGCCGTCGGGGTCAGGGGGCGATTCGTCGCGGCAGACGATGCGCCTCGAGACGCCGCTCAGCTCGATCGACTTGTCGGCGACCGAGGGAAGCGCATCGGAGTGGGCGGATCGTGTGAAGCGTGCGGCAGGCGACGTGGCCACGATCTGGGGTAAGGCCCAGGGGAGCGTGAAGGTCGCGGTCGTCGACGATGCCGCCTTCGCTGCGGCTGCTGACGGGCTCGACGGCTCGACGGCAGCCGTGACGACGAGCGACGGGCGCGTGCTCGTCTCGCCCAGCGCGGCGAGATCGCTGACCGACATCGGGCGACAGGTCGTCATTGCACACGAACTGGCGCACGTGCGGTTGCGGCACTTCGGTTCCGACCGCACAGCGCTCTGGCTCAAGGAGGGCGCTGCGGAGTGGACCGCAACCCCCGATCAGGCGCCGAGGCTCCCCGCGCGTTGGCCGAATCTTGCGGCAGCCCACAACGCGCGGCAGGAACACTTCACCGGTCCACCGCCGGCGCAGCAGTTCCAGCGTGATGCCCGCCTGGGGTACGAGTGGTCCGCGGCTTACGTCACCTACCTGGCCCACGTCGCAGGTGCGGCGGTGCTCAAGCGTCTCGTGCAGTCGCGCGCGGACGAGGAGCATGCCAGCTCATCGGCCCGACAACTCCTCCCCGACAGTGCCGAGTCGTTCGCCGCATGGCTGGATCGGGCGCTGAACTCCGGTAGCTGAGGCGCGAACCGCCGAGGCGGGCTCAGGCGTAGAGCTCGTCGACCTGCTCGGCGAAGTCCTTGAGCACGACGTGACGCTTCACCTTGAGCGACGGTGTGAGGTGCCCTGAAGCCTCCGTGAGGTGTTCCGGCAAAACCGTGAACTTGCGGATCGACTCCGCGCGCGACACGAGTTGGTTGGCCTTGTCGACCGCAGACTGCAGCGCTTCGAGCACCTCGGGGCGCGTGCGTGCCTGCTCGGGGTCGAGGTCGGCGACGCCGTGCTCGTTCGCCCACGCCGGCAGCGCCTCCTCGTCGAGGGTGAGCAGCGCCGCGATGAACGGGCGGCCGTCACCGACGACGACGGCTTCGGCCACGAGAGGATCGGAGCGTAGGGCGTCCTCGAGGCTCGACGGGCTGACGTTCTTGCCGCCGGCGGTCACGATGAGGTCCTTCTTGCGGCCGGTGATCGTGAGGTAACCCTCCTCGTCGAGCGAGCCGAGATCGCCCGTGCGGAACCACCCATCGACCTTCGCCTCTGCGGTGGCGTCGGGGTTGCCCAGGTACTCGCGGAAGACGTTGATGCCCTTGACGAGCACCTCGCCGTCCTCGGCGATCCGCAGGCAGACGCCAGGGCAGGCCGGGCCGACGGTGCCGATCTTGAGTCGCTCCGGCGGGTTGACCGACGCCGGTGCTGTCGTCTCCGTCAGGCCGTAGCCCTCAAGGACGGGAAGGCCGATCCCGTTGTAGAAGTGGGCGAGGGAGGCGTCCAAAGGCGCGCCACCGGAGATCGAGTACCGGAGCTCGCCGCCGAACGCCGCGCGCAGCTTCGCGTAGACGAGACGGTCGAAGACCGCGTGCTTGGCCCGAAGGAGCAACGACGGGCGCCGTCCCGCGTTCGTGGCCTGGCTGTACTTCGTCGCGACATCGGCGGCGGTGTCGAACACGCGACCCTTGCCGTCAGAGACTGCGCGCTGACGCGACGCGGCGAACACCTTCTCGAACACCCGCGGCACCGCGAGCAGGTACGAGGGGCGGTAGGTCCCGAGGTCGTCGACGAGGGTGGTCATCGACGTGTGCCCCAAACGGGTTCCGGAAGCGATCGCCACGTACTGGATGAGGCGCGCGAAGACGTGCGCGAGCGGCAGGAACAGCATCGTGCCGTTGTTGTCCTCGCCGTTGACGAGCGCGTCCATCCGGGCCAGGGCGTTCTGCGACAGCGCAACGAAGTTGCCGTGCGTCAGCACGCAGCCCTTCGGGCGGCCGGTCGTGCCGGAGGTGTAGATGATCGTCGCCATGCTCTCGGCGTCGAGGCTGTCGCGTCGTGCGCGCATCTCGGCATCACTGACATCGCCGGCACCCTGACGCAACTCGTCGAGGTGTCCGCCGTCGATCTGCCAGACGTCACGCAGGGCCGGGCACTCGTCGCGGACCGTGGCGATGCTGCGGGCCATGTCGACGTCCTCGACGATGGCGGCGATCGAGCCGGAGTCGCGAAGGATCCAGGAGATCTGGTCGGCCGACGACGTCTCGTACACCGGCACGACGACGGCGCCAGCAGTGAGCAGGGCGAGGTCGACGAGTGTCCACTCGTACCGCGTGTGGCTCATGAGGGCGACGCGGTCGCCCGGTCGCACGCCCGACGCCATGAAGCCCTTGGCCAACTGCTCCACCTCGGCGAGGAACTCGCGGTGGGTGATCTCACGCCACGTGGCACCCTCGCGCACGGCGTAGCCGACGTTGTCGCCTCGCTGCGTCGCGTTCGTCGTGAGCAACTGCGGAAGACTCGCTTCCGCGCGGACGGGAACGAGCAGAGGTTCGCAGCTCTCCTGCATGGCGACCTTTCGTCTGAGGCGTGGGGTGGCGGGGTGGACTGACGTCCGAATGCCGCGCCCAGCCTAGCGGCTTGCTCGAAAGGTTCCGCGCGCATGCCCTACTGTCGCGGCATGGGTGAGCACACGAACGCGACTCGGGTGATGTCAGCAGATCCGGAGACGGTGCTGGCCACCGTCGTCGACATCGAGGCCTACCCGAGGTGGACGTCGCAGATCACACGGGCCGAGGTGTTCGCGTTGGATGCGGCGGGCATGCCGAGCGACGCAGAGCTGAGGATGGACGCCGGGCTGCTCAAGGACGTCCTCCGGCTGAGCTACCGCGTGACGAGGCGAGGCCCGGAAGCGGAGGTCGCGTGGACACTCGTCGCGGCGAAGCAGCTACGGAGCCTGGAGGGTTCGTACCGCATCGTGCCGGCGGCTCAGGGGTGCACCGTCACGTACACGTTGAACGTTGATCCCGGCATTCCGATCATCACAGCACTACGCCGCAAGGCCGAGGCGACGGTCGTTTCGGTGGCGCTGGACGACTTGGCGCGTGAGGTCGAGCGTCGAAACACGGAAAGGGCGCACCCCGAGTGACGGCGAGGCGATTTGGCCACCGTCGTGGAGCCGTTCAGGATTGGTGGCACGTGCGGTCGCCCGAGTGGCTCCGCGGGATGAAGGGCACAACGTGAGCGTGAGCATCGGTATCGACATCGGCGGAACGAAGATCGCCGGCGGTCTCGTCGACGCCGAGGGCCGACTCGTCGAGCAGGCACGCCGTGACACGCCCGCGCAGGACGCCGAGGCCATCATCACCGGCACGGTCGACCTCATCCGGGAGCTTGCCGAGAAGGCGCGAGCCCATGGTGACGAGACGCCCAAGGTGGGGGTTGCGTGCGCCGGTTACATCGATCGTGAGGGGGCGACGGTCCTTTTCGCACCGAACATCGCGTGGCGCCACGAGCCGCTGCGCGCCCAGCTCCAGGAGGCCACCGGTCACGACGTCGTCATCGAGAACGACGCCAACGCCGCCGGGTACGGGGAGTTCCGCTACGGCGGCGGCAAGAACGTCGACGACATGGTGATGATCACGCTCGGCACTGGTGTCGGCGGAGGCATCGTGCTCGGCGGCGAGGTCTTCCGCGGCAGCCACGGCGTCGGCGCCGAGATCGGCCACATGCGCGTCGTCCCGCACGGACACCTCTGCGGCTGTGGCAACCGAGGTTGCTTCGAGATGTACGCCAGCGGCAGCGCGCTCGTTCGCGACGCGCGGGCCCTCGTCGACGAGGGAACTCCGCAGGGAAAGCGTCTGCGTGAGTTGTGCGACGGCAAGCCGGAGAACCTCAAGGGCGTTCACGTGACGCAGGCCGCCCAGGAAGGTGACGAAGCGGCCGTGGCTCTGCTCGCCAAGATCGGACGCTGGCTGGGCGAGGGCGCCGCGTCGCTCGCGGCGATTCTCGACCCGCAGGTCTTCGTCATCGGAGGAGGTCTCGCCGAAGCGGGCGACCTCGTCCTCGAGCCCGCACGCGTCGCGTTCGCCGAGGAACTCACCGGCGGCGGGCACCGCCCCGCGGCTCGTTTCTGTGTCGCGACGCTCGGAAACGACGCAGGCGTCATCGGCGCCGCAGCACTGGCAAGGGAAGGACGCGCGTGAGTCTCGCGATCGGTATCGACATCGGCGGCACGAAGGTGGCCGGCGGTCTCGTCGACGAGGAGGGCAACGTCATCGCCCGCGCCCGTCGCGACACCCCACACCGCTCGACGAAAGCGGCGGTCGTCGAGGACCTGCTCGTCAGCGTTGTCGACGAACTTGACGCCGTCGCGGAGCGCGATTCGCTCGGCGACGTCTCCGCCGTCGGCATCGGCGCGGCAGGTTTCGTCGGAGCGGATCGCTCGACGGTCGTTTTCGCCCCGCATCTGTCGTGGCGCAACGAGCCGCTGCGCGAGAACCTGCGCGCGCGGTGCACGCACCCCGTCTTCGTCGACAACGACGCCAACACGGCGTGCTGGGCCGAGTGGCGCTTCGGTGCCGTGCGGGGTGAGAGCCACGTCGTCATGGTCAACCTGGGAACCGGAATTGGCGGCGCCGTGCTGTTCGACGGGGAGATCCAGCGCGGTCGGTACGGCATCGCGGGGGAGTTCGGCCACATGCAGGTCGTGCCCGGCGGCCTGCGCTGCGAGTGCGGAAACCGCGGCTGCTGGGAGCAGTATGCGAGCGGCAACGCGCTCGTGCGGGAAGCTCGCTCGCTGCTCGCCGCCGAATCGCCCATGGCTCACGACATCGCGGACACCCTCGGCGGCGACCTGACGAAGCTGACCGGTCCGATGATCACCGAGGCCGCCTCGGCCGGTGACGCCACCGCCGCGGAGCTTCTCGCCGAGATCGGCACGTGGCTCGGCACTGGCCTCGCCAACCTCGCCAGCGCGTTCGATCCGAGCGCCTTCGTCATCGGCGGTGGAGTCTCCGCCGCCGGTGACATGCTGCTCGGTCCGGCGCGTGAGGCCTTCCGCAAACAACTGCCCGGGCGCGGTTACCGCCCGGAGGCCCGCATCGCCCAGGCGCAACTCGGCAATGAGGCCGGCCTCGTCGGTGCCGCCGACCTCGCCCGCAGCGCCGTGAAAGGAAACGTGGCATGACGGTACGACTCATGAGCTACAACGTGCGGGGCCTCAAGGACGACCGGGCCGCGCTGCACGAAGTCATCGAGCACGCGCGACCTGACGTGCTGTGCCTGCAGGAGATGCCGCGTCACCCGTTCTCGAACCACAAGGTCGCGGCTTTCGCCGAGAGCCTCGGCATGGTCTGGGGCGGCGGCAAGCGTCATCGCATGAGCACCGCGCTCATCACGTCGCCGCGCGTCGAGGTGCGTCGCAGCGGTCACGGCCTGTACTCCGTGCCGCGTCCGCAGGAGCCGCGCGGTTACGCATGGGCGGAGGTGGCGTTGCCCGGTGAGAAGCCGTGGGTCGCGATCAGCACGCACCTGTCGCTCTACGGAGCGTTGCGCGGTGGACACGCGCGTGAACTGCTCGGCGACGAGACCCTCGACCACACGTTGCCGTGGGCGATCGCCGGCGACTTCAACGAGCTCGAGAACGGCCCCGCCGGGCGCGAGTTCAAGCATCACGGTCTGCTCGACGCGGGCCCGCGCATCAACACGTTCAACGCGGCCGACCCGCACAAGCGCATCGACTTCATCTACGCCTCGCCGCAGCTGACGCTGACGGCCGTCGACATGTCCGCGGTCGAAGAGCAGATGAAGGTCGCGACCGACCATCGCCCGCTCGTCGTCGACGCCGTCATCGCCTGACGAGCCTCAGACGCGCGCCCCGTCGTCGTCATCGTCCTCGTCGCGTGACTTCGGCTGTCGGGCCACGGCCATGACGAAGCCGGCTGCGGTGATGAGCGCGGCGAGGCTCCACCACAACGTTGCGGCGTTGCGGTCGAAGAAGAGCAGGTAGAGCAGCCACAACGGGCCCAGCACGAGGCAGCCCAACATGACGATCGTTGCCGGGTCGTCGCTGTCGAGGGGCGTCGGCTCGGGTGGGACGAAGTCGTCGTCGTCCTCGAGTTCGGGAGGGTCCTCAAGCGGTCGATTCGTGTTCAGGTTCGGCAGCGAGGGCGCGTCGTCACGCAGCCGCCACTGGTCACGGAAACCCGGAACGGGGGAGTCGTCCGTGGCCGACGACGACGCGCTGTCGCCGCGCGAGTTGTCCTTGGGTGGCTCGGCAAAGCCGTGGTCGAACCGGTGGCGACTCGCCGGGGGCATCTCATGAGGTTCGTCGCCAGAGGAGTCCGACTGCGGCCGCAGGCTCTTGGCGATGGCCTCGAACTCCGCGTCCCAGTCGCGGGCCTCGTCGGGCTGCCCGTTCGTCATCGAACGCGGTTGCGGCGCGCGGGCACAGCGCTGCCACGGAGATCGTCGAGCTGCATGCCCACATCCTGGCACGAGAGGGGCAACGCCGCGGCCCGGACGGGCTACGCGTCATAGGTCACACCGACTAGAGTGACATCGGATTCTCACGCCCAACAGGAAGTTCTCCCGTGCTCTACTGGCTCCTCAAGCGAGTTCTCGTCGGCCCGGCGCTGCGGACGGTGTTCCGCCCGACCGTCGAAGGGCTCGAGCACGTCCCGGATTCGGGGCCTGCGATCCTCGCCATCAACCACCTGTCGTACTCCGACTGGCTCTTTCTGCCGCTCGTGCTCGACCGTCGCGTGACGTTCGTCGCCAAGTCCGAGTACTTCACCACGCCCGGCGTCAGGGGCCGCATGCAGAAGAGCTTCTTCTCGGGCACGGGCCAGGTACCGATCGACCGCACGAGCGGTTCGGCGGCCGCGGGGGCACTCGCGACGGGCAAGCGGATCCTCGCTGAGGGCGATCTGTTCGGAATCTTCCCCGAGGGCACGCGTTCGCCGGACGGCCGCCTCTACAAGGGCAAGACGGGCGTGGCCCGGTTGGCGCTGGAAAGTGGCGCGCCGGTCATCCCGGTGGCACTCATGGACACCGACACGGTGGCCCCTCCCGGTGAGAAGTTCGGTCGTTACGCGCAGCCGCACGTGCGCTTCGGTGTTCCGCTCGACTTCTCGCGCTTCGAGGGTATGAGCGCCGACCGTTTCGTCCTGCGTTCGATCACCGACGAGATCATGTACGAGCTCATGCTCCTGTCGGGCCAGGAGTACGTCGACGAGTATGCCGCGTCGCGCAAGAAGTCCGTTGCCGAGAAGGCTCGCACCATCGGTGAGGGCGCGGTTCACGTGGCCAAGGAGATTCAGGGCAGCGCCACCTCCGTCATCGAGGACGCCGCCTCACGCCTGCCGCGCAAGAGCAGCGACGCCGACAAGGGCAAGAACGCGGACGCAGCCGCGTCAGCAGAAACCCCCGACTCCTCCGGCGACGTGACCACGGAGACGATTCAGCCGGTGGCCGAGGCGCCGGGTGAGGAAGCGAGCGAGCGCTCCTGACTCCGTCTCAGCAAAAGGGCTGAGATGCGCAGGATTGGACAGCGGTCATAGGCTTTGGAGGGTGAGTACCACCCCCGAAACCCAGACCATTTCGACTACGACCCGTCCCGTGGGCCTCGACTGGCCGGAGCTTCCGGCGAAGCAGCAGCCCACGTGGCCCAACGACGGCTCGCTCGAACGTGTTTCGGAGACCCTGGCCAGCTATCCGCCGCTCGTCTTCGCGGGCGAGTGTGACGATCTGCGCACCCGTCTGGCCGCCGCAGCCCGCGGCGAGGCCTTCGTCCTGCAAGGTGGCGACTGCGCGGAGATGTTCGCCTCGGCCACGGCCGACAACATCCGCGACCGCATCAAGACGATCCTCCAGATGGCGGCCGTCCTCACGTACGGCGCGAGCACGCCGGTCGTGAAGCTGGGCCGCATCGCCGGCCAGTTCGCGAAGCCGCGCTCGAAGGACACCGAGACCCGTGGCGACGTCACGCTCCCGGCCTACCGCGGTGACATGGTCAACGACTTCGCCTTCACCGAGGAGGCTCGTCGTCCGAACCCGGACCGCCTGCTCCAGGCGTACAACACGAGCGCGGCCACGCTGAACCTCGTGCGAGCCTTCACGCAGGGCGGTTTCGCCGACCTGCGCAACGTGCACGAGTGGAACAAGGGCTTCATCGCCAACGCCGCGAACTCGCGCTACGAGAAGACGGCCAAGGACATCGACCGGGCGATGCGCTTCATGGCGGCATGTGGTGCCGACTTCGACGCCCTCAAGGCGGTCGACTTCTTCTCCAGCCACGAGGCGCTGCTGCTCGACTACGAGCGTCCGCTGACGCGCACCGACTCCCGCTCGGGCCGCCCGTACGCCACGTCGGGACATATGCTGTGGGTCGGTGAGCGCACCCGCGAGATCGACGGCGCCCACATCGACTTCATCAGCCGTATCTCGAACCCCGTCGGCATGAAGGTGGGCCCCAAGGCCGACCCGGACGACCTGCTGCGCATCATCGACAAGATCGACCCCGAGCGTGAGCCGGGCCGTCTGACGTTCATCACGCGCATGGGTGCGGGCACGATCCGCGAGGCTCTGCCGCCCATCGTCGAGCGTCTCAAGGCCGAGGGCGCCACGCCGTTGTGGATCACCGACCCGATGCACGGCAACACGTTCGAATCCTCCAGCGGCTACAAGACGCGTCGTCTCGACGACGTCGTCGACGAGGTCCGTGGCTTCTTCGAGGTGCACGAAGCGGCCGGCACGGTGCCGGGCGGCCTGCACGTCGAGCTCACGGGCAACGACGTCACGGAGTGCCTTGGCGGCAGCGTCGAGGTGCGTGACGAAGACCTTGAGAGCCGTTACGAGTCGGCCTGCGACCCGCGCCTCAACCACCAGCAGAGCCTTGAGCTCGCCTACCTGGTGGCTGAGATGCTGGGTGCACGCAACGCCTGAGCAACGACCGCTTCACGCCGAACGGCGCTCGCCCCGACGAGGGGCGAGCGCCGTTCGACGTTTGTCGAGGAGCCGCCTCAGAAGTTCAGCGTGACAGTGGAGCCCTTGGGCGCCTGCTTGCCGGAGCCGCCCTCGGGCGACTGGCTGGAGACGGTGCCGTCGAGGAGATCGTCGAGCCACGAGCCGCCGTCGACTTCGAATCCGGCGTCCTCGAGCGTGCGGCGGGCATCGGCTGCGCTCATGCCGACGACATCCGGGACGTCAACCATCTCGGGTCCCTTGGACACGGTGAGCGTGACGGTGCTTCCTGCGCGCGCGGTCGTGCCGCTGCTCGGGTCGGTGGAGACGACCTTGCCCGACTCGATGTCCGGGTCGTAGTCCTCCGTTGTCGTCACGGAGAAGCCGAGCGCCTCCAACTGACGCTTCGCATCGTCCTCGGACGATCCGGAGACATCGGGGACGTCGACCTCGGCCGGTCCGTCGCTCACGATGAGGGTGATCGGGGTGTCGTGACGCACGCGGCTGCCACCTGCGGGGTTGGTGCCGACGACCTTGTCCTTCTCGATGTCGGAGTGTTGCTTCTCGACGCGAGCGACCTTGAACCCCTTGCTCTCCAGGGTCTTGCGCGCGTCGTCCTGCGTGGCGTTCGCGGTATCGGGGACGTCGACCATGCGGGGGCCGGTGCTGACCCAGAGCGTCACATCGCTCGTCGGACGGCGCGACGCTCCGCTTTCGGGTGTCGTGCGCACAGCCCGCCCCGTAGGCACAGTGTCGGACTCGGTGGTGCGGACCTTGACGTCGAAGCCTGCGCTCCGCAGGGTCGAAACGGCCTGACCTTGAGCTTGACCCTGAACCTTGGGAACGGTGCGCGGGCCGAGGGGGCCGACGGTGAACGCGATGGCCGCCACGACGGCGACGACGAGTGCGGCGACGGCGAGCACCCAGGGCCACCAACGGCGCGAGCGCTCGTTCTCGACGACGGTGGCGCGGCTCGGGAGGGCCGTCGTCGACTGGGGGCCGTACTGGCGGGTGACGAGCGGGGAGTCGGGAGCCTCGGCTGCAGAGGAGGCTCGAGCGGCCGGCGCGGTCGTACCGTCGGCGGCCGCGGAGACGCGGGTGTGCTGGGTGTCGGCGTTCGTCGTCAGTGACGACGGCGGGGCTGGCGGTACCGGGACGTCGAGAACGTCGTTGGGGAGTTCGGCGCGAAGCCTGGTGACTTCGGTCTTGAACTCCTCGGCGTCGGCGGGACGCTCCTGAGGCTCCTTGGAACAGGCCCGGGCGAGGAGTGGGTCGAAGGCGGCAGTGAGCTCCGGCAGGATCTCGGAGGGCTTCGCCATCGTGCCGTGTACGTGCTGGTAGGCCACCTGGACGGGAAGGTCGCCGTCGAAGGCGCGGTGGCCCGTGAGCATCTCGAAGAGGACGAGTCCCGCGGAGTAGACGTCGGAACGGGTGCCGGAGGGGCTGAAGCTCGACGGCTCGACCTGTTCGGGCGACAGGTACGACGCCGTGCCGATGAGGACTTCGCTGTCGACGCTCACGCCACTTCCCGTGACGGCACGCGCCAGGCCGAAGTCAGCGACCTTCACTCGGTCGACGGCGTCGATGAGAACGTTCTCCGGCTTGATGTCGCGATGCACGAAGCCGGCCCGGTGGGCGGCGGCGAGGCCGTCGAGCAGCTGCTCGAACAGCGTGAGCTGCTCACCAACGCTCCTGTCGCCGTCGCGAATGACGTCGCGCAACGTGCGACCGCGCACGAGTTCCATGGCGAGGTAGACGACATCGGCGTCCTGCCCCTGGTCGTGCACTGCGACGACGTGGGGGTGGGCAAGTCGCGCCGCAGCGCGGGCCTCACGCTGGAAGCGCTCGACGAAGACGGGGTCACGCGCAAGGTCGGCCCGCAACACCTTGAGGGCGACCTCGCGATCGAGGCGGAGGTCCCGAGCGACGTACACACTGCCCATGCCACCGTCCGCAAGATGCTCGAGGACGCGGTAGCGCCCTTCGACGGTGCGGCCGATGAGGGGGTCGGCGTGCGAGGTGGTCACGGTGGCGAGTCTAGGTGGCGGGGCAGGAAGAACGCTGAACGCTGCGGGTCATCAGGTGAGGACACGGAGCGTGCCTGGCGCCCGGCCGCGTCAACCGCCGAAGCGCTTCATGTGCGCCTTGACGCTGCTGACGTACTGGCGTGTGTCGGGGTAGAAGCCGTGTTTCCGGACAGCGCCGAGGCCCTGGTAGTAGGAGCCGATCACCTCGTCGCGGTTGTTGGCGTGCTGGGTGAGGAAGCGCAGAGTGACGACGCCTGCCGTGATGTTGTCCTGTGGGTCCATGAGGTTGAGCTTGCGGCCCGCGAGGTCGCCCGCCCAACGGCCGGTGGCCGGCATGACCTGCATCGTGCCGAGCGCGTCGCAGACGGAGACGGCGCTCTGGCGGTGCCCCGATTCCTGCCAGCCGATGGCGAGGGCAAGCGTCGGGTCGACCCCGTAGCGCTTGGCGGTGGCGACGATCATCGAACGGATCTGGGCCTGGTTCGGCAGGTTCGCCTGCGCGAGTTGCTGACGGTGACGATCACCCGAGGCGACAGCGGAGGCCGGGTAGCGCCGTGCCGCAGAGGTGCCGGCGTACTTGACGACGTGCGTCGGCTTGGGTGCGTAGCCACCAGCAGGGGCCTTCGAGGTGGGCTTGCGAGCAGGCTTCGTGGTGGGCTTCTTCGTCGGCTTCGCGGCGGAGGTGACACCGGCAACGGGGATCTTGACCTGAGACCCCACGTGGAGACGACGCGCGTCGAGCCCCGGATTCGCCTTGATGACGCTTGCCAGGCTCGCGTGATGACGCTGGGCCAGCGTGTAGAGCGAGTCGCCCGGGCGCACGGTGACGCTCTTCGTGTGACGAACGGCCTTCTTCGTGGGCTTCTTCGCCGGCGCCTTCGCGGGCTTTGCTGCGGGCTTCTTGACCGGCTTCGCGCTCGTGGCCTTCGACGGCTTCTTGACGGCCTGCTTCTTGACGGGCTTCGTCGCCTTCGGGGCCGAGGCGGGGACCGGCACCTTGAGGACGGTGCCCGGCACGAGACGACGGAACTCGATCTTCGGGTTCGCCTTGACGATGGCCGCGACGCTCGAGGAGTGGGTTCGCGCGATGGCGTAGACCGAGTCCCCGGGGCGGATCGTGACGTTCTTGACCTTGCGGGTCGGCTTCTTCTTCGCAGCAGGGCTGCTCGTCGCGGCTCCCTTGACGAACTGCGCGTGAGCTCGGCCCGGCTGAACGTGCGCAGGCGGCGCCGCGTGCAGTGCGACGGGGACGTCGTAGGTGAGAGGCATGGCTCACACGCTAGGTGGTGACGTGGCTCGTCCTGCGAAGGCGCGCCCGAAGGGGTGAAGCTCGCCCCCGGTGCGCTGCCGACATGCGGTAACGCGTTCCCGTCTGGCAATCTTGGGGTCGTGGATGACGCAACGCACACGGAACTCGAAGCACTTGTCGGTGACTGGCTCACCGTGCCCGACCTCGCCGAGGAGCTGGGCATGTCGCTGCGCCAGGTGCGTCAGATGATCGCCGATCGCGAGATCATCGCCGCGCGCGTGGGGGAGCGTAATGTCGTCGCGGTGCCGGCATCCTTCGTTCAGGACGGTGCGGTCGTCACGCCTCTCATGGGCACGGTGACGGTGCTCTCCGACGCGGGATTCAGCGACGAGGAAGCGATTCGCTGGCTGTGCACGCCCGACGAGACCTTGCCGATCGACGGCGCCCCCATCGACATGCTGCGTGCGGGCCGCAAGGCCGAGGTGCGCAAGCGTGCCATGGAAGAGGCGTTCTGACGCTGCTGCCCTGACGGCGCGGCGGCTCAGCTGGAGCGAGCGGTCGTCGTCCCGATGAAGTCGTGCAGGGCGGCGAACGCCTCGGTCGGCATCGACTCGCGGAGCGACTCGAGCGCGGTGCGCGCTTCGTCGGCCCCCTGAGTGATGCGCTGCTCCACGGCGTCGACGGCGCCGGTGCTCACCGCGAGCGCGCGGAAACGCTCGATCTCGTCGGTGTCGAGGTCGTCGTGGCCGAATCGGGTGTCGAAGAACGCGCGGTCGTCGGCGCAGAGGTCGTCGAGCAGGTGAGCGACGATGACGGTGCGCTTGCCTTCGCGCAGGTCGTCACCGGCCGGCTTGCCCGTCTGTGCCGGGTCGCCGAAGACGCCGAGCAGGTCGTCGCGCAGCTGGTAGGCCTCGCCGAGAGCGAGACCGTAGCGCGAGAGGGCTTCGAGCGTGGCGTCGTAGCCACCGGCGCAGGTGGCACCGATGAGCAGGGGGTGCTCCATCGTGTACTTCGCGCTCTTGTACCGGATGACGCGCAGAGCGCGGGTGATGCGCTCGTCGGTGGCGAGCCCCTCCCAGTTCTGCACGGCCTCGAGGACGTCGAGGAACTGCCCGCCCATGAGCTGGGTGCGCATGAGGTCGAAGACCCGACGTCCGCGAAGAACCTCGTCGGCGGGTAGACCGCTCGTCGCGTACATCTCGTCGGCCCAGGTGAGGCACAGGTCGCCCGCGAGGATGGCGCCGGCCTCGCCGAAGCGGTCGGCGTCGCCGGTGAGGCCGCGCTCGCGGTGGGCGTTCGCCATGGCGCGGTGGGCAGCCGGCATGCCGCGGCGGGTGTCGCTCGCGTCCATGACGTCGTCGTGCAGCAGCGCGGCAGCCTGGAAGAGCTCCATCGACGCGCTGGCGCGCACGAGGGCGTCGCTGTCGGCGCCGCCGGCGGCGCGGTAGCCCCAGTAGAGGAACGACGCACGCACGCGCTTGCCGCCGGAGAGCAGGGAAGCGATGGCGTCGACCATGAGATCGGTTTCGTCGCCGAGGGGGGCGAGAACCTCGCGCTGGTGGGCGACTTCGGCGTCGACGGTGCGCTGGATGCGTTCGAGCAACTGCGATGCGTCCGCGGAGTTGGGCACGTCTCGATCCTTCCGGCAAGCGACTTCCACCGAGCCTACGCGGTCGCTCCGATTCCGCGGAATCTGGGGGTTGTCGCCGGGGCGTTCTAGTGTCACCATATCGAACATGAGTTCGAAAAAACGGGCTTGTGCTGTGCCGTTGTTCCGACGTTCGTTGCGTCGTCGCTCACCGTCACAGTCACAGCGAACCATCCGGCGGTGACGACGCGGTCGTCACCCGAGTGAAGTGAGGTGGCGAGATGCGCGGATACGCCGAGAGCGTCGAGGTGACCACAGTGGACACGGGAGAGGCGAGCGCGCCCGAGGTCTTCGTCTGGCGAGGACGCAGGTATCGAGTCGCGGGGGTGCTCGAGAGCTGGCGTGAGGCAACGCCGTGGTGGCGCCTGCCGATGGGGGAGCAGGGCGTGTACGACGCCGAACGTCGGGTGTGGCGGGTCGAGGCGAGTGCGGGGGCGAGCCCGAGCCTCGGGGTGTTCGACCTGGCGCATGCGCGCTCCGGGTGGTCGCTCGAGCGGCTCAGTGACTGATGTGCAGGTTCGACGAAGTGTGCAGCGAGAGGGAGATGTCATGACGACGACGGCAACGGGTCCGGGTGCGCCCGCGGAAGCACTCACCGGCGATCTGTTCGATCTTCTGGGCCGTTCGCGCGCTGCCCTGATCGAGGCCTGCTCGGCCACGACGACGTCCGAGCGCTACGCGAGGGCCCAACTCGCTGCGTTGCGGGCGGCTGCCGCCCTTCTGGCTCAGGTGGCGCCGCGTTCGCTCGGCTCACGTCCGCGCGGTGCGTGGGAGGCGCTGGCTCGTCAGCGCCCGGAGTTCGGGGAGTGGGCGAGCTTCTTCACTGAGTGCGGCAAGCGCAGCGCCGTCGCCCAGAGTGGCGGGGCCGGGGTGAGTGTGCGAGAGGCCGACGACCTCGTCCGGCAGGCCCAGCTCTTCCTCGACGCCGTGCTCGTCCACGTCGGTCTGCCTGCCGCCGATGCTTCGGCGTTGCGGCTCACCCCCGTCGCGGTGGGGTGAGGTCGGTGCAGTTCACCCATCTGCACGTCGCGTCGTCCTTCTCGCTGCGCTACGGCACCACACCGCCGAAGCGTCTCGTCGAGCGGGCACACGAGTTGGGCTACGAGCGTCTGGCGCTCACCGACCGTGACGGTCTCTACGGCGTGGTGAAGTTCGTCGAGGCCTGCCGTGATCACGACATCGAACCCGTTGTCGGCGTCGACCTGGCGCTCGAGCCACCGACGCCGACCATCTCGTCCCGCCCGCGGCGCACCCCCGCGAAGGGCGGGGCCGCCGTCGACGACCGGGGGCCTCGCGTCACCGTTCTGGCTCGTGGCGCTGCCAGCGGGCTCGCCAAGGGCGTCGGTTGGGGGCAGCTGTGCCGTCTCGTCACGGACGCTCACCTCGTCGGGGAGCGCAGTGCCGCGCGCACGTCGCGTGAACGGATCGCGCGGTTCGTCACTGTCGAGGAGGCGGGCAGAGGCAACAGTGCCCCGGCACTCACCGTGCTGCTCGGCCCGGCCTCCGACGTCGGGCAGGCGCTGCTCGCCGAACGTCCTGCCGCGGCGGAGCAGCTGCTCAAGCAGTGGCGTGCTGCGCTGCCGCACGGGGCGCTCGCAGTCGAGGTGGCCTGTCACGACGGGGCGCCGGGCACGCCGGCCAGCAGGCGGCACGCGCTCGACCTGTGGGCGCTGGCGCGTGCGTGCGGTGTGCCCGCGGTGCTCACCGGCTGGGTGAGGCACGCGGACGCCGACGAGGCCGTCACCGCCGATCTGCTCGACGCGGCGCGGCGCATGGTGGCGCTCGACCTGCGGCACCTCGACCGCACGAGCACGCGAGGGCATCTGCTCCCCGAGAGCGAGATGCTCGAGATCGCACGTGAACTCGCGCAGGCTGCGGGCGACGAGAGCGCGGCCCTCGACCTCGTCGGCGCGACGTCACGGTTGGCCGAGCTCTGCGTGCAGCATCCGTTCCACGACATCGGCATCGGTGCAGTTCATCTTCCGGAACCGGAGGTGCTCGACCTGGACGGCGTCGACCCCCAGCGCGCTCTGGCCGAGCGCTGCCGCGCCGCGCTGCCCGCTCGCTATGGCCACCTCTCGGCAACCGAGTACGCCGCCGTCGAAGAGCGACTCGACGACGAACTCGAGGTCGTGCGCCACCTCGGCTACCCGACCTACTTCCTCACGGTGGCCATCGTGTGCGATCTCATCCGTGACGCCGGTGTGCGCGTCGCTGCTCGCGGTTCGGGCGCGGGCAGCCTCATCAACTATCTGCTGGGCATCAGCGGGGTCGACCCGATCCGGCACCGCCTGCTCATGGAACGCTTCTGCACGCCGCTTCGGGCGTCACTGCCCGACATCGACATCGACGTGGAATCGGCGCGGCGCACCGAGATGTACGAACGCATCATGGAGCGCTTCGGCGGCGAGCGGGTCACGTGTGTGTCGATGGCGGAGACCTACCGGGTGCGTCACGCCATCCGTGACGCCGGCGCTGCGCTCGGTATGCCGTTGGCCGACGTCGACGTCATCGCGAAGGCCTTTCCGCACATCGCCGCGCGCAATGCGCGCCAGGCCATCGAGGAGTTGCCGGAGCTGCGGGCTCGCGGTCTCGCCTCGAGCGAGTTGGAGCGACTGTTCGACCTCGTCGAGCGACTCGACGGTCTGCCGCGGCACGTCGCGCTGCACCCGTGCGGCGTCGTGTTGTCGAACGCGCAACTCGGCCATCGCACGCCGATGGAGGCGAGCTGGCTCGGTTTCCCGATGAGCCAGTTCGACAAGGACGACGTCGAGACCCTCGGGCTGCTCAAGCTCGACGTGCTCGGTATCCGAATGCAGTCGGCGATGGCGCACGCCGTGGCCGAGATCGAGCGGGTCGAAGGCGTCGTCGTCGACCTCGACGACGAGACGTGCGTCCCGTTCGACGACGAGGCGACGTTCGACCTCATCCGCTCGACGCGCACGCTGGGGTGCTTCCAGATCGAGTCGCCCGGGCAGCGTGAACTCATCGGCAAGTTCGCTCCCGAGGCCTTCGAAGACCTCATCATCGACATCTCGCTGTTCCGCCCCGGCCCGGTCAAGAGCGACATGATCAACCCGTTCCTGCGGGTGCGTCAGGGTTGGGGTGAGCCGGAGTACCTCCACGAGAGCCTGCGGCCGGCGCTGGAGGAGACGGTCGGCGTCGTGGTCTTCCACGAGCAGGTGTTGCGCATCGTCGCCGAGACGACGGGTGTGACGCTCGCCCAAGCCGACGAGGTGCGTCGGGCGATGGGCTCGCCCACAGGGCAGGAGAAGATCGGGGAGTGGTGGCGTGCTGCCGCCAAGGCCCGCGGGTACACGCGCGGCGAGCGGGAACGCATCTGGGCGGTGCTCGCGGCTTTCGCGTCCTTCGGTTTCTGCAAGGCTCACGCGGCAGCGTTCGCGCTGCCCACCTACCAGTCGGCGTGGTTGAAGACCCATCACCTCGCGGCGTTCGTCGCGGGTGTGCTCACGCACGACCCGGGCATGTACCCCAAGCGGCTCATCCTCGCCGACGCTCGCACGTTCGGTGTGCCCGTGCTCGGTGTTGACATCAACGCCTCGCGGGGCGAGTACCGGGTGGAGCGGGTGAGCGGCAGCGCCGAGGAGGGCAGTCACAACGATGCTGGTGCTTCGGTCGGTCTCCCTGGTGGCCCGAGCTCCGACGAATCGGACCCGAACGCAGGGGCTTCCGAAAAACTCGGTCTGCGCATCGGATTCGCCGACGTCAAGGGCATGAGCGAGAGGGAGATCGAAACTCTCGTCGCGGCGCAGCCCTACTCGAGCTTGAGCGACGTGTGGAACCGGGCCGGCCTGACGCGAACGAGCGTCGAACGTCTCGTTCTCGTCGGCGCCTTCGACAGCCTGTACGGCTTCGGTGCTCGCACAGGGCGAGGCGCTCTCACCCGACGCGACCTCCTGCTCGAACTGGAAGATCTCGAGCGCTGGCACCTGCGCGGTACATCGCGGGGGCGTCCGCGCGGGCAGAAGGTGCTCGCGACCAAGCCGTCGTCGAGCAACGTAGACGAGAGGAGTGCGTCGAGCCCAGGTGCCGGCGAAGCGCCAGGGGAGGCTGTGCTCTTCACGTTCGACCCGGTGGAAGCCGCCAGGGCGCAGGCGCAGGGGCGCCGCCCCGGGGCGAAGGATCCGGTGGGTGCTCAACTCGTCCTCGACCTCGTCGACGGAGCCGTCGACGGTGAGGGTTCGGGCCTGCCCGAGTTCACGCCGGCGGAGAAGGTGCGTGCCGAGCTCGACATCCTCGGTCTCGACGTCAGCGGTCACGTCATGGAGTTCTACGCGCCGATGCTGCGTCACCTGGGCCTCAGCGCTGCGTCCGATCTCGTGAATCTGCGCGGTGGGCAGGAAGTGTGGTGCGCGGGCATCAAGGTGGCCACGCAGACCCCGCCGGTGCGTTCGGGGCGCCGCGTCATCTTCCTCACGCTCGACGACGGCACCGGCCCCGCCGACGCCACGTTCTTCGAAGACGTTCAGGGGCCGTACGCCGACACCGTCTTCCACTCGTGGATGCTCCTCGTGCGCGGTGTCGTGCGGCGTACCGGCCCACACGGTGTCTCCATCCGGGCCACCGGCGCGTGGGATCTCACGGCGGTGTGGCAGGCGTGGAGCGAGGCGGGCGCTGACGGCGTGAGCAGCCTCGTCGGCGTCGCCCCACCGGACGCAGAAGGTGTCGGCGGCGCTCGCGGACGTCGGATGCTCGTGCACTCGTCAGGGTTCAAACAGTCGCCGTACGCCGACATCAAACCGGCCGGCGAAACGGTCTCGGGAGGTCGCGCGCAGCTTCCCGGTCAGGGTGAGGCTCCGCGTTCGCTGTGGCACGCGAGCCCCGGAAGTTCAGGAGGGTGGGGCAGATGATCCTGCACATCGACATGGACGCCTTCTACGCGTCGGCGTCCCTCATCGAGCGCCCCGATCTGCTCGGTCGGCCCGTCATCGTCGGCGGCGCCGGGCGGGGCGTGGTGCTCTCGGCCACCTACGAGGCCAGGCGCAGCGGGGTGAGTTCGGGTATGCCGATGGGGCGTGCGCGAAGGTTGTGCCCCGATGCCGTCGTCCTCGCGCCCAACTACGACCTCTACACGCAGATCTCGGGCTCGATCATGCACCTGTTCTCGCAGGTCACGCCGCTCGTGGAACCGATCTCGCTCGACGAGGCGTTCCTCGACGTTGGCGGCGTCTGCAACGGGCCGGAGTCTGCGGCGGCGCTCGGGCACGAGTTGCGTGACGCCGTCGCCGACGAGCAGGGCATCACGTGTTCGGTCGGGGTGGCGCCGATGAAGTTCGTCGCGAAGTTGGCCTCGACGAGTGCGAAGCCGGACGGGCTGCGTCTCGTGCGTCAGGATGAGGTGCTCGACTTCCTCCACCCGCTGCCGGTGGAGGCGCTGTGGGGCGTGGGTGCCTCGACGCAGGAGAAGCTGCACACGTTGGGGTTGCGCACCGTCGGCGACATCGCGCACCTGCCGCAGCGAACGCTCGTGCGTTCCCTCGGGCAGGCGAGCGGCATGACGCTGCACCGCCTCGCGTGGGGTCACGACGAACGTCGGGTCGTGCCGCACGAGCCGGAGCGCAGCATCGGTTCGGACGAGACGTTCGGTGAGGATCTCGACGATCCTGTGCTCATCAAGCGGCACCTGCTCAAGCTGAGCGACCGCGTCGCGGCGCGTATGCGTTCGGCCGAGGTGGCCGGACGCACGGTGGTGCTGAAGGTGCGCTTCTCCGATTTCACGACGATCACGCGGTCGCGCACGTTGAGCGAGCACACCGACGTCAGCCGGGAGGTTTACGCCGTGGCCGCCCAGCTCTTCGACGCCCTCGGGCTGCAGCGGGCCCGCATCCGCCTCGTCGGGGTGCGGGTGCAGGGGCTCACCGACCGACGGCTGACCTCCCGGCAGGGAAAGCTGGGGGAGCGCGAGTTCGGTTGGCAGGAGGCCGATCGCGCCGTCGACCGCGCCAGCGCGCGGTTCGGCGCGGGCATCGTGAGACCGGCGAGTCTCGTGGGATGAGCGGTCGGTTCTTCGCCCCCTCGCGGGTGGCCACGAGTAACGTCCCGAAGTGCTACAAATGAACGAGACAATGCCAGCACACCATGCGTGGCGCACCATGCGCCGCGAGTGTCGAACCGGAGGCTCCCATGCCGTTGTCAGAACAGGAACGGCGCGCTCTCGAAGAGTTGGAGGCGCAGCTTTCCGCCGAGGACCCGAAGTTCGCGTCGACCATGGTTTCCGACCCGAACCGCGCACGACGTCGCCGTCGTGTCCTGCTCGGTGTGCTTGCCCTCGCGGCGGGTCTCGCGCTCGTCGTTCTCGCCGTCACCACCCGTCAGACCTGGCTGGGCGCCATCGGTTTCCTCGGCATGGTCTTCGGCGTCACCTACGCGGTGGGTACGGATGCCGACCAGCGTCCTGACCTGCACGTCGTCGGTTCCTCGTCGGCGCAGCGCGCCGGCGGCTCGGACGGTGCCGGCCGTGGCTTCCCGAGCGTCCAGGGTGGATTCCCGGGCTCGGCCAAGTCCAAGGCGAAGCCCGCTCGTGGCGCGAGCAACAGCGGCTTCATGCAGCGTCTTGAGGAGCGCTGGGATCGTCGTCGCCGCGAGAGCCAGGGCTGGTAGGGACGCCTGGCTGGTAGGGACGCCTCGTCACAGGCCAGTCACAGAGCCATCGGAATGGCCACGCAGGCCCATCCGACGGCAATGATCAGCGCCGCGAGCAGTTCGATTCCCACCGACATGAGGGCAGCCTTGACGGCCACCTTCGTCGAGCGCCACGCCTCGTCCGTGCGGGGCTGACGGGCCATCTCGGCGACGAAGACACCGAGTACGAAGCCGACGAGCAGGCCGATCACCGGAATGACGAAGAAGCCGATGACGCCGAAGATCACGCCGACGAGGCTACTGCGCTTCGGGATGCCGGCCCGGCCCAGGTGGCGGCCAGGCACGACGTACTGGACGACGTAGCCGATCGCCGCGAGGACGCACGCGATGCCGAACACCGTCCACGCGGTGGGGCCGGAGTTGCCGAGCGCCCAGATGAGCACCCCGCCCAGCACGAGCAGAAGGCCAGGCAGCGCGGGCACGATGAGACCGGCGATGCCGACCGCCATGACGAGTGCGGCGATGATCGTCGTCGTCAGTTCCATGGGGCCATCATCCCTCAGCTGGGCCACGAGCCGGACCAGGAAGAGAGCCCGCCGTGTGCAGGCACGCGAACGGCCCCGGCACCCTTGGCGGGTGACCGGGGCCGTTCGGCGTCAGCGGCAGCGCGCTGCTCAAACCTCTTCGCTCAGGCGGGGCGTCTCGTCGATGACCTCGACGGCGACCTCCTTGAGCTTGTCGAGGTGCTCGCGGCCGTGGTGGCCACAGAAGCGCAGTTCGAGTCCACCCGACATGACCGCCTTGATGAAGGCCTGGGCTCCGCAGCGGTCGCAGCGGTCAGCGGCCGTCATCGTGTGTTCCATCGTCGTGGTCATATCGATCCTCTCGTCGGGATGCCTTGAAAGGGCACCAGCGGCGTCCTACGAACGATGCCCGAAGCATCGTTTCTCGGAATCGACAACAGTCTGTCACGGGCGGACATTCCCGAGAAGCCCAATTCCGACTCCCGAGCCACATCGTTGTGATTCGGTCTACGCCGCAGGTGCGCAGTGAGCGTCGGATCACCGCGTGGCGGCCCGGAAACCCGCGGATTCTCGGGTACGGTGACGGGTGCGCCGTCTGCGGCGTCCCCCGCGAACTTCAAGGAGATTCCCAGGTGTCGCAAGGAGAGAACCAGACCTACACCGCTCGTCACCTCCAGGTGCTCGAGGGGCTCGAGGCCGTACGCAAGCGCCCGGGCATGTACATCGGTTCCACCGACGGGCGCGGTCTCATGCACTGCCTGTGGGAGATCATCGACAACTCGGTCGACGAGGCGCTCGGCGGTTACTGCGACCGCATCGAGGTCATCCTCATGCCCGACGGCTCCGTCGAGGTGCGCGACAACGGTCGCGGTATCCCCGTCGACGTGGAGCCGCGCACGGGCCTTTCGGGTGTCGAGGTCGTCTTCACGAAGCTGCACGCGGGCGGCAAGTTCGGCGGCGGTTCGTACAACGCGTCGGGTGGTCTGCACGGTGTCGGCGCGTCGGTCGTCAACGCGCTGAGCGCTCGTCTCGACGTCGAGGTCGACCGTGCGAGCAAGACGTACGGCATGAGCTTCCGCCGCGGTGAGCCGGGCGTCTTCGACGACGCCGACGGCAAGAGCCCGCTCAACCCGTTCAGCCCGTTCGAGTCGGGCAGCGAGCTCAAGGTCGTCGGCAAGGCCAAGCGCGGCGTCACCGGTTCGCGCGTGCGCTACTGGGCCGACACGAGCATCTTCCTCAAGAGCGCCCAGTTCGACTACGAGCAGCTCATCGGGCGTGCGCGTCAGACGAGCTTCCTCGTGCCGGGCCTCACCCTCGTCATCCGTGACGAGCGCGGCCTGCCCGAGACGCCGGGCGCCGACGGACCCCACGAGGAGGTCTTCTTCCACGACGGCGGCATCAGCGAGTTCACCGACTACCTCGCCGCCGACGCGGCCGTCACCGACGTGTGGCGTCTGCAGGGCAGCGGTCACTTCACCGAGACGGTGCCCGTGCTCGACGAGAAGAGCGGGCACATGACGAGCCAGGACGTCGAGCGTGAGTGCGGCGTCGACATCGCGCTGCGCTGGGGCACGGGGTACGAGACGAAGGTGCGTTCCTTCGTCAACATCATCGCGACGCCGAAGGGCGGCACGCACAACACCGGCTTCGAGCAGGCCCTCATGAAGGTCTTCAAGAAGCAGCTCGAGGTCAACGCGCGAAAGCTCAAGGTCGGCAACGACAAGGTCGAGAAGGACGACGTCCTCGCCGGCCTCACGGCCGTCGTCACGGTGCGTCTGGCGGAGCCGCAGTTCGAGGGCCAGACGAAGGAGGTGCTCGGCACGAACGCCGTGCGCGCCATCGTCGCGAAGGTCGTCGAGAAGGAGCTCACGGCGCACCTGACGTCGACGAAGCGCGACGAGAAGGCGCAGTCGGCGCTCCTGCTGGAGAAGGTCGTCGCCGAGATGAAGTCGCGCATCAGTGCGCGTCAGCACAAGGAGACGCAGCGGCGTAAGACGGCGTTGGAGAGCTCGAGCCTGCCGGGCAAGCTCAAGGACTGCCGCTCCACCGACGGCGAGAAATCGGAGCTGTTCATCGTCGAGGGTGACTCGGCGCTCGGCACCGGCATGGCGGCGCGCAACTCGGAGTACCAGGCGCTGCTGCCGATCCGCGGCAAGATTCTCAACGTCCAGAAGGCGTCGGTAGGCGACATGCTGAAGAACGCCGAGTGCGCCTCGATCATCCAGGTCATCGGTGGCGGCTCGGGGCGCAGCTTCGATCTCGACATGGTGCGCTACGGCAAAATCATCCTCATGACGGACGCCGACGTCGACGGCGCCCACATCCGCACGCTGCTGCTCACCCTGTTCTTCCGCTACATGCGCCCGCTCGTCGCGGCCGGTCGGGTGTACGCGGCCATGCCGCCGCTGCACCGTCTCGAGCTCAACGCGAGCGGCCGCGCCAAGGGTGAGGTCATCTACACCTACTCCGAGGCCGAGATGCGTTCGGTCGTCAGTGCGTGGGAGAAGAAGGGCCGCACGTTCAAGCAACCGCAGCGCTACAAGGGTCTCGGCGAGATGGACGCCGACCAGCTCGCGGAGACGACGATGGATCCGCGTCACCGCACGCTGCGTCGCGTCACGCTCGCCGACGCCGAGGCGGCGGAGCAGGTGTTCGACCTGCTCATGGGCAGCGACGTGGCGCCCCGCAAGGACTTCATCATTTCGTCGGCTCACCAGCTCGACCTGGAGCGCATCGACGCATGACCGCGAGCAGGCTCGCGCGTGCCCGCAGCGTTCTCGCGGACACGCGCCCGCTCAAGGTTCCCGCCTTCCGGCGGTTGTGGCTGGCCGACATCGTCACGGTCATCGGCGCGCAGCTGACGATCGTGTCGGTGCCCGCGCAGATCTACGCGCAGACGCGTGACTCGAGTTATGTCGGCCTGACGGGCCTGTTCGGCCTCGTGCCGCTCATCGTCTTCGGCCTGTACGGAGGCTCGCTCGCCGACGCGCACGACCGTCGTCGCATCCTGATGTTCACGACGACCGGGCTCATCGTGACGAGCGCGCTGTTCTGGGCGCAGGCCGCCGTCGGTGGCATCAACGTGTGGCTGCTACTCAGCCTGTTCGCGGTGCAGCAGATCTTCTTCGCGCTCCACCAGCCGGCGCTGCAGAGTTCGCTGCCGCGACTCTTGCCACCCGAACTCCTGCCGGCGGCCAACTCCCTCCTCATGACGGTGGCGATGGCGGGTGGCATCGCGGGGCCGCTCGTCGCGGGAACGCTCATCCCGGTGCTCGGGTTCTCGTGGATGTACGCCGCCGACACCCTGTGCCTTCTCGCCACGATGTGGGCCGTCGTCAACCTGCCGGCGATGCGTCCGCTGGGCGAGGTGACGGTGGCCGGCTTCACGTCCGTGGTCGACGGGCTGCGGTATCTCTCACGCCATCCGGTGCTCATGGCGAGCTTCGTCGTCGACCTCGCCGCGATGATCTTCGGTATGCCGCGTGCGGAGTTCCCGCAGATCGCACACGAGTCGTTCGGCGGACCGAGCGAGGGCGGGTTCGCGTTCGCGTGGTTGTTCGCGGCCATTCCGGTCGGTGCTGTGCTCGGCGGCGTGTTCTCCGGGTGGGTATCGCGCGTGCAGCGGCACGGCGTGGCGGTGCTCGCCGCCGTCGCCGTGTGGGGCGGGGCGGTCGTCGTCTTCGGTGGAGCGGTGGCGCTCGCGAACGGACGGCTCGACATCGTGTTCTGGATCGCGTTCGGCGCCCTCGTCGTCGGTGGCGCGGCGGACATGGTCTCGGCGGCGTTCCGCACGTCGATGCTGCAGACGGCGGCCACCGACGCGGTGCGCGGTCGCCTGCAGGGCGTCTTCCTCGTCGTCGTTGCGGGTGGGCCGCGAATCGCGGATGTCGTCCACGGGGCGGGCGCCGAGGCGTCCGGGGCCGGTCGGGCAGCGTGGATCGGTGGTGTCCTCGTGCTCGTCTCCGTGGTGGCGATCGCCGTGCTCGTGCCATCGTTCCGCCGGTACAGGCTGTCGACTGCAGCTGCCAAGAGTTAGGCCAGAGACTTAATCGCTGCTACTTTAGGCGTATGACTAAATCGAGCGGTGGCGCGATGATCGTCGTCACGGCAGACCAGATCCGCAGTAGTTCTCGGGGCGACCGTGTTCCGGCCATGCTCAGAGCCCTCGAATCCCTGACGCTCGGCGGTAGGTCCCGTGCCTTCGCGCGCACGGCGGGTGACGAAGTCCAGGCGCTCATCGCCGACCCGGCCGATGCCGTGAGCGCAGTGCGCCTCTTCGTCCGCGAGGGCGGGTGGCGGGTCGGTCTCGGCATCGGGCCTGTCGACACCCCGGTGCCGGACGACGTTCGCGCCGCGAACGGGGCCGCGTTCGTCGCGGCCCGGGCCGCCGTCAACGAATCCCGAGGAGGTACGCAGGATCTCGCCGTCGTGACGCGTGTCGGGGGAGCCGAGGCCAGCGCCGCTGCCGACGATGCGCGCGCCGCCCTCGACCTGCTGGCCTTCGTCTGGCGGCGCCGCACCGCAGCCGGGTGGGAGGTTGCCGACCTCGTCGCCGAGGGCTTGTCGCGTCAGGAGATCGCGGCTCGCCTCGGCGTGACGGCGTCAGCCGTCAGCCAGCGAGTGAGCACCGCGGCCGTCGTCGAAGCCGACGCCGGGGAGGCGCTCGCGGTGCGCGCGCTGACGGCTGCTTTGGGCTGAGCTCGCCCGGTTGTCGGTACCGGGCGTTAGCGTTCAGGTCATGAACGAACGGGCGGTGTTGGTGGTCGCGCTCTTCGGCGTGCTCGCTGTCGTGGCGGGCGGATTCGTCACGCAGCTGGTCTTCCGCTTCGTCGACGGCCGGCGCGATCACGAACAGCTACCGGCGCCTTCCGAGCCGAACGCCGAGACACCGAAACCTGTGTCGGGCAAGGCGACGGGTGGCGTCGAGCAAGCCGGGAGCATCCTGCGCGGCGGCGCATGGATCGGGGCGCTCGAACGGTTGGCGATCTTCGCGGGTCTCGTCGCGAACTGGCCGGAGGCCATCGCCATCGTCCTGGCAGTGAAGGGCCTCGGGCGCTACCCCGAGTTGCGCAGCGGTGAGAAGTCGGCGGTGGCGGAACGCTTCATCATCGGCACGTTCGTCAGCGTGCTCTGGGCGTGCGGATGCGCCGGGTTGGCCGTGTGGTTGCGCGGCTGACGGATTCGCCACGCCTGTTTCGTTACCGAATTGCTCCGGCGGCAACTCTTCCTCGAATCGTGTGACGCCGTTACGTTGAAGTGATTCGGCTGCCCGCCGGACACCGTGCGGCCTGCCGCCAGGAAGAACGAGATCTCATGGCGACCCTCCGCTCACTTCGCGCTACTGCAACGGTGACGACCGCGCTCCTGGCCGCGCTGCTTTCGGGCTGCTCGATGGACGAGTGGGCGCGCGATCAGGACCACCCGGAGTACACGACGCCCAAGCCGGTCGTGCTCGGCGACGACGCTCAGGCGAAGCCGGCGGCCGGAGCGTCGGGGCTGCGGGAGAAAGTGTTGGGCCAGCCGAGGGACTTCCTCACGATCGAGAAGGGCACAGCGTCGGAGGGGAAGAGCCTCGACTTCCCCGACGTGGCAGGCGGACCCATGGAAGTGGTGGTTGCGTGCACCGGCGGTGGGCTGGTGGCGACCGCGTCGTACACGGAGGCGATCGAGGGCGCCACGATCGAGCAGACGTTCTCGCGCACGTACGAGTGTGATGGTGACCCCGGAACCCTGGACACCCTCACGACGGCCGCGCCCGGGTTGAAGGTGACCCTGACCCCGGTGAAGGGCGCGACGGTGCAGTTCGCCGTCGGTGTGCGCAAGTCGGGGACGCCGTCTGCGTGACGTGTGCGCTGTCCTCGTCCGATGAATATGGGCGGGCCCGTCAGGCGGGAACGTTCTGCGGATTCGGCTGCGGCATGCCGCGGCCAGCAGCGCACAACGTAGCCAGTAGGGCGGTCAGTCCTTCTTCGCGGCGGCCTTCTTTGCAGCCTTGATCTCGCGCTTGGTCTCGCGGACCTTGAGCAGCGAGTCGGGGTCGACGACGTCGGCGACGGAGCGGAAGGAGCCCTCTTCGGCGTAGGGGCCGATGGCTTCGCGCCAGCCGTCGGGCTGGACGCCCAGCTGTTTGCCGAGGAGGGACGCGAAGATGCGTGCCTTCTGGTCGCCGTAGCCGGGCAGGTTCTTGAGGCGCCCCAGCAGTTCGTTCGCGTCGTCGGTGGCCCAGATCTTCGTCGTGTCGCCGTCGTACTCGTCGCTGACGGCCGCGGCGAGCTTCTGCACACGCTCGGCCATCGACTTGCCGTAGCGGTGGATAGCCGGGGGAGTCGTGCACTGCGCGATGAACTCGTCGGGGTCGATCGCGGCGATTTCGGTTGGGTCCAGCGTGCCGAAGCGGTCGTAGATCTTGCCGGGGCCGGCGAAGGCAACCTCCATGGCGATCTGCTGGTCGAGGAGCATCCCGACGAGCAGCCCGAACGGGTGCTCGGAAATGATCTCGTCGGCGTGCTCGTCCTGTGCAATGTGAAGCTCGGCCATGGCGTCAGCCTAGCCGCGGTGGCGTGAAACACTCGTCGCGTCAACGTGACGAGGGGGAGGGCAACGACCATGCCAACGAACGGCTCCGACGGGCGTCCTGACAAGGGCTCACCCCGCCTCACCATCGCCCTCGACCCGCGGTCGGTGTGGCGGGCCACCTGGGTGGTGCTCGGTGCCTTGGCTGTCGTCGCGGCGCTCGGGTTCATCTCGAACTCCGCCGGCTCGGCTATCTTCACCATCCTCATGGCGTTCTTCCTCGCCGTCGCGATGGAGCCGGCCGTCCGTCGGCTGGCCAAGCACATGCCGCGTGCGCTGGCGACGGGCTTCGTCGTTCTCACGCTCGGCCTAGCGATCGCCGGCTTCTTCGCCGCGTTCGGCAGCCTGCTCGTGTCCGAGATCCAGGCGCTCGTGACGGCGGCGCCGGGCGTCGTCACCGATCTCGTGCGCTACGCGAACGAGCGGTTCGGCACCGACTACGACATCAACACGATGCTGTCGAAGGTCTCCCTGACGCCGGAGCGGGTCGCGTCGTACGGATCGCAGCTCGCGGGGGGCGTGCTCGGGCTCGTGACGAGCATCGTCTCGACGGCGTTCAACACCTTCGTTCTCGTGTTCTTCACCTGCTACATCTCGGCGGGCATGCCGCGCCTGCGCACGTGGATCGCTGGCCTGTTCCGCCCGTCGCAGCAGCGTGTGGTGCTGACGGTGTGGGAGGTCTTCGTCACGAAGGTCGGCGGCTACGTCGCGGCGCGGTGCATTCTCGCGACGATCTCGGCGACGGTGCACGGCACGTTCATGATGATCATCGGGATGCCGTACTGGCTGGCGCTCGGGCTGTGGACCGGCCTCATTGCGCAGTTCATCCCGAACATCGGCACGTACATCTCGATCGTGCTGCCCGTGCTCGTCGGCCTCACGAGCGACAAGCCGGTCAACGGCCTCGTCATCCTCGTCTTCGCGATCATCTACCAGCAGATCGAGAACATCACGATCGAGCCGAACATCAGCGCGAAGGCGGTCGACGTCCACCCGGCGGTGTCGTTCGCGTCGGCGCTGCTAGGCGCGCAGATGTTCGGCCTCGCCGGCGGCATTCTCGGTGTGCCGATGGCCGCGACGGCGATGGCGCTGCTCGACCTCTACAAGCGTCGCTACGAGATCAGCGACGAGACGCGCCGCGCGGCGGAGCGCGACGCTCGCCGCGAGGTGGAGGGCGAAGGGGACGACGAGCATCCGCCGGGGCGTGCAGATCAGCCACCCGAGAACGCACCTGCGGAACTGCACGGAGCTACCAAAGCAGAGTGACGTGGGGGCACCGGTCCACCAACCCGGTGCGGACGACGTGCGAGTTCGGCCGAATTGTGTCGGCGGGCACCGTGGCGTGCCGTAATCTTCGAAGGTTGGTTCATGTCGAACCGACTATTCATTGCTCCCCAAAGGACAACCCATCATGCGACGCATGTCCACCCTGGCCGGCACCGCGGCCCTCGCCACCCTTGCGACGGTGGCTTTCAGCCCCAGTGCCCAGGCCGCGACAAGCGGCACCTGCCGCCTTGTCGTTCCTGCGCAGGTGCGCATTGTCGGCCCGTACCAGGCGGTCAAGACCACGCTCTCCGGAACGTGCACCTCGTACGCATCGTCCGTCTTCGCGACGTGGACCGGATACACGTCGCAGGGAGCCGAGGATGGTGTCCTCTTCGATTCGGTGACGTCGGACTACTGGGACATTTACGACTGGCACACCCTGGGTGTCGTCTCCTGGCGTGAGGCGTGGGCAACGGAGCAGAACAACTGGAACGAGTTCACCCCCAACACGCCGACGACCACCGTCCGCTTGGGTTCGTGGACGTCGCTCAAGGCGGTGCGCAGCGGCTCCCGCGTGACGCTCACGTCGACCGGCACGCGATACGCAACGACCGTTCAGAAGCGCATTCCGTGGCAGACCACCGCGACCTTGCAGTACCGCCCGGTGGGCACGACGACGTGGAAGACGCTCAAGAAGGCGACCGCGACGAAGGGGGCCCTGACGTACTCCTACACCTCGAAGGCAGCGCGCGACTACCGCGTGAGCTACGCGGGTGGAACGACGATCTGGAGCTCGACGAGCAGCACCGTACGCAAGTGATGGCTGCGCTCGTGTGAGCGGATGACGGGTCGGGCGCGAAGGGCGCCCGGCCCGTCACTGCGTTTCGGGGCCGGCTTCGTAGTACTGCGACGGCTTGGGGTTCTTGATGCACGAGTCGCGCAGCTCCGGGCCCTTGTGCGTGGTGACGAGCAGCGTCGTGCCGTCGGGCAGCTCGACGCTCTCGCCGCCGTCGGTCTTCGTCGCGGCTCCGAGGGCGACGGGCGGCGTCAGCGGAAGCTCGGGATGTTGCTCGCGCCACCAGGTCTCGGCGACGCGCTGGGCGGGGGAGAGGTCCACCCGTCCGCGGTGCTTGCCGCGTGAGAAGAGTTCCGCGGGAACCGCGTCCGTCGTCGCAACGTGCGCCAGGGCGGCAGCGTCGTCACCCGTGAGGCGGCCGAACGTCTGCCCACTCGGCAGGTGGATCGCCGTCGGCGCGAAGCGGTGGCCGCCGATGTGCGACACCTCCCACGTGCGGGTCGGCTCAGCGGCGTAGGCCGACTGGGCGACGGGTCGTCCGCGAACCGCGCAGCACGTGTCTCGAACACCGTTGGTGCATACGAGGAGCGCGGGTTCGTCGGAACGCTCGAAGCCGAACTCGGACCACCACGATTCGTCGACAACATTGCCCGAAAGGAACGTGGAAACCCCTGGGGCATTCAGTTTTCCGGTGACAAGCCACGGCTCGTTGTCGAACCCACCGCTCACGATGACGCGCTGCAGTGACGGTGTCTCGGCATGACGACCGGGGGAGCGCACCACGTACAGAGTGGCGCCCTTCGGAGACTTGAGCCCGGCGTCGGCGACAGCGTCACGCCCCCACGATCCGCCGACTTCCACGACGACGACGACGCGGGCATCTTTCGCGCTGCCCCAGGCGGGTAGGGCAGAGTCGTCCCAGTCGGCAGAGCACAGCGATGAAGTCACGCTTTAAGCCTAGTCGGGAAGCGCATAGGCCCTTACGCGTGGTGTGAGAGGAGGACAGACAGCCTTCTCATGACGAGTGAGAAGGTGGCACCGACCTGCGTAGGGGACGCGCACCCCCGTCCGGCACCACGAATCAGGATGTGACCGCTGGCCCGCCCTGTGAGCCGCGCCGGTCGCAGACCGGGCCGACACTCACAGAGCGGGCCGAACGGGTCAGGCGTCGTCGCCGTCGAACAGGCTCAGCGTGCCCTCGGCGCTCTCCTCAGCGGCGCTGACAGGCGTCTGCTCCGCCACCTCGCTCGCCGACGCGTCGGCCGGAACGTCGGTGTAGGGCGCCGTGGTGCCGATGGCCGCGATCTGGCCGGGAGCGGTGTCGCCCGAGCCGTCGCGCTTGCCGTCCGCCGGTGGCAGGGTGATCGCCTTGCCCGTCGCGTCGGCGGCACGCGCCGGCGCGGAACCGACCCACGCGAACGTCAGGTGGTTCTCACCACGCAGGAAGCGGTGCGCGCGCACGCCGGCCGTCGCGCGGCCCTTGGCCGGGAACTCGGCGAACGGCGCGACCTTGAGCGAGGTGATCTCGCCGTCGGGCGAACTCGGGTGGCCGGCGCCGGTGACGACGACGCCGTCGCGCGAGACGCCGCCGAAGTGGATGACGTGGGCGCCCTTGCCGAGCTTGATGCCGGCGACGCCGCCGCCGGTGCGGCCCTGGGGGCGCACGCCGTCGGCGTTGAAGTGCAGCAGCTGCGCTTCGTTGGTGACGAAGACGAGTTCCTCGGTGCCGGTCTGGAGTTCGACGGCGCCGACGACGACGTCGTCACCCTTGAGCGTGATCACTTCCATGATCGGCTTGTTCGCGTAGTCCGGGTTGACGCGCTTGACGACGCCGGCGGCCGTGCCGAGCGCGAGGCCGGGGGAGTCGGTGCGCAGCGAGGTCACGGTGAGCACCTTCTCGCCGGGGGCGAGGTCGACAAACGCGGCGAGCGGTGCGCCGCCGTCGAGCACGGGTGCTTCGTGGGTGTCGACGAGGTGCGGCAGCTCGAGCGCGGAGACGCGGAAGAGGCGCCCGGTCGAGGTGACGACGCCGAACTCACCTCGTGCGCTCGTGCGCGCGGCGGCGACGATGGCGTCGTGCTTGCGGCGGCTGCCGTCGGTGCCGAGCGGGTCGGCGTTCGTCGTGCGCGCGACGAGGCCGGTGGAGGAGAGGAGCACCCAGCACGGGTCGTCGGCGATCTCGAGCGGGGTGGCGCTCTTGGCGGTCTTCGTTTCGCCGGAGGCCTCGAGCAGCACGGTGCGGCGCGGCGTGCCGTGCTCCTTGGCGATGGCGAGCAGTTCGTCGCAGACGACCTTGTGCAGGAGCTTGACGTCGGCGAGGATCGCGCGCAGCTTCTCGATCTCCTTGCGCAGCTCTTCGGCTTCCTTCTCCAGCTCGAGGCGGGAGAACTTCGTCAGGCGGCGCAGCTGCAGGTCGAGGATGTAGGTGGCCTGCGCCTCGGAGAGGTCGAACACCTTCATGAGGCGTTCGCGCGCGATGCCCGAGTCGTCGGACGAGCGGATGATCTGGATGACCTCGTCGATGTCGAGGATCGCGATGAGCAGACCGTCGACGAGGTGGAGGCGGTCTTCCTTCTTGCCGAGGCGGTAGGCGGTGCGGCGGCGCACGACGTCGACGCGGAAGTCGGTGTAGACGCGCAGGAGGTCCTTGAGGCCGAGGGTGCGCGGCTGGCCGTCGACCAGGGCGACGTTGTTGATGCCGAAGGATTCCTCCATCGGCGTGAGCTTGTAGAGCTGTTCGAGCACGGCGTCGGGGTTGAAGCCGTTCTTGAGTTCGATCACGAGGCGCAGGCCGTGGTGGCGGTCCGAGAGGTCCTTGACGTCCGAGATGCCCTGCAGTTTCTTGCTGCTCACGAGGTCGCGCATGCGGTCGATGACCTTTTCAGGGCCGACCATGTAGGGCAGTTCCGTGACGACGATGCCCTTCTTGCGGGGGGTGACGTTCTCGATGCTGCAGGTGGCGCGGGTGCGGAACGAGCCGCGGCCGGAAAGGTACGCGTCGCGCACGCCCTCGAGACCGACGATGCGGCCGCCCATGGGCAGGTCGGGGCCCGGCACGAAGCGCATGAGGTCGTCGAGGCTGCATTCGGGGTTCTTGATGAGGTGAACAGCCGCTTGGACGACCTCGCCGAGGTTGTGCGGCGGCATGTTGGTGGCCATGCCGACGGCGATTCCGCTCGCGCCGTTGACGAGGAGGTTGGGGAAGGCCGCGGGCAGGACGGAGGGCTGCTGCAGCGAGTCGTCGTAGTTGGGGACGAAGTCGACGGTGTTCTCGTCGAGGCTCTCGGTCAGCGTGAGAGCTGCCGGCGCGAGGCGCGCTTCGGTGTATCGCGACGCAGCCGGGCCCTGGTCGAGAGAGCCGAAGTTGCCGTGACCGTCGACGAGCGGCAGACGCATCGTGAAGTCCTGCGCCATGCGCACGAGGGTGTCGTAGATGGCCGAGTCGCCGTGCGGGTGGTACTTACCCATGACCTCGCCGACGACGCGGGAGGACTTGACGTGGTTCTTCGTCGGCATGAGGCCGAGCTCGTCCATCGAGAAGAGGATGCGACGTTGAACCGGCTTGAGGCCGTCGCGTGCGTCCGGCAGGGCGCGCGAGTAGATGACCGAGTACGAGTACTCGAGGAACGCCGAGCGCATCTCGTCTTCGACATCGATGTCGATGATGTTCTCGACGAAGTCGTCGTCGAGAACCTCGGGCTTCTTCGAACGGGCCACCGATCATCCTTCACGTCGCGGACGCCCAGGGGAGGGCACAGTGCACCTGTCATCCTCTCGTATGGGCTGACGAGGCGGTGTCGCGACACGCGGCGTGACGGACGTGGTGGCTCGATGTCTCGATGTCCTAATGATTAGGACATCGAGACAACACACATCGGTGGCGCGACACCGAGGGGCCGACTCTCGGGGAGCGCGGGCCAAGGTCACAGTTTGCTTTCCAACCGGAACGAATCCTCAGCCGGTGACCCGTAAGGGTGGTTAGTCTGTGCGCGTTTAACTACTTCACAGGAGTTTCCGTGCCTCGACTCAAGCTCATGACCGCGACACTCGCGGCGTCGTCCCTCTTCGTGCTCGCCGCCTGTGGTGGTAGCGATCAGCAGACGGATCAGGCCACAGCTGATGCTGCGAACTCGTCGAGCTCAGACTCGTCCAAGGTTGAGGGCGGCACGACGGCTCTGAAGATCGCCGAAAGCGGCTTCGGGCAGCAGGATGAGTATGTCTGGAGCACCGCAGTCGTGAATGTCGGCAAGCTGAAGCCTGGGTCGTTCGTCGTCGTGAACTTCAACCTGTACGACGCATCCGGACAGCTTGTGAAGTCTGGAAGTCAGACGGAGCAGACCTACAAGACGGGTCAGGCTCTTGTGCTCGGAACGCAGATCGATGTTCCCGCAGACAAGAAGGTGGCGAAGTTGGAGGCGACTGTTAGTAGCTCCAACGACATGACGCCTTCCAGCACAGACGAGGTCACGCTTGGGGCGGTCTCGGTGGTCTCGGACGCCTATGGCGAAACCAACGCAAAGTTCGAGATCTCGAACCAGACTGACAAGCCGCTGATGACGCCGCGCATTGCCGTCGTGTGTAAGGACGGCGCCGGCAAGATCAACGGCGGCGGCTCGGAGTTCCCTGAGCTGGTGCCGCCAAAGGGGAAGACGATGGCTAACACTTACCTCGTGACCTCAGGCAAGCCCGTTAGCTGTAAGGCGTACTACAACGGCCCCATGTGACGACGCTGAGGGGCCGCCCGGCTGTGCCGTTTGATGAAGTGCCCTGACTCCAATGGGAGTCGGGGCACTTCTTTGCCTCGGTGCAGCTCAAGCGTCAGATCTTCCACCCGTTTTGGAGCCAGGGGCAGGCTTGACGGTGCTGTTCGAGGGCATCCGGGTGAGGGCGACACGAGTTGTCCGGGGGGAGGTGCACACGAGAGCCATGCCAGGACCGATAGGACGCATCAACGCCAGGTGAGAACAGGGCCACGAGCTGGTCCTCGTTTCTATACATGAAAGTCATCAGGTGGCTGTCGAAGAGGGTGTGAAGGTCTGTCCTCAGGAGGATGCCGTTGTCTGTTCGGTTGGTTTGAGGCCCCCGGTACGGCAGGAGATGCGCAGCATCGAGCAGGACGGCGGTGCTGCAGCGGGTCACCGCACATCGGTTCCCGTAGGTCCGGAGCAACTCGTTCCGGAATCTTGGCTGTCCTTGCCGGGCGACCACGGTGCGCTCGACCCGCTTCCGGGCGTCGGACATGTCGATCGGTTCTTGATCGCCGCCGTAGTCAAGGTGGACGTCGTTATCCGCCATGACGAAGTCGGTGTGGGGAAAGTCGTCTCCGAGGACTCGTGCTTCGAGTTGATCGGCCAAGTCAGTAACGTGAAACGGCCCGCTATTCATGACCGGAGCCCCTGTGGGACTCTGAGGGACGAAGCCAGAGTCCGCCAGGGCCTGGGCCGTCAGTTCTGATTCGACGCGCGATGCCACCGTTGTGAGATCGACGCGTGAGGTGTAGCGATCGCGACGCTCGTCATCGATCACCCACGGCATCTCTCTGTCACCGCGGTCATACGTCCCCGAGATCGCTTGAGCCACTCCGACGAAGTGCCCTGGCTCGATTTTCGGTATAGCGGACTGCCAGAAGTAGAGGTAGTCGCCCGGCTCGATGGCGGGCTTCCTCGTGAAGTCCCAGAACCCCGACTCTTGAGCGAATTGCCAATGCTCAGGGGTGTCCTTGCTGATGGTGATGATCCAGCCGGCCACGGCAGGCCTCTTCCGTGATTGTCACGGGGGAGGCATGTCCGGCGCGGAAGCCTGTCGTTCCGTTGCTGTGTATTGGTGTTGGTGGAGCGGATCGTGCGTCAGACCCTGACGAGGGAATGCAGGAAAGCTCGGGTCTGAGGATCAGTGGAGTAGATGGTCACCTTCCGCATGCCGCGTGTAAGGAGCACCTTGTAGACGTTGCGGATGAGCCTGTCGAACTGAGCGGCATCCACCTTCTTGACCGACTTGAAGTCGGGGTCTCGATTCGCTTCACGAACGCTCACCCAGCGGTCGTCGCGCCACACGAGGTCGGGCCCGATGATGACGCCCGCCGCGTCGTACTCGAATCCTTGAGCCGTGTAGACGCACCCCACCTGTCCGAATCCGGCGGGGTCAGAGGCCCACAGAGCGGACGGGGGAGCCCCGCCAACTGAGCGTTCGCCCTTGAGGTTCCAGGGGCGTGACCAGCCGTCGATCTGCACATCCTCGACGAGTGTGCCGTCGCGCTGCGGATCGCTCCAGGGCCAGCAGTAGCCGGCAGCCATACGAGCGTTGTATCCCTCGGAGAGATCGCGCTCGAGTGCTGACTCGATCTCGCCGGGGGAGTCGACCACCGACACCTGAAAGTTGTCGTCGCCGGTCCAGGGAATCGGCCCGCCTTCACGCATGCCGAGGAGGCGAAGCACCCAGTCGACGTAGAGCTCGGAACCGCCACACCGGAACTGCTCCGCGAGGTCGACACGTTCGACCACGATGCCTTCTGCGCGAGCGTGCGCTTCGATGTCTTCGACGGTGCCCATCTCGCCGGGACGCACCACCTGATACTCGTCGAGGAGGAACACCGGAACGCGGGCGGCGTTGAGCAACTCGACAACCTGGGGGCGGGCGTTCACTCGAACCTCCTTGCGCGTGTAGCGATCGACACTCGTCTCGCGCATGCGGTGGGCCTCGTCAAGGATCAAGCAGTCGAGGTCGTTCGGCACAGCCGTCATGAACTGGTTGAAGTACGCGAACATCTTCTGGACCTGGGGCTTGCGGTACCCCGCGACGCGCCGCAGCGTCTGGGTGAAGCTGCGAGAACCGGTGGCGTGCATGACGCTTCGGCCCTGCCGCGAGAGTTCGCCCATGAGTGACAGGGCGATGACGGACTTGCCGCTGCCGGGCCCTCCGGTCACGACGACGGCAGTCTTGGCGTTCGCGCGCCGTGCTCGCTCAACCGCGTGGAGGACCAGCTCGTAGGCTGTGCGCTGCTCGTCCAAGAGCACGAACTGCTCTCGCTCCTGTACCTCGGTAGCGGCCACCTCGAGAAGCTGTCGGCTCGGTTCGATCTTGCTCCCGATCAACGCGTCTGCTGCAGCGGCTCCTCGGGCCTCCGTGCTGAGCTTGCTCTGGAGGAAGGCGATGAACTCGGCGCGTCGCTGGCCGGTGAACACCCGTGAGAGGTCGTCAACGGGCCGGTTGAACAGCGTGGTGACCCCCTTGTCCGTTGCGTTGTGGAGGTACGCGGCTCCGCTCAGCGAATGTGGGTTATTGGCGAGCGACGCGGTGAAGTCGGCGAGGTACTCGCAGTAGCCAGCGACCTGGACACCGGGGTGCAGGATGCCGCGCTTGCCGTATGCGGAGATAGAGACGAGGTTGTCGGCGTCCTCAAAGGGTTCCGCCTCGCTCCATTGCTTGAGCTCGACGATGACGTACGACGGCACCCCGGTCTTCGGGTGAACACCGGCCAGGACGACATCCGCTCGTTTGCTCGAGAGCGGCAGCTGGTACTCCAAGAGCATCTCAACGCCACCGAGGTTCGCATCGCGCAGGTCTCGAACGAGCGCCGGAATGCTACGCGACCACGACCGCTGCTCGCCGGCGCCGACGCGTCGGTTCGTCTGGATCGCCATCTGCTCGCTCAGCAGATCCACCAGTTCGGCCTCCATCGAGGAAAGACCGTCGACGGATGAACGGACGAGGTACACCAAGAGCCCCCAGGCAGCACGAAACCGTGCGGTGGGGGCGTGTTCTAAGGCGAAAGCCCGTCGTCTCCGCGAATGACAGCGTTGAGCCTAGCGTGTGGGTGGGCCGGAGAATAGGGGTGGCGGAGGGCCCCATCAAAGCCGAGGCTTTGTGTCGGTGCTTTATCTGCCAGACATCCACAGCGCCACATCGAGGTGGCGAAGCCGGAGGCCGGGGTCACCGAGACCTACGCACTTCTGCTGTGCAGCGCGCTGGACTGCGGCGTCGAGGTGACCTCGAATCTCCGCGTCGCCGATCAGGGCTGCGAAAACGGGCCAATCATCGGCGTAGTTCCCCTTGAGGCCGAGCAGCGTCATGACGACCCGATCGCGCACCGGGAAGAGCTGTGGGCGTTTGCGCGCGCAAATCTTGGAAGCGGTGACCCAGGCGTTACCAGTTTGAGCGCCGGCCTTGTATAAGCACGCCTTCACGGACGCGTAGAACGCCGCCATCGCTGCGGCCTCGTGAGGGGAATCGACAGCTTCTAGCGTGAGGGTTTCGGGGATCTCACGTAGCTGTGCACTCAACTCGTCTGCGCGCTCCACAAATCGTCGGATCGCCACGGGTGCCACCGAGACGGACAGAGTCGTCGCGGCAAGCAAGTCGCTCGCCGTCACCGTGAACGGATCTACAGGCGCCAAGTCGACAAACGTCGCACCTGCCTACGGCCCCTCGGTTTGGTAATACTGCGCGAGATCGATCGGGCACTGTTCGGACGACACAATTTCGAGAGCGATCTCACGGGCCCGCTCACTCCTAGTGGAGTCCAGACGCCAGAACTGGTCATGGTGCATACGTGCTCGATTCTCGGTGTTTCGTGACGGCCCCGTTGACGGCCGTGGGGTCATCGTGACAGGGCCCCTGCCATCACGTACGGCAACGGCCAATTTGCGCTCTCGGCTGCCAACGCGAGCCAGGATCTGTAGCGTCGGGTGCGCACGTTGTGACGGACAACACAGAGGGGGCGGCGTGGCTTCTCACGTTGCATGGCTCGACACGTCGGAGGACGAACAGCGGACCGCTCGCGAGATCGTCGAGTTGTTCAGCCAGAAGGACAGCGTGGACGAGCTCGGGCTTGGCCAGATCAGGGACGTGCTGAGCAACGAACTGTTCGCCGGCACCTCTGTGCTCCAGACACGGGCTCGCTACTACCTCTTCATCCCCTGGTGTTACGAGGCCGCCTCTCGGAAGGGTAAGACGGGCAAGGCACTGGTGGCACAAGGTGAAGCAAACGAACGCCGCCTGATCAGTGCGATGAAGAACGCGGGCCTGGAGGACTCCGCCGGGCTGATCGGTTCTCGAGTAGGCGCAGCGATCAAGACACTTCCGTCCACCATGTACTGGAACGGCATGATCACCTATGACATCCGTCAAGACGCGCCCATCGGATCGCTGGGTTCAGTGCACGAGGACGAACAATCCACGGAACACCTCGATGGCCTCCCTCCGGAGTGGGACGCCTGGGCGACTCAGCACATGCCTGATGGCTTTCCGGATGAGGTGCCGGGAGGCTTTGCCCTCACGCGTGACGAGGCCGAATGGCTGCGCGACCGCATGCTGAAGGCGAACGGCAACCGAGTCATGGGGAAGTTGCTCACGCGCAGCGAGGAAATCCCGCCGTGTGCGTTCCCCTGGAGCCCGGAAGTCGACCTGGAGTGGAGTGACGACGACGACCTCGGGCGTGCATATTGGTTCTCCAACTTCATGCACGGCAGCGCACTCCTGTACAACGTGCTCATCGGGCAGCGCTGGAACGACGTCAAGCGTGAGGAGTCGGACGACACCGATCTGGCGGCGAGATTCCGCATGATGCTCGACGAATGGGAAGAGGAGTTCCTGCGGACGGAGGAAACCCTCACGTACTCAGGCGTCGACGATCTGCTCCGATTCGTTACGTCAAAGAAACCGAACATCACTTTGCGAACACAGACCTTCGTTCGCGAATGGGTTGACGGGGCTCAAGCCGCTGCACGCTCGGGGCGATCGGTCATGGACGACGCCGATCTCCGTCAACTCGTGCGTGTGCGTGAGCAACGTAAGGGCCGGCAATCCCGCTTCAACAACGACAAGATGCTGGACGGGTGGGAAGGGTCCGGATTCGGCCAGTTGGCCTACCGCTGGGGCACCGTTCGCACGCTCGTCAACGACATCGTGAGGGGCCTGCAGAATGTTGACGCCTGATGTCCGCGCTCTCCTCGTGGAGTCCCTCGAGCCCGATCCGGGGTACGAGTTGGACTATGCCGTCGCGACGACGTTCACCCTTGACCTCACAGCAACGTTGGTTCCCGCGCTGGCCCTGAGTTCCCTGGGCTCCGGGTCGATGGTGAAGGACCCCGTTGCCCTGCTCAAGGCGCTCAAGGACACGTCGACGAAGGTCGACATCTTCTGTCAGGCCGGCGAGGTCGGAGTGCCGCACGAGGCCCGTGAACTGATTGCGTTCTTCGAAGACATGGTGCACGAGGTGCGGCGTCCTCAACGCGCTGAGGCCGGCGCGAAAGGCCTGTTTCACCCCAAGGTCTGGGTGCTTCGATATGCGGGCGAGGATGGAGTTCTCACCTACCGCACGCTCGTTCTGACACGCAATCTCACTCATGACAGTTCGTGGGATTTGGTGGTGCGTCTGGACTCCGAAGCGGTCACGAGTGACGTGAACGAGGCGAACGAGCCCCTGGCGGCGCTGCTCGACGGACTCCCCGGCCGGAGCATTCGAACGCTCGACGCGTCGCGGGTGCACGCCCTCGCCGAGGAGATCCGTCACGTCATATGGCAAGGCATTCCCGACGCGAAGTTTGCCCCGCAATTCCATTACCTGGACGGAAGCTCCGATGCGATGTCGCGGGTCTTCGAGGGCGGCGACAACGATCGTTGGGCTGGCCACCTCGTCGTTTCGCCCTTCGTTCAGGACGACGGCCTCCCCGGCCTCGGTGACGTTCCTGTTGCAGTGGTTGCGCGTCCCGGCGAGTTGGACAGACTCAGGTCAGCCACGGTCGCAACGCTCGACGACCACCGGCTCAGGGCCGTGCAGCCGATGTACCGCTTGGATGACGTCTCCGGCTACCTCGGTTCAGACGAGTCAGACGATTCCGGGGATTCGGCCGTGGTCGGTACTGAGCAGATGCCGCTCGGTCGCCTTCACGCGAAGATGTACATCTCGGAACACTGGTCGAGACTGACCGAGGACCGCGTCATCATCGGGTCGGCGAATGCGACAGGACCAGCCTTCTCCCGCAACGTCGAATTCCTCGTCGAGATGCGGGGCCACCGAAAGAAGTTCGGCATCGAGCGCTTTCTCGACGACCTCGGTGAGTTGGCCATTCCGTACGAAACCGGCGGTGGGGCGGAGCCTGACCGCGAGGAGGATGTGCAGCGACGCTTGGACGATGCGGTCCGAGCCGTGGCAGAGGCACGATTCCGGGTCAAAGTGCAAGCTATTGGGGCAGGACCCGAAGAGGGGTACGACCTCCTGATCGTGACGGATGAGCCGGTGGGTATTGCCGCCGGCTACACGGCCACAGTCAGCGTCTTGGGCTTCGACAGTCGGACGATGCCGCTGACGAACGGGGAGCGGTTTGACGGAAGATGTCGCGGCGTCAGCCTGACTCAGATCACGCCTCTACTCGTCGTGACAGCCACTGATGGGGAACGTACGTCGACGAGCGTCGTCATCGCCGAGCTTGACAACGCCCCTGATGGGCGGCTCGACGCCATTGTGGCGGAGCAACTCGACACACCGGACAAATTCCTCAAGTTCGCTCTCCTCATGCTGAACTTCGGCGACCGTGCGCTCGCGGGTGAAGTTCTTCGTGGCGGACGTGAAGACTCTGGCTCACGCCAGTCGTCTGGCCTCCTCCCAGGATCACTGCTCGACACTGTGCTGCAAGCCCTGGCGACCAATCCCGAAGCTCTGGCCGAACTCGACGCCGTCGTTCAGGCGATGGGAAAACGGCGCAAGAACGACGCCAACCCGGCCAACGAACAATCCACCTTCGACTGGGATGCCTTCAACGGCTTCTGGGCCGAGGTCTCAGCCGCGCAAAAGATTCTGGGGGAGAAGTGACCCGTTACGTTGCCGACGACCACGTCGGCGGTCTCACTGACTTCCAGCGGGCATCCGTTGATCACGTCATCAATCGCTTCTACAAGGACGGTGCTCGGCGCTTTCTCGTCGCCGACGAGACGGGGCTCGGCAAGACACGAGTTGCGCGAGGTGTCATTGCCCGTTCGATCGAGCATCTGCAGGACGACGACACAGTGGGTCGTATCGACGTGGTGTACATCTGCGCGAACGCGGATCTCGCTCAGCAGAACCTCGTCAAGCTCAATGTCACCGGCTCGCCGGAACGTCGATTCGCCAACCGGCTAACACTCCTGCCGCTCTATGCCAACGGCCTCGACGAGCCAACTGAGGGCGGGCGCAAGCGCATCAACCTCGTCTCATTCACCCCCGGTACATCGTTCGATCTCGGCAACACCGAGGGCACCGCCATCGAACGCGCCGTGCTCTACCAGGCGATGTGCGAGATCTACGCTCTGGACGGGTGGGGGCGGCGAACAGCGCTTCGAATCTTCCAGGGTGGGGTGCGCTCCCTCGAGCGATTCCGCCGGGTGTACGTCGACAACTGGGCCGCACCGGCGTTGGCCGACGGCATTCACGAGCCGATCTTGGACAAGTTCGACGAGAAGCTGGCCGCAGTGGACGAGGACGGGTGGTCGTTGGATGACGAGTGGTCGTCGCTTCTCGACGATATCGGTCGACGGACCGAGCTATCGCCGGAACTCGACGAGCGGCGCTGGCGATTCGTCGGGGCCCTGCGAGCGGCCATGGCCCAGGCGAGCGTCGAAACTCTTGAGCCGGATCTCATCATCGTGGACGAGTTCCAACGGTTCACGTCGCTGCTTCGCGACGACAACGAAGCCGGGCGTCTCTTCCACGAACTGTGTGACTACGGGAACGCCAAGACGCTCTTACTCTCCGCAACCCCGTTCAAGCCCTTTACCCGGGCGGCTGAGGGTGAGTCCCACGATGCGGGGTTCCTCGAGACACTTCATACGCTTGAGCTCGGAAACCCGACCGAGGACAGCGATGACGAGCGGAACTTCTCGACGGAGAAGGTGCGTCACGGTCTGACCAAGTTCCGCGACCTCCTCACCTTGCGCGACGTCGGTGCCACGTCTGCTGTGGTCGATCGCCATGTGGTCGACGACGTCCGTCGTGAGCTGCTTAAGGTGATGAGTCGCTCCGAGCGACCGGTTGTCTCGGTCGAGCCGATGAATGCTGAGTGCGTGGCGCAGGCGGGCCAGGTCGCTGCCGCGGACCTCGTGGGGTACGCACACTTGCGGGCAGCTGCTGAAGCTGTCGCGACATCGACATCGCACGGGCTGATGTCCACCGAGTATTGGAAGTCCGCTCCCTACTTCATCAATTTCTGTGACGGGTACAAGCTGGCCAACCGGATCAAGGATCTCGTGGACGAGGGCGGGGACATCGCAGAGCTGACGTCGGTATTGCGGAAGACACAGCACCTGAAGGATGGAGAGCTGACGGCGTTCAAGCCCGTAGCACCGGGGAATGCGCGAATGCAGACGCTCGTCGACCAGACACTGGACCGAGGTTGGTGGAAGCTTCTATGGGTGCCGCCATCGCTCCCATACGTCACGCCCGAGGGGCCGTTCGCCGAGGCAGACGGCATGACCAAGCGCCTCGTGTTCTCGTCGTGGAACGCGACACCGAGTGCGATTGCGAGTCTGCTCAGCTACGAGGCTGATCGACGAATCGCTCGCGAAGAGACCACCGTCGGAGGAACGAAGCACTCTTCCTACGAGACGTACTCACCGGAAGGCAGAACGAAGGTCACGCGGCACTTGGGCTATAGCCTCCGCTCCGGCAGTGGGGAAGCGGCGAGCATGTCGACGTTCGCGCTTTTCTGGCCCATGCAGGAACTCGCCGAATGGGGCGATCCACTCGTCCACCTGTCTGAATCAGGGGAACCGACGACGCCCGAAGTGCTACGTGAAGCTGTGAAGCGATTAGCCGCCAAGGAACTCGCTGTGGTTGATCCGACTGGTGACGACCACTCTGCAGCGCCCTGGCGGGCGGCGTTTTCGCGCCCGGCGAACTGGCCCATCGACTGCGACCTCGCGCAGGCGTGCGAAGCGATGGTCGGTCGCGCCCAGTCTGAAGACGACGAAAACCCAGAACCGCCGGAGCGCGGTCTAACCGCTATCGAAGTCCACATTCGCGAGGCGCAGGCCATCCGGGATGGTGGCGGCGAGACACCGAGCTCCGGTGACATCGAGGCGCTTGCGGATCTCGCATTGTTCGCACCGGCGAGCATCGCCTGGCGAGTGCTGGACCGGCTCGTCAGTCCTCGTTCGGCGGTGACCTCAGTCGGTCACTTCCTTGCCGCGGCCACCCTGGCCAATGGTGTGAGATCGGTCTTCAACAGGCCTGAGGCGGTCGTGCTCCTCGAGAAGCTCTATCCCGAGGAACGCTTTCATTGGCAGCGCGTGCTGCGTTACTGCGCCGCTGGCAATCTTGAGGCGGTACTAGACGAGTACCTGTTCCACCTGAGAGCAGACGTTGTCTCCGGCGAAGTGAATGACGACTCACTCAAGCGCCTCGCCAGGGAAGCGGCATCCGCGATGACGATGCGCGCAGCCCGCTACCCCGCGCGTGGCGCCGCACCCGGAGACGAAGCGATCGCATTTTCTGCGCGGTTCGCTCTTCGCTACGCAGGTCGCAACACGAAGGAGGACAGTGCGCGTCCGGGTGAGGTGCGGCATGCCTTCAACAGTCCGTTCTGGCCGTTCGTGTTGGCGTCGACTTCGGTGGGCCAGGAGGGTATCGACTTCCACTGGTGGTCGCACGCCGTGTTCCACTGGAATCTCCCGAGCAACCCGGTCGACTTCGAGCAGCGCGAAGGCCGCGTCGATCGATACCGCGGTCACGCGGTGCGCAAGAACATCGCGGCCGCGCACGGACGCGCTGGGCTCTGTGCGCTGGCATCGGGGAAGAGGAGCACGCACCTGTGGGATGAGCTCTATGCGAGGGCGACGGACTACCGGGATGAGTTCGGAGACTTCACTCCGGGGTGGGTCTTCCCGGGACCGGCGAAGATCGAGCGGCACCTGGCGCCGTACGCCTTTACTCGTGAGGGCGAGCGCTACGAGCGCATGAAGGAGGACGTAGCGCTGTACCGACTCACGTTCGGGCAACCGCGGCAAGAGGATCTCCTGGAGGCTCTTCAACGGCGAGCGTCCGACGGGGAGGACATGGAGGTTCTGCGGATCGACTTGCGGCCCGGGTGCGACGAAACCTGACAGCTGCTATGCCTGCGTGGCCTAGTCTTAGCTGGTGAATCGGACTTTCAAGGCGTCGTTGGCTCTGGCTGTGCTGCCGCTGATGGCTGCTTGCTCGGGTGGCGACCCGGAGCCTTCTGGTACGGGAACCTCGACGACGAGCACAACGTCGTCGGCATCGAAATCGACGTCCGCGCGGTCCGCGGCTTCGAAGCCGACTTCGCCGTCCACTGAATCGACCCCGTCTAAGGCAGTGACGCCCACGGCCTCGTCGACCCAGAACGTCACGCCCTCGAGCGTGGTCAAGACAACCCCTCCGCCCTCTACCGAACCGTCAGCACCCTTCTTTTCACCCAAGAAGACTTCGGCGGCGCAGACCGCCCAGTGTTATGACCCGTTCGAAGGTTGGTATGTGCCGTGCACGCCGGCTGAAAAGGCGCAGGAGCCGAATGCTTCAACCTGTCGTCGAGGAGTGGCGCCGGCGTCTCAGGGACTCTGCGAGATGTACGGACTCACCTGGGGTGGGCCGAAGGAGACACAGGACTTCGACCTCACGTGTGCGAGTGGCGACGCGACCTATCGAGACACGTTTGGCTGTACGCGACTGCCCGACGGAACCTGGAGCGACGGATCCTTCTGACGCGCACGTCGTACGGCCTGCCACAATTGGCCGTCCCATAGTCACACCACCGAAGCCCACTGGAACACCTGCTCCGGCATGGGGTGCGTCAGCTTCCACGTGATCGCCATCGGGCGTTCGCCCTCGTGCCTGACGTAGGTCGCGTCGCCGAGGTAGACGTACGGGGCGCCTCCGCCGAAGACGTCAACCTTGTGCTCGCGTACGAACAGGGCGATTGAAGAGCCCCGCTCTGCGTGCTGAACGTAGCGCTGGCCGGTTGCCGAGTCCTCGCGGGTCACGCCCTGCGACTCCCAGTGGAACAGGTCGCGGCTGATGGCGTAGTCGCGGTACATCGTCGTCGGTGAGAAGCCCGTGCCCACCTTGTTCGTCGTCACGAGGAAGGCATCCAATGTCTGCTCCGGCCGGTAGTACACACCGGCCACGGCCACACTCGGGAAGCGGCTCTCGTCGTACGACGCGTACCCGATTGCCGTCAGCAACTCCTCGCGGGTGTAGCGCGCATGCAACGCCAACGGCAGCGTGCCGAGCCGACCGTCCATCGGCCGTGTGGGGTACGTCGCGGTGTCGAGGGCTATCTCGAGCACTGTCGTCAGTTCGCGGCGGAACTCAACTTCGGGGCCCAGGGCAGCCACCGCATCGCGAGCAGACGCGTACCCGCCCCGGGGGAACAACGCCATCGTCAACATGGGCGCGTACCGGCGTGCCGCGTCCGACCCCTCCTCCCACGTGAACCCGTCCCTCAGCACCTCCCGGTACGCCTGCGAGCGCTCCACATCGTCCACGTGCATGAACGCCCGCACCCGCTTGAGCAGATCGCGCTCCAACGCAGAACCCTCTCGCGGCAGGAGGCCCGCTTCTCGACGCAGAAGGGTCCAGCTCTTGTTGTTCGTGTAGAGGTCGGCCAGGTCCAGCCCGCTGTCGTCGAGGAAGGCGCGCAGCGATTCGGGCCGTGTCTCGCGTGCCTCACGCACGAGCCACTGCCAGCCGCCCGAAACCCCCGCCTTGATGTTCTTCACCACGATGTCGCGCGCCACGCGGTCGAACACGATCTGCGAGCCCGCCGGCAGCGGAATGCCCGCCCCGTCGATCGCCTTCGTCAACTCCGTCCGCTTGATCGTCTTCGCCACGGCCCGCAGCTTGCGATCCCAGCGATACTCCTTGCGCTGGTGCCCGACGAAGTCCAACGCCGTCAGCACCGGCTTGTCGTTCGCCAAACGCAAACCGCGCCCCAACTGCTGAACGAAGACCGTCGGGCTCTCCGTCGGGCGCAGGAACAACACCGTGTTGACGGCCGGAATGTCGACACCCTCGTTGAACATGTCCACCGTGAAGATCGCCTTGATCTCACCGTCACGCAGGCGACGCTGCGCCTCACCCCGATCCGCGCTGTCGGCCGCCGACGTCACGTGCATCGACGGCACTCCCGATGCCGTGAAGAACTGCGCCATGAACCGCGCGTGCTCCAACGACACACAGAACCCGAGCGCTTTCATTGCGTCCAGGTCGCCCACCTTGGCCTCCACCGAACGCAGCACGTGCGCCGCTCGCTCGGCATTCGTCGCCAGCAACTCACTGAGCTCCGCGCGGTCGTAGGTGCCCCGCGAACCGAGCCACTTCACCGACGTCAGATCCACAGTGTCGCCTACGACGAAGTAGTGGAACGGCGTGAGCAGATCCTCCTCGAGCGCATCCCACAACCGCAGTTCCGTCGCCGCGTGCCCATCGAAGAACACCTCGCGCACGTCCTGCCCGTCGGCTCGCTCCGGCGTCGCCGTGAGTCCGAGCAATTCCCGCGGCTCGAAGTGGTCGAGGATGCGTCGGTACGTCGGCGCCGACGCGTGGTGGAACTCGTCGATGACGATGACGTCGTACGCCGTCGGGTCGACGGCCGTCAGATCTGTCGTGGCGAGCGACTGCACACTCGCGAACACGTGCGTGTTGTTCACGGGACGATGCCCGTCGACGAGCAGCTCGCCGAAGTTCGGGTCACGCAGCACCTCCGCGTTCGTGCGCCGCGCCTGCTCGAGGATCTCGCGGCGATGCGCGACGAACAGCAGCCTCGGGCGGTTCGAGCCGGAACACATTCGCTTGTAGTCGAGCGCCGCCACCACCGTCTTGCCGGTACCCGTCGCCGCGATGACGAGGTTGCGGTGGCGGCCGTGAATCGTGCGGTGTGCCTCGAGCTCCTCCAGCATGCGTGCCTGGTGTGGGCGCGCCGTCACCTCGAGACCCGAGAGGCTGATGCCCTCGCTCTTCTGCCGGCCGGACGCGCTGAGCAAGGCGCTATCGAGCCGCTCGTGATCGCGGCTCGGCTCATACGTCTCAAACGCCGGGTTCGCCCAATAGCTGTCGAACGTCGCCTCGAACTTGCGCATGAGCGTCGGCGTCGCGATGTCGCTGATGCGCACGTTCCACTCGACGCCGTCGAGCAGCGCCGACGACGACAGGTTCGACGAGCCCACGAACCCCGTGCCGTACCCGCTGTCGCGGTGAAAGATCCAGGCCTTCGCGTGCAGGCGCGTACGGCTCGTCTCGTAGTGCACCTTCACCTCGGCGCCGTACTCCGTGACCAACCGATCGAGCGCCCCTCGATCCGTGCACCCCGTGTACGTGCTCGTGATGACGCGGATCGGCACCCCGTGGTCCTTCAACCCCCGCAACTGATCTTCGATGACGCGGATGCCCGGCCACATGACGAAGGCACACAGCAGGTCGACGCGATCGGCCGTTGCGAGCTCGTTGCGCAGCTCGCCGCCGATACTCGGCTCGCCCTGTGCGTTCGTCAGCAGCGCCGCCTCCGACAGGCGGGTACTCGGGCGACGCGTGTACTGACGCCCGGCGCCGAGTCCGGCGGTGGGGGAGCGCGCGAGGAGCTCGGCGAGTTCATCCTCGGGAAGAAGCTCGTCGTCCTCGTCCTCGAGCGCTCGCAGGATCTCGTTGACGCGGCTCGGGCCTTCGTCGCTGGCGAGATGGCGGACGAGTGACTTCGCCAGGTGGCGAGCGAGAACCTCCGGCGCGATGGCCTCGTCGACGACGCCCTTCGTCACCGTGAAGCGGTCCTGCAGTTCTTCCAACTCGGCCGCGAGGCGAGCAGTAATGAGCTTTTCGTAAAGGCCGGGCCGCATGGGCTCAGGGTACGGCTCGGCCCTCGTCTTCTCTGCGAAGTGTGGTGACGGTTGGGGTACCTGGTGACGGTCAGACGTCACCAGGTACCCCAACCGTCACCTTGTGGGGAGCCTCTCACGCCTGCTCGCTATCCACAGGCTGACGCATCGCTAGCGGTTGTCAGTGACGAGGCCTATGCTCGCGCCCATAGTGATCTGCGTCTCACGAGCATGTCTGGTGGAGGCGCGGGCAACGCGGCGATGCCGACGGATCCGTAGGGGTGATCCGGGCACACGCACGAGTCGACGGCCCGGTACGGCTGACCTGAGATCACACCGCAGTCAGCACGTCCCGAACCGCCCGACTTCCTGAACGGACCACACGACTATGCGCATCCTGCTCATCGGCGCCGGCGGCGTCGGCTCGGCCGCCGCGAAACTCCTCGTCCAACGTGACTTCTTCGAGGCGCTCGTCGTCGCCGACTACTCGGCCGAGCGCGCCGAAGCGAGCGCCCGCGCTGCGTCCGAGCGTCGTAACGGCGAGGCCCGCGTCACCTCCGCTCAGATCGACGCCTCGAGCGCCGAGGGCGTCAAGGCGCTCTGCCGCGAGCACGCCATCACGCACATGTTCAACGCCGTCGACCCCGTCTTCGTCATGCCCATTTTCGACGGAGCCTTCGCCGCGGGCGCCGACTACCTCGACATGGCGATGTCTCTCTCGAGACCCCACGAGAGCGAGCCGTACGCGAACGTCGGCGTCAAGCTCTGCGACGAGCAGTTCGCCAAGGCCGACGCGTGGGAGAAGGCCGGACGCCTCGCGCTCGTCGGCATCGGAGTCGAGCCCGGCCTCTCGGACGTCTTCGCCCGTTACGCCGCCGACCACCTCTTCTCCGAGATCGACGAACTCGGCACCCGCGACGGCGCCAACCTCGTCGTCACCGACGACGGCAACGAGATCTTCGCGCCGTCCTTCTCCATGTGGACGACGATCGAGGAATGCCTCAACCCGCCCGTCGTCTGGGAGAAAGACCGCGGCTGGTTCACCACCCCGCCGTTCAACGAGCCGAAAATCTTCGACTTTCCCGAGGGCATCGGCGAGGTGGAGTGCGTCAACGTCGAGCACGAGGAAGTGCTTCTCATGCCGCGCGGGGTCGACGCCAAGCGCGTCACCTTCACGTACGGCCTCGGTGAGGAGTTCATCGGCATCCTCAAGGTGCTCCACACCCTCGGCCTCGACTCAGTAGAACCCATCACCGTCAAGGGCCAGCAGATCTCACCGCGCGACGTCGTCGCCGCAGCGCTGCCCGACCCCGCCACCATCGGGCCGCGCATGAAGGGCAAGACCTGCGCCGGCCCGTGGGTCACCGGCACCGGCACGGACGGCGAGCCACGCTCGACGTACCTCTACCACGTCGTCGACAACGAGCAGACGATGAAGGACTACGACTCCCAGTGCGTCGTCTGGCAGACGGCGATCAACCCCGTCGTCGCCCTCGAACTCCTTGCCACGGGCGCGTGGTCCGGCGCCGGCGTCCTCGGCCCCGAAGCGTTCGACGCCGTACCGTTCCTCGACCTGCTCAAGGCGCCGAAGCCCGAGGGTTTCGGTGCCCCCTGGGGCATGCGGGAGCAGTGAGATGAGCGACGCAGGATCGGGCGCGACCGTCGTCACCGAGGGCAAGGGGCTTCGCGCGGGCGCCCTGAGCCTCACCGGGAGCGTGGTCGTCGGCGTGGCCTCGACGGCGCCGGCCTACTCACTCGCCGCGACACTCGGCTTCGTCGTCGCGGGCGGCGCTGGCTTCAAGGCGCCCGCCATCATGCTGCTGGCCTTCCTGCCCATGTACTTCATCGCGGTGGCCTACCGCGAGCTCAACGAGGCCGAACCCGACTGCGGCACCACCTTCACCTGGGTGACCCGCGCCTTCGGCCCCGTGGCCGGCTGGATGGGCGGCTGGGGCATCGTCATCGCCGACATCATCGTCATGGCGAACCTCGCCCAGATCGCCGGAGCCTACTCGTTCACCCTCGCGAATGAACTCGGTCTGCACAACAGCCTTGACTCGAGCACGTTCTGGTCCACCGCCGCCGGCCTGCTGTGGATCGGCGTCATGACGTGGATCTCGTTCCGCGGCATCGAGGTCTCCGCCCGCCTGCAGTACGCGCTGCTGACGATCGAGGTGCTCACGCTCATCATGGTCGTCGGGGTGGCGCTGTGGAAGGTCTACTCCGGCAGCGCCCCAGCAGGCTCGGCGAAGCCGTCGCTGTCGTGGCTGTGGCCGAGTGGACTCTCGATGTCGGTCCTGTCGTCGACGGTGCTGCTCGCCGTGTTCATCTACTGGGGTTGGGATTCGGCCGTCTCGACGAACGAGGAAGCCGACGACCCCAGCCGCACGCCGGGCCGTGCCGCCGTTATCTCGACGCTGCTGCTCCTCGTCATCTACGTCTTCGTCTCCATCGCCACCGTCGCGTTCGCCGGAACGGGGGACACGGGCATCGGGCTCGGCAACGAATCCAACGCCGACGACGTGTTCACCGCCATCGGGTCGGCGCTCTTCGGTGACACCTTCCTCGGTCACGCCGGGCTGGCGCTCCTGGCCATTTCGATTCTCACCTCGTCGGCCGCCTCGACGCAGACGACGGTCCTCCCGACGGCGCGCACCGCCCTGTCGATGGGCGTGTTCCGCGCGCTGCCGGCCAAGTTCTCCACCGTGCACCCGCGCTACCAGACGCCCACGTGGTCGACGCTCGGGATGGGCATCGCCTCCGCAGGTTTCTACCTGCTCATGACCCTCATCAGCACGAACATCCTCGGCGCGCTCATCGGTGCGATCGGGCTGCAGATCGCCTTCTACTACGGCATCACCGGCTTCGCGTGTGCCTGGTTCTACCGGCACTCGCTACGCACGTCGGCGCGCCACTTCGTCAACCGCGGACTCATTCCGTGCCTCGGCGGGGCGTTCCTCTTCCTCATGTTCGCCTACGCCGTGAAGTCTTACGCCGAACCCGACTACCTGCTCGACGACAACGGCAAGAACGTGACCATCTGGGGGTTCGGCGCCGTGGTCGTCGTCGGTGTCGTTTCGCTCCTGGGTGGCTTCGCGCTCATGGCCCTGCAGTGGTCGCGGGATGCGGCGTTCTTCCGGGGGCGGACGCTGCGCACCGGCTCGTTCGAAGACCTTCAGCGCTGGCGCGCCGAGGGCACCCAGTACGGCGTCATCGGTGGCGATGTGACGATCACGCAGGAAGGCGACCTCGTCACCGACGGCGGGCTCAGCGGCGTACCGACGGGGCCGACCCCGACAACAGGCGAAGGTGAAACGCGATGAGCGACTCGACCGTCCGATACCTCGTCGCGTGGGGCGGCGACGCCCGCTCCAAGGACGCCCTCGCCCTCGGCGCTACGCTCGCCCGCACCTTCCGGGCCGAACTCGCCGTCGTCTACGTCGTGCGTGAGGAGACGTTCGGCGCCCACACGTTCGGCGATGTCAGCTTCACCCAGGAGGTCGTGCGCCAGGCCAGTGAGCGCGTGCAGAAGCACCTCGACGCGCTGACCGGCCTCGACGACGTCGTACTCCACGTCCGGCGCAGCGGTTCCGTGGCCGAGGGCGTGCTCGACGCCGCGAAGGAGATCGACGCCGATCTCATCGTCATCGGCGCGGGCACCGGCACCCGGACGCTCACGACGAACGCCATCGTCACCGCGCTCCTGCACGCCTCGCCGGTGCCGGTCGCGATGGCTCCGCGCGGCTACCGCAAGGACGCTCCCGCTGAATTGACCGAACTCGTCGCTGCGGTCGGGCCCCGCGCCGGCGCCGGCCGGATTCTCGAGGAAGCCATCCGCGGCGTCGAGCGCGTCAGCCTTCCGCTGCGCCTGGTCTCGTTGCTCGAGCTCGACACGGACGTCGACGTCCCGGACGAACGCGTCGAAAGCGTGCGGGCGGCGCTCGAGCGTGCCGCCGAGGAGGTCGACGTGGACGAGGTGACGTCTCACGTCGGTCAGGGCAAGAACCTCAAGGAGGCCATCGCGAACATCGAGTGGAAGCCCGACAGCGCGCTCATCATCGGTTCGTCCCGCCTGGCGCAGGGCAAACAGACCTTCATCGGTACAGTGGCGAGCCGGATGCTCGCCCACCTGCCCATCCCGATGATCGTCGCCCCGCGAGGCGAATGAGAACGAGGTCAGCCCCATGAAGGTTGTCTGTGCCCCCGATTCCTACAAGGAAGCGCTCTCGGCGGTCGACGCCGCCGCAGCGCTGGCTCGGGGAGTGCGCGGCGTCCTTCCGTCGGCGGACGTCGTCGATTTGCCGGTGGCCGACGGGGGAGAGGGCACAACCGAAACCCTCATGGCGGCGCTGGGCGGTCAGCTGATCGCCGTGGACATCACGGACGCGCTCGGACGTCCTCGCACAGCTGAGCTCGGGTGGGTCGCTTCGGAACGCCTCGCCGTCGTTGACGTCGCGCAGGGGGCCGGGCTGCATCACATCGAGGTGGAACTGCGCGATCCTTACCGCTCCTGCAGTTCTGGTGTCGGGCACCTCGTCTCGGCCGCGCTCGATCTCGACCCGCGCCGGGTCGTCATCGGTCTCGGAGGATCGGCAACGAACGACGGTGGCGCGGGCATGATCTCCGCTCTCGGTGGGCGATTGCTCGACTCCAACCGCAGGCCGGTCACTCCGACGCCCGAGGGCATGAACAACGTGGCCTCGCTCGACCTGTCGGAGCTCGACCCGCGGCTTGCGGGTGTCGAGGTGATCCTGGCCAGTGACGTGACGAACCCGCTGCTCGGGCCCGACGGCGCCACCGCCGTCTTCGGGCCGCAGAAGGGCGTGACGCCCGCGCGGGTGCCCGTCATCGAGAAGGTGCTCGCAGGATGGGTCGACGTTCTCGAGACGGCGACGGGCCGTGAGGTCCGCAACCTGCCCGGGGCGGGCGCTGCCGGGGGAATCGGCGCTGCGTTCCTCGCTCTCACGGGTGCGACGCTCCGGCCGGGTCTTGATGTCGTCGCCGAGGCCGTGGGGCTCGAGGACGCGGTGCGTGACGCCGACCTCGTGCTCACCGGCGAAGGCCGCATCGACGGGCAGACCCGCTTCGGCAAGACGCCCTGGGGCGTCGCCGAAATCGCCCGCCGTCACGGCGTGCCCGTCGTCATGCTCGGGGGAGAGGTCCGCCCGGAGGGGCGCGCCCTCATCGACGACACAATCGTCGCCGTCGAGCCCATCCACGCCGGCTACACCGACCTCGACGAGGCGCTCGCCAACACCGGAGCCGACCTCGAACAGGCAGCGGCGTCGGCCGTCGAGCGAATTCGCTAGAGGCGCGGCGGCGTCGGTGACGGCGCCCGGCTCGATACCCTTTTCCCGTGACACCGCCGAGCGAGCAGGCCCCGCGCACCCCCGCGCGTGAACGCCGCGTGCCCGGCTGGCTGCGCCGTCTCGCTCCGCAACGTTCGTGGATCGCCCAATTGGCAGCCTTCGGCGCCATCGGGCTCTGCCTCATCGGCGCGTGGACCATCGTGCGCGACCCCTTCGCGCCCACCGGCGTCGCGCAGGGGGAGACCGTCGCCGATGCCCAACAGGCTCAGCCCCCGGCGCCCGGCGGCGCAGCGGACGTCGAAGGCGAACAGACCATCTCGGCGGTCGATGAGAAGTTCGTTCTCTGGTCGGTGACCAACGCAGGTGACTACACCCTCTTCGGCCTCGGGGAAGGCGACTGCTCCGGCACGCCGTGCCCCGCCCTCGTGCGCTCCACCGACGACGGCAAGACGTGGACGCAGATGCACACGTTCAGCTCCGCCGACACGTCTGCGGCAACCGGGGCCACGCAGCCGCGCGTCCAGCCCGCCGGTGCCCTGAGCGAGGTGCTCTTCACCTCGCCGACCACGGGTTACGTCTACGGCGGCGACCTGTGGGTCACGCGCGACGGCGGACGCACCTTCACCCACGTCGACCACCCCGGCAGCACCGTCCTCGACGTCGTCGTCCACGACAAACAAACCCTCGCGCTCACGGCGTCGGGCTGCATCCAGGGCACCTGCTCGGGGCGTCTGGAGATCTCCCGCCTCGGCGGCGGAGACACCCCGCGGTTGGCCCAGACGATCGCCGCCGCGACGCCCACGAGCCAGATCGACGCCGCGAACCTCGTCGTCGGTGGTGACAGCCTCATCGTCCTCGCCGGCAACGAACCCGGCAGCGGGGACGCCCCCGGTGCCTGGCGTCTGGCCGGCGACAGCCTCGCACCCCTCAACCCCGGATCGGCCTGCAGCGGAAAGCCGTTCAGCGCCATCGCGGGCAACGGCACCAACCGTCTTGTCGCCGTCTGCGATGAAGCCGTCTCCGCCAAGACGACGAGCTTCACCACCGTCACGAGCACCGACGGCGGCGGCACCTGGCAACTCCTCGGCACCGGCAACCTGTCGCTGCCCACCCAGGGCGGCATCTCGCTGGCCACGTCCGACGGCGAACACATCGTCGCGGCTTCCGGCGGCCCGCGCACCGCCGCCGACGCCACAACGCGCACCTCCGACGACAACCCGCTGCGCGTCTCCTCCGACGGCGGCCGCAGCTGGAGCGAATCGAGCGGCGGCGACGACGCGCCCACCGGTGGCATGGATGATGTGCGCACCCTCGGCCAGGAGTTCCTCGCCCTCTCACGCACCGACGGCGAGCTGTGGCGATCGAGCGATCGAGGAGGCCGCTGGACTCACACGTCCGTCGCAGGCCACGGTGGTTGAATGAAGTCATGAGCGATGAGGTGGAGTCCGCGCCAGCCGATTACCCGCGCGAGTGGGAGGCCGACGTCGTCCTGCGTGACGGCTCCGTGGCCCACGTGCGCCCCATCGGCCCTGACGACGCGGAACGCCTTCACCGCTTTCACGCTGCCCAGAGCGAAGAGTCCATCTACCTGCGCTTCTTCGCCCCCATCAAGCGCCTGAGTGACCGTGACGTCACGCGCTTCACCCACGTCGACCACGTCGAGCGCGTTGCCCTCGTCGGTCTCGTCGGTGACGACATCATCGGCATCGGCCGCTACGACCGCCTCGGTGGGCCGGATGCTCCCTCGGCGGAGGTCGCGTTCAACATCGCCGACAGTTTCCAGGGCCGCGGCGTCGGCTCCGTCATGCTCGAACACCTCGCCGCCATCGGCGCTGAGAACGGCGTCGCCGAGTTCGTGGCCGACGTCCTGCCGCAGAACCGCAAGATGATCCAGGTCTTCACCGAGGCCGGTTACGACGTCAAGCGCAACTTCGACGACGGCGTCATCTCCGTGCGGTTCGAGATCGAGCCGAACGAGAAGTCGCAGGCCGTGCGCCTCGCGCGCGAACAGCGCAGCGAATCGCAGTCGGTGCGCGCCCTGCTCAACCCGTCGTCCGTCGCCGTCATCGGCGTCTCGAGCAAGGGCCCGTCGGTCGGTGGGCGCGTGCTCGCCAACCTGCGTGAGGGTGGGTTCACCGGTCGCGTCGACGTCGTCCACCCCAGCGTCGAGGAGATCGACGGCTACCGCACCGTGCGCAGCCTCGGCGACATCGAGGGCCGCGTCGATCTTGCGATCATCGCCGTGCCTGCCGCGCAGGTGCTCGACGTCGTGCGCGAGTGCGGCCCGGCCGGCGTCAAGGCGCTGCTCGTCGTCTCCTCCGGGTTCGCCGAGACCGGCTCCGCCGAGGGCGCCGAGCGTCAGGCCGAACTGCTCAGCCTCGCGCGCAGCCAGGGCATGCGCGTCGTCGGCCCGAGCAGCTTCGGCCTCATCAACACGCGCGCCGACACGCGCCTCAACGCCTCCATCGCCTACGAGATGCCGCCCGCCGGTCACCTCGGCCTCTTCGCCCAGAGCGGCGCGCTCGGCATCGCGGTTCTCGCCAGCGCCGGGCGTCGTGGCCTCGGTCTTTCGGACTTCGCCTCCGCCGGCAACCGCATCGACGTCTCCGGCAACGACCTCATGCAGTACTGGATCGACGACGACGAAACTCACGCCGTCGGCCTCTACCTCGAGTCGGTCGGTAACCCGCGCAAGTTCACGCGCATCGCCCGTCAGCTCGCGCTGCGCAAGCCCGTCATCGTCGTCAAGCCCGAGGTCTCGGCGTTCGGTGTGCCCCCGGGCCACCGCGTCCGCGAGACCCGCACGAGCCCGGCCGCGTTCCGCGAGATGCTGCGCCAGAGCGGCGTCATCCGCGTCGGCAACGTCCACCAGCTGTTCGACGTCGCCCAGCTCGTCATCAACCAGCCGCTGCCCAAGGGGCGCCGCGTCGCCGTTGTGACGAACTCCGACGCCCTCGGCGCGCTCTGCGGTGACGCAGCACTGAGCTGGAAGCTCGAGGTGACGCGGGGCCCTGTCGCCCTCGCGCCCGATGCTGATGTCGAGAGCTTCCGTGACGCCCTCGTCGCAGCCTTCGAGGACGAATCGGTGGACACCGTCATCGCCTCGTTCATCCCGCCGCTCATCTCCGGCGGCACCGAGGTGGCGCGGGCCGTCGCGGAGGTGAGCGCCTGCTACGACAAGCCGTGCATCACCACCTTCCTCGGCATCCACGGCGCGTCCGAGGCCCTCACCGCCACGAGCCCTGACGGCGAGCGCGTCGTCACGCCGTCGTACCCCATGCCCGAGGACGGGATCCGCGCCCTGGCCGCCGTGACGAACTACGCCGGCTGGCTCCAGCGCGACCGCGGTGAGCCCCTCGCGCCGGAGGGCATCGACCGCAAGGGCGTGCGCGCCATGGTGCGCCGCGTCATGACCGAGCAGCCCGAGGGCCGCGACCTCACCGGTGACGAGGTCGCCGAGTTCCTCGGTCTCGCCGGCATCTCCGTGTGGCAGTCGATTCCGGTGCGCACCTCGAAGGAAGCCGTCGCTGCAGCCGAGAAGCTCGGTTTCCCCGTCGTCGTGAAGTCGATCGCTCCGGAGGTGCGCCACCAGGTGGCGAGCTCCCTGCGCGCCGACCTGCGCTCGCCGCTCGCCGTCGTCGAGGCCTTCGAAGCGCTCGAGGAACGCCTCACCCAGTTCGGGGCCGACCAGTTCGTCGTCCAGTCGATGGCGACGCCGGGCATCGGCTGCGTCGTGACGAGCTCGGAGGACCCGCTCTTCGGCCCCGTCGTCACGTTCTCCGTCAGCGGCCCGCCCACCGACCTGCTCGACGACGTCGGCTACCGCATCCCGCCCCTCACGACGAGCGACGTCTCCGACCTCGTCAGCTCCATCAAGGCGTGGCCGCTGCTCGACGGCAGCCACGGCACCGCCGCCGATCGCGCCGCCATCGAAGACCTCGTCTCGCGCGTCGCGATCCTCGCTGACGAGAACCCCGAGATCGCCCACCTCGAACTCAACCCGGTGAGCACCAACCCCACCGGCCTTGATGTCCTGGGCGCCCGCATCACGCTGGCGCCGCACTCGCTGCGCCAGGATTCCGGGCGCCGGGCCATGACGTGAGGTTCGGGCGACCGACACGCGCCGGGGGCGACGAAGGTGGGATGATGGCACGCATGTCTGCCACCCTGCCCGCCGACCTCGTCCGCGACATCGAGAAGGCCGGTTACTTCCCGGCTCTCGTCGGCGACGTCGTCACCACGGCGCTCGCCGGTGACGAGGTGCGTCACCACCTCGTGCACCTCGAGACGACGTTCGACCAGGACGAATTCCACCGCCACATCACGGTTCTCGCGCTCACGCCGCACAAGCTCGTCATCGCGCACGCCGACGATCACGCCGACCCGCGCACCCACGCGCACGGCTCGGGTCACTCGGCCGTCACCGCGACGTCGGAGGCCGTGGCGCTGTCGTTCGTGCGCGGCGTGACGCTGACGCACGTCGTCGCCGACGCCGAGACCTACCGCCCGGGCACGCTCGGGCGCGAGGTGACGCTCACCGTCGGGTGGGGCACCGTCAGCCGAGTCGACCTGCTGCCCGCCACGTGCGGCGACCCGCAGTGCGACGCCGACCACGGCTACGACGGCACGATCACCGGCGACGACATCAGCCTACGTATCTCTGCCGACGCCGAGGGCGAAGGCAGCCTCAACCAGGCGATGAGCTTCGCCAATGCCCTGTCGGCCGTCGTCGGCCGACGCTGACCGGGACGGATTCATGAAGGCACCCCGGTACGACACCGAAGGCCTTGCGTCCGTTCTGCCGTCGGTCGCGCGCACGCTCGCTCCGGCCGCGTTCGAGGGGGAGGGGCGCAAGCTGCCGCAGGCGAAGGCGGGCATCGTCGTGCTCGCCGACGGTCTCGGCGCGCGGCTCCTGCGCAGGCGCAGCGCGCACGCGCCGTTCCTCCACGAGCACCTCGACCACGTCCAGACGCTCGCCGCAGGCTTCCCGACGACGACCGCCACCTCCATGGGCACGTTCGGCACGGGCCTGCCGCCGGGTGCGCACGGCCTCGCGGGCTACCAGGTCGTCGACCCGGCCACCGGCATGCTCTTCAACGAACTGACGTGGCAGCGCGGCCCCGAGCCACGCGTCTGGCAGCCGAACGCCACTGTCTTCGAACGGGCTGACCAGGCCGACCTGCGCCCGGCGATGATCGGGCCCGACTACTTCGAAGGCTCCGGCCTGACGAATGCCGCCCTTCGCGGCGCGGTGTTCTACGGCGCCGAGGCGCTCGAGGACCGCATCGACGCAGCGCTCGCCGCCGTCCGGCGTGGCCATCGTCTCGTCTACCTCTACTGGGGTGAGATCGACAAGGCCGGGCACGTGCACGGCATCGATTCGCCGCAGTGGGCCACCGAACTCGAAGCGTTCGACCGCGGTTTCGAGCGCCTCGCCTCCCAGCGTCCGGTCGGCACGTCCCTCACGCTGACGGCCGACCACGGCATGGTCGACGTCCCGCTCGACGCCCGCGTCGACATCGCCAAAACCCCCCACCTGCGCGACGGCGTGCGCACCGTTGGCGGCGAGATGCGCGCGCTGCACCTCTACGTCGAGCCCGGCGAGCGTGACGACGTCCTCGCCGCCTGGCGCAAGGAGGTCGGCAGCGACGGCCACGTGCTCACCCGCGAGGAACTGAGCGACCTCGGCTGGGTCGGCGCTCTCGACGCCGGCACGGCGGGCCGCTTCGGCGACGTCGTCGTCTCGATGCGCGCGGCCCGTGGCTACGTCGACTCGCGCGTCATGAGCCATCAGGTGCTCGCCCTCATCGGCCAGCACGGCGCCATGACGCCGCAGGAACTCGACGTGCCCTTCCTCCACCTTCCGCCGCGCTAAGGTGACTGCCCGTGGCTGAGCTCGTTTTCTTCACCGGCACGATGGACTGCGGTAAGTCCACCCTCGCGCTGCAGATGGATCACAACCACGCGGCCCGCGGGCAGCGCGGCATCGTGCTGACCCAGCACGACCGCGCCGGTGAAGCCGTCATCTCCTCGCGCCTCGGCCTGCGTCACGAGGCCATCGAGGTGAGCGACGAGGTCGACCTGTGGGATCTCGCCGTCTCCGCGGGCGTGACGCTTGGCGGCCTCGACTACGTCATCGCCGACGAGGTGCAGTTCTACCTGCCCGAGCAGATCGACCAACTCGCGCGCGTCGTCGACGAACTCGACGTCGACGTCTTCGCCTTCGGCATCACCGCGGACTTCAAGACGCAGCTGTTCCCCGGCTCGCGGCGCCTGTTCGAACTCGCCGACCGCACCCAGCTGCTCCAGGTCGAGGCCCTGTGCTGGTGCGGCAAGCGCGCCACCCACAACGCCCGCGTCGTCGACGGCACCATGGTCGTCGAAGGCGAGCAGGTCGTCGTCGGTGACACCGGCGACCAGACGGAGACGCCGCTGGTGGAGTACGAGGTGCTGTGCCGTCGTCACTTCATGCGTCGGATGACGTCGCACGCCGCCCGCGCCATCGGCGCCGAGCAGATGCCCTTCGACCTCGACGTGTGCCCCGTGCCGCCCTCGACCTTCACCGATCAGTCGCGCGGCGCGGCCGGCTGAGGCGAGCGCGATGAACGAACGGCACGAGCGAGAGGAGCGGCGCGAGCGCGTCGGGGCAGCGCCCCACCGCGGACGCGCCGAACGCCTGCGCAGTGCCGGAGTCATGGGCGGGCGTGCAGCACGCGGCGCCTACCGCCTGAGCGCGGGTGCCACGAAGACGACGCTGCGCGCCGCCCGCCGGGCGAGCAACGCCCAGGGCGCGGGGGAGAGTGGCCTCGGGCGCCTCATCGAGGTGCACGCCCTCTCCAACGCCGGCGACGCCGCCGTCATGGTCGGCCTCGCCGGCACGCTGTTCGTCTCCGCGCAGCCCGGCGAGGCGAAGGACCACGTCGCGCTGTTCCTCGTGCTCACGATGCTGCCCTTCGCCATCGTGGCGCCGCTCATCGGCCCTCTGCTCGACCGCTACCGGCACGGGCGCCGCTGGGCCATGGGCGGCACGCTCGCGCTGCGCGGCTTCCTCTGTTGGGTGCTCGCCGACGCCATCGAGAAGGGCTCCACCTGGCAGTTCCCTACGGCCCTGGCCATCCTCGTCTCGAGCAAGGCCTACCTCGTCACTCGATCATCGGCCACGCCACGGCTGCTTCCGTACGGCATGACGCTCGTCAAGGCCAACAGCCGCATGAGCCTCGCCGGCGTGGCGGGAGCGACGATCGGCGGTCCGCTCGCCGGTGGAGCCGCGGCCCTGTTCGGCGCGACGTGGGCCTTCCGTGCCGCGTTCCTGCTCTTCGTCGTCGGCACGGTGCTCGCCATTCTGTTGCCGCCTGACATCGATTCCGAACGCACCGACTCACTGCGCTCCGGACGCGCCCAGGTGCGCCTGCCGAGCGTCATCGTCTCTGCGCTGCGCGCCAACGTCGGTCTGCGCTGGATCAGCGGCTTCCTCACGATGTTCATGGCCTTCCTCATGAAGACCCATCCGCTACCTGGCTGGGAGGATCGCGCCACGACACTACTGGCGCTCGTCGTCGGCGCGGCCGCGCTGGGTAATGCGCTCGGTACGGTGCTCGGTTCGCTCGTCAAGAACTTCGCGCCTCGCACCGTCGTGATCGGGTCGCTGCTTGCCGACGCGGTGGCCATGGTGGTCTGCGCGGTGCACTTCACCCTCGTGACGGCCATCGTCGTCGGCCTCGTGGCCGGTCTCGGACAACAGTTGGGCAAGCTCGCCGTCGACTCGCTCATTCAGGATCACCTCGCCGAGGCCGTGCGCACGAGCGCCTTCGCGCGCTCCGAGACGGTGCTCCAGCTCGCGTGGGTCATCGGTGGCATCTACGCCTGCGTCGTGCCGACCGACGCGACGATCGGCTTGTACTCTGCCGCCGTCCTGCTCGTCGGGTGGGCCGTGCTCGTCATGCTGTGGAACGCCGGGCGCGGACCGACGTGGCCGCGACGTCGCGGTTACGGCAAGGACGATGACGGTCGTGGCGCCCGACGTGGTGGCGCCTTCGCCGACACCGTGACGGAGACCTCGGACGACGCCTTCACCCGAGCCCCTGACGACCTGCCGACGACTCCGCGCACGCGGCGCTGGCGCCGCGGTGAGCCGGCCGGAGATTCACGAGGCGAGCGCTATCGCGACGATGATCGGTACGACCAGGACGGCGACCGGTACGGCGAGTACGACGGCAGTTCCCGCGACGGATATGACCCGTACGACGCGTGGCAGGAGAACCGCCGGACGCTTCCGGTGCCGACGTCGGACTCCCGAAACACCGGGGAGCCGCGCGACGATCGCACGCGCCGCATGCCCGAGCAGGAGCGCCGATCGTCGTCCTACCGGCCGCAGTGGGATGGCGACGACGGCTGGGATCGCCGCGACCGCTGACGCCTCGCAACGACGAGCTGCCGAACCTTCACGCCGACACCGCTCGGTAACCCCCACTCGAACGCCGAACGCCCGACCTCAGCGCACGTGGCGCGAGGTCGGGCGTTCTCCTGTCCGTCAGGTCTGGCGCAGAGGCTCAGCCCTGAAAGTCACTTCTTGGGGCCGCGGCCACCGAACATGATGTCGTCCCAGCTCGGAACGCTCGGGCGGCTGCTCTTGCGCGACTGGCTCGCACGCTCGGGCACCGAGGTGCGCTTCTGGGTGCTCTTCTTCGCGGGAGCCGAAGCCTCAGCGGGTTCGTCGACCTCGTCGAAGAGCGACTCCTCCTGAACGACCTCGTCATCGGCCACCGCGGAGCCTGCGGCCTTCGTCTCAGCGCCGTCGTCGACTGCGTCCTCGACGTCGGCCTCGGCAACGTCGTCGGCTTCGTCGAGGTTGGCCTCGTCGAACGCGTCGTCCTCGACGTCGTGCAGCTGGTGAACGTCGCCACCGTCGTGGAAGCCGGGCAGCTCGCCGAAGAGCGACTCGTCCTGCTTGGCGTCGTCGTCGTGCAACGCCGCGCGCACGGACGCCTGCTCGAGGTTGGCGCGGGAACGGCGGCTCTTGCGGCGACGCGAACCCGTTGACGTCGACTTCTCGGCCGCCACATCGTCGGATTCGTCGGCAGCGTGGACATCGACGTCGGGCTCGTCAGCGGTCGGCGCATCGGCCGTCTTGCGCGTCGGCAGCGCCGTCACACCGGCCGTCGCACGGCGCGAGGTGTCGTCGTTCTTCTCAGCGTTCGCGTTCGTGTTCGCGTTGTCGGCGTCGCTGTCGGAACGAGCGTGCAGTTCCTCCGGACGCGGGTGGCTCGGCGCCGGGGGAGGCGTCGTGCCGAGGTCGAGACGCTCGACGCGCGTGACGTCGGGGGAGCCGCTCGTCACGTTCGGCAGCGCCGTCGGGCGAGACGCGTTCGAGCGACCCGAGCCCTTCGACCGACTGCGGCTCGCCTGGCGCGCACGCATCGACGCGGTCAGGTCGGCAGGCTTGCCGGCGTCGTCGCTCGAGCCGAGCGTCGCACCGAGGTGAGGAGCCTGTGCGTCTTCGAGACCGCCCTCGGCCTCGACGTCGTAGACGGACGCCGGGCGTGCGGCGCGAGCGGAACCGCCGGCCTTCTTGCGCGCGACGGCCTTCTGACGCTCGGGAGCCTCCTCGTCAGCGGCGGCGATCTCGTCGCCACCGAGCCAACGGGCCTCGTCGTCGACGGTGCGCAGTGCGCGGTTCACCGGGTCGAACAGCCACGTGGCCTCACGCTGGCGACCACCGGCGGGGAAGCGCACGGTGACGGTCCAGTGGGCGTCGTCGTTCTTCCAGCTGTCCCACACGACGCGCTCGGCCTCGACGCCGCGCTCGGCGAGACGACGGTCGGCGCGCTCACGCAGCGTCGTCGTCTCACCGCGCCCATACAGCTGAACACCCTGCGCCAGACCGGAGACGTAGTCGCGCTCGGCGCGGATCGGGCCTTCGTAGCGCTGCACCTTCTCGAGCGTCCACCCGGCACGCTCGGCGATCTCCTCGAGCGGCACCCCGCCGCGGATGAGGCCCTGCACGTCGCGCGGACGCAGCGGGTTCTCGGCCTTCGCCTGGCCGTCGGCGGACGCCGGCTCGCGGCGGTCACGTCGGATCGTGGTGCGCAGTTCGTCGGTGATGGGAAGGGTGAAGCGACCCCCGTCGTCGTCGGCGAGAAGGAGGCCGCTGCCGTCCTCCGAGACCCCGATCAAACGCAATTCCTGCACGACGCAACTCCATCCGTTACCAGTTGTGTAGCCGCTACTGTGCCATTATCGCCCGCCTGATGCAGGGATGGCGCGCCGCCCGCGGTAACGTGTCGCTGCCATGGTGCTCACGCAAAGCGGCTCTCTGCAGCTCCTCCTCGACCTCATCGGCGTGTTCGTCTTCGCGCTCTCCGGTGGGCTCGTCGCCGTACGCAAGAGGCTCGACATCCTCGGCGTCGTCATCCTCTCCGGAATGGCCGGACTCGGCGGCGGTGTGCTGCGCGATCTGCTCATCGGTCAGACGCCGCCCGTCGGCGTCAGCGACTGGCGCCTCATGGGCGTCTGCGTCCTCGCGGGCCTGTGTGCGTTCACGCTCCACCCCGAGATGAGCCGTATCGCTCGACTCGTGCGCCTCCTCGACGCCGCCGGCCTCGCGCTGTTCTGCGTCGCAGGCTCGATCAAGGCCCTCGCCTACGGCGCCGGTGCGACGACGGCGATCTTCGTCGGCGTCCTCACCGCCATCGGTGGCGGCCTCATGCGCGACGTCATCGTCGGGCAGGTGCCCGAGGTGCTGCGCCGAGAGCTCTATGTCGTGCCGGCTCTGCTCGGCAGTTCGCTCGTCGTCATCGCGCACGAGACGCCGTACTACACGGTGCCCGTGCTCTGGGGCTGCGTCTTCGTCGCCTTCGCCCTGCGCATGATCGCCGTGGTGCTCGACCTCAATGCCCCTCAGCCCCTTCGAACTGGAGACCGGTCATGACCGACGCCAACCCGCTCGAACCGTACGACGCCGTCCTGCTCGCGTCGTTCGGCGGACCCGAGAAGCCCGACGAGATCATGCCGTTCCTGCGCCGCGTGACGGCCGGGCGCGGCATCCCCGACGAGCGTCTCGCCGAGGTGGCCCACCACTACGAGGAGCTCGGCGGGCGCAGCCCGATCAACGACCAGAACCGGGCCCTCATCGCCGCGCTGCGCGCCGAACTCGACCGTCGTGACATCACGACGCCGATCCTGTGGGGCAACCGCAACAGCGAGCCCTTCCTCACCGACACCCTGCGCGACGCCCACGGCGAGGGCATGCGCCGCATCGTCACCGTCACGACGAGCGCGTACGCCTCCTACAGCTCGTGCCGTCAGTACCGCGAGGACCTCGCGGCCGCAGTGAACACCCTCGAGGATGAGGGCCTGACCGGCTTCGAGATCGACAAGATCCGTCAGTTCGCCACGCACCCGTCCTTCGCCCGCGCCAACGTCCGCCTCGTCACCGACGCCCTGCGCGAGTTCGCCGGGGTGCCCGACGAGCAGGTGCAGGTCGTCTTCGTCACGCACTCGATTCCGCTCGGTATGGACGACACCTCCGGACCCGGCGACGGTGACGGCAACCTCTACTGGCAGCAGCACGACGAGCTGGGGGCCGCCATCCTCTCGGAGGCGAACGCAACGCTCTCGCGTGACCTCGAGGGCGCGCTCGTCTACTGCTCGCGTTCCGGCCCGCCGTCGCAGCCGTGGCTCGAGCCCGACATCAACGACCACCTCGAGCACCTCGCGGAGCGCGGCGTGACGCACGTCGTCGTCGCGCCGATCGGCTTCGTCTCCGACCACATGGAGGTCATCTACGACCTCGACACCGAGGCCGCCGAAACCGCCGAACGCCTCGGGCTCGTCATGCCTCGCGTGCCGACCGTGGGCACGGACGACGAGTTCGTGCACGGCCTCGTCGACCTCGTCGAGGAGCGCGCGGCCGAGGCCCGTGACGAGTCGCCCGAGTGCCCCGCGTGGCCGGGCGAGGCCATGCCGTCGATCTGCGCCCCGGGCTGCTGCCCGAACCTGCGCGCCGCCAAGCCCGCTCTGTGCGGTCGCGACTGAGGTCGTACCGTCAAAGCGCACCTTCGCGAAGGAGAACCCGATGGAACGCGACATCGACGCACCGCTCGCCCTGCCCGAGTGGCTGAACGCCGAGGAGCTCACTCGTCTGCGCGATCTCGCGACGGCCATGGCTGACGACGCCGCGCGCCTCGTCGTGACGGAACGCCCGCGTTCTCTCGGGGTCGAAGCGACGAAGTCGAGCGAGGTCGACGTCGTCACCGTTATGGACCAGCGCAGCGAGCAGTTGCTGCGCGAGCGCATCGGCGCCGAGCGTCCCGAGGACGCGATCCTCGGTGAGGAGGGCGGCGCGCGCGAGGGCACTTCGGGTCTGACGTGGGTCGTCGACCCCATCGACGGCACCGTCAACTACCTCTACGGTCACCCGTTCTTCGCGGTGTCCGTGGCTGTCTGCATCGGCGACACGACGCGTGAGGGCGCCTGGCTGCCCGTTGCGGGCGCCGTCAGTGCACCGTTGCTGGGGGAGACCTACGCCGCGGCCCACGGCCAGGGTGCCCACCTCGTCACGGCCGACGGACGACGCGAACCCCTCGTCGTCAGCGACTGCGAGCGTCTCGAGCTCGCTCTCGTCGGCACCGGTTTCGGGTACGAAGCGGCCAAGCGTGAAGAGCAGGGCGCTGCCGTCGCGCAGCTGCTGCCGAAGGTGCGTGACATCCGACGCGGCGGGTCCGCGGCACTCGACCTGTGCTTCGTCGCGTCGGGCCGGCTCGACGGTTACTACGAGTCCGGAATCAACGCGTGGGACCAGGCCGCAGGGCAGGTCATCGCCACCGAAGCAGGCGCTGCGATCGGGGGCGCACCGGGCGGTGAGATGGGCAAGGCGATGGCGATCGCGACGGCTCCCGGCATCTTTGCCGACCTCACGGATTGCCTTTTCCCCGAGGCGCGCTAGTATGCGGGCACAAATCGGGTCATCCGCGCGTTGCAGCGGGGGATCAGCGGTGAGCGCCACAAGCGCGACGCCGCACACTCATCGAAGAAAGAGTACTGATGGCAACTGACTACGATGCCCCGCGCAAGAACGAAGACGACGTCAGCGAAGACTCGATCGAGGAACTGAAGTCCCGTCGGGTCGACAAGTCCTCGAGCAGCGTCGACGTCGACGAGACCGAGCACGCCGAAGGCTTCGAGCTTCCCGGCGCCGACCTGTCGGGTGAGGAGCTCTCCGTGCGCGTCCTGCCGCGCCAGGAGGACGAGTTCACCTGCAGCAAGTGCTTCCTCGTTCACCACCGCAGCCAGCTCGCTGAAGAGGACGGCGGCCTTCCGGTCTGCCGCGACTGCGCCTGAGGCATGGACAACGCACCGAGCAGCGACGACGACGGACATCTCACCGTCCCCATCCGACGCCTCGACCCGGGGCTGGAGGTGCCGACGTACGCCCACGCGGGTGACGCCGGTGCGGATCTGCGGGCACGCGTCGGCCTGACGCTCGCGCCCGGTCACCGCGCGCTCGTTCCCACGGGTATCGCCGTCGCGATTCCTGAGGGATACGCCGGCTTCGTCCACCCCCGATCGGGGTTGGCCGCTCGCCACGGCATCACCATCGTCAACGCGCCCGGTGTCGTCGACGCCGGCTACCGAGGCGAGATCCAGGTCAACCTCGTCAACACCGACAGCCGCGAGTCGTTCACCGTCTCCAGGGGAGACCGCATCGCGCAACTCGTCGTGCAGCGGGTGGAGAAGGCGACGTTCGTCGTCGTCGACGACCTCGACGACTCGTCGCGTGGCGCCGGTGGGCACGGTTCGACCGGCGGATTCGCGGCCACGCAGGCTCGCGCCGAGAAGGAGACTGACTGATCATGGCCATGTTCCGACGTAAGAAGGACGACGCAGCCTCGCAGGTCGAGGGCGACGAGAAGGTCGACCTCAGCGAGGACACCGACGAGACGGCCACCGAGTCGGCGGACGTGACGTCCGAGGAGCTCACCCCCGAGGAGCGCCGCCGCCGTTCGCGCCTGCGCCCGCGTGAGGACGTCGACCTCTCCAACGGCCCGTTCGACGTCGACGACGCCCCCGAGGGCGATCGCATCGACTTCGGTGCGCTGCTGCTCGCGCCCGGTGAGGACGTCGAGCTTCGCCTCGACGTCGACGAGAGCACGCAGGTGCTCACCGGCATGACCGCCGTCATCGGTGAGGGCGGTGCCTCTGCGGTTCAGCTGCAGGTTTTCGCCGCGCCCAAGACGAGCGGCATCTGGTACGGCATCCGCCGCGAGATCGCCGAGTCGATCCTCGCCGGTGGCGGCACGGCCGACGAGGTCGACGGCGACCTCGGCACCGAGCTGCACGTGCGCATGCCCAGCCAGGGCCCCGACGGCCGCACCACCTTCTCGCCGGCACGCTTCATCGGCGTCGACGGCCCGCGCTGGTTCCTGCGCGCCGTGCTGTCGGGCCACGCGGCCCTCGACGACGACGCCGCGGAGCGCGCCATGGAGTTCGTGCGCACCGTCGTCGTGCGACGCGGCGGTGAGGCACGCGCGCCGCGCGAACTGCTCGAACTCACCCTGCCGCCGGAGCTGCTCGCCCAGGTGCGCGAGCAGGAGCAGTCCGCCGGTGAGAGCGATCCCGCCGTCAGCCCGCTGGAGCGTGGCCCGGAGATTACCGAGACGCGCTGATGGAGCAGATGCTCGCGAAGCTGCGCGCCCGTTTCCTCCCCGGCCCGTCGGGGGAGGAAGAGGCCGCGGCCCAGCGAGCACGAGAGGCCTCCCGCTACGCCCTCGCGCCTGCTCGACGCCGGGTGAGGATCGAAGGGCGCGTCAGCGAGGTCACCGTCAGGCCGCGCTCCGAGAGTGTGCCCGACCTCGTTGTCGATCTCGACCCGTTCGACACCTCGGTCCAGCCCGCGTCGCTCGTCATGCTCGGTCGCCGTGAGGTCGTCGGTATTCACGTCGGCGCCGCGCTTGCCGTCGAAGGGCTCCTGACGACCGTGAAGAACCGCCCCACGATCTTCAACCCCGCCTACGAGCTCCTGCTCGAGAACGAGGAATCCCAGTGACCGAGAACCACCAGCCCCCGGCGAACACGGTCGAGGCCGTCATCCGCGAGCGCCTCGCCGTCGCGGTCGGCGGGTGGCGCGGATCGCTCGAGGCGGCATTGCCGACGGTCGCGTTCGTCGCGGTGTGGACCGCGACGAAGAACCTCAACCAAGCGCTCATTGCCGCGGCGGTCGTGCTCGCCGTCGCGCTCGTGCTGCGCCTCGTGCAGCGTCAGACGGTGAAGTTCGTCGTCGCTGCGGCGTTCGCCACGGCCTTCGCTGCGTTTCTCGCGAAGCGTTCCGGCAATGCGTCCGACGTCTTCCTGCCCGGTCTCATCCAGGCGGGCGTCATGCTCGCCATCAGCATTGCGTCGATCGTCGTGCGCTGGCCGCTCGTCGGTTTCATCGTGGCGGGCGGCGACCCGAACCTCAAGGACGACCCCACGGCGTGGCAGCGCAGCCGCGCCATGGTGAAGGTGTGCACGCGCCTGACGTGGGTGTTCGCGGCCCTGTTCGCCGTGCGCCTGGCCGTCATGCTGCCGCTGTACCTGGCCGACCAGGTGACGATGCTCGGCGTCGCGAAGATCGCGCTCGGTTGGCCGCTGTACCTCGCCGCCCTCGCCCTCATGGCGCTGTTGCTCCTGCGCGGTGAGACCCCGCTGGACACCCACGACGCGCTCCTGCACGACGACCGCGAAGGCCACGAACGTCTCGAGCCCGAGGCGCGCGAGCACGGCGCCTGACGCGCCTCACGGCGCCTGACGCGCCTCGCCCGCAGTTCGGAGCGACCTCAGAAGTTGCGGTCGCTCAGGACCGTCTGCACCTCGTCGCGACGGCGGCCCGTGAGCTTCGCCGCGAGGGTGCGCTCGGCGTCACGCGTGGCGAGGAAGAGCAGTTCGTCGAGTGCCTGGAGGCTCTCCTCGGGCACCGGCGCCATCGGCAGTTGGTCGCGGATGATGCCGACGAGCACGCACTCGGGCGGCAGGGCGAGGTCGGCGACGCTGCTGCCGCAGTAGGGGGAGTCGAGGGGGAGCGTGAGCTCCACCATCGTGGCCTTGCCCTGCTGGAACTCGAAGAGGCGCACGAGGTCGCCGACGCTGACGGCCTCCTCGACGAGCGCCGTCATGAGGCGCGGGGTGGAGACGGCGACGTCGACGCCCCAGCCCTCGTCGAACATCCACTCGTTGCGCGGGTTGTTGACGCGGGCCACGGTACGCGGCACGCCGAACTCCGTCTTCGCGAGCAGGGAGACGACGAGGTTGACCTTGTCGTCACCCGTGGCGCAGACGACGACGTCGGCGTGCTCGAGCTGTGCCTCCTCGAGCGTGGCCACCTCGCACGCGTCAGCGAGGAGCCACGTGGCGTCCGGGATGGCCTTGACGCGCTCCTCGCGGGCGTACTTGTCGATGACGAGCAGGCTGTGTTCGTTGCTCAGCAGTTCGCGGGTGATGGATCGGCCGACGCTTCCGGCCCCGACGACGACGATGCGCATGACGTGCCTCTCAGTGCTCGCGCGCGAGCGGGTTCGTGAGGTCGGTGTGAGGGCCCTGCGAGAGCAACGCCTCGATGAGCTCCCGGCGGGCCGATTCGACGACGAAGTGCACGATGTCGCCCTCCTGGTGGACGAGGCCAGCGCGGGGCAGGACGCCGGTGCTCAGGCGCGAGACGTACGCGACGCGCGAGGCGGTGACCTGCTCGAGTTCGTCGTAGGCGTGCCCGATCCACGCGGGGTGGACGGGGATCTCGAGGATGGCGAGGGTGCCCGACTGATCGTGGTGCACCGCAGTGCTCTCCTGCGGCACGATGCGCCGCAACACCTGGTCGGCGGTCCAGCGGACGGTGGCGACCGTGGGGATGCCGAGGCGCTGGTAGATCTCGGCGCGGCCCGGGTCGTAGATGCGGGCGACGACGCGCTCGACGCCGTACGTCTCGCGTGCCACGCGGGCCGAGAGGATGTTCGAGTTGTCACCACTGGAGACGGCGGCGAAGGCGAACGCCTCTTCGATGCCGGCGGCGACGAGCGTCTCGCGGTCGAAACCGACACCGACGATGCGGCGTCCGAGGAACGAGCTCGGCAGGCGGCGGAAGGCGGATTCGTCGCGGTCGACGATGGCGACGCTGTGGCCGGTGTCCTCGAGCGTGCGCGCGAGGGAGGAACCGACGCGGCCGCAGCCCATGATGACGTAGTGCACGAGGCGACCCTATCGAAGGTGAGGGCCTGCTGCGTTGCGTGTTCCGGGGCATCCGGGGGAGGGTGAACGACATGGCAACGTCACGTTCTGCACCCGGTCGCCGCTCTGGAATGAACCGTCGCAAGGCCCGCAAGGGCCGTCCGATGGAGGGCGAGCGGCTGGAACTGGCCGTCGAGGGCGTCGCGCACGGCGGACACTGCGTCGCCCGCCATGGGGGCCGCGTCGTCTTCGTCCGGCACACGCTGCCCGGCGAACGCGTCGTCGCCCGCATCACCGAGGGAACGAGCGAGTCGAAGTTCCTGCGCGCCGACGCCGTCGAGGTGCTCGACGCCTCGCTCGATCGCGTCCCCGCGCCGTGCCCGTTCTCCGGCCCCGGCATGTGTGGCGGCTGCGACTGGCAGCACGTCGCACTGCCCGCGCAGCGCGCGCTCAAGACGCAGGTGGTGCGTGATCAGCTGCAGCGCATCGCCAAGATCGACCTCGACGAGGTGGCCCCCGACTTCACCGTCGAGGAACTGCCCGGCCACCCCGACGGGCTGCGCTGGCGCACCCGCCTCGAACTCGCCGTCGACGGCGGTGTTGCGGGCCTGCGCGAACACCGCTCACACCGCCTCGTCGAGATCGACGACTGCGTCGTCTCGGACGAGGGTTTTACCGCGGCGCTGCGTGACCGCTTCGACGCCTCGATCGCGGGCCTCGACCTCGTGCGCCCCTCCGTCGGCGACATCGTCGGTATCGAGCTGCCGCAGCCCAAGGGCGAGAAGACCCCCGCGGTACGCGAGATCGTCGACACCGCCCACGGCAGCGCCGAGTTCGACGTCAGCGCCCGTGGGTTCTGGCAGGTGCACCCGGCGGCTGCCTCCACGTTCCTCGACGTCGTCCTCGACGCCACCGACCCGCAGGAGGGGGAGCGAGCCGTCGACCTGTACTGCGGCGTCGGCCTGTTCACGCGCGCCCTCGCCGATCTGGTGGGCCCGAGCGGTTCGGTGCTCGGCGTCGAGGCGGATGCGGAGGCGATCGAGTACGCCCGCACGAACATGGGCGGAGCCCGCCACGTCGACCTCCTTGCGTCCGACGTGGCGAAGGCCAACCTCGGAACCGGCGCCGACGTCGTCGTCCTCGACCCGCCCCGTGCAGGTGCGGGCCGCGACGTCGTGGCGACGATCGCCGACCTCGCGCCCCGCGTCGTCACCTACGTCGCGTGTGACCCGGCCGCGCTCGCGCGTGACCTCGGCTACTTCGCCGAACGCGGCTACGACGTCGACGCTCTTCGCGGCTTCGACGCGTTCCCCATGACGCAGCACGTCGAGTGCATCGCGGTGCTGCGACCCCGCGGTGAGGCGAACGCATCCTGAGATCGTCGACATCGGGCTCGCCCACTGGGGCGACATGACGGGCTCGGCGACCTACGATCAAGGCAGGAGAACGGCCTCGGCAAGGGCAGGTGGCAAAGTTAGGTTTGCCTTTGCTGAGGGGCGTTCCCAGCGTGTGATTAAGTTATCTTGACGTCAAGATAAATGACGCGGGACGCGGGCCCGAGGGGCGCGCTCCCAGGCAACAGACGAAGGAGTCGGCGTGAGTCAGAGCACGGACAGCTTCGGAGCAAAGGGCACCCTTGAGGTTGGCTCGAACAGCTACGAGATCTACCGCATCAACACGGTCGAGGGCCACGAGACCCTGCCGTACAGCCTCAAGGTTCTCCTCGAGAACCTGCTGCGCACCGAAGACGGCGCGAACGTCACCAAGGAGCAGATCTCCGCTCTCGGTGGCTGGAACGAGAAGGCCGACCCGGACACCGAGATCCAGTTCACGCCCGCGCGTGTGATCATGCAGGACTTCACCGGTGTTCCCTGTGTCGTCGACCTCGCCACGATGCGTGAGGCCGCCGGTGAACTCGGCGGTGACACGAACAAGGTCAACCCGCTCTCGCCGGCCGAGCTCGTCATCGACCACTCGGTCCAGATCGACGCCTTCGGCACGAACGACGCGTTCGAGAAGAACGTCGAGCTCGAGTACGAGCGCAACAACGAGCGTTACCAGTTCCTGCGCTGGGGCCAGGGCGCCTTCGACGACTTCAAGGTCGTCCCCCCGGGCACCGGCATCGTCCACCAGGTCAACATCGAGCACCTGGCGCGCGTCGTCATGGAGCGCGAGGGCGTGGCCTACCCCGACACCTGCATCGGTACCGACAGCCACACCACGATGGAGAACGGCCTCGGCGTCCTCGGTTGGGGCGTCGGCGGTATCGAGGCCGAGGCCGCGATGCTCGGCCAGTCCGTCTCGATGCTCATCCCGCGCGTCGTCGGCTTCAAGATCACCGGTGAGATCCCCTCGGGCGTCACCGCCACGGACGTCGTCCTCACGATCACGCAGATGCTGCGCGAGCACGGTGTCGTCGGCAAGTTCGTCGAGTTCCACGGTGAGGGCGTCGCCTCCATCCCGCTCGCGAACCGCGCCACGATCGGCAACATGAGCCCCGAGTTCGGCTCCACGTGTGCGATCTTCCCGATCGACGACGTGACGCTCGACTACCTGCGCCTCACGGGCCGCAGCGACGAGCAGGTCGCCCTCGCCGAGGCGTACGCCAAGGAGCAGGGCATGTGGCTCGACCCGAGCGTCGACCTGCGCTTCTCCGAGGAGCTCGAGCTCGACCTGTCGACCGTCGTGCCCTCGATCGCCGGCCCGAAGCGTCCGCAGGACCGCATCCTGCTGTCCGAGGCCAAGCAGCAGTTCGTCGCCGATCTCGACAACTACGTCGTCAACGGCAACAGCATCGAGGACAGCTCGGTCGACGAGGAGCTCGAGGGCACCTTCCCTGCGTCCGACTCGGTGAACACGAGTGCCGACCAGGTCTCCGACCCGCGTTCGGCCCCGACGAACTCGCCGATCTCAGGCAAGAGCGAGCGCCCCTCCAAGCCGACGACGGTCAACCGTGACGGTGGCAGTTTCGAGATCGACCACGGTGATGTCGCCATCGCCTCGATCACGAGCTGCACCAACACCTCGAACCCGTCGGTCATGCTCGCGGCCGGTCTTCTCGCGAAGAACGCCGCCGACAAGGGCCTCAAGGTCAAGCCGTGGGTCAAGACGTCGATGGCTCCGGGCTCGAAGGTCGTCACCGAGTACTACGAGAAGGCGGGCCTGTGGCCGGCGCTCAAGGCTCTCGGCTACCACCTCGTCGGTTACGGCTGCACCACCTGCATCGGTAACTCCGGCCCGCTGCCGGAGGATGTCTCCGCTGCGGTCAACGAGAACGACCTCGCCGTCGTCTCCGTCCTGTCGGGTAACCGCAACTTCGAGGGTCGCATCAACCCCGACGTGAAGATGAACTACCTGGCCTCCCCGCCGCTCGTCATCGCCTACGCGCTGGCCGGCACGATGGACTTCGACTTCGAGAACGAAGCCCTGGGTCAGGACAAGGACGGCAACGACGTCTTCCTCAAGGACATCTGGCCGAGCGCGCAGGACGTCGACTCGACGATCGCCTCCTCGATCAACCGCGACATGTTCCTCGAGCAGTACAAGGACGTCTTCGCCGGTGACGAGCGCTGGCAGGGTCTCGAGACCCCGGCCGGTGGCACGTTCGACTGGGACGACCAGTCCACGTACGTTCGCAAGCCCCCGTACTTCGAGGGCATGAAGATGGAGCTGACCCCGGTCACCGACATCAAGGGCGCCCGCGTGCTCGCCAAGCTGGGCGACTCGGTCACCACCGACCACATCTCCCCGGCCGGCAACATCAAGGCCGACAGCCCCGCGGGCAAGTACCTCGCCGAGCACGGCGTCGACCGCAAGGACTTCAACTCCTACGGTTCGCGCCGCGGTAACCACGAGGTCATGGTGCGCGGTACGTTCGCGAACATCCGCCTGAAGAACCAGCTCCTCGACGGCGTCGAGGGTGGCTTCACGCGCGACTTCACGAACAACGGTGAGCAGAACACGATCTACGACGCCGCGATGAACTACGCCGGGGCCGGTACGCCGCTCGTCGTGCTCGCCGGCAAGGAGTACGGTTCGGGCTCGTCGCGTGACTGGGCTGCGAAGGGCACGCGTCTGCTGGGCGTCAAGGCCGTCATCGCCGAGTCGTTCGAGCGCATCCACCGTTCCAACCTCATCGGCATGGGCATCCTGCCGATGCAGTTCCCGGCCGGTAAGACGGCTGACGACCTGGGTCTGGACGGCACGGAGACCTTCGAGATCACCGGCATCGAGGCCCTCAACGAGGGCACGACGCCGAAGACGGTCAAGGTTGTCGCCACGAAGGACGGCGGCGAAACGGTGGAGTTCGACGCGGTCGTCCGCATCGACACCCCCGGCGAAGCCGACTACTACCGCAACGACGGCATCCTGCAGTACGTGCTGCGCAACATCGTCAAGAGTGCGTGACGCGGTAACAGCAGGTAGCTGAACACCGTCGGCCCGGTTCCCTTCAGGGAGCCGGGCCGACGGCGTTGCGGGCCGAGCCGCAGTTACTTGGTCTCGTTGGGATGAGCCGTGTGAACCTGCTCCAGGTAGACGGTGCTGCCGTCCACGTAGAACCAAATACGGGCCGTGCCCTTGAGCGTGGGCTTGTGCAACGTTGATACGTTCGGCCTCCACGACTGATCGAAGCCAGCGAGCCTTCCAGCGGGTAGTTGTTCGGAGTCTTCGACAGGGGAGTACGAGTGAGAAAATCCCAGCTGTCGCTCATGGGATTGCGGATCGTGGCCACGAGATCGCGCCAGCCCTTCTCGGACTGTTTCGTCGCATATTTCAGCACGTAATCCGACTTTTTGGCCGGCCGCGGTACGACCGCTTCCCTGGGCATGCTCAGGGGCGCTCGACGACGGGTTCGTCATCGAGCCATGCCACAGGCTCGGTGCCCAGCCCCGCGGCTATGGCGGTGGCCGTCTCCCGCCAACTCGTGAGCTTGGTAATTGCCAGATGCGGTTGCCCCGTCGAGAAGGAGGCGCGTGCTGCCTCGACGAGGTCGGTGGCACACTGCTCGCGTTCCGCAGTGCTCAGGGCATACATCCAGGGATAGCGGCTAGCCATGCGCTCACTGAGGGGGCCGTCCTCGAGCGTCACCGTGACGAGATTCGCAGCGATGTGGAGAAGCTCTGCTCGAGCGTCCGCTTCGCGCTGGGACATGAGTACAAGCGACTCACCATCCCGTCGAGTCACTGTGACGGAGTGGTTCTCGGCCTCGGCGAAGACCTCGGCCGAGTGTTTGCTGAGGTCCGAGGAGCGTCGGGTGACGTGGGGGAGGTTCGCCGCGAGTGACATGTATCCATGATATTCGGAACATGTTCGGAAGTCGACATATATCTTCTCGCCCGCACACGGTGGAACGGTTCGGGCAGAATGTGCGCGGTCCGACCCATCCGATCGCAGCTGGGCTCCGAACGCCGGGCATGAGGAACAACCAACGTCAGCAGGGGGAGTGAGTGCGGTTCACGTCGTCCGCCCGTGCGGCCCGTGCCGCGTCGCTCGCTCCTGCACCGGATCGGTCAGGTGCTCCTATACGCGCTGAGGAACTCGTCCAACGCTGCGCGCGAGGTGATGACGCTGCGTTCGTGCAGCTGTACGACGACACGAGCGCCCGCGTCTTCGGTCTCATCGTGCGCGTGCTGCGCGACCCGGCGCAGTCCGAGGAGGTTCTCCAGGAGACCTACCTCGACATCTGGCGCCATTCGGCTCGCTACGACGCGAAGCAGGCGTCCGCCATGTCCTGGATGATGACGATCGCGCACCGGCGGGCCGTCGACCGGGTGCGTCACGCCGAGACGGCGAGCGCCCGGGAAGGGCGGTACGCCGTCGAACAGTGCGAGGTCGCGTTCGACTCGACGAGCGAAGCCGTCGCGAGCAGCCTCGAGGCCGAGCGCGTGCGGCGCGCGATGGCGACCCTCACCCCGGTTCAGCGCGAGGCGCTCGAACTGGCCTACTTCGGCGGACACACCCACACCGAGGTGGCCGCCCTGCTCGACCTGCCGCTCGGAACGGCGAAGACACGCATCCGCGACGGACTCATCCGCCTGCGCGACACCATGGGAGGTGAACGATGAAGCGCGACGTTCGACCGGGCGACGCCTACGGACTCATCGGTGCGTACGCGGTGGACGCCGTGACGCCCGAGGAGCGTGAGGCCGTTGAGGCCTACCTGCGCGATCACCCCGAGGCGCTTGGCGAGGTGCTCTCCCTCCAGGAAGCGGCGGCAACGCTGCCCGCCCCCGAGCTGACGCCGCCCGCTCACGTGCGCAGTGAGCTCCTCGCTCAGGTGGCTCGCACCCGTCCGCTGCCACCCGTCGTGCCCGTCGCCGCGGAGCGTTCCCAGACGCCACGCGCGGCCCGGCGAGCAATTCTGTGGCTCGGTGCTGCCGCCGCAGCCATCGTCATCGCGGTGGCCGGGGGGGTACGGATCGCGAGCGACGACGCCGGCTCCATGCCGGCACCAGTCGCGGAGGTCATGCACGCCGACGACGCCCGTGAGTCGGTCATCGACATGGGCGAGCACAAGATCACCGTCACCCGTTCGATGGGTATGGACAAGGCCGTCGTCACGTCGACGACGATGGGGCGCGCCCCGGACGGCATGGCGTACCAGATGTGGGTCAAGGACTCCTCCGGGAAGTTGGTCTCCGGTGGCCTGCTGCCCGAGCCGGAGAAGGACGGGCTCATCGCCATGCTGTTGCACGGTGACGCCGGCGCCGCCCGCGAGGTCGCCGTGTCGATGGAACCGGCCGGCGGTTCGGCCCAGCCGACCTCGAAGGTGCTGGGTTCGGTGCAGCTGTGACGGCCGCAGACCTCGGCAAGGGGCAAGCAGCGTTCGTCGGCTTGGCTTCGACGATCGCCGGCGCGGGGGCAGGGCACCTCGTCGCGGCGATCACGGGGCCGAGCTATTCGCCGCCGTTCGCGGTCGGTTCGGCCGTTGTCGATGCGGCTCCGACCTGGCTGAAGAACTTCGCCGTGTCGACCTTCGGCACCGCTGACAAGCCCGTCCTGCTCGCCTCCGTGGCGCTCGTCACCGGCCTGCTCGGCGCGCTCGCTGGGCTGCTCGCTCGGACGCGGCTCGTGCGCGGTGTTGCGCTGCTCGGTGTCCTCGTCGCGCTCGCCGGCCTTGCCGCGTGGGCCCGGCCGGGCGGGGGAGTCTTCGCCGTCATCCCGTCGCTCGCGACGGCCTTCGTCGGGGCCGGAAGCTTCGTGGCGGTGATGTCGTCGGCGTCAGGTTCGTCGAGCATCGCGCCTGGCGTGGCCTCGGGCGACGTGACGCGCCGGACGATGCTGAGCGCGGGAGCCCTTGCGGGGCTCGGAGCCGTGGCCGCGGGCATGGGACAGAAGATCGGCTCGCAGGTGACGCAGATGGTGCGCGCACTGCCGCGCCCGAGCCGCTCGCTGCCCGCCATGCCCGCGGGGTTGGAGCGCACCGTGAAGGGGGTGACGCCGCTCCTCACCCCGAACTCGAACTTCTACCGCATCGACACCGCGCTCGTCGTGCACAACGTCGACGCGGGCGGGTGGCGACTCGTCATCGACGGCGACGTCGAGGAGGAACTCGAGTTCACCTACGACGACATCCTCGCCATGCCGCTCGTCGAGGCGGACGTGACCCTCACCTGCGTGAGCAACGAGGTGGGCGGCGAGTACGCGGGCGGCGCCCGCTGGCTCGGCGTCCCGGTGCGCGACCTGCTCGCCAAGGCGCGTCCACGCAGCGGCGCCGACCAGGTGCTCTCCGTCTCCGACGACGGGTGGACCTGCTCGACGCCGATCGAGGCCTTCCAGGACAAGAACCGTCAGGCTCTCCTGGCCGTCGGGATGAACGGCGAGCCGCTGCCGCGCGAGCACGGTTTCCCCGCGCGTCTCGTCACGCCGGGCCTCTACGGCTACGTCGGGGCGACGAAGTGGGTGACGAAGCTGACGGTCACCACCTACGCCGAGCACCGCGCGTACTGGACCGACCGCGGCTGGAGCGAGAAGGGTCCGATCAAGCCCTCGACGCGCATCGACGCACCCCGCGCCGGCCGCACCATCGACGCCGGACGCGTGGCGATCGGCGGCGTCGCGTGGGCCCAGCACCAGGGCATCGTCGGGGTCGAGGTGCAGATCGACGACGGCGAATGGCAGACGGCGAAGCTCGGCCCGAATGTCGGTATCGACTACTGGCGGCAGTGGTGGCTGTCCTGGGACGCGCCCAAGGGGCAGCACACGATCAAGGCCCGTTGCCGGTACGCCGACGGCAAGGTGCAGACATCGCAGGAAGCCGAGGTGACGCCCGACGGCGCCTCGGGATGGCACACCGTCTCGGTCGGTGTGAGGTAGGCCACACCCCGTCTCCCATCCATTCGGGTGAGGGGGCCGAATGCCTCATGCACACCGTTTGCGAGAGAGAAGGAACCATCATGAAGCGCCTTGCCGCCATCACCCTGTCCGCCTGCGCCGTGTTCGGCGTTGCCGCCTGCAACAACGACGGCCAGGGCTCCGGCAACTCGTCGTCGAACATGCCGACGAGCACCGAGATGAAGAGCGACATGAAGAAGGACATGAAGTCCAGCGACATGAAGTCGAAGGACATGAAGTCCGACATGTCCAAGGACTCCATGAAGAGTGACGACATGAAGAAGGACATGAAGAGCTCCGACTCCATGACGTCCTCGGCGAACTGACCTTCGCCCGCCGAACGACGGCCAACTTACTCGAAGTAGCGACGCGGATTGTCCAACAGGATCGTGTGTATGTCCGCGTCGCTCACGCCGCGCTCACGCAGCGCAGGGAGCACGTCCTCGCTGATGTGCCGGAAGTTCCAGTTCGGTTGGGCCTGGGGGATGAGTCCCTCGGGGAACCAGTCGATGAGGCACGACGCGTCGTGGGCGATGACGACCTTCTCGGCGTAACCGCGACGGCACAGCTCGACGATCGTGTCGACGCGCTGCTCGAACGGCAGGAGAACGTCGATGCCGAAACGGTCCATGCCGAGGTAGCTTCCGGCGTCGGCGAGCTTGCACAGGTAATCGAGGTCGGTCGAGTCGCCGCTGTGGCCGATGACGACGCGACCGAGATCGACGCCCTCCTCGGCGAGCACACGCTGCGCCACGAGTCCGGATTCGCTGCCCGCGTGCGTGTGCACGGTGACCGGAGCCGACGTCTCGGCACTCGCCGCGCCGACCGCCCGCATGACGCGCTCGACACCGGGCGTCAGGCCCTTCTCCTCGATGGCGCACTTGAGGAACGCAGCGCGCACGCCCGTGTCGGCGATGCCCTCGCGCAGGTCCTTGAGGAACAGTTCGGTCATCGGCTCCGGACCGCCGAATAGGGTCTCCGGGCCCGTGTAGTGGAACTGGAACGGCACGTCGTCGTAGGTGTAGACGCCCGTCGCGACGACGATGTTGAGGTCGGTTCCCTCGGCCACCTTCTGGATGCGCGGGATGTAGCGCCCGAGCCCGAGCACGGTCGGGTCGAGGATCGTGTCGATGCCGAGCTCTTTGAGCTCCTGCAACTTGCGGGACGCATCGGCGACGCGGGCGTCCTCGTCCCACTCGCTGTAGTTGACGCGGTACTCCTCGCCGAGCACGAAGACGTGCTCGTGGACGAGCGTCGCACCGAGGTCGCCGGAGTCGACGACCCCCTTGACGGTCTGGACGTCAGTCATCGTTCTTCTCCTCGTCGTGGGTCCACTCGATGGCGCGCTTGAGGATCTTTCCCGTCGCGCCCTTGGGCAGTTCGTCCGCGAACCGGTACAGGTGCGGCACCTTGTACGCGGAAAGCCGTTCCTTGAGCCACGCGCGCAACGCCTCCGGGTCGGGGGACGCGTCAGGTCGCAGCACGACGACGGCCCCGACCTCCTCGCCGTATGTGTCGTCGGGGATGCCGACGACGGCCGTCTCGACGACGTCCGGGTGCTCGTAGAGCACCTCCTCGACCTCGCGGGGGTAGACGTTGTAGCCGCCACGAATGATGAGGTCCTTCGCGCGATCGACGATGCGCAGATACCCGTCGGCGTCGAGCGCGCCGAGGTCTCCGGTGCGGAACCACCCGTCGACGAGGTCTGCCTCGGTGGCCTCGGGGCGGTTCCAGTACCCCTTCATCACCATGGGGCCGGTGATGAAGACCTCGCCGACCTCGTCCAGGGCGACGGGCTGCCCGTCAGCGCCGCGCACCTCGACCGCGCCACCTGGCAGAGCGATACCCGTCGTGCCGACGCGCTGCTCGATGAAGGGGGAGTGGTACGTCGCCGCGCCTGTGGTCTCCGTGAGGCCGTACCCCTCGAGGATCGTGCAGCCGAAGCGGGTCTCGAACGCGCGGATGACCTCCACCGGCAGGCTCGCGCCGCCGGAGGCAGCCAGGCGGAGATTGGCGAAGTCAGCGGGGCCGAAGTCGCCGGCGACGTGCAGGAGGTAGTTCCACATCGTCGGAACGCCCGCGACGATCGTCAGTTCGTGGTCGCGGATCACGCGGACCATGGCCTGCGGTTCGAACGGGCTGAGCAGGGAGAGACTCGCACCGCCGACGAGGATCGTGTTCATGCAGATGCACTGACCGAAGACGTGGAACAGCGGCAGGCCGGTGCCGAACGCGTCCGTCGGCTCTAGTTCGAGCTGGCGAATGAAGATCTCGGCCGTCTCGAGCAGGTTCGAAACGGTGAGCTGCACGCCCTTGGGCTTACCCGTCGTGCCCGAGGTGTAGAGGAGCACAGCGGTCTCGGACGCGTCGCGCTCCACGGGCTCGGACAGCGGCGTCTCGCAGGTGACCGGGGCGTGGGGTTCCAGGCTCCACACGTCGACGTCTGCCTCGGCGCCCGCGCGCTCGGCGGCCGTCGTCGCTGCGTGCCACGCGATGACGAGTCGGGCTCCGGAATCGCCCAGCACGTAACCGATCTCGGCGGGCGTCGACATGACGTTGAGCGTCACGACGACGATGCCCGCAGCCTGGGCGCCGTGGTAGACGGCAGCGAACTCGGGCACCGACGGCGCGATGAGCACGATGCGGTCACCGCGTTCGATGTCCGCCTCACGCAGCGCGCCAGCCCACGCGGCGACGTGGGAGCGTAGCTCCTCGTAGGACCAGCTCTTGTCGAGGCTGCGGACGGCCGGGTGGTCGGGGTTGCGGGCGGCGTGCGTCCAGATGGGCGCGGCGACGTTGGGCATGAAGCACCTCGCTACGGGTTTCGTGTGATGCGAGTCACGCTACCCATCGCGGTGCGGCATGTGGGGCGCGGGCGTCGCGGCGCTTTCTTGTCCGAGATCGGACGACGGGAGCCCGTCGGATCACAGAATGCGTGAGCTGAGCTTCACGCCAGGGCTGACGGCCTCGAGGGCCTCGGTGAGAGCGCCGAGAACGTCCTGGGCTCGCTGCTCGCCGTCGCCCGGTTCGACGTCGAGGACGTCGCAGATGAAGACGGCGTCGGTCGTCTGCTCCGTCAGGCGCGTGCGGTAACACTGGCGCCAGTTCCACCGGCGGCAGGTGACGCCGGCGTCGTCACGCCAGACGACCTCGCCGGGCTCGGGGTGCTCGATCGTCTCCGCTCCCGAGGCGAGCGTGTCGAACTCCTCGTCGCCGGTCGCGCGCACGAGGCGCAGCGGCCCGTCGTAAGCGGCCAGGTTCTCGCCGCCGAGCGGCGTCTGGAAGCGGACGGAGACGGCGTTGTAGGCGTCGGTCAGCGCGTTGATACGCGGTAGGGCGTCGGCGCGACGCATGAGCGCCTCCGCGGAGTTGCGGGTGCGTTGGGGCTTGGCACCGAAGGCGCGGAACGCCTCGCGCCATGCGGCGATGTGGGGGAGTTCCTCGACCTTCGTGTGCTCCAGGAGCGGGCGCACGTGTTCCTCGGCGGCGAACAGCAGCGTTTCGCTCGCCTCGTTCGACTCGCCGCCGCTCAACCCCTCGGCGACGACGAGCACTGCCCGGTAGTCCGGACGAAGATCGCGGACGGCGTCGTCGATGGAGGCCTGCTCGAGCCATGCGTCATAGGTACCCATGCGGCCATTGTGCACGCTTGCGCCAACGATCGCGGACGCAGACGCGGGGCGAACCGTCGGCAATGACGGTCCGCCCCACGTCAGGAGCTGCGCGAGTCAGGCGCGCGGCGTGAGCTTCAACGTGATGGTGTTGCCCGGGCCGCTGACCTGCTTCGTCACGAGCTTGTTGAGCGTTCCGCCTGTTCCGCAGCCGGTGAAGCTGGGAATGGTGAAGTTGCCGCTCAGGGTGATGGGGTCGAAGCCGCCCTTCATCGTGCCGCTCACCGGGATCTCGACCGGCGCCGACGTCTTGCAGTTCTTGCCCACGAGGTTGATGAGGCCGTGACCGGCGGGGGAGAGATCCTTGATGTGCAGGTACGCCTTCTGCGTCTGCGTCACCTTGTGCGTCGTCGCGTCGATCGTGCCCGTCGCCTTGCCGACCGGCTCGACCGCAATCGTGGCGTAACCGATCTGGAGGCCGCCGAGCTTCACCGGCGTCTTGAGGTCCTTGAGCATGAGGTCGGAGCTCAGCGTGCCCTTCTCGACATGAACGGTGGAGAAGCTGAAACCGGTCGTCGACGAGCTCTGGTTCATCTTCTTGACGTTCGTCGTGGCGGCGACGTCGTAGCCGAGGTTCCAGACGGTGTCCTTCGGCTGCGATTCGGCAGCCTGAGCGCCGGGGGCCGTGAGGGTCGTCGCGCCTGCGAGAGCTGCTGCGGCAACGGCGACGGACGTGGTGCGGCGTGCGGAGAACATATTCTTCCTTCGGTTGACTATGTGGTCCACGCCTCAAGTTACCAATGCGTAAGTTGCCGCGTGGCGACTTCGGAGAATCGGGCGCGAATCGCCGTCGGCACCGCATCCGTGGACAGGCGCGAGCCATCGGCGTGAAGCGCTCGTACGCTGAGCCGATGACAATGGGGCGCGACGATCTGCAGGCCGTGACGGCCGGTCTCGTGTGCGCCGTCGTCGGCTTCACGAGCTCGTTCGCCGTCGTCCTCGCGGGCCTGCGGGCCGTCGGTGCGACGCAGGCGCAGGCGGCGAGTGGCCTGCTCGTCCTGTGTCTGACGATGGGGCTCGGCTGCATCGTGTTCAGCCTGCGCACGCGGATGCCCGTGACGATGGCGTGGTCGACTCCGGGCGCGGCGCTCCTCGCGACGACCGGCGCTGCCGCCGGCGGGTTCGCCGGAGCTGTCGGAGCATTCGCCGTCTGCGGCATGCTGCTCGCCCTGTGCGGTGCGGTGCCGTGGCTCGAGAAGCTCGTCGAACGCATCCCCGCTGCTCTCGCCAGCGCCATGCTCGCGGGCATCCTCCTCACGATCTGCGCGAAGCCGTTCGTCGACCTGCCCCGCGCCCCGTGGCAGATCGGCTGTGTTCTGCTCGCCTGGCTCGTCACGACGGCGTTCGCGCGACGGTGGGCGGTGCTGGCCGCGCTCGCTGCCGCGCTCGCTGCCGCGCTCGTCGTCATGGGGGTCGACGGAGCCTTCTCGCGTACGGGGGCGACGACGCTCGTGCCACACCTCGAGTTCGTCACACCGCACCTCGACGCGACGGCGATGGTCGCCATCGCGCTGCCCCTGTTCCTCGTGACGATGACGAGCCAGAACCTGCCGGGCGTCGCCGTGCTAGCGTCGTTCGGTTACCGCCTCGGCCTGCGGGGGCCGCTTCTCTACACCGGGGCCGCGGGTGTCGCCGGTTCGCTCGCTGGTGCCCACGCCATCAACCTGGCCGCCATCTCCGCGGCGCTCGCGGCCGGCCCAGAGGCGCATCCCGATCGGGATCGTCGGTGGATCGCGGGTGTCACGTGCGGCGTCGTCTACGTCGCGTTGGCGCCGGCGTCGGCCGCCGTTGTCGCAGTGGCCCTCGTGGCGCCGCAGGCGTTGCTCGCGGCGGTTGCTGCGGTGGCGCTGTTCAGCACCTTCGCCGCAGCTGCTGCGTCGGCACTCGAGCCCGTCGCGACGCGCGAGGCGGCCGCGGTGACGCTCGTCGTCGCCGGTTCGGGCGTGACGCTGGGTGGCGTCGGCTCTGCCTTCTGGAGTGTTCTTGCCGGCCTGCTCGTGCTCGGGGTGAGTGCGGTGGCGCTACGTAGGGCAGCTTCGAAACAGTAGAACGTATGTTCGAAAAATGGCGTACGCTGACGCCATGTCCGATGTCGTGCAGGGCGGCCCTCCGGGGTGGCCGAGGGGAGTGCCGCCGCCAGGAGCGCCGGGGTGGGAGCAGGCTGCCACGCAGTGGCTCCTCGACCAGTGCCCGGCCGACTTCCGCGCCTACGACGCGTGGCGTCGGCATCCGGTGGCGCTCGCCTGGGTGGCCACGTGGCACGTCGACGCGCAGCTGAACGCGATGCGCGAGTCGTACCGACGTATTCGGGTCGACCTGGCCGACGAGCTGCCCCCGCGCGCCGTTCCGCAGGTGATGGAGCACCTGTCGGCCGAGGGGCTGCGGCTGCGCGCCACGGCGCACGCCGTGCGTCTCGTCCACGAGGCGATGCGGGGCAAGACGTTCGTGCCGCGGTTGTGACGGGGAGGAGGTGACTCTTCGGTAACGCACAGACCTTGCGGGTGTACTCGCATGGAACCTTGAAGTCGAACGACCTAGACTCAAGAGACTGCACTCTCGAAAGGCTGATTCAGACGTGACCCTGCTGGAAACCATCTCGGGGCCGGACGATCTCAAGGGCATCCCGGTCGACAAGCTCGATGACCTCGCGGCCGAGATCCGGCAGTTCCTCGTCGATTCCGTCTCCAAGACGGGTGGCCACCTCGGCCCCAACCTCGGTGTCGTCGAGCTGACCATCGCCATGCATCGCGTCTTCGACTCGCCGCGTGACACGTTCGTCTTCGACACGGGTCACCAGAGCTACGTGCACAAGCTGCTCACCGGACGTCACGACTTCAGCAAGCTCAAGAAGTCGGGCGGTCTGTCGGGTTATCCGAGCCGTGAGGAGTCCGAGCACGACGTCGTCGAGAACTCGCACGCCTCCACGTCGCTGTCGTGGGCCGAGGGCATCGCCAAGGCGCGCCGCCTGCGCGGCGAGGCCGACCGGCACACGGTCGCCGTCATCGGCGACGGCGCGCTCACCGGCGGCATGGCCTGGGAGGCGCTCAACAACATCTCGGCCGACCCCGACCTGCCGCTCGTCATCGTGCTCAACGACAACGAGCGCTCGTACGCGCCGACGATCGGTGGCATGGCGCAGCACCTCGCGATGATGCGCACGATGCACACCTACGACCAGGTGCTCGACTGGGGCAAGAGCCGCCTGCAGAGCACGCCCAAGGTCGGTAACAAGATGTACGAGGCGCTGCACGGTGTGAAGCGCGGCCTCAAGGACATGGTCTACCCCGACACGGGCGTCTTCGAGAGCCTCGGCATCAAGTACCTCGGCCCCATCGACGGCCACGACGAGCAGGCCGTCGAGACGGCCCTTCGTCGGGCGCGCGACTACGGCCGCCCCACGCTCGTGCACGTCATCACGCAGAAGGGGCGCGGATACAAGCCCGCCTACTCCGACGAGGCCGACCAGTGGCACGGCATCGGCAAGTTCAACCCCGAGACGGGTCTGCCGTTCGAGGTCTCCGGGCGCATCTGGACCGATGAGTTCAGCGACGAGATGGTGGCGCTCGGCGGCGAGCGTGACGACGTCGTCGCGATCACCGCGGCCATGCTCATTCCCGTCGGCCTCGACGACTTCGCGAAGAAGTACCCCGAGCGCGTCTTCGACGTCGGCATCGCCGAGCAGCACGCCGTGACGATGGCCTCCGGGCTCTCCTACGGCGGGCTGCACCCGGTCGTCGCCGTGTACGCCACGTTCCTCAACCGCGCGTTCGACCAGCTCCTCATGGACGCCGCGCTGCACAAGCAGGGTGTGACGTTCGTGCTCGACCGCGCGGGTGTCACCGGTTCTGACGGCGCCTCGCACAACGGCATGTGGGACATGTCGATCTGCTCGATCGTGCCCGGCCTGCACCTCGCCGCGCCGCGTGACGGCGCCCAGGTGCGCGAGCAATTGCGCGACGCCGTCGCGATCGACGATGCGCCGAGCGTCATCCGCTTCCCGAAGGGCGACGTCGGTGAGCCGCTCGTCGCCGAGCGTCGCATCGGGCGCCTCGACGTCATGAAGGACGCCGAGAACCCGGACGTGCTCGTCGTGGGTGTCGGTTCGATGGTCGGTGTCGCGCTCGACGTGGCGCAGACCCTGGAGTCGGACGGACTCGCCGTTCAGGTTGTCGACCCGCGGTGGGTTTTTCCGGTCGCCCCGGAGCTCGTCGAGTTGGCTGCTCGCGCGAAGCACGTCGTCGTCGTGGAGGACAACCTCGTCGAGGCCGGTGTCGGTTCCGCGTGTGCGCGCGCCTTCCGTGAAGCCGGCGTCGCTGCGGGCGTCGACACGTACGGCATCCCGAAGGAGTTCCTCCTGCACGCCTCGCGTGGTGAGGTGCTCACCGAGATCGGCCTGACGGCGGACGCGATCACCGCTGACCTGCGCCCCCGCCTGGCACCCGGCAAGGACGTCGCCTGAGTGGCACGGTACGACGATCTTCCGCCGCTTCCCGGCGCCCTCGTCCCCGGCCCTGCCACCGAGGTGTGGGCCAGCAAGGATTGGATGTGGGACGCGAGCCGCTGGATGGACGAGGTGCTCGAGCGTCGAGGTGTCACGCGTGACGCGACGACGCCGAAGCAGCCGACACTGACGCCGTGGTTCACGCGCCTCGTGGCCGACACCGATCACGGGCGCGTGCGCATGGTGGCGGGCCTTCCGGAGACGACGTCGGAGTCGGTGCTCATGGGGCACCTGGCCACCGTCGTGCCCGACGCGGTTCCGTCGATCTGGGCCGCCGACCGCGAGCGTCGCTGGTTCCTCATGCCCGCCGAGAGTGGCAGCCTGCGTGAGGTGGAGACCGAGGAGTCACGCCTCAGCCTCATGTCGGGGGTGCTGCGCCGCTACGCCGGAATCCAGCGGGCTTCGGCTGCCGTCGCCGACGACATGGTGCGCGACGGCGTCCTCAAGCTGACGCCCGGTGACATCGTCAAGCAGTGGCGGCGGCTCGGGTTGTCGCCGAACCACTGGTCGGCCCTGTCGTCCACGGCGCGCCGCCTCGAAGAACTCGGTCTTCCGCTCACGGTTCAGCACGACGACCTGCGTTCCGGCACGGTTCTCGCCGACGGCACCACGGCGGGTCTGACGAAGGCCCGCATCACGGAGTGGATGCACGCGTACGTCGGTCATCCGTTGCTGTCGTTGTACGAGCCGCTGCGCGCCACGACCGAGGGCCTCGACGACGCCGCTGCCGCGGAGGCGCGGGCGCGTCTGTTGCGTGCGTACTCGAGCGGGTGGGGCGATGCGCTCGGTTCGAGCGTCCTGCACCGCGCCGTCGACGACGCCCTGCTCCTGGGTCGCATGAGCCGCGTGCTCAGCTGGCGCCGGGCTCTGACGCGAGGGAGCGACGCCGAGCTGCGTTCGTGGGGCCGCACGGGTGCCGAACTCATCCGCGAGGTCGACGAGATCCTCGACGGGCAGCGTCAGGCCTGACGCCCCGGCCGGAGGGATACCGCGGGCCAGGCCATGGAGGCACGAGACGGTGCGAAATCTTCCCTTCTTGTGCCGAAGGCGGGCCCCAGCACGCAAGAAGGGAAGGTTCCTTCCCCTGGTGTCGTTGCTGGCAGACGCCGGTGCTCGACCACGGACCCTGGCGGTCAAGCCCGTGGCGTGAGCACCTCGATGCGGTTACCGAACGGGTCGCGGCAGTGGAAGCGCGTGAATCCGTCGAGCGTGTCGCGCTCGTCCCACGACATCTCGTAGCCGGCCGACATGATGCCGTTGCCCAGCCGCTCCAGGGCATCGACGCTCTCGACGGCCAGTGCCGGGTGCGCCTTCCGGGCGGCATTGAACGGCTCCTCGACGCCGAGGTGGATCTCGGCCGTGGTGGATCCGTCATCGCCGAGCGCTCGGAACCAACATCCGCCTCGTTGGGCCAGTACTCCCGGCTTGTCGATCTCGACGAGACCAAGCACCTCGCCGTAGAAGGTGCGAGCTTCCTGCTCGCGCCCCTTCGGCATCGACACCTGAACATGGTGCAAGCGCATTGTGACTCCTCTCAAAGTATCTTGATGTCAAGATACCGCAGAGAGGTATCCGGACTACGCCGGGAGATCGTCGCCTTCGACCGTCCACTCACCGCGCGCGACGAGGACGTCCTTGAGGGTGTCGGCTCGGTCGGTGACGAGGCCGTCGACGCCGAAGTCGAGCAGCCGCTCCATGTCGGAGCGCTCGTTGACGGTCCACACGTGCACCTCGACGCCGGCCGCGAGCGCGGCGTTGAGCAGCGCCCGGTCGAGCACGCGCACCCGTCCGTGGCGCTCGGGGATCTGTAGGGCGTCGATGCCCTTCGCGAGCCGCCTGAACAGCATCCGCCCCACGACGGGAACGTGGGCGCTCACCCACAGCGCCGTCATGAGTTCCTGCCCGGGCGAACTGCGTACCGGCCGGCTGAGGCCCGAGAGCACCGCCCGCCGGCGCTTCTCCGAGAACGACGCCACCCGCACCCGATCGTGCGCTCCGTGCTGCTCGATGCACGCGATGAGTGGCTCGATCGCCCCTGCAGCCTTGACGTCGATGTTGACGCACAGCTGCGGGTGACGCGTGAACAGATCGTCGAGGCGGGGGATCGGCTCGACGCCGTTGATGCGAGCCTCCGAGACCACAGACCACGGGAGCTGCGCGATGACGCCGCGGGCGTCCGTCGTCCGGTCGAGCGTCTCGTCGTGGAACGCGAGCAGCACCCCGTCGGCGGTGGCGTGCACGTCGGTCTCCACCCAGCGATACCCGAGCCTCACGGCCGCGTCGAACGCGGACATCGAGTTCTCGAGGGTGTGATCGTCGCCGCCCGAGAAACCTCGGTGGGCGAGTGCTTCGGGTAATGCGTGCAGGGCCATGACGAGAGGCTATGCCATCGCTGCGATGGCGCGCCTGCAGCCCTTCGCGGGTGCTGGTCTTGAGCTGTCTCAAGTTTCCCGCGAGTATCTCTCGCGGAGGTCGTGCCACGTGGTTGCCTGGACCTCGCAGGGTGACGACAGACGCCGCCCTTCGCGAAAGGGCTCACAGAATGAAGCGCTGCTCATGGCGTCGCGCCGCCGCCATCTCCACCGTCGTCCTCACGCCGATGGGGGTTGCCACCGCCGCCGTGGCGCCGTCCGGTTCCGCGGGCATCGGCGATCCGTACTACCCCAACTACGGCAACGGCGGATACGACGTCGACCACTACTCGATCAACGTCGAGTACGACCGGACGAAGAACACGGTGAAGGGCAAGACCTGGGTCTTCGCCACGACGAAGCAGAGCCTGGGCCGCTTCAACCTCGACCTCGCGCTGCGCGCCAAGCTCGTCACGGTCAACGGGCGTCCTGCCAAGTTCACCCAGAGCGAGCACGAACTCGTCGTCACTCCCTCGCGTGCTCTCAAGAAGGGGGAGAGCATGGCCGTCGAAGTCACCTACGGCGGCAACCCCAGCACGACGAAGGTCAAGGGCTTCACGCCCTGGGTCACGACGCCGGACGGCGCCGCGGCCCTCGGAGAGCCGGAATCGGCTGCGTGGTGGTACCCCTCGAACGACCACCCGCGTGACAAGGCGACCTACGACATCGCCATCACCGTCCCCAAGGGCGTTGAGGCACTGAGCAACGGCACGCTGCAGTCGAACAAGGTCTCGGGGCCGTGGCAGACGTGGCGTTGGCAGGTGTCGCAGCCGATGGCGCCGTACCTCGCCTTCTTCGTGACAGGTCAGTTCACCATCACCAAGGGCACGGCACAGGGCATTCCGTGGCTCAACGCCGTCACCACCGTCAAGAGCCCCCAGCAGCGGTATGCGGCTGCGGATCTGGCGCGTACTCCGGAGATCGTCGCGTGGGAGGCCAAGCAGTTCGGCCCGTACCCGTTCGAGACGATGGGTGGCGTGGCGCCGAACGCGCCCCTCGGGTTCGCGCTCGAGAACCAGACGCGCCCCGTGTACTCCAACGTGTTCTGGGCCGACGGCCCGAGCGAGGGCGTCATCGTGCACGAGCAGGCCCACCAGTGGTTCGGTGACTCGGTTTCGGTTCACAACTGGAAGGACATCTGGCTCAATGAGGGCTTCGCCACATACGCCACGTGGCTGTGGTCCGAGAAGCAGGGAGAGGGTTCGCGTCAGGATCTCCTGGAGAGCTACTACCTCACGCCTCCGGACGAGGACTTCTGGTCGACCACGATCGGTGATCCCGGGGCCGGAAACGAATTCGACGCTGCGGTCTACGACCGTGGCGCCATGACGCTCGCCGCTCTGCGCAACCGTGTCGGGGAGGCGAAGATGTCGAAGATCCTCAAGACCTGGACGCGTCAGAAGGCCGACGGCAACGCCCGCATCGCCGACTTAATCGCGTTGGCCGAGCGCATCAGCGGTCAGCAGCTCGACTCGTTCTTCACGGCATGGTTGTACACGCCGCAGCGCCCGGCGGCGACGAAGGCCAACGGCTTCCCCGCTACCTTCGCCAAGCGCGCGAGTACCGCGAGAACCCAACGCGTCGCGATGCCGGCGAGCCGGGCTCAGCTCGACGCCGACCACAAGCAGATGATCACTCAGGAGCGGCAGCGCGTCGTGGGCTGACGAGAAAGTACGGAAACGACGAGCCCGCCCCGTCACCGAGTGGTGACGGGGCGGGCTCGTCGTCGAGGCGACTCGGTGCGTCAGGTTCAGTTGCTGAACTCGTCGTCGCGGAAGCTCGTGATGTCGGCGCCGAGCGCGTTGAGGCGCTCGTCGAGCTCCTCGTAGCCACGGTTGATGACATAGATGTTGCGCAGGATCGACGTGCCGGGGCACGCGAGCATGCCCAGCAGGATGACGACGCCCGGGCGAAGCGCAGGCGGGCACATCACCTCGGCCGCACGCCACTTGGCGGGACCTTCGATCATGACGCGGTGCGGGTCCATGAGGTGCACCGTGGCGCCGATCTTCGTCAGCTCGTTGAGGTAGATCGCGCGGTTCTCGTACACCCAGTCGTGGATGAGCGTCTGGCCCTCGGCGCACGCCGCAATGACGGCGAAGAACGGCAGGTTGTCGATGTTGAGGCCGGGGAAGGGCAGCGGGTGGATCTTGTCCGTCGGCGCCTTGAGCGGGCCCGGCTTCGTCGTGAGGTCGACGAGGCGCGTCTCGCCGTTGGCGGACGTGTACTCCTCGGTGATCTCGTAGCGGAAGCCCATCTCCTCGAGAATGGCGAGCTCGATCTCCATGAACTCGATCGGCACGCGCTTGATCGTGATCTCCGACTTCGTCACGATCGCCGCGGCGACGAGCGACATGGCCTCGATCGGGTCTTCGCTCGGGAAGTACTCGATGTCCTTGTTGATCTCGCCGACGCCCTGGATCTCGAGGGTCGTTGTGCCGACGCCCTCGATGGAGACACCGAGCTCGCGCAGGAAGAAGCACAGGTCCTGCACCATGTAGTTGCTCGAGGCGTTGCGGATGATCGTCTTTCCCTCGTAGCGAGCGGCGGCGAACAGCGCGTTCTCGGTGACGGTGTCGCCACGCTCGATGAGGACGATCGGCTTCGTCGGGCGCACCGAGTTGTCGACGGACACGTGGTAGTAGCCGTTCGACGCCTCGACGGACATGCCGAACGCGCGCAGCGCGTGCAGGTGGGGCTCGACGGTGCGCGCACCGAGGTCACAGCCGCCGGCGTTCGGCAGTTCGAACGTGTCGAACTCGTGCATGAGCGGGCCGAGGAACATGAGAATCGTGCGGGTGCGGCGCGCGGCGACCTCGTCGATCGTCGACAGGTCGATCTTCTCCGGCGGCGTGATCTCGAGGTCGCTCGAGTCCGGCAGCCAGCGCGTCTTCACACCGATGGAGTTGAGCACCTCGGTGATCCGGTTGACCTCTTCGATGCGAGCGAGGTTGCGCAGCGTGGTGCGTCCCTTATTGAGCATGGCGGCACACAGGCAGGCGACCGCAGCGTTCTTGCTCGTGCGGACGTCGATCGAACCGGAGAGCTGCTTGCCGCCCTCGATGCGCATGTTCAGGGGGAGGTTGCTACTGGCCACGGTGATGATCTCCGAATCGAGTGCTCTGCTGATCTTGGTCAGCATTTCCATGCTGAGGTTCTGGCCGCCCTGCTCGATGCGGGCGACCGCGCTCTGCGAGGTGCCGACCTGCGCTGCGAGGGCGCTCTGCGTCAGACCGCGTTCGAGCCGGACTTCACGGATGGTGCCACCGATCCGTACAAGCTGCTGTTGAACCATGCTCTCCATGCTATATCTCATGTATGAGATAAAGAATCGCCCACCGCGTGGCGTTCACCACGTGGCGTATTTCTCGACGATACCTGTTCACTCCTCGCGATCAACCGTCCGTCTTGGAACGGCGAGTCGCGCGCGCTCGAGGACACACAGAAAGCGCGGGGAGAACATCAGTGCTCTCCCCGCGCGTTCTGTTACGCGAAGCTGGATCAGCCGGCGACGCTGGCAGCGCCCTTCGGCAGGAAACGCTGTCCGGTGACCTTCTCGGAAATGCCGAGGCGGTCGAGCAGCGGCGTCACGCCACCGTTCCAGAACGGGAAGCCCGCACCGGTGATCATCGCGAGGTCGATGTCCATCGGAGCCGCGACGACCTCCTCGTCGAGCATGCGACGCGTCTCGTCGGCGAGGGCCTCGAGGGCGCGGTCACGCACCTGCTCGGCGGTGAGCTCCGTGGAGCCGGTCTTCTCGAACTGAGCGAAGACCTCCTCGTTGAGCTTGCCGTCCTTGCCGTAGAAGCCCGGAATCTTCGCCTCGACGACCTTCGCCAGGTTCGGCGAGACGTAGAAGCGATCCGGGAACGCACCGTGCAGCGTCTCGCTGTTGTGCAGCGCGATTGCCGGGCCGACGAGCGACATGAGCATGAACGGCGGCATCGGCGTGATGCCGGCGAACGCCTTCTCCACGGTCTCGACCGGGGTGCCCTCGTCCGCGATCTTGCCCGCCTCGCCCATGAAGCGGCCCAGCAGGCGGTTGACGACGAACGACGGCGAGTTCTTCACGAGGATGCAGGTCTTCTTGAGCTGCTTGCCCGTGGCGAACGCGGTGGCGAGCGTCGCGTCGTCCGTCTTGTCGCCGCGGATGATCTCCAGCAGCGGCATGACGGCGACCGGGTTGAAGAAGTGGAAGCCCACGACGCGCTCGGGGTGCGCGAGGTCCTCCGCCATCTCCGTCACCGACAGCGACGAGGTGTTCGTCGCGAGGACGCACTCGGGCGTGACGATGGCCTCGACCTCGGACCACACCTTCTTCTTGACGCCCATCTCCTCGAAGACGGCCTCGATGACGAAGTCGGCATCGGCGAAGCCGTCCTTGCTCGTCGAACCCGTGACGAGACCCTTGAGACGGTTCGCCTTGTCGGGGGAGACGCGCTTCTTCTCGAGGAGCTTGTCGATCTCGGCGTGAACGTACTCCACGCCCTTGTCGACGCGCGCCTGGTCGAGGTCGGTCATGATGACCGGCACGTCGAGGCGGCGGATGAACAGCAGCGCGAGCTGGCTGGCCATGAGACCGGCACCGACGACGCCCACCTTCGTCACCTTGCGTGCGAGCGCCTTGTCCGGCGCACCGGCGGGGCGCTTGGCGCGCTTCTGGACGAGGTCGAACGCGTACAGACCGGCGCGCAGTTCGTCGCTCATGATGAGGTCGCCGAGGGCCTCGTTCTCGCCCTCGAAGCCCTGCTCGCGCGTATTAGTGCGGGCAGCCTCGACGAGGTCGATCGCACGCAGCGGAGCGGGGGCAGCGCCGCCCGTCTTCTGCATGGTGAAGGCGCGGGCCTTCTCGCACGCGGCCTTCCACGTCGACTCGTCCTTGTCGACCTCAGGGCGCTCGACCTTCTTCTCGCCCGAGATGACGTCGGACGCGAAGCGCAGCGAGTCCTCGAGGAACGTGACCGGCGCGAGGAGCTCGTCGGCGACGCCCAGCTTGAACGCCTGAGCACCCGTGGCCATCTTGTTGTTCGACAGCGGGTTGCTGATGATGAGCTGCAGCGCGTTCTCGACACCGATGAGGTTCGGCAGCAGGTACGTGCCGCCCCAGCCGGGCACGAGACCGAGGAAGCACTCCGGCAGCGAGTAAGCCGGAACGTCCGCGGACATCGTGCGGTAGTCGCAGTAGAGCCCGATCTCGACGCCGCCACCCATGGACGCGCCGTTGACGAACGCGAACGTCGGGATGTCGAGGTCGGCGATCTTCGAGAAGACGCGGTGGCCCTGCTCGGCGATCTCGACGGCCTGCTCGCGGCTCGTGATCGCGGGGATGCCCGTCAGGTCGGCGCCGACAGCCATGATGAACGGCTTGCCGGTGACACCGAGACCGACGATCTCGCCCTTGGCCGCACGTTCGGCGGCCGTGTCCAGCTGAGCCTCCAGCTCGGCGAGGCCGAGCGGGCCGAAGCTGTTCGGCTTCGTGTGGTCGAAGCCGTTGTCGAGCGTGATGAGGACGAAGGTGCCGGACGTCGTGCCGTCGTGACGCGGAAGCTGGATGTCCTGCGCGTGGGCGTGTGTGACGACCTCGTCGTGAGCCTGGTTCTTCGATGCGTCGTTCATCAGGCCACCTTCTCCTTGCCGTAGTCGGGGTGGTTCGGGTTCTCCCAGATGACAGCGCCACCCATGCCGATGCCGATGCACATGGCCGTGAGGCCGTAGCGGGCCTCGGGCTTCTCGGCGAACTGGCGCGACAGCTGCGTCATGAGGCGCACGCCGGAGCTGGCGAGCGGGTGACCCGTGGCGATGGCGCCACCGTAGGCGTTGACGCGCTCGTCGTAGGCGTCGATGCCGAAGTGGTCGAGGAAGGCGAGCACCTGGACGGCGAAGGCCTCGTTGAGCTCGAACAGGTCGATGTCGTCGATCGTGAGACCGGCCTGCTTGAGAGCCTTCTCCGTGGCCGGGACCGGGCCGATACCCATGACCTCGGGGTCGACGCCGACGAAGGAGTAGCCGACGAGGCGCATGCCGACGGGCAGGCCGAGTTCCTTGGCCTTCTCCTCGGAGGCGAGGATGCAGGCCGTGGCGCCGTCGTTGAGACCGGCGGCGTTACCGGCGGTCACGTTGCCGTGGGCGCGGAACGGCGTCTTGAGACCGGCGAGGTCCTCGACCGTGGTGCCCGGACGCGGCGGTTCGTCGGTGGTGGCCAGGCCCCAGCCCTTCTCGGCGTGACGCGTGGCGACGGGCACGAGGTCCTGCTGGATCTTGCCCTCGGCGTAGGCCTTGGCGAGCTTGTTCTGCGAGCCGACGGCGAACGCGTCGCAGCGCTCCTTGGTGATGGCCGGGAAACGGTCGTGCAGGTTCTCGGCCGTCTTGCCCATGACGAGGGCACTCGGGTCGACGAGCTTCTCGGCGACGATGCGCGGGTTCGGGTCGGTGCCCTCACCCATGGGGTGGTGGCCCATGTGCTCGACACCGCCGGCGATGGCGATGTCGTAGGCGCCGAACGCGATGCCGGACGCGGTCGTCGTCACGGCCGTCATGGCGCCGGCGCACATGCGGTCGATGGCGTAACCGGGAACGGACTTGGGCAGACCCGACAGGAGAGCGGCCATACGGCCGATCGTCAGGCCCTGGTCACCGATCTGCGTCGTGGCGGCGATGGCCACCTCGTCGACGCTCTCGGGCGGGAGGTTCGGCTGACGACGCATGAGTTCACGGATGCATTTGATGACCAGGTCGTCGGCGCGGGTCTGGGCGTACATGCCCTTCTCACCGGCCTTGCCGAACGGCGTACGAACACCGTCGACGAAGACGACCTCATGGAGCGTGCGGGGCACGTTGCCTCCCGAAGTTAGACAAAGCTGACTAGGCCAGGCTAACCCGTTCGGTTACCCGTGAGTACGCGGGTCGATCAATTCGTCGGGTGATCGAGCGCGGCTTCGGCGAGAAGCGGCGCGACGATGTCGCACTGCCAGGGGCGTGCGCCCCCGGCGGCGAGGGCTTCACGCCATCCGGCTTCGCTCTGATCGGCGGGGGGCGACCAGATGGTGCGACGCAGAAGATCGGGCGTCAGCAGGTTCTCGACGGGCACGTTGCGCTTCTCGCTGAACTGCTGGAGGCCGTAGCGGACGTCGTCGAGACGACCAGCGGCAGCTGGGTTGCGATCGGCCCACGCCCGGATCGGCGGGGGAGCGTTCGTACGCATCGTGAGGGGCGGCAGCTCGCGCTGCGGCAGGGCGTCGGCGTTCTTGAGCGCGTTGAGCCAGCGCTCGCCGTAGCGCGCGAGTCCACGGTGCGCGGGGCGCGGACGGCGGCGTCGGGCCGAGCCGTCACCGACGCGTGGGCGGATGGCGGGCGGGCCGACGAGACCGGCGAGGTCGTTGGGGTTGCGGCGGGCCAGATCGATGATGAGTGCGTCGGGCAGCACGCGACCCGGCGTCGTGTCGCGGCGCTGGGCGATGTCCTCGCGCGTCTGCCACAGCGAACGCACCCGGGCGACCTGGCGCGGATCGCGCAGCGCGTGTAGACCGGACGTGCGACGCCAGGGGTCCTTCTTCGGCGTCGGGCCCTCGAAGTCGAGCAGCGCCTCGAACTCCTGACGGGCCCATTCGCCCTTGCCCTGGGCTTCGAGGTCGGCGGCCAGGGCGTCACGCACCTCGACGAGGCGCTCGACGTCGAGCGCGGCGTAGACGAGCCAGTCGTGGGGCAGCGGACGCGTCGACCAGTCAACGGCCGAGTGCTCCTTGGCGAGCGTGACGCCGACGTAGTGCTCCGTGACGGCGGCGAGCCCGACGCGGGCGAGGCCGGCGAGGCGGCTGCCGAGTTCGGTGTCGAACAGCGCCTTCGGGTAAAGACCGAGGGCCTTGAGGCAGGCAAGATCCTGCGTTGCGGCGTGAAGAACCCACTCGGCCTTGCCGATGGCGGCATTCAGGCTGCTGAGATCGCTGCACGGCACCGGGTCGATGAGCCAGGTGCCCGAACCCTTGCGCCGCAGCTGGACGAGGTAGGCGTCGTTTCCGTAGCGGAAGCCTGACGCGCGTTCGGCGTCGATGGCGACGGGCCCGGAGCCGGCGCGGATGGCGGCGCAGCACTCCTTGAGGCGCGCGGCCGTCGTCACGATCTCGGGAACGCCGTCAGCCGGTTCGGCGAGCAGGGGATAGCTCGGCTTGTCGTCGGTCGGCTGCGCGTCCTCGAGCGACGCGTTATCGCCGGCGGGGGAGTCGGACGTCATCAGAAGCGCCCCGGCAGGGCCGACACCCCTTCGGGCAGCGGCGGCAGGCCGGCGACCGTGCACATGAGCGTGGCCCAACCCTGCAGGTGGGCGGCGATGTCGTTGCCGTCCGGGGTCCACGACGCACGCACTTCGAGCTCGACGCTCGAGGGACGCTCGGCGAGGCCGGCGAAGCTCTCGTTGACGACGCGGGTGACGGTGCCGGCTTCCGCGGTATACGTGGCGCCGGCGTCCTTGAGGGACTCGACGAGCCAGGACCAGCCGACAGCGCCGAGCGCCGGGTCTGTGGCCATCTCGGATTCGAGTTCGGCGCGAGCGAACGTCACGACGCGCCAGGTGCCGTGCCAGGCCTCGGGGCCCGCGGGGTCGTGCAGAAGGACGAAACGTCCGGTGCCGAGAACGGCGTCGTCGTCACGCGGGTCGACGACCTCGGCGGAGAAAGCGACGGCGTGGGGAGCGATACGGCGCGGTGGGGGCACCTCGGTGAGGGAGAGTTCGGGACGCACCCGCGCGGCCTTGACGGCATCGACCACGTCGGCGAAGTGCTCGGCGTCGTCGCGCTTCAATGTCTGCATCCCCATGGCCAGAAGATTAGGCCGGAAAGGGGCGAATTCACGGGAGGCACGCCGCGCGTCCTACCCTGCGCATGTGGTGACGTTCCTGGCCCTTCTCTCCTCCGCCGTCTGGGGTAGCGCAGACTTCGCCGGAGGCGTTCTGACGAAGCGGATGCATCCGGTCAAGGTCGTCACCCTGTCTCAGCTCGGTGGCCTCGCTGCGGCGTTCGTGTTCTTCCTGTCCGTGAGTTTGTGGGGCTCGCACGGGGAATCGCCCGTCACGGCGTGGGCGCTCTGGGGCATCGCGGCGGGGCTCAGTGGCGCGGTGGGATTGCTGTGCCTGTACGCGGCGCTGTCGACCGGGACGATGGGCGTCGTCTCGCCCATCACGGCCCTCGGTGCCATCGTGCCCGTCACGCTCGGTCTCCTCCGTGGCGACGCGTGGACGACGATCGTCGGGGTGGGCCTTGTCGTCGCCCTCGTGGGTGCGGTGCTCGCGAGTGGCCCCGAACTATCGGGTGAGGTGGGCCGCAGGCCGGTGACGCTCGCCGCGATCGCCGCCGTCGCGTTCGGGCTGTCCCTGTACTTCATGGACGGAGGGGCGCGGCACGACCTGTCCGGCTCCATGCTCGCCATGCGGTGCGGCAGCCTGTCGCTGCTCATCCCCACGTTCCTCGTCCTGCGTTCACGGAACGCGGCCCGCGAACCTCTGACGCCTCGTCTCCTTCTTGCGTTGCCGCTGCTCGGCATCGGCGACCTCGTCGCGAACCTGTTGTTCGCCGCAGCCTCGGCCCAGGGGCAGGTCTCGATCGTCGCCGTGCTGGGCTCGCTCTACCCGGTCGCGACGCTCCTGCTCGCCCGCGGCTGCCTCGGCGAGCGACTGCGCGGGGTTCAGCTGGCGGGCGTGGCACTCACCGTCGTGGGCGTGTGCCTCGTGTCGATCTGACGGCTCAGGCCGACCGGTCGCTGCGCGCGACGAACAGTTCGAGCGACTCGTCGTAGTAGCGCTCGGTGCGTCCGAGGTGCGTCATGCCGAGACGCTCGGTCACCCGTCGTGAGGCGACGTTGGCCGGGTCGGTGACGGCGACAACCCGGTCGAGGCCACCGGCCAGCGCCGCGTCGAGAACGGCGCGGGCCGCTTCCGTGACGTAGCCGTGACCGGTGGCTGTGCTCGTGGCGCGCCACCCGATCTCGACATCCTCCGTCGCCGCGTTCGTGTACCCGGCGGAGAAAGGGATCGGTTTGAGCAGGATGGCCGCGACGGGCGCGCCCTCGGCCTCGACGCACCACCAGCCGCGTCCCGGGGCGGTGTTGCCGTCGATCCGGCGCAACCACGCGGCCGCGTCCTCGCGGGTGGTGAGAACGGCCGACGGGATGAACCGGGCCAGATCGGGGTTCGCATGGAGCTCGAGAGCGAACTCGAGGTCGGCGTCGTCATCGGGCACGAAGCGGCGAAGGACGAGGCGTTCGGTGTGCAGGGTTTCGGCGGGGGAGGCCATGGCTTCACCCTGTCAGATCGACCGGGGTCCTCCGGGTGGTTCGCCGCTGTCGAAGCCAGGTGCGCATGAGAGGATTTCGAGCGTGAGCGAAACGAATGTCGACCCGCGTAACTCCGTCCTCGTCAAGGCTGCCCGCGGCGAAGAAGTGCCCTACACGCCCGTGTGGTTCATGCGCCAGGCCGGCCGTTCGCTGCCCGAGTACCGCAAGGTGCGCGAGGGAGTCGGGATGCTCGAGTCGTGCCGCCGCCCCGACCTCGTCACCGAGATCACGATGCAGCCCGTGCGTCGGCACGACGTCGACGCCGCCATCTTCTTCAGTGACATCGTCGTGCCGCTCGCAGCTGTCGGCGTCGACCTCGACATCGTCGCGGGCGTGGGCCCGGTCGTCGCGCAGCCGATCCGTACGCGCGCCGACCTCGACCGCCTGCCCGAGCTGACGCCCGACGCCGTCCCGGACATCACCGAATCGGTCAAGCTGCTCACCGCCGAACTCGGCGGCACGCCGCTCATCGGTTTCGCGGGTGCACCCTTCACGCTCGCCTCGTACCTCGTCGAGGGCGGACCCTCGAAGAACCACGAGAACACCAAGGCGCTCATGTACGGCGACCCGGAGCTCTGGAACGACCTGTGCGCTCGTCTCGCCCAGATCTCCGGTGCGTTCCTGCGCGTGCAGGCCGAAGCCGGCGCCAGCGCCGTCCAGCTGTTCGACTCGTGGGTCGGCAACCTCCCGCTTGCCGACTACCTGCGCTTCGTCCAGCCGCACTCACGCCAGGCGCTCGCCGCTGTCGATGGGCTCGACGTGCCGAAGATCCACTTCGGTGTCGGTACCGGTGAACTGCTCTCCGCCATGGGCGAGGCGGGTGCCGACGTCGTCGGTGTCGACTTCCGCGTCGACCTCGACGCCGCCCGCGAACGCACCGGCGGTCAGTACGCTCTCCAGGGCAACCTCGACCCCGCGCTCCTCTTCGCTCCCTGGGAGCCCCTCGAGGCCAAGGTCGACGAGATCGTCGCCGCGGGCCGTCGCGCGAAGGGCCACATCTTCAACCTCGGCCACGGCGTCCTGCCGAGCACCGACCCCGACGTCATCACGCGCGTCGTCTCCCGCGTCCACGAGATCTCCGCTCGCTGACGCTCCGGCACATGCGTGCTCCGACGTTGCCCGGCACCCTCGTCAGCCGGGGTGTGTGCGGCTCGGTGCTCCTGCTCCTCGCGGGTCTCGTCCTCAACGAGCTGCCTCCGAGCCCGGTGCGCTTCCTCGTCGCCCCGCTGCAATGGTTGGGCACGAACGCGCCAGGACGCTTCCTCGCCCTCGTCGTCACGCTGATCGGCGTCGCCTTGCTCACGCACGCATGGGTGAGCCTCGTGCGGACCCCGGCGGAAGGATCGGCCGATGAACGCGTCCGTCACGTACGGGCCGTGACGATGCGCTGGATGGCGCCCCTGCTCATCGCGCCGCCGCTGTTCTCCCACGACGGGTGGAGCTACATGGCCCAGGGCGCCGTCGCGGCGTCCGGGCGTGACCCGTACACGATCTCCCCGGGCGAGATGCCCGAACTACTCACCTCGATGGTCGACCCGATCTGGCGCTACACCCCCACGCCGTACGGGCCGATCCCCATCATCTGGGGTGCTCTGACGCGCGAGGTGTTCGGCGACCCCACGCTCCTGCTGTTGCTCCAGCGGGTGCCCGCCCTGATCGGGCTCGGCCTCACTGCGTGGGCCGTTCCGCGCCTCGCCCGCCACCTCGGCATCGACCCGGCGAGGGCGACGGCGCTCGCGATCGCGTCACCTTTCGTCCTCGTCCACGCCGTCGGCGGGCTGCACAACGACGCCCTCGTCATGGGCCTCGTGGCCGCGGCGCTCGTGTTCGCCGCCGAACGCCGGTGGGTGCTCGGCGTCGTGCTCGTCGGTCTTGCCGCTGCGGTGAAGTTCACGGCCGTCGTGGCGGTCGTTCCCGTCGTTCTCGTCTCCTTGCCCGGGGCAGTGCGGGCACCCGGACGATTCCTCAGGCTCGCTGCCGGCGGCCTCATCGCCGCCGCCACCGTCGCGGCAAGCGGCATTCCCTACGGGCTCGGGCTCGGATGGGTCAAGGTGCTCAGCGTGCCGGGCGTCGTCGTCACCCCGGCGTCCGCGCCCACCGCCGTCGGCGTCGTGCTCGAATGGCTGCTCGCACAGACCGGCAGCGGCCTCGAGATGTACGCCGTGCCCGTCGTGCGTGCGCTCGGCATGGCGCTCGCCGTCGCCTTGGTCATCGTCCTGGCCCTCACGAGGCCCACGGGTGACCCCACGTCGGGACTCGCAACGTGCATCGGGGTGTTCGCTGCGGTGGTGCTCCTCGCACCGGTCGTGCAGTCCTGGTACGCACTCGCCGTGGTGCCGGCCGCAGCGCTGTTGCTGCTCGAGCGTCGTCGCACCCGCAGGGCCATCTTCCTCGGAGCGGCGCTCGCGTTCCTCGCGCCCCTCGATTCGGAGATGGCCGGCGGATCTCTCCTCGCGGCCGGTCTCGTCGTCCTCGGACTGACGATCGTGCGGGGCGTCAGGGCCGGCGACTCGCGACCCGTCGCCGACGCCTGACGCCGTTCAGCTGCGTCGGCAAAGCTCAGTCACCCTCGGGGTATGTGGCGTTCTCTTTCCCCGGGCCCTCAGGCGCTTTGGCACCCTCGGCTCGGTGCCCGTCCAACTCGACCGTGAACCACGGGAGGAAGAACTGCACGAGCGGGCCGATCAGCAGCGCATAGAGCACCGTTCCGACGCCCACGCCACCGCCGAGCAGCCAGCCCGAAGTGAGGACGACAACCTCGATGCTCGTGCGCACGAGGCGGACGCTGAGGCCCGTGATGCGGTGCAGGCCCGTCATGAGACCGTCGCGGGGCCCGGGGCCGAGTTGGCTTCCGATGTACATCGCGCCGCCGATGGCGTTGACGAGCAGGCCGACGGCGAAGAGCGCCGAGCGCGCCACGATGGAGTTCGGCTCGGAGACGAGCGCCATCGTCGCATCGAGCACGAAACCGAGCCACACCGCGTTCGCCACGGTGCCGAGCCCGGGCCACTGACGCATGGGGATCCACAGCAGCAGCACGATGAACGACACGACGATCGTGACCGTGCCCATCGACCAGCCGGTGTGCAGGCTGGCGCCCTGGTGGAAGACGCCCCAGGGCTCGAGGCCGACGTTCGCTCGCACGAACAGACCCATCGCGGCACCGAAGAGCGTCAGGCCGATGAAGAGTTGCGGCAGCCGACGACCGAGCTTGCCGGCACGCAGTTGACCCATCGGCGTCAGATTGGCCAGCTGGCGCGATCCACGCGAAGAACGCGCGGCCGCGTCGGGCTGAGGTTGGGTCGTCGACATGGTGCTCATGAAACCAGAGTGCAGCAGAAGTGGCCTTGTCTTGAATAGCCAATTCGGACACAGTGGCCCCATGGAACGCAGGATCGGGGCGAATGCCCTCGCGCGCCTCGTCGGCCCACCACCCGAGCGAGGTTCGGCGTACGCCTGGTTGAGCGACCGCATCGAACGTCTCGTGGCCGACGGCCGGTTGACGCACGACACCCGCCTGCCGAGCGAGCGAGATGCTGCCGTGGCGCTCGGCCTGTCGCGCACGACGGTCACTCACGGGTACGCACTGCTGCGCGAGCGTGGCTTCGCCGAAGCCCGCCGCGGCTCCGGAACGCGCGTGCGCATCCCCGGTGGCCCCGTCTCGGGCGGTGGCGAACCCGTGAGCGGCGTGCTCGGCGGGTTCGATGCGCAGGGAGGAATCAACCTCACCAACACAGCTCCGGCCGCAGTGGGCGGCCTCGCCGAACGGTTCGCGGAGGCCCCGCGGCACCTGGCGGCGTACACCCACGAAGGCGGGTACTTCCGCGACGGCGTGCCCGACCTTCGTGATGCCCTCGCTGAGCGCTACACCGCGCGGGGCGTGCCGACGACGCCCCATCAGATCCTCGTGACGACGGGCGCTCTCGCGGGTGTGGCCGCTACGGCGTTGGCGTTTGTTTCGCCTGGTGACGCCGTGGCCGTCGAGCCGTCGGGCTACCCGAACTCGCTTGCGTCGCTGCGAAGCCGTGGCGCGCGGTTCGTACCCGCCGTCGAATCAGTCGACGAGCGTCGTCTCGATGTGCGGGCCACGGCCGAAACCTTCGCGCGCCGTGCGCCGAGGGCGATGCTCGTCATCCCGGACTTTCACAACCCGACGGGCCGGTTCATGGGGGAGGAAGACCGCCATGACCTCGCGCGCCTGTGGGCGAAGCACGGCACCGTCGGCATCGTCGACGAAACCCTGGCCGACCTGTGGCTCGACGCGGCGCCGCGCGTTCGCCCCATGGCGGCGTTTGCTCCCGAGTGCATCACGGTCGGGTCGGCGAGCAAAACGTACTGGGGCGGACTGCGCCTCGGATGGGTGCGCGCGCCGCGCCGCTACATCGGTGCCATCGCGTCGGCGCGCGTGACGCTCGATCTCGGAGCGCCGGTGCTCGAACAGATCGTTCTCGCCGGCCTGCTGCGTGATCAATCGGGCCTCGACGACGAGCGTCGCGCAGAGCTGGCCGGTCGACGAATTCTCCTGCGCGACGCAATAGCCCGGGCCTGCCCGGGGTGGAGTTGTGATCTTCCCGACGGCGGCCTGTCGCTGTGGTGGAGGCTGCCGGGCGCGCAGTCGAGCGAGATCGTGCGGCGAGCTGCCGCGCGCGGTCTCACCCTCACTCCGGGCAGTGCCTTCTCCCTCGACGGACGTGGCCTCGAAGGGCGACTTCGGACTCCGTTCACACTGGCCGAGGACGATCTGCGGCGCGCCGCAGACGTTCTCGGTGAGGTCAACGCCTCACTCGCCTCCCGCACGTAGGGTGACGTCGCTGCACGAGGAGAGCGGAGCGCCCGAGATGACAGGTGGTTCAGCGATGTCGGCTGACGAAAGGCGCTGGGCGCCGGTGCAGGGCGACGAGGTCGCCACGCTGCGCGGGATGCTCGAGCACCACCGCGACACGCTGCGGTGGAAGTGCTCCGGCCTCGACGACGAGCAGTTGCGTCGGGCCCTGCCCCCGATGGACATGACGCTCGCCGGGCTGATGCTGCACCTCACGATGGTGGAGGCAGGTTGGTTCAACCTCACCTTCGCGGGCGGCATCGAGCGCCCCGATTGGCTCGCGCACTCCCACGGAGCCGGTGTGGACTGGGCGTGGGAGCACGCGGCCGATCACTCCCAGAAAGAGCTGTGGGAGTGGTTCGACGACGCCGTCGCGGTCAGTGACCGTATCGTCGACGAAGCCCTCGCCCACGACGCCGGTCTGGACGCTCTCGCCGTCAACCCTCGGGAGGACGAAGAAACAGTGAGCCTCCGGTGGATCCTCGTGCACATGATCGAGGAGTACGCGCGGCACAACGGTCACGCCGACCTCCTGCGTCAGGCCGTCGACGGAAGTACGGGGGAGTAGCCGCACCCGTCGCTCCCTGGTGGGTCGCTGCCGCCCGAGTCGGGACAAACGTCACGACTTGCCCCCAACGCGCCGCCCCGGCGACCCCAACCCGCGCTGAGAGTGGGAAACTGGGAGCATGAAGTCGGTCGCGATCGTCGGTGGTGGAGTGAGCGGTCTCGTCGCCGCGTGGCATCTCGCGACGACGGCGCCCTCGTGGAAGATCACCGTCTTCGAAGCCGACGAGCGCGTGGGCGGCAAATTGCGCCAGGAGGAGATCGCCGGGCACCGCGTCGACGTCGGTGCCGAGTCGGCCCTCTGGCGCCGCCCCGAGGTGGTCGACCTGCTCGCCGAGCTCGGCGTCGAGGCCGTTCACCCCCAACGTTTCCCGGCCCTCCTGTGGTCCCGCGGCTCGCTCGAGGCGCTACCTGCCGGCACACTCATGGGCATTCCGTCAGACCCCGAGTCGGCGCGCGGGCTGCTCTCCGACGACGAGGTGGCTCGTGCCGCCGACGAGCGTCCGGTCGAGATCTCGGTGCCCCGTTCCGAAGCCGGTGACAGCGCAGATGACCTGGCCGACATCAGCGTCGGTGACGCTGTCGAGCAGGCCCTCGGCGCCGCCGTCGTCGACCGCATGGTCGAGCCACTGCTCGGCGGGGTCTATGCAGGCAACGCCCGCGAGCTCTCGGCCCGTGCCTGTGTGCCTCCGCTCTTCAAGGCCCTGCGCGACGGCCGGCGCCTCACCGAGGCCGCCCGGGCCGCTGCGTCGGCGGTCTCGTCGAACGACACACGGCAGGTGTTCGGGGCGCCCACTGACGGCATGGGATCGCTGCCCGAAGCGCTTCGCGCCGGTCTCGCCGATCGCGGCGTGGACGTCGTCACCGGTGCGCGCGTCACCGAGCTGCGCCGCTCGCTCGGCCATCGCGGCACGTGGCACCTCGAAGTCGAACGGGACGGTCTGCCCGAACCGCACGAGGCCGACGGCGTCATCGTCACGACGGCGGCGCCCGCAGCCGCCCGCCTGCTCGCGGCCATCGCGCCCGAAGCCTCGGACGCGCTCGGCGGCATCGAGTACGCCACGATGGCGATCGTCACCTACGCCTTCCCGGCTTCCGTCCACGCGAGCCTTCCCGAGGGAACGGGCTTCCTCGTCCCTCCGGTGGACAGACGCACGATCAAGGCCTCGACCTTCTCCAGCGTCAAGTGGCCGTGGCTCGCCGAGGCCGCGCCGGACGTGGCCTACGTACGCGTGTCGATGGGGCGCCATCGCGACGAGGCCGTTCTCGAGCGCGCCGACGACGAACTCGTTGCCGTCGGCCTGGCCGACCTTCGCGAGGCGACCGGTCTCGACCTTCCCGCCCCGCTCGACGCACACGTCCAGCGTTGGACGAACGGTCTGCCGCAGTACGCCCTCGGCCACGTCGAGCGGGTCCGACGCATCCGTGACGACCTCACGCGGCTGCCCGCCCTCGACGTCGCCGGGGCGGCGCTCGACGGCGTCGGCATCCCCGCCTGCGTCGCCACGGCGCGAGCCGCAGCCGACCGCGTCCTCGACGATCTCGGCGCTCAAGACGAGCTCACCTGAGCCCCCGAACCTGTTCCGAACAAGCACGCACCCGAAGGAGAATCACGGTGACCACCCCGCAGCCGGAGAACCCGCAGAACCCCGAGAAGACGAGTTCGCGCCCCGAGCCGAAGCACGTCACGGTCGACCGCATCAACGCTTCCCGCATCTACGCGATGTGGTCGGTCTTCACCATCGTCGACAAGGTCGACGGCGACCGTGAGGCCATCGCGCGTGAGGCAGACGAGTACCTCGACTCGCTCGCGGGCAAGGGCGTGACCGTGCGCGGCACGTACAACCTTTCCGGCTTCCGCGCCGAGGCCGACCTCATGATCTGGTGGCACGGCGAGTCGATCGACGAGCTGCAGAAGGCCTACTCGGGCTTCCTCGCTACCGACCTCGGCCGTCACCTCGAGCCGTATTGGTCGAACGTCGCGATGCACCGCGTGGCCGAGTTCAACCGCGGCCACATCCCGGCGTTCATGGCCGACGAGACGCCACGCAAGTACATCTGCGTCTACCCCTTCGTGCGCAGCTACGACTGGTACCTCCTGCCCGACGACGAGCGCAAGAAGATGCTCCACGACCACGGCATGGCGGCCCGCGAGTACCCGGACGTGCGCGCGAACACCATCGCGTCGTTCGGCTTGGGCGACTACGAGTGGATCCTGGCCTTCGAAGCCGACGAGATGTACCGGATCCTCGATCTCATGCGCGAGATGCGCTATACCGAGGCGCGCCGTCATGTGCGCGAGGAGACGCCGTTCTTCTCCGGCCCGCAGATCACGATGAGCGAGTTCGTCGCGCGCATGCGCTGACCCGCCGAGCCTGTTCAGCACGACAAAGGCGGCGGGTACCGGATTAGATCCGGTACCTGCCGCCTTCGTGCGTCAGCCGATGGTCACTCGGTTTCCTGGGCGACCGTGGCGTTCGTGTTCAGCCACCACGTGTAGTGGTCGAGCACGTCGTGCGCGATCTCTTCCTTGGAGTAGGTGAGCACGTCGTACGCGCCACCGCCGGGGACAACGACCTCGAGCTGGCACGAGATGTCGTCCGCCTCGATCATGCGCGCGCCGTAGGACGCGACCTTGATGCTGCGGATCTGGCTCGTGTAGTGGAAGTCCTCGGCGCGCGGGTCGGCCGCGTGCACCGTGAGCGTCACCGAACGGCGTAGCTGCTTGGTCGGCTGCGCCAGGTGCTCGAGCTCGGCGTTGACGCCTCGCTCGCGCAGTTCGGCGATGACCTCCTCGAGAGCCGGGACGACGACATCGTCCATGCGTTCCTCCGTGGCCTTTGCCGACACGCTGCCGAACTGACGCGCGAGGCGGTTCTTCCACGAGCCGTTCGCGGCCGGCGGCGCACCGATCGCGCCCGATCGCAGCGAGTCCAGCATCGCGCTGGCGTGCCGCTGTTCGCCGGTCAGTGCACGGTGGATACCGATCATCACGAGGATCATGACGAATGCGAACGGCAGACCCATGACGATCGTCGCGTACTGCAGCGCGGTGATACCGCCGACGATGAGCATCGCGATGGTCAGCACACCGGTCGCGGCGGCCCACAGGACACGCACCCACGGCTTGGCGTCGGTCTCGGCGTCCGGCAGGTCGGAGCTGAGGTTCGCCATGACGAGGGCGCCGGAGTCGGCGGACGTCACGTAGAACAGCAGGCCGACGAACGTGGCCAGACCGATGATGAACGTCGCCGCCGGGAACTGCTGGAGCAGCTGGTAGAAACCGGATTCCGGCGTGTTGACCGCGGCGTCGCCGAAGGCCTTGTCACCGTCCAGGATCCGCTTGATCGCGGTGTTACCGAACATCGTCACCCACATGACGATGTAGAGGAACGGGATCGTCAGCGTGCCCACGACGAACTGGCCGATCGTGCGGCCCTTCGAGATGCGGGCCAGGAACATGCCGACGAAGCTTGCCCAGGCGATCCACCAGGCCCAGAAGAACAGGGTCCACAGGTTCATCCACTCGCCCGGGTAGTCGTACGCCATCGTGTCGAGCGTCATGCCCGGGAAGAGGTTGACGAAGTCACCGACGTTCATCGTCGCCGCGCGCAGGAGGAAGCGGGTGTCGCCGAAGACAAGCACCCAGCCCGCGAGGAACAGCGCGAGGATGACGTTGAGCTGGCTGAGGATGCGGATGCCCTTGTCGATGCCCGACGTCGCGGAGATCGTCGCGGTGACGACGGCGACGACGACGAGACCGATCTGCGCGGGCACGCCCTGGTTGATGCCGAACAGCAGGTCGAGACCGACGTTGAGCATGACGACGCCGATGCCGAGGCTGGTCGCGACACCGAAGATCGTGCCGAGCACCGTGGCGATGTCGACCGCGTTGCCGATGCCGCCGTTGATGCGCTTGCCGACCAGCGGGTAGAGCGCCGAACGCACCGCGAGCGGCAGGCCCTTGCGGTGGGCGAAGTAACCCAGGGCGATACCCATGAGCGTGTACATGCCCCAGCCGGTGATGCCGTAGTGGAACAGCGTCCACACGGTGCCCTCACGTGCGGCGTCGAGCGTTCCGCCCTTGCCCTGCGGCGGTGCGAGGTACTGCGACGCAGGTTCGGCGACGGCGAAAAACATGAGGTCCGTGCCGATGCCGGCGGCGAACAGCATGCTCGCCCAGGCGAACGTTGAGTACTCGGGACGGTCGTGGTCGTGCCCCAGACGGATGCGGCCGAAGCGCAGTGCCAGGTACACGACGAAGAACAGGACGATCGTCGCCAGGGCGATGTAGAACCAGCCGAACCAGCCACCCATCCACTCGACGACGGTACCGAGCTGGCTCTCGGCGCCCTTCGGGTCGATGAGGGCCCACCCGGCCACGACCGCGATGAACACGGCCGTGGTCCACAGGACGACAGGCTTGATCCGGGCTTCGCCGGGTGTTTCGACCTCGGTGTCGGGGGCGGGCGTCACCGAGCTCATCGCGGCTCTCCCACGATGGCGGCAGCGCTCGGGATCTCGCTCTTGGCGTCCCAGGCGTCGTTGCGCGGGTCGCCCTCGGGGTAGAGCGGCATACCGGCCTTGGCGCGGTAGGTGGGCGGGTTCTCCGGCGCGAGCATCGTGTTGCCGGCGATGAGGTCGGCGGCACGCTCGGCCACCATCATGACCGGCGCGTAGATGTTGCCGTTCGTGATGCTCGGGAAGACCGACGCGTCGGCGACGCGCAGGCCCTCGGTGCCGTGCACGCGCATCGAGTTCGGGTCGACGACGGACATCTCGTCGGTGCCCATCTTGGCCGAGCACGAGGGGTGCAGGGCCGTCTCGGCGTCCTTCGCGATCCAGTCGATGATCTCCTCGTCCGTCTGGACGGCGCTTCCGGGGGAGATCTCGCCACCGTCGAACGGCGAGAACGCGGGCTGGCTGAGGATGTGGCGCGCGGCGCGCACGACCTCGACCCACTCGCGGCGGTCGCGCTCGGTCGACAGGTAGTTGAACAGGATGCTCGGGTGCTTCTTCGGGTCGTTGCTCGTGATGCGTACGTGGCCGCGCACGTCGGAGTTCATCGGGCCGATGTGCACCTGGTAGCCGTGCTCGTGACCGCCGCCCGTGCCGTCGTAACGCACTGCGACCGGCAGGAAGTGGAACATGAGGTTCGGGTACTGAACCTCTTCGTTCGTACGGATGAAGCCGCCCGCCTCGAAGTGGTTCGAGGCGCCGACACCGGTGTTGGCGAAGAGCCACTGCGCGCCGATGTAGGGCGCCTTCCACTTCTTGAGCCAGGGCTGGATGGAAACCGGCTGCACCGACTCGTGCTGGAGGTAGACCTCGAGGTGGTCCTGGAGGTTCTCACCGACGCCCGGCAGGTCGACGCGGGTCTCGACGCCCGCGGCCGCGAGGACCTCGGGGTTGCCGACGCCCGAGAGCTGCAGCAGCTGCGGCGTGTTGAACGCGCCACCACACAGGATGACCTCGCCGGCCTCGACGGAGTGCTTGCGGCGACCGCCGCGCACGAAGTCGACGCCCGTGACGCGGTTGCCGTCCCAGCGCAAGTTCGTGACGAAGGCGAGCGTCGCGATGTCGAGATTCTTGCGGTTCTTGACCGGCCACAGGTAGGAGCGGGAGGCGCTCATGCGCGAGCCGTTCTTCGTCGTGTGGTCGAAGGGTGCGAAGCCCTCCTGGCGGTAGCCGTTGACGTCATCCGTCGGGGCGTAGCCGGCCTGCTGGGTGGCCTCGAAGAAGGCCTGGAACAGGGGAGAGGTAGCCGGGCCGCGCTCGAGCGTGAGAGGACCGGAACCGCCGCGCCAGGCGTCGGCGCCCGCGAGCGTCGTCTCCATGCGCTTGAAGTAGGGCAGACAGTGGGCGTAGTCCCAGTCCTCCATGCCGGCGAACGTGGCCCACTTGTCGTAGTCGCCTCGGTTGCCGCGCTGGAAGATCATGCCGTTGATCGAGCTGGAGCCACCGAGCACCTTGCCGCGGGTGTGCGCGACGCGCCGACCACCCATGAAGGGCTCCGGGTCGCTCTCGTAGCGCCAGTCGTAGAGCGGGTTGCCGCTGGGGAACATGAGCGCGGCGGGCATGTGGATGAGCGGGTCGATCTTGAAGTCGGCGCGCCCGGCCTCGAGCACGAGAACGCTCGTGTTCGAGTCGGCCGAGAGGCGGTTGGCCAGCGCGGAGCCGGCCGAGCCGCCACCGACGATGACGTAGTCGTAACGCTTCTTCATCGAGATGAATCTCCTTGTGTTCTCACATGGTCGTCCTCGAACGAACCCTGCCCCACAGAGTTCGTTCGAGGACCTGAAAGCGGATGGTTGGTTCGCCGGGGCGAACCTCACCGGGAGCGATATGTGTGCTGCTCGGCCCGAGGCGGGCGCGGCAGGTCAGCTCTCGCGGCCGCTGAACCAGTCGGCCGGTGCGGGGTCGATGTTGTGCCAGATGTGCTTGGTCTCGAGGTACTCGCCGAGTCCGTGCTCGCCGAGCTCCCGGCCGATACCGCTCTGCTTCATGCCGCCCCACTCGGCCTGCGGCACGTAGGGGTGGTAGTCGTTGATCCACACGGTTCCGTGACGCAGGCGGCGCGCCATGCGCTCGGCGCGCCCGGCGTTCTCCGTCCAGACGGCGCCGGCCAGGCCGTAGATCGTGTCGTTCGCGATGGCGACGGCGGCGTCCTCGGCGGCCTTGGCGTCGTCGCCGGAGAACGTCTCGACGGTGAGCACGGGGCCGAAGGACTCGTCGTGGACGCAGCGCATCGAGCTGTCGCAGCCGTCGAGGATCGTCGGCAGGTAGTAGGAGCCCTTCGCGAGCTCGCCCTCGCCGCGCTTGCCGCCGGTGAGCAGCTTCGCGCCGTCCTCGATGGCTTCCTTGACGTAGGTGTCGACCTTCTCGAGGTGGGCTTCGCTGATGAGCGGGCCGGTCTCGGCGTTGTCGTCGAACGGGCCGCCGAGGCGGATGAGTTCGGCGCGGCGCACGAGTTCGGTGACCACCTCGTCGTGGATGGACTCCTCGACGACGAGGCGCGTGCCGGCCGAGCAGACCTGGCCGGAGTCGAGGAAGACTGCCGTCAGGGCGTTGTCGATGGCGGCCGGGATGTCGGCGTCGGCGAACAGGACGTTGGGGTTCTTGCCGCCGAGTTCGAGGGCGATCGTCTTGACGGTCGGTGCGGCCGCTGCCATGATCGCGCGGCCGGTGACGAGGCCGCCGGTGAAGCTGACGAGATCGACGTCCTCGTTCGTCGTCATCTCGGATCCGACCGTGGCGCCGGGGCCGGTGACGAGGTTCGCGACGCCGGCGGGCAGGCCCGCCTCGGCGAGGGCGTCCATGAGCCACATCGAGCTCTGCGGCGTCAGCTCCGCGGGCTTGAGGACGAAGGTGTTGCCGGCAGCGATGGCCGGGGCGATCTTCCAGGCCGTCTGCAGCAGCGGGTAGTTCCACGGCGTGATGAGTGAGCAGACGCCGACCGGTTCGGTGACGACGCGGCTCGCGACGTTGGGCATGCCGGTGTCGACGACGCGGCCGGCCTCCTTGTCGGCCAGAGCGGCGAAGTGACGGAAGACGCCGATGATGTCGTCCATGTCGTACTGGGACTCGACGAAGCGCTTGCCGGTGTCCTGCGACTCGACGCGGGCGACCTTGTCCTTGTCGCGCTCGAGCAGGTCGGCGAGCTTGTCGAGAATGGCGCCGCGCTCCTTGGCGGGCGTCGCGGACCAGGCGCCGTCGTCGAACGTGCGGCGGGCGGCCGCGATGGCCTTCTTCGCGTCCGCCTCGGCGCCTTCGCTCACCGTGATGACGTGGGATCCGTCGGCGGGGCAGGTGATCTCACGGGTCTCGCCGGATGCGGCCTCGACCCACGCGCCATCGATGTAAATGCTGGGCACGGTCACTCCTTCACTGATCGTCGTGATGAACGCTCGTTCTAGACCAACGATAACGCACGTTATATTCTGGCGCCGTGGAACCCCGCAAACCCGTTCGCGAGCGCCTGCTCGACGCTGCCGACGCGCTGCTGTTCGTCGAGGGTGCCTTCGCCACGCCCGTCGACACGATCCTCAAGGCCGCGGGGGCGTCGCCGCCCAGCCTCTACTCGCACTTCGGGAACAAGGAAGGCCTCATCGCGGCGGCTCTGCATCGTCGGTACGAGGTGTGGAAGCAGGTCTGGGACGACGAGATCGCCGCAGCCCCGGACGACGCAGGGCGCGTGCTCGCGCTGTGGAACGCGTTGCGCACCTACCAATCCGAGCGGATGACGGAGCGCTGGTGCGCTTTCACCGGTACTGCTGCGGCGTTCCCCGACCCGGCGCCGGAACTGCGGGAGATCCTCGACCTCGAGACGGCGCTGTTGCGTGACAGGCTGCTCGAGACGGCCACCCCCATCGCGGGCGAACGAGCCGAAGCGTTGGCGTCTGCCCTCATGGTGACGTACGCGGGAACCATGGCGCTCATGCTGCGCGAGCCGTACGAGAAGGCGATCGACGAGGGGCGCGCCGGAGCGGCGTCCCTGTGCGCCGCCTACGCCTGACGACGATGTCTGATTCTGTAGACGTTGCGCGTCGTATGTGACGCCGAACGTCTACAAAATCGGCTGTTCGCGATCGACGTGCAGGGGATGGCTCAGCCTTTAGCGTGTGTGACGTGACACACGTGGAAGGGGACGGTGGGCCCGAGGAGAACCCGCTCGCCGCTGAACTCGACGAGCACCGCGCCCGGATCGCCGATGGGGCTCGCCTCGGGGCCATGGCCAAGCGCGCCGCCACCGGCCACCGCTCGGTGCGCGAGAACATTCGAGATTTCGTGGGCGCCGGAACGTTCCACGAGTACGGCTCGGCGACCATCGCCGCCCAACGCTCACGCCGCGACCTCGACGACCTCAAGGCGTCGACGCCCGCCGACGGCATGGTGACGGGTGTGGCGCGGGTACCGGTCGACGGCGGTGAGCTGACCTGCGTCGTGCTCGGGTACGACTACACCGTTCTCGCCGGAACGCAGGGCTACTTCAACCACAAGAAGACCGACCGCGCACTCGAGGTCGCGCGCGAGCGCCGACTGCCGGTCGTGCTCTTCGCCGAGGGCGGCGGCGGGCGTCCTGGTGACGTCGATGCGATGCTCGTCAGTGCCACGGGGCTCGACCTCGGCACCTTCGCGGCGCTCGGTGCGCTCAACGGCCTCGTCCCGACGGTCGCCGTCGTCACCGGCCGCTGCTTTGCCGGCAACGCGGCCATGGCGGGCACGTGCGACATCATCATCGCGACGGCCGACAGCTCGATCGGTATGGCGGGCCCCGCGATGATCGAGGGTGGCGGACTGGGCCGCGTGGCGGCAGACGAGGTCGGGCCGATGAGCGTCCAGGCACCGAACGGGGTCGTCGACCTTGTCGTCGACGACGACGCGCAGGCCGTCGAAGCGGCGCGCGACTACCTCTGGTTGCTCTCCGGACTCCCTGGCACGGGCGAGGCGCCCGACCAACACGTGCTGACGACGCTCGTGCCCCAGCGCCGCAAGCTTGTCTACGACATCCGCACGGCCATCGAGACGCTCGCCGACGACGGCTTCGTCCTCGAATTGCGGCCCGAGTTCGCGCCGAATGCTGTCATCGCGCTCGTCCAGATCGGCGGACGCACCTGTGGCGTCATGGCCAACGACTGCGGTGTGCTCGGCGGGGCCATCGACGCGGCGGCCGGCGACAAGTTCGCGCGCTTCATGCAGTTGTGCGAGGGCTACGGCATCCCGCTTGTCTCCCTCTGCGACACACCGGGATTCATGGTTGGCCCCGACGCCGAGCGCGAGGGAACGGTACGGCACGTGAGCCGGATGTTCGTCGCAGGTGCGCGCCTCACGGTGCCGACGATCGTCGTCATCACCCGCAAGGGCTACGGCCTCGGCGCGATGGCGATGGCGTGCGGGGGCTTCCGACGAACGTCGGCCACGCTCGCCTGGCCGACGGCGGAGATAGGCGCCATGGGGCTCGAAGGAGCGGTGCGGCTCGGCTACGCCAAGGAACTGGGCGCCATAGAAGACCCTGCGGCTCGTGAGGAGCGGTTCGAGGAACTCGTCGCGCAGCAGTACGAGCAGGGCAAGGCGCTCAACGCGGCACGCCTCGACGAGATCGACGAGATCATCCACCCCGCCGAGACCCGTGAGCGCATTCTTCAGCTCATCGGCGGATTCCCGGGCGAGCGCTCGACACGGCCGTACATCGACACCTGGTGAAGGAGCCCAACATGGGGGAGAACACGATGACACTGGAGGCCTACCTTGACGACGTCAGGGCGCGGCAGTCACGCCACCGCGGGTCGGGGTGGAGCGACGAGGTCGACTACCCGATCGGTCGGGTGACCTTGCCCGCACACGTTGAGCACTGGGCGGGGGAGCGACCGGATCGGGTCGCCCTCGTCGACGGCCCGACGACGATGACGTACCGCGAACTCGACGACGCCCATCGTCGTGTCGCCGGGTGGCTTCGGGAGCACGGCGTAACGAAGGGTGACCGAGTTGCAGTGCACCTGGGCAACCGACACGAATTCGTCGTCACGTTCCTCGCGGTCTTGCGTCTCGGCGCGGTGCACGTGCCGGTGAACCCGATGTTCAGCGCCCACGAGGTGGCCCACGAGCTGCGCGACAGCGAGGCACGGATCATCGTGACGTCGTCGGTCACCGAGAAGCCGGCGCGTGACGGTGCGGCGCAGGTGGAGCACGAGTGCGAGGTCGTGGTGGTCGACGACGGCTCGTCCCGGATGACCGATGGGCCGCGCGTGGATGAAGACGCAGGGGAGTGGAATGCCCTCGCGGCGCTCAACTACACCGGTGGCACGACGGGTCTGCCGAAAGGTTGCTGTCACTCGCAGGGGGACATGGTCTACACAGCGGCGAGCACCGCACAGGCGAACGGCCTCGATGCCCACGGTGACTTCACGGCGTTGTGCTACCTGCCGATCTTCTGGATCGCCGGGGAGGATCTCGGCATCCTGCTCCCTGTCGTCCTCGGCGGTACGAGCGTTCTCTTGTCGCGGTGGAACGCCGACGCCGTGCTCGATGCCATTGAAGAGCACCACGTCCAGGTCATGGTCGGCACGGTCGAGAACTATCTCGAACTCATGGCGCGCGACGACATCGGCTCGCGCGATCTGTCGTCGCTCACCGATCCGCAGGCCGTCTCGTTCGTTCGCAAGATGACTCCCGAGGTGCGTGCCTCATGGACGGCTGCCGTCCCGGACGGCGGTGTGCTTCGTGAGGCCGCCTACGGCATGACGGAGACGCACACGATGGACACGAGCCCCTACGGGCTGCACGCAGACGACATGGACCTGCGTGCCGAGCCCGTTTTCTGCGGCCTGCCCGTGCCGGGAACCGACATCGCCGTCGTCGAATTCGGCACGCAGACACCGGTGCCCGTGGGCGAGACGGGCGAGATCATCGTCCGCAGCCCGTCGGTCACGAGTGGCTACTGGCGCAACGAGGAAGCCACCCGACGTCAGCTCGTCGACGGATGGCTCCACACCGGCGACAACGGACGTATCGACGACGAGGGCTTCGTGCACTATCTCGGACGCGACAAGGAGATGATCAAGGTCAAGGGGATGAGCGTGTTCCCGGCCGAGGTCGAGATGGCGGTGGCGGCTCATCCTGCCGTCGTAGCGTGCGCCGTCGTTGCAAAGCCCGACGACGAGACGGGGGAGCGCCCGGTCGCGTTCGTCACGGTCACCCAGGCGGTCGACGCCGACCGGCTGCGCGAGTTCGCTGCTGAGCGCCTGGCTGCCTACAAGGTTCCCGAGATCCGCGTCATCGAGGCGATGCCCATGACTGCGACGGGCAAGATCCGCAAGAACGAGCTGGGCGCGCAAGGCTGACCCGTTCCCCGCCCACCCAGATCGGGCCCTTCCACTGTGCGAGTGGAAGGGCCCGATCGGGGTTCGGCTATTCAGTTCTCGTCGGCGGGCTCCAGCGTCATGCTGATCGAGTTGATGCAGAAGCGCTCGTCGGTCGGCGTCGGGTAGCCCTCGCCGCGGAAGACGTGGCCGAGGTGGCTGTCGCAGTTCGCGCACCGCACTTCGGTACGCACCATCCCCATGCTGCGGTCCTCGAGGAGCGTGACGTTCTCGGCGTCCTCGGGCGCGTAGAAGGACGGCCATCCGCAGTGGCTGTGGAACTTCTCCTTGCTGGTGAACAGCGTTGCGCCACAGGCACGGCAGCGATACGTGCCCGCCGTCTCGGTGTCGGTGTACTCGCCCACGAACGGACGCTCGGTGCCTCCCTGGCGCAGGACGGCGTACTCCTCGGGCGTCAGCTTCTCGCGCCACTGCTCGTCGGTGGTGTCGTTCATGGTGCGGGGCAGGTCGCTCATGTCGCTCCTTCGCGGGTGGGGTGCAAAGTTCAACGTCGGGCGCTGCCCAGACCTTCCCGATGTTGCCTGGGAAACGCGGCATCGGTGACGCGGCGGTCGCTCATCATCGGCTTAGGGTGGCGAACATGAGCGCTGCAGCCGTCGTCCTCGAGGTTCCCGGACCGGACGACGAGGTCCGCAAGGTCAAGGTCTCGAGTCCCGATCGCCTCGTCTATCCCGACGACGGGGTGACGAAGCTCGACGTCGTCGAGTACCTGCTCGCCGTCGCGGAGCAGTTCCTGCGATGGAGCGGTGACCGGCCCATCGCGTTGGAGCGCTACCCGAAGGGCCTGGGGGAGAAGCCCTTCTTCTCGAAGAACCCGCCGAAGGGTGCGCCGGCGTACGCGCGCTCGGTGATGTGCACCTACCCCAGCGCGCGGGCCCACGAGCAACTCGTGCTCGACGAACCGGCGATGCTCGCATGGTGCGCGCAGATGAACACGGTGACGTTCCACCCGTGGCCGGTGAAGGCGGACAACAACGACAACCCGGACGAGTTGCGCATCGACCTCGACCCCCAGCCGGGCCGTGATTTCACCGATGCCGTCGAGGCGGCGTTCGCGCTCAAAGAACTTATGGAGTCGCTCGGGTTCACGCCGTTCGTCAAGACGTCCGGCAACCGGGGCGTTCACGTGTACGCCCGCATCGCGCCGACGCACGAGTTCCTCGACGTGCGCCACGGCGTCATCGGCATCGCGCGCGAGTTGGAGCGGCGCCTACCCGATCTCGTGACGACGGAATGGTGGAAGGAGCTGCGCGGCGAGAAGGTTTTCGTCGACTTCAACCAGGCCAACCGCGATCGGACGATCGCCGCGGCCTACTCGCCGCGACCGCTCACGGGAGCACCGGTGTCGATGCCGGTGGCTTGGTCTGAGCTGCGGGACGTGAAGCCGAGCGTCTTCACCATCCGAACCGTCCCGGGCATCGTCGCCGACCGCGGTGACGCCTGGGCACCCGCGGGCGGCGCGTCGATGAACGATCACGTCGGTGACGTGGCCGCCGCCATTGCGCTGTGGGACGCCGACGTCGAGCGCGGCCTGCCCGAGATGCCCTTCCCGCCCGACTTCCCGAAGATGCCCGGCGAGCCCCCGCGCGTCCAGCCGAGCCGCGCGAAGAAGGCGCCCACCACCGACGCCTGACGCTGGTCCGCGGCCGTTGGGCATGGTTTCCTGCGGTTGGGTTGTGACCGCCTCGGCCCAGCCGCAGGGAACTCTGCCCAACGCGGTTGCGCGCCCGTCGGGCACCGCCCAGCCGCGCGAATCAGCCGATCGTCATGTCAAGCCAAATTGACATCTACGTGACGTGGCTCCTACCATCATCGGATGCCGAAGATCAGCAAGCCGTTGCCGCAGGAGCTTCGCGGCATCTCCGAGAAGTCCGTCGAAGAGGCCGCCGCCCGCATCATGGAGGGCTTCCGGGTGCAGACGCACCTGTTCACCAAGGACGAGCTCGAGGGCCTCGCGATGCTCAACAACCTCATGAGCGACACCATCAAGTGGGTCGTCGCCGAGCGTCGCGCCAAGGGCGACTCCTGGTCGCAGATCGGCTCCAGCCTCGGCATCAGCAAGCAGGCCGCGCAGCAGCGCTTCGGCAAGAAGGCGCCGGCGCCCGTCGTCGACGAGGACGTCGCCATCAGCGTTTGACGGCATCACGATCAGGACGAGCGCAGCACCCGTCCCAGGTCATACGCGGGTGCGCGGTCGACCTGCTCCATCGTGCACAACTCCGGCTCACGGTCCGGGCGCCAGCGCAGGAACGACACGGCGTGGCGGAAGCGGTGGCCCTCCAACTGGTCGAACGCCACCTCGACGACGCGCTCCGGACGCAACGTGACGAACGACACGTCCTTCGACGCGCTGAAGCGTGAACGGTCCGTCTCACCCGTCACCGCGTCACCCTCCTCGTCGCGCACGACGAGCGGCTCCAACTCCTCGACGAGTTCCTCACGACGCTTGGCGGTGAAGGCGCTGATGCCGCCGACGTTGTAGAGCTTGCCGTCGTCCGCGTAGAGGCCGAGCAACAGCGAACCCACGCCCGACCCGCTCTTGTGCACGCGGTAGCCCACGAGCACCGCCTCCGCAGTGCGCTTGTGCTTCACCTTGATCATCGTGCGCTTGTTCTGCTCGTACGCACCGTCGTCGGCCTTCGCCACGACGCCGTCGAGCCCGGCGCCCTCGAACTCCTCGAACCAACGCTGCGCCTCGACAGGGTCGTCGGTCGTGCGGGTGAGGAACAGCGAATCCGAGTCCGGCAAGTCGGCGAACACCGCCTCGAGCCGTGCGCGGCGCTCGGTGTAGGGCAGGGCAGTGAGATCCTCGTCGCCCAGTGCGAGCAGGTCGAAAGCGATCACCTGCGCGGGCGTCTCGGTGGACAGCTTCTCGATGCGCGAGGCCGCAGGGTGAATCCGCTGACCGAGTGCGTCCCAGTTGAGGCGCTGCGCGCCCGGCTCGCCGCTCGTCACGACGATCTCCGCGTCGAGAACGATCCGCTCCGGCAGAACCCCGAGCAGGTGCTCCACCACCTCGGGGAAGTAGCGCGTGAGCGACTTCGTGCCGCGTGACTGCAACTCGACCTCGTCGCCGTCCCGCGCCACGATGCAACGGAATCCGTCCCACTTGGGCTCGTACGTGTAGCCGGCGTCGGTGGGCACGCGCGTCGCCGCCTTGGCCAGCATCGGCGCGACGGGGAGGTCGAGAGGCAGATCCATGCCGACCATTCTCGCGCGCCGGTGAAAGGATGGGAACGTGCAACGTCCATCTGCTCGCCGTTCCCTGGCCATCGGCGCGATCGTCGGTGGCTCCCTCGCTGCCACGACCTCGCTCGCGTCCGTGGCCGTTGCCGCGTTCTTCGCGCGCAAACTCGTCACGCCGGAGCGCGAACGTCCGGATGACGCAACGGTGCTCACCGTCAGACACGGACGCGACGGACGTGTCACCTCCGCGGTCTTCGCCCCGACCGTCGAGTCCCGCGCCCCGGGCCGCTATGGGCTCTTCTGGGACAACGAACGCGGTCACGCCCGAATCGGCGAGGTGCTCGGCGAGACCGAGCACGGCGACATCATCCGTCGCGTCGACTCGGTCACCCGCGGCGACCTCGCACCCGGGCGCGCCCGGTGGAGCGGCTGGTACGTCGACGGGTCACCCCAGGACGCCTACGGCATCGAGACCGAAGACGTCGTCCTCGAAACCGAGTACGGGCCCGCGCCCGGATGGGTGACACACGCCGGGGACGGTCAGCGCTGGGCCGTTCTCGTCCACGGGCGTGGCGCGCGTCGCGGCGAAGCCCTGCGTGCCGTACCGGTGCTGCACGACCTCGGTATCACCTGCGTTGTCACGAGCTACCGCAACGACTTCGAGGGCCCGCCGAGCCTCGACGGGCGTTACGGCCTCGGACTCACCGAGTGGAAGGACGTCGAGACCGCCGTTCAGTACGCCCTCGCGCACGGCGCCACGAGCGTCGATCTGCTCGGGTGGTCCATGGGTGGCGCCATCACGATGCAGTTCCTCGCACGCTCCGAATTCGCACCGTTCGTGCACAAGGTCGTGCTCGACGGTCCGGTGCTCGACTGGGCTGATGTCATGCTCCACCACGCGCGTGCCAATCGCGTGCACCCCAGCCTCGCGACGCTGTCCGGGTTCCTCCTCGGAAGCCGCACGAGCCGGCACACCATCGGGGTGAGCGAGTCCGTCGACATCAAGCTGACGAACTGGGTCGAGCGCGCCGACGAACTCGTCAAGCCGATGCTCGTCATCCACTCCGTCGACGACGAGTTCGTGCCGTACGGGCCGAGCGCGGCCGTCGCTGCGGCGCGCCCGGATCTCGTGCGCTGGGAACGTTGGGAGGTCGCGCGACACGTGCGCGAGTGGAACACCGACCCGGAGCGCTGGGAGACGGTCGTTCGCGACTACCTCGCCTGACGAGCCGGGGCTCTGCCCACCTCAACGGACGCCGAGGCCTTGTGCGCGCGAACGAGAGTCGGCGAATCACCGCACGAAGATGACGCCGGTTGAGCGCCGAACCATAGCGAGACACGTCGCGTTCTGTGATGATGACAAGCATGGGCAAGAACAAGGACAACGCGTCCGCCAAGGCCGACGCCGACACGAAGTCGAAGAAGCGTGACGACGAGCTGACCTCGAGCGACAAGAAGAAGGTCGCCGAGCAGGCATCGGAGAAGGCAGCGAAGGCCAAGGCGAAGGCCGAAAAGGCTCCTGCCAAGAAGAAGGGCAGCGCCAAGAAGGCCTCGTCGAAGCCCGCCACCGAAGCCGCGAAGAAGCCCAAGAAGGACGAAGCCGTCAAGGCCGCGAAGAAGGTCGGCAAGGACAAGTCGACGAAGAAGTTGAAAAAGAAGCACAAGGCGCAGCTGAGCGACTTCACCTCGGTGCTCAAGGTGACGCCCGGCTTCTCCCTGGCCGACCTCGACGCGAGCGGCACCCCCGCGTTCGACGGCGACCAGAAGAAGGCCGAGAAGCTCATGCGCAAGACCGGCCAGGAACTCGCCGACCTGCAAGAGCGTCTCTACGCCAGTGAGCGTCACCCCGACGGTCGGAGCGTCCTCCTCGTCGTTCAGGGCATGGACACCTCGGGCAAGGGCGGCATCATGCGCCACGTCATCGGCAGCATCGACCCGCAGGGCGTTGAGCTCACGTCGTTCAAGGCACCGACGAAGGAGGAGCAGGCTCACCCGTTCCTCTGGCGCATCCGCAACGCTCTGCCGAAGCCCGGCTACATCGGCGTCTTCGACCGCAGCCAGTACGAGGACGTGCTCATCGTGCGTGTCCACGACCTCGTTTCGCGCCCGGTCTGGATGCGTCGCTACGGACAGATCAACGCCTTCGAGGAGTCGACCGTCGCCAAGAACACGACGATCATCAAGGTGATGCTCCACATCGACGCCGACGAGCAGAAGGCGCGGCTGGCCGAGCGACTCGACAACCCGGAGAAGTTCTACAAGTTCAACCCGGGCGACCTCAAGGAACGCGCCTACTGGCCGGAGTACCAGGATGCCTACCAGGCAGTGCTCGAGCGCACGTCGACGGACATCGCGCCCTGGTTCGTCGTTCCGGCGAACAACAAGTGGTACGCGCGCCTGGCCGTGCAGCAGTTGCTCCTCGAGCACCTGCGCTCGTTCGACCTCACGTGGCCCGAGGCGACGTTCGACGTCGAGGAGCAGAAGGCCGCGCTCGCGCAGCTCTGAACCCTTCTCTGAAGGCTGACACCCGTCATCCGAATCGACGAAGGCCGTCACCGTCCGAAGTGGACGGTGACGGCCCTCGTCATGTTCAGCTCAACGAGCAGGTCACTCGGCTTCACGCGGAGCCTGCAGTACGGCGACGGTACGCGCCGGCAGCTTCACCTTCTCGCCCTCGCTCCACTCGCTGTTCTCCTGCTCGTCGTCCTGCGAACTCGTGATGGCGAAGCTCCAGTCCGCCTCGCGCACGACGTCGGGGATGGTGAACTCCGCTTCCTCGTGTCCGGGGTTGAAGAACATGAGGAAGTGGTCGTCGACAACGGGCTGACCCTTGGCGTCGTTCGTGTGGATGGCGTCGCCGTTGAGGTAGACCATGAGGGTGCCGGCACCGGAGGTCCAATCCTCGTCCTGCATTTCCTCGCCGCTCGCGCGGAACCACACGATGTCGCCCCACTCGCTGCGTCCGCCGTGCTGCGCCTCACCGGCGAAGAAGCGACGACGCTGGAACGAGGGGTGCTCACGGCGCAGCGCGATGAGCTGCTTGGTGAACTCGAGCAGTGAGCTGCGGCGCTCGTCGAGATCCCAGTCGATCCAGGAGAGTTCGTTGTCCTGGCAGTAGGTGTTGTTGTTGCCGTCCTGGGTGCGCCCGAGCTCGTCACCGTGCAGCACCATCGGCACGCCCTGTGACAGGAGGAGCGTCGTGAGGTGGTTGCGGATCTGACGCTCGCGCAGCGCGAGGACGCCTTCGTCGTCGGTCTCGCCCTCGACGCCGCAGTTCCACGAGCGGTTGTGGCTCTCGCCGTCGTTGTTGTCCTCGCCGTTGGCGTCGTTGTGCTTCTCGTTGTACGAGACGAGGTCGCGCATCGTGAAGCCGTCGTGCGCCGTGACGAAGTTGATCGACGCGATCGGGCGGCGGCCCGAGTGGGCGTACAGGTCGCTCGAACCGGTGAGGCGCGAGGCGAACTCGCCGAGCGAGCCCGGCTCGCCGCGCCAGTAGTCGCGCACGGTGTCGCGGTACTTGCCGTTCCACTCCGTCCACAGGGGCGGGAAGTTGCCAACCTGGTAGCCGCCGTCACCGACGTCCCATGGCTCGGCGATGAGCTTGACCTGGCTGATCACCGGGTCCTGCTGGATGATGTCGAAGAACGCGCTCAGGCGGTCGACCTCGTGGAACTGACGCGCAAGGGTGGCGGCGAGGTCGAAGCGGAACCCGTCGACGTGCATCTCGTTCACCCAGTAGCGCAGCGAGTCCATGATGAGCTGCAACACGTGCGGGCTGCGCATGAGCAGCGAGTTACCCGTGCCGGTGGTGTCGAAGTAGTGCGCCTTGTTGTCGTCGACGAGGCGGTAGTACGCCTCGTTGTCGAGACCGCGGAAGCCGAGCGTCGGGCCGTTCTCGTTGCCCTCCGCGGTGTGGTTGTAGACGACGTCGAGGATGACCTCGATGCCGGCCTCGTGCAGGGCCTTGACCATCGCCTTGAACTCGGTGACCTGCTGGCCGCGCGACCCCGAGGCCGAGTAGGAGTTGTGCGGCGCGAGGAAGCCGATCGTGTTGTAGCCCCAGTAGTTCGTCAGGCCCTTCTCCACCAGCGTCGTGTCCTGCACGAACTGGTGCACGGGCATGAGCTCGATGGCCGTGATACCGAGGTCGACGAGATGGCCCACGATCGCGGGGTGACCGATGGCGGCGTACGTGCCACGAATCTCCTCGGGCACGTCCGGGTGCGTCATCGTCAGGCCCTTGACGTGGGCTTCGTAGATGACGCTCTCGTGGTACTCGTGCTGCGGCGGGTGGTCGTGACCCCAGTCGAAGTACGGGTTGATGACGACGCTCAACATCGTGTGGCCGAGCGAGTCCTCGTCGTTGCGCTTCTCCGGTGAGAGGAAGTAGTAGCTGAACAGCGACTCGTCGCCGTCGATCTGGCCGTCGATGGCCTTGGCGTAGGGATCGAGCAGCAGCTTGTTGACGTTGCAACGCTGGCCGTCCTCGGGGGAGTAGGGACCCTCGACGCGGTAGCCGTAACGCTGACCGGGCTGAACGCCGGGCAGGTAGGCGTGCCAGACGTGGCCGTCGACCTCCGTCAGTTCGATGCGCTGCTCATTGAGATCTTCGTCGATGAGGCAGAGGTACATCTTCTCCGCGACCTCGGAGAAGATCGCGAAGTTGACGCCGGTGCCATCGAACGTGGCACCGAGGGGGTAGGGCTTGCCCGGCCAGATATCCATGGGCTTTACCTAACCACGAGCAGGGGACAACCCTCGATTCGACTACTTTCGGGTGGACGCTCGGGCGTGGCAGCACGAATTCGGGCCGTTGGGTCGCTAATTTTGCGGCGTGAGTGAGCAACCGGTCGTGGAGGAGCCCTCCCGATTCCGCACGTTCGCTCGCACCTGGGCCCGCCGTGTGCCGGGCCTCTACGCACTCATCCGCCTCGTGCTCGTCACCGTGCGCCAGTGCATGCGCTACCGCGTGACGGGTCTCGCCTCGGAGGCCGGCTTCTTCGCCCTGTTGTCGTTCCCGCCCCTCGTCTACGGGCTGCTCGGCGTCATGGGTTACGTCGGTCAGGCGCTCGGCGGCCGAACGGTCGACGAGATCACCGGCTCCATCGAGGCGTCCATGGCGAGCGTGCTGTCGGGCGAGGCATTGCAGAACGTCCTCATGCCGACCCTGCAGGACGCCCTCGACGGTGGCCGCCCCGATGTCGTCTCGATCGGGTTCCTCATCTCGCTGTGGTCCGGTTCGCGCATGGTGAACGTCATCATCGACACCGTCTCGATCATGTACGGCCAGGGTGGGGAGCGCGGCATCGTGCGGACGCGCATGCTCTCGGTCGCCCTCTATTTCTGCGCGCTGCTCGTCATGGGTGTCGTGTTGCCGCTCATCGTGCTCGGCCCGGACCTGCTCGGACGCCTCCTGCCGCCGGGCTTCCTGTTCCTTCTGTCGTTGTACTGGCCGGTGGTCGGCGGTCTGACGATCGTGGCATTCGCGACGCTCTACTACATCGCCACGCCGATCCGGACGCCGTGGGTGCGCGACCTGCCCGGAGCCGCCTTCACGCTCGTCGCGTGGGTCGTCATCTCGGTCTTCCTGCGTAACTGGCTGTCGGCTTCGGTGGGCGGCATCTCGATCTACGGGCCCCTCGCCGCGACGATCATCGTGCTCATCTGGTTGTACTTCCTCGCGATCTCGGTGCTCATCGGCGCGGCCCTCAACTCGGCCGTCGCGCGCCTGTGGCCGGTTGCCTCGGCGCCCAAGGGCGTGCGTGCGCGCACGAAGGGCCTCATCGAGGAGCAGGTGGCCAAGGTCCGCTCCCGCGTCCTCGAGACGAGTGATCGCCCGTACGACCAGGAGGACCTCGACTCCCTCGGCGCGAGCCACGTGCGTCCCGAGGGGGAGCGGACCCCCGCGCGGCTCACGGCGGCCGACGGTGCCCATGACGAGGCCGCAGGCACTGAAACGCAGGACGACGCGGAGCGTCGCTCGGCCTGAGCTGCCGGTGAGTGCGGGCGGTGGACGAGTCGATCTCGTGCCCACGGCGGTGCCTACCCTGGGCCGAGTCCCCTGTGCCTGCGACAAGTTGGCGCCCGCGACAGGGATGGGTTAGAGTTTCACCTCGTTGCGACGCGCACTGCGCGAAGCTTCAGGCGGACATAGCTCAGTTGGTAGAGCGCAACCTTGCCAAGGTTGAGGTCGCCGGTTCGAGCCCGGTTGTCCGCTCTGTGTCTTCTTGGACACGTGCGAGATTTTACTCGCGTGGTGGAGTGGCCGAGAGGCGAGGCAACGGCCTGCAAAGCCGTCTACACGGGTTCAAATCCCGTCTCCACCTCGGGCGATTGGCGCAGCGGTAGCGCGCTTCCTTGACACGGAAGAGGTCACTGGTTCAAACCCAGTATCGCCCACCAGTTCGATGACGATCCCCGCAGCCTTTCCGCTGCGGGGATCGTTCGCGTTTCGGTCCGGCTCCCACGTCGAGCCGCCGGAGCCACCTGTCATGATGGCCCCATGACGAACCACGAAGACGAAGGCACCCTGAGCGAATTCGCCGACCAGGCTTCGGCGGCGGACGACCTGAGCGGCCGCGAGTACGAAGAGGCCCTCGACGCCGGCATCACGGCCCCTGAGAAGCAGCCCCGCTGGGCCGACCACGGCGGCACCGAGACCCTCGACGAGCGCCTGGCCGAGGAAACGCCGGACGTCGACCCCGACTCCGCGTACGGCAACCCCGACGGTGTCTCGGAGGAGGTGGACGCACGCGAGGCCGGTCGTCTCGTCGCCCCGGACGAGGGCGAACGAGAGGACGAGGAGAAGGACCTCGTCGCGTCCGACGAGGGTTACGCCGGCGGTGACGAGAGCGCCGAGGAGTCGGCGATCCACGTCGTCGAGGAGTGAGCGAAGCCGCCTGAGCGCTGCGCACATCCGCGATTTGGTGAACGATCGATGAACCGGGTAACGTTCTCGTCGTTGCCGAGACCGCGAGGTCGAGGAAACAGGCGGACATAGCTCAGTTGGTAGAGCGCAACCTTGCCAAGGTTGAGGTCGCCGGTTCGAGCCCGGTTGTCCGCTCCAATCCCGTTCTCGGGCGATTGGCGCAGCGGTAGCGCGCTTCCTTGACACGGAAGAGGTCACTGGTTCAAACCCAGTATCGCCCACCACCTCGAAACACCCCCGGCCGAGCGCCGGGGGTGTTTTCGTATGTTCTAGCCTTGCGGCGTGATGGACGGTATCGAGCAGGCGCACGGCGAACGCGCCCTGTTCCGCACGGTGAGTGCGTGGGGTGTGGAGTCCGTCCACGACGACCTCGCCGTGCTGGACGAGCCGGCGTTTCATGCGCTCGTCGTCACCTTCGAGGGCCGGGTCACGGCGGCGCGGTTGCGTCACGTCGTCCACCACGAAGATCGCGCGTGGGCAGGGGCTCTCGAGGCGCGACTGGGAAGCGATGAGCCCGATCACCAGGCATCGACGGTGGCGCAAGGCGCCTGGAGCACGAGCCTCGACCGCGGGGCATACGAACGCGGCGTCGCTGCGATCCGGGACGACATCGCATGGGGTCGCGTTTACCAGGTCAATCTCTGCCGTGTTCTCGAGCGGGACGGCGCAGACGGCGCCGAACGCGACGATCTCGATCGCCTCTTCGCAGACCTCCTCGTCGATAATCCGGCGCCCTACGCGTGCCGCATCGACGTCGAGGGGCACGTCGACATCGCAAGCGCCTCGCCCGAGCTCTTCCTGGCGCGTGAGGGGAGCGCGCTGACGTCGGCACCGATCAAGGGCACCGCCTCGACGCTCGAGCGCATGCTGGCGAAGGACGCCACGGAGAACATCATGATCACCGACCTCGTGCGCAACGATCTGCAGCGCGTCTGTCGGCCGGGAACGGTCAGCGTCGACGGTCTGCTCGAGGCCCAGCACCACCCGGGGCTCGTTCATCTCGTGTCGACCGTGCGTGGGCAGATGCGCGACGGTGTCCGCTGGCCCGAGGTCTTCGACGCCACCTTCCCGCCAGGGTCGGTCTCGGGCGCTCCGAAGAGCAGTGCGCTGGACGTCATCGCCGAACTGGAGACGGCCCCGCGCGGCCCCTACTGCGGCGCGATCGGGTGGGTTGACGGCACAGCCGGGCAGGCTGAACTAGCCGTCGGAATCCGGACGTTTTGGCGCGAAAACGATCGCGAAATACACCGAAACGAATCGGCGTCCGGGCCGATAGTCTCTGGTGGAGTGTCGTTCGGTGCGGGTGCGGGAATCACCTGGGATTCCGACCCCGGCACCGAGTGGCACGAGACCGAACTTAAGGCACGTCGACTGTTGGGCATCGCTGATGGCCGACACACTGGGAGGAATGCATGAGCGTCCGAATCTGGGTCGAAGGTCGACGCGTCGACGACGGTGCCGCCATCTCGCCGATCGATCACGGCGTGACGGTCGGGGACGGCGTCTTCGAGACCGCCAAGGTGGAGAACGGCCGTGTCTTCGCGCTGGGGATGCACCACGACCGCATGGACCGCTCGCTCGCCGGCCTGGGGCTGCCCAAGCTCGACCGAGCCAAGGTCGACGACGGCATCGCCGCCGTGCTCGAAGGTGACCAGATCGATTTCGGGCGTCTGCGCTACACGGTGACGGGCGGCGTCGGGCCGCTCGGTTCCGACCGCGGCGATGCCCCGCCGACCCACATCGTCACCGCTTCCGCCGTACCGCGCCCGGCGCCGACGACCAAGGTCGCGACCGTGCGTTGGACGCGAAACGAGAACTCGGCGGTCGCCGGACTCAAGACGACCTCGTACGCAGAGAACGTCGTCGCACTGGCCGCCGCGAAGCAGAACGGTGGCAGCGAGGCGATCTTCGCGAACACCCTCGGGAACCTGTGTGAGGGCACGGGCTCCAACATTTTCGTCGTGCTGGGGGAGCGCGTCGTCACGCCGCCGCTCGAGGACGGCCCCCTCGCAGGCATCACCCGTGACCTCGCCATCCGCTGGGGCCGTGAGGCCGGCATCGAGATCGTCGAGAAGCCGCTGAGCTTCGATGTCCTCACGGAATGCGATGAGGCGTTCCTCACGTCCTCGACGCGAAACGTGCAGGGGATTCACGCCATCAACGAACGGCAGTTGAGCGAGGAGGGCACGCCGGGCCGCGTCACCGCACGACTTGCCGAGGTGTTCTCCGAGCGTCAGGACGAGCTCCTCGCCTGACACGCTGTTCACCCATCAAGGTGCACGAAGGCGCTGCGCCTCGTAGGCTTCCTTGCCATGCACGAGGAGCAGGCACACGGGGCGACGCCCGTCGACGGAGGCGATCGCGATCGCTGGGAGTGGCGACGACGCATCCGCGCCAACCCGCGAAGCGCGCAGATCTACCGGATGGCGGTGGCCATCTTCGGTCTCATCGTCGTCCTCATCGGCATCATCCTGCTGCCGTTCCCGGGGCCCGGCTGGGTCATCATCTTCATCGGGCTGGGTATCTGGGCGAGTGAGTTCGAGTGGGCCCAGAACCTGCTCAAGTGGGTGCGTGGCACCGTCGAGGCCTGGTGGGACTGGCTCGAGGAGAAGGGCTGGTGGGCCAAGGCCATCGCGGGCCTGCTGACGTTCGCGCTCGTCCTGGCCATCTTCTGGGCGATGTTCGCCGTGTCCGGCGTGCCGGGTTGGTTCCCGGACTTCGCCAAGGACCTCCTCGCGAAGGTGCCCGGCCTGGGCTGAGCGGCCCGTGGCCGGTTTGGTGTCGGGCAGGAGTTCGACTAATGTTTCCCGCGCACCACACGGATGTATAGCTCAGTTGGTTAGAGCGTTCGCTTCACACGCGAGAGGTCAGGGGTTCGAGTCCCTTTACATCCACCATAGATAACGCGGAATCCTTCGGGTTCCGCGTTTTTGGTACCCATCGCTTACCCAGGTGTGGGCCACCGGGCGTTGAACTGGCTGGGATAGCCTGACCCAATGCGTTGTCACCGTTCGAGCATCTTTGGCGGCGGGCGCTGATGCCGGTCCTCATCGCCGACGTCGTCGACGCGCCGCTCGATCTGCAGGCCCACCTCGACGCCGTCGAGGACGCCCGTCAGGGAGCCACCGCGAGCTTCGTCGGAGCGGTCCGCAACCACGACCCGCAGATCGACGGTGAGGTCACGCACCTCGACTACTCGGCCCACCCCAGCGCCAGCGAGACGATGGCGCACATCGCGTCCGACGTAGCCGCGCGGCTCGACCCTGACGGTGTCGCCCGCATCGCCGTCACGCACCGGGTCGGACGCCTCGGCGTCGGGGACATCGCGATCGTCGCAGCGGTGTCGTCACCGCACCGGGCCCTGGCGTTCGCGCTGTGCAACGAACTCGTCGAAGAGGTGAAGCGCTCCCTGCCGATCTGGAAGCACCAGCACAACACCGACGGCGACGACGTCTGGTCGGGCCTGACATGACCCACGGGCTGGTCGATTCCTTCGGGCGCGTCCACCGCGACCTGCGCATCTCGCTCACGGACAAGTGCAACCTGCGCTGCACCTACTGCATGCCGGCGGACGGTGTGCCGCTCGCACCGAAACCGACGCTGCTCACCCTCGAGGAGATGCTCAACATCGCGCGCGTTGCGGTGGAGGCCGGCATCGCCGAGATCCGGCTCACCGGGGGAGAGCCGCTTCTGCGCCCCGACATCGTCGCCATCGTCGAAGGTCTCGCGGCACTCGAGGGGCCGGAGGGGCACCCCGAGATCTCGATGACGACGAACGGCATCGGCCTTGCCCGTCTCGCGGAACCGCTTCGGGAAGCGGGACTTGCGCGGCTCAACGTCAGCCTCGACACCCTCGACCCGGAGCGCTTCAAGACGATGACCCGTCGGGGCCGCTTCGACGACGTCATGGCCGGTCTCGACGCCGCCCGCGCTACCGGTTTCGAGCCGATCAAGGTCAACACCGTGCTGCTGCGCGGTGAGAACGACGACGAAGCGAACGACCTGCTCGAGTGGGCGATCCGTGAAGGCTACGAACTGCGCTTCATCGAGCAGATGCCGCTCGACGGCGGGCACATCTGGTCGCGGACCGAGATGATCACGGGCGCCGAGATCCTCGATGCCCTGCGCGCGCACCACACGCTCACGGAGGTGCCTGGCCGCGGTGCCGCACCGGCCGAACTGTTCGAGGTCGACGGCGGACCCGCCCGCGTCGGCGTCGTCGCGAGCGTCACCATGCCGTTCTGCGGGGCGTGCGACCGCCTGCGCCTCACCTCCGACGGCCAGCTGCGCTCGTGCCTGTTCTCGCGCACGGAGACGAACCTGCGCGACATCCTGCGCTCCGGCGCGAGCGACGACGACATCACCGCGAAGATCCACGAGTGCCTCGCAAGCAAGCTGCCCGGACACGGCATCAACGAGCCAGGCTTCCTGCAGCCGCCACGCCCGATGAGTGCCATCGGCGGCTGAGTCGATCAGCGCACGACGTCAGTCGGTGAGCGGAACCCGGTCCGCGATTTCGCGCTGAGCCGCGGCGTCCACGGGCTCGCCCCGCTCGAGGCGTCGCCCGACGGCGATGCCGAGGAGGTAGCTCGAGACCGGCGCCAGTGGCCGCGTCACCTCGTGCGAGACGTTCTTCGACAGCTCGTGGACGAGATCGATGTCGATATCTGCCGGGTCGAGGTCCAGCGCGGTGCAGGCCTTCTCGACCCAGCGGGTCCACTGCTCGGGGTGGGTGCTCATGGGTCACCATGATGTCAGCGCACTGTCGTCATCCCGGTGGGCAGACTTCGACGCGGTTGGGCCGAGGCCGAGTCGGCCCAAGCGCAGGAGAGTCGGCCCAAGCGACCGCCGCGACATCGGGACGGGAGTCAGGCCGGCCGCTGCGGGTCGAGGCGTTCGGTCCACGCGGCGTGGTCGGCCCACGTGTCGATGTCGTGCCACTCCGGGCCTGCCGGACGTACGAGGACGAGATCGAGCCCGGCGAACAGCGCACGCATCGAGAGGTTCGTCGCGGCGGATGCGTTGACGGCGGCGCGCACCGCGGCCGTCCGGTATAGCCCGAGCATCCACTGCGCGCGCCCGTCGGCGTCGGTGAGGACGAACCCGTCAACATCAGCGACGCCATTAGCGTCGCCACCAGCTGCGCGGGCGTCGAGCAGGCGACGCACCGCGTCGCCTGCCCCCGGCAGGTCGCAGCCCAGGAGCAGCGTCCAGGGGGACGGGTCGGTGATCGTCGTCAGCCCGCGGGCGAACCCGGCGGCGGGGCCCGATCCGGCCGGTTCCTCCTGGGTGAGGACCGCGCGTGAGGGGAGTGGCGCCGAGGTGCGACCGACGACGACGAGCGTGCTGGCGCCCCGAGCAGCGTTCAGCGAGGCGCCGACGAGTGGGTGCCCTCCGAGGTCGAGAGCGGCCTTGTCGACGCCGCCGAGACGCGAACCGCGGCCGCCGACGAGGACGACCGCGTCGAAGCTTGTTCCGGCCTGTCCCGCAGCGGTATCCATGCCCCCATGATGCCCGCAAGCGCCGGCGCCCCCGATAGTCTGGAACGCGCCCATGAACGCGCGAATGAGTAGGTATACGATCGTTTTGCATAACTAGTCATTGGGCCGATAGAGTCGGCGGCATGTCCAAGGTTCTGACTTCACTGCCGACCGGCGAGCGCGTCGGCATCGCGTTCTCCGGTGGCCTCGACACGTCCGTCGCTGTGGCGTGGATGCGCGACAAGGGCGCCGTTCCCTGCACCTACACGGCCGACCTCGGCCAGTACGACGAGGACGACATCGAGGGCATCCCCGGCCGCGCCGGGCAGTACGGTGCCGAGCTCTCGCGTCTCGTCGACTGCAAGAAGGCCCTCGTCGAGGAGGGTCTTGCCGCCATCGCGTGCGGTGCCTTCCACATCCGCTCGGGCGGTCGCACCTACTTCAACACGACGCCGCTGGGCCGCGCCGTGACGGGCACGCTCCTCGTGCGCGCCATGCAGGAGGACGGCGTCTCTATCTGGGGTGACGGCTCCACCTTCAAGGGCAACGACATCGAGCGTTTCTACCGCTACGGTCTGCTCGCGAACCCGGGGCTGCGCATCTACAAGCCGTGGCTGGACGCCGACTTCGTCACCGAGCTCGGTGGCCGTCAGGAGATGTCCGAGTGGCTCACCGAGCACGGTCTGCCCTACCGCGACTCGGCCGAGAAGGCCTACTCCACGGACGCCAACATCCTCGGCGCCACGCATGAGGCCAAGACCCTCGAGCACCTCGACGAGTCGATGGAGATCGTCTCGCCGATCATGGGTGTGGCCCACTGGGATCCGTCCGTCGAGATCGAGACCGAGGATGTCACCGTTCGCCTCGAACGCGGCCTGCCCGTCGCCATCAACGGCGACGACTTCGGCGGCGACGTCGTCGCGCTGTTCCAGGAAGCCAACGCCGTCGGTGGTCGTCACGGCCTCGGTATGAGCGACCAGATCGAGAACCGCATCATCGAGGCCAAGTCGCGCGGCATCTACGAAGCCCCCGGTATGGCGCTCATCTTCACGGCCTTCGAGCGACTGCTCAACGCCGTGCACAACGAGGACACCATCGCTGCGTACCACAACGACGGTCGTCGCCTCGGCCGCCTGCTCTACGAAGGCCGTTGGTTCGACCCGCAGTCGCTCATGATCCGCGAGGGTCTGCTGCGCTGGGTCGCCACCGCCGTCACCGGTGAGGTGACGCTGCGCCTGCGTCGCGGTGAGGACTACTCCATCGTCAACACCGTCGGCGAGAACTTCAGCTACCACCCGGAGAAGCTGTCGATGGAGCGCACCGAGAACGCGGCGTTCGGTCCCGTCGACCGCATCGGTCAGCTCACGATGCGCAACCTCGACATCGCCGACACCCGCGAGAAGCTCGAGTTCTACGCCGCCTCGGGCGGCCTGGGCCGCGCGCAGACCGACCTCGTCGGCCAACTCGAGCCGGGCGGCGCGAAGCAGATCGCGTCCAACCCCAACGCGGACGCCGAGGCGATCGCCCTCGACGAAGCGGCGATGGAGTTCGGAACCGACTGACCCGCGAACGAGTCGAAGCGAACGCCGGGTCACCCGCAAGTAGGGGGTGACCCGGCGTTCGGCGCGTACACGCGAGGCGAAGCAGGACGAGACCGTAAGGTTGGCCTCGCCGCGAGAAAGGGGAGGTGTCCGCGTGCAACACCTAGGACCGTACGAACTGCTCGACGTCATCGGGCAGGGCGGCATGGGGCGTGTCTGGCGGGCCCGCGACACGCGCTACGACCGTGTCGTCGCGCTCAAGGTGATTGCCGACCAGGAGGCCGACGAGGCCGACTACCTCAAGCTCTTCCGCCGCGAGGCCGACCTCGTGGGGCGTATGAACTCGCCGCACATCGTGCCGATCCACAACTACGGCGAGATCGACGACCAGGCCTACCTCGACATGCGTTACGTCGACGGGCACTCCCTCTCGGGCGTCGTGCGGCAGTTCGGGCCGGCATCGCTCGGTACGGCCATCGAGATCGTCGAGCAGGCTGCCTCGGCCCTCGACGACGCGCACGCCGCGGGCGTCGTCCACCGCGATGTGAAGCCAGCCAACCTCCTCGTCGACCGCAAGGGATTCGTCTACCTCGCCGACTTCGGCATCGCCGTCGTCGACCGGCACAAGGTGGCGGCCGGCTCTCAGATTCTCGGGTCGTGGGCCTACATGGCGCCCGAGCGCTTCACCGCATCATCCGAGGACGGGCCCGCGGTGGACGTCTACGCGCTCGGCTGCGTCCTCTACTACGCGCTCACGGGTGAACCGCCCTTCGCGGGGCGGGAACTGGAGGAGCTGCGCCAGGCCCACCGCCACGCGAAGGCCCCGTCGCTCGTCGGACGCGTCGACGGGGTGACGCCGCGCGTGGACGCCGCCATTCGGTGGGCGCTTCGCAAGGACCCTGCCGAGCGTCCGCCGTCGGCGGGCGAATGGATCGCCGCTATCAAGAAGGAACGCCGTCGTGCTGCGGCCGGCGGCTCCGGACGCCCCGCACCGGCGCCGGCCCGACCCAGTGCCCCGCCGCGCGCGCATCAGGCGTCCCCGGCACGTGTCGCCAGCGCCAGAGCGGCGCCGCGTCCCGCACCTGCGCCGAGCGGCGGCGGGATGTCGACGTTCCTCGTCGCGGTCCTCGTCGTCCTGGTCCTCGTGGCGAGCGGCCTCGCCGCCGTCATCGTCAACAGCCTCTGATCGCGCGGCAAACCGGCTCGCCCGGCACTTCCGGGAGCCGGTAACCTTGCATCGGGTCGGCGCAGGTGCGCCCCCATCCCGACTTCCAAGGAGACCTCCCGTGTCCGAACAGATCACCCTGACCGTCGCCGGTGACCAGCGCGAGGTGGAGGTCGGGACGACGGGCACGGACCTGTTCGGCGACGACAAGGCCGTCCTCGTCATGCGGGTCGACGGCGACCTGTGGGATCTGCACCGCGAGGTGCCGGCCGGCGCCGTCGTCGAGCCCGTCACGGCACAGGAGCCCGAGGGCCTCGCCGTGCTGCGTCACTCTGCCGCACACGTGCTCGCCCAGGCCGTGCAGCAGGCCAAGCCCGACGCCAAGCTCGGCATCGGTCCGCCCATCACCGACGGGTTCTACTACGACTTCGACGTCGCCGAGGCGTTCACCCCCGACGACCTTAAGAAGCTCGAGAAGGCGATGCTCAAGATCGTCAACGAGGGCCAGACCTTCTGTCGTCGCGTCATCACCGACGCCGAGGGCCTCGAGGAGCTCAAGGACGAGCCGTACAAGTGCGAGCTCATCGGTCTCAAGGGCAACGCGGCCGATGCTGCCGAGGGCGCCGAGGCCGAGGTCGGCGGCGGCGAACTGACGATCTACGACAACGTGCGTCGTGACGGCAGCGTCGCCTGGGGCGATCTGTGCCGCGGCCCGCACGTGCCGTCGACGAAGGTGCTCGGCAACGCGTTCAAGCTGATGCGTTCGGCTGCGGCCTACTGGCGCGGCAGCGAGAAGAACCCGCAGCTGCAGCGCGTCTACGGCACCGCGTGGCCCACGAAGGACGAGCTCAAGGCCTACCTCGAGCGCCTCGCCGAGGCCGAGAAGCGCGACCACCGCAAGCTCGGCGCGGAGATGGATCTGTTCAGCTTCCCCGAGAACATCGGCCCCGGCCTGCCCGTGTTCCACCCCAAGGGCGGCATCATCAAGCGCGAGATGGAGGACTACGTCCGCCGTCGCCACATCGAAGAGGGCTTCAGCTACGTCGGCACGCCGCACGTGTCGAAGGAAGACCTCTTCTACACCTCGGGTCACCTGCCCTACTACGCCGACGGCATGTTCCCGCCGCTGGACCTCGACGGGCAGAAGTACCGCCTCAAGGCGATGAACTGCCCGATGCACAACGAGATCTTCCGTTCGCGCGGACGCTCCTACCGTGAGCTGCCGCTGCGCTTCTTCGAGTTCGGCACGGTCTACCGCGACGAGAAGTCCGGCGTTCTCTCGGGCCTCACGCGCGTGCGCATGATCACCCAGGACGACTCCCACTCCTACGTGACGCCGGAGCAGGCGCCGGGCGAGATCAAGCACCTGCTCGACTTCATCCTCGGGCTGCTGCGTGACTTCGGGCTGAACGACTTCTACCTCGAGCTGTCGACGCGTGACGAGGCCGGCGACAAGAAGGACAAGTTCATCGGCACCGACGAGCAGTGGGAGGTCGCGACGCAGGTGCTCGCCGACGTCGCGAACGCCTCGGGCCTCGAGCTCGTGCCCGACCCGGGCGGCGCAGCCTTCTACGGCCCGAAGATCTCCGTGCAGGCACGTGACGCCATCGGCCGTACGTGGCAGATGTCGACGATCCAGTACGACTTCAACATGCCCGAGCGCTTCGGCCTCGAGTTCCAGACTCAGGACGGCACGCGTCAGCAGCCGGTCATGATCCACTCGGCGAAGTTCGGTTCGATCGAGCGCTTCCTTGGTGTGCTCGTCGAGCACTACGCGGGGCAGTTCCCGGCGTGGCTCGCACCGGTTCAGGTGCTCGGGGTTCCGGTCGCGGAGGAGTACTACGACTACCTCGGCGAGGTGGGCGAGAAGCTGCGTCGGGCCGGCGTACGCGTCGAGATCGACACGAGCGACGACCGCTTCCCGAAGAAGATCCGCAACGCCTCGAAGTCGAAAGCGCCGTTCATCCTCATCGCCGGCGAGGAGGACCGCGACAACGGAGCCGTGAGCTTCCGTTACCGCGACGGCTCGCAGAAGAACGGCGTGCCGGTCGACGAGGCCGTGGCCGAGATCGCCGCGTACATCGCCTCGCGCAACAACACGTCGCCCACGGCGGCCGAGGCACCTGCCGAGGCCTGATCCACATACGACGAAGCCGCCGCCCCGATTTGGGGTGGTGGCTTCGTCGTAGTCTCCGCGGTGCGGGCGATCAGGCGGAGGCAGCCTTCGCGGCTGCGAAGCCCTTGTCGAGGTCGGCGATGATGTCGTTCGCGTTCTCGATGCCGACCGACAGGCGCACGAGGCCGGGCGTGACGCCGGCGCCGCGGCGGTCGTCGTCACTGCCCTGGCTGTGCGTCGTCGTCGCCGGGTGGATGGCGAGCGAGCGGACGTCACCGATGTTGGCCACGTGCGAGTGCAGCTCGAGGGCGTCGACGAACGCCTTGCCCGCGTCGATGCCGCCGGCGATCTCGAAGGAGAACACTGCACCGGAACCGGTGGGCAGGTAGCGGTCGGCCAGCTCCTTGTACGGGCTGTCGTCCTTCGAGGCGTAGAAGACCTTTTCGACCTGCGCGTGCTCGCTCAGGTAGGCGACAACCTTCTTCGCGTTCTCCACGTGACGCTCGACGCGCAGCGACAGCGTCTCGAGGCCCTGGGCGATGAGGAACGCGTTGAACGGCGACACGGCGGAGCCGAGGTCGCGCAGCAGTTCGACGCGTGCCTTGAGGATGAACGCGAGGTTCGCGCCGAGCGCCGAACCGACGCCGAGATCGCGGGCGAAAACGAGACCGTGGTAGCTCTCGCTCGGCTCGTTGAACTGCGGGAACTTCTCCGGCTCCTTGGCGTAGTCGAACGTTCCGGCGTCCACGAGCACGCCGGCGATCGACGTGCCGTGGCCGCCGAGGTACTTCGTCGCCGAGTGGATGACGACGTCCGCGCCGTGCTCGATCGGGCGCAGCAGGTACGGCGTCGCGACGGTGTTGTCGACGAACAGTGGCAGGCCGGCGTCGTGGGCGACACCGGCAACACCCGCGACGTCGAGGACCTTCTGGTCGGGGTTGCTCAGCGTCTCGCCGAACAGCAGCTTGGTGTTCGGGCGGATGGCGCTCTTCCACGCGTCGAGGTCACCGATGTCCTCGACGAAGGTGGTCTCCACACCGAGACGCTTGAGAGTGTACTTGAGCAGGTTGTACGTACCGCCGTAGAGAGCGGCCGACGCGACGACGTGGTCGCCTGCCTGCGCGACGTTGAGGATGGCGAACGTCGTCGCGGCCTGGCCGGAGGCCAGCAGCAGGGCGCCGACGCCACCCTCGAGCGCCGCGATGCGCTCCTCGACGGCCTGCGACGTCGGGTTGCCGATCCGGGTGTAGATGGGGCCGAGGTCGGACAGGCCGAAGCGGTTGGCCGCCGTCTCGGCGGAGTCGAAGACGAACGAGGTCGTCTGGTAGATCGGCAGCGCGCGCGATCCGGTGTCCCCGTCCGGCACCTGGCCGGCGTGGATCTGCTTGGTCTCGAAAGCCCAGTCCTGAGCGCTCATGACAACTCCTCGAAAGGTCGCTACCCGTGCGCGAACCTCGCACGCGGGGTGCGCCGGAAGCTCTGCTTCCGCGCTTGCCCGGGCGTATCCGACGCCGGGCCAGGTCGTCACCCGGAGCACCCCGCCGCGGTGGGAGGGTTGCCGGCCAGCAAACCGGGGTTTGACGCTGGCGCTCGTGACCTGGTCCGAGGATATCCCGGGCGGTATCGAGGGGCGGGACTCGTGTCTCACATCGTGGTTTGCCGTGCGGCGCGGGGCGTTTGCCGAAGGGTCAAGCCGTGGTTGACTGGCGCCATGACGATCACCATCGCCCGGGCCAGGCGTGACGACGCCTTCGCCTGTGCAGCGCTTCGGTTGCGCTCGGACCTCGAGGAGGGGCACCCGAAGCGGGCCGGTTTCGTGACCGAGTACGCGGACGACTTCCTCTCGGCCTTCGACGAGGTACCCACGTGGATCGCCACCCGTTCCGACGGCACCGTCGTCGGCATCGTGCAGTGCGCCCTCGTCCACCGGATGCCGACGCTCGCGCGCGGCGCCAAGCCGTGGTTGTACGTCGCGTTCGTCTTCGTCGTGCCCGACGAACGTGGCGCGGGACTCGGCGAACGCATGCTCCGCACCGTCGACGCCTGGGCGGACGCGCGCGGCGTCGAGCGGATGCTGCTCAACACGCGTCCGAAGGCGCGCCCGTTGTACGAGCGTCTCGGATTCGGTGCCCCGGAGGAGCGACACATGCACCGCGACGCACCGTTCGCGGCCACGAAGGAGCAGCGATGAGCGACATCATCTGGGCCCTCGACCAGCGCGAGCGCTGCATCGCCTGCCCGTCGAAGCCGGCGGCGAACGCCGTCGTGCTCTACCTCGGTGAGGACGGCTCGCTGCCGCGCGAGAGCGTCGGATCGCTGGCCGAACGTGGCGTCATGGCCGCGGGCGTCGTGTGGGCGGGTGTGACAGCGGAACTCACCGACGACGACTGGCTCGACCTCGAGGACGCCGCAAGCGGCCTCGGCGGACTCGCGAGCGCCGTCGCCGTCGTGGGCGAAGGTGATGCCGCAGACGTCGCACAGAAAGTGGCAGAGCGCGTGGGCGGCCTGGCCCACGCGGGCGCTGCGAGCGACGAGCGGCTCGTGGAGAAACTCGCCGAGATCGCTCCGGTCTGACCCGGCGCGCGGGTTTCCCTAGGATGGGGCGCATGGTCACGCAGAACGAGGACTTCACTCCCGAGCACGCCGAGTCCGAGCACGACTTCGCGGGGGAGCCCGACGGTTTCGGCCGACTGTGGACGCCTCATCGCATGGCCTACATCGAGGCCGACCGCCCCTCGAGGGACGCCGGCGACGGCTGTCCGTTCTGCGCGGCGCCGGGCAAGGACGACGCCGAGGGCCTCATCGTGCACCGCGGTGAGCACTGCTTCGTCGTGATGAACCTCTTCCCGTACAACCCGGGCCACCTGCTCGTGTGCCCCTACCGTCACGTGCCGCACTACATCGACCTCACGGACGCCGAGACCGAGGAGTTCACGAAGCTGACGAAGCAGGGCATTCGCGCTCTGAAGGCGGCGTCGAACCCGGCCGGTTTCAACCTCGGCATGAACCAGGGCGATGTCGCGGGCGCCGGCGTGGCTGCGCACCTGCATCAGCACATCGTGCCCCGCTGGGGTGGCGACATGAACTTCATGCCGATCGTCGGTCAGACGAAGGCTCTCCCGGTGCTTCTCGAGGACAGCCGTCAGCGCATCGCGGCGTCCTGGCCAACCGACTGACGGCCTCGACCTCGCGGGGCGCGCGACTCGTGAACGCGGGGTGAGATGTGACTCGTCCGGCGCGGCGCGCACCTCGGCTCGACGTATCGAACCGCTACAGTTGAGTCACCATGCTGAACAAGTACGCGCGCGCCTTCTTCTCCGCGATCTTCCGCCCCCTGGCGCAGCTGCTCCTGCGCCTCGGCATCAGCCCTGACGTCGTCACGATCGTGGGCACGCTTGGTGTCTCGTTCGGCGCGCTGTGGTTCTACCCGCGCGGCGAGTTCCTCGTCGGCACCCTGTTCATCACGGCCTTCGTCTTCTCCGACATGCTCGACGGCAACATGGCCCGCCTGTCGGGTCGCTCGTCGGTGTGGGGCGCTTACCTCGACTCCACGCTCGACCGTGTCGGTGACGCCGCCATCTTCGGTGGTCTCGTGCTCTACTTCGCCGGCCAGGGCGACAACTTCCTCATGGCGTGCCTCGCGCTCGCCTGTCTCGTGCTCGGTTCCGTCGTCTCGTACGCCAAGGCTCGCGCCGAGGGGCTCGGTATGGAGGCGAACGTCGGCATCGCGGAACGAGCCGACCGTCTTGTTGCGGTTCTCGTCACCACCGGCCTCACGGGCCTGTTCGACCTGCCGTACATCGTCCTGACGATCGTGCTCGCCCTGCTCGCGGTGGCCTCGTTCATCACCGTGCTGCAGCGCATGCTCATGGTGCGTCGCCAGGCGCTCGGCAAGGCTCTCGCGAACTGATGGCTCGGCCCGCTCCCTCCCGCAAGCGAGCGCAGGACGCCGCCACCGTCCTCGCCTTCAAGGCCGGATGGCGTGCCGTGCGCGCCCTGCCCGAGCCGGCTGCGTACGTGCTCTTCGAGAGGATCGCGGACGTCCTTCACCGTCGCGGCGGCAAGGACGTCGAGCGGATGCGCTCGAACTACGCCCGGGTCCGCCCGGAACTCGACGCCGCGGCCCTGGACGACCTCACCCGTGAGGGCCTGCGCTCCTACTTCCGTTACTGGTGCGACGCGTTCCGCCTCCAGTCGCTCTCGCATGACGATCTGCGCTCGCTCGTGCGCACCACCGGTGCCATCGACCAGGTGCGGGCGGACCTTGCGGCGGGGGAGTCGATCGTCCTCTACCTCGGCCACCTCGGTAACTGGGATCTCGCCGGCGCATGGTCCGCCACCGAGCTCGCGCACGTCACGACCGTTGCCGAACGTCTCGAACCCGACGAGCTCTTCCGCGCGTTCCTCGAGTTCCGTGAGGGCCTCGGCATGACGATCATCCCGTTGACGGAGGGCGTCGACGTCATGGGTCAGGTCGAGGCGGCGCTGCGGGTGCCGGGCGCCTTTGCGCCGCTGCTGTCGGACCGTGACCTCACGCAGCGTGGCGTCACCGTGAAGCTCGCCGGACACGACGCGCGGGTCGCCGCCGGGCCCGCGATTCTGGCCCGACGCACGGGTGCTCGCCTGTACCCCGTCACGATCACCTACGACCCTCCGAAGGGTCGCGCGATGCGAGCCATCGAGATCCGCTTCCACGACCCTGTCGATGCCGGTTCGTCGCCGGACATGCGCGCCGACGTCCTCGCGGCCACGCAGCAGTGCGTCGATGCGTTGTCGACGGCGATCGTCGAGCGCACCGAGGACTGGCACATGATGCAGCGCGTCTTCGTCGACGACCTCGGCAACCGCGCGCCGCGAGGGAACTGACACGATGCGCGTCGGTCTCGTCAGCCCGTACTCGTTCGACGTGCCCGGCGGCGTGCAGCTGCACGTGCGCGACCTCGCCGAGTACCTCATCGGCGCCGGCCACGACGTGAGCGTCCTCGCGCCCGCGGACGACGAGACGCACATGCCCGACTACTTCGTCAGCGCCGGGCGTGCCGTGCCGATTCGCTACAACGGCTCCGTGGCGCGCCTCGCCTTTGGCCCACTGACGGCTGCCCGCGTCAACCGCTGGTTGGAGCGCGGTCAGTTCGACGTCCTGCACGTGCACGAGCCGGTCAGCCCCAGCGTGTCGATGCTCGCCCTGTGGGCGTATGACGGACCCGTCGTGGCGACGTTCCACACCTCCAACGTGCGTTCTCGCGCGCTGCACGCCGCGCACCCGTTGCTTCGTCCTGGCCTGGAGAAGATCACGGGCCGCATCGCGGTGTCGCAGGCAGCGCGTGAGACGGTGGCGCGTCACCTCGGTGGTGACGCGGTCGTCGTCCCGAACGGTGTGTACGTCGACCAATTTGCGCAGGCACCCCAGAACCCTGCGTGGCGCGGCACGGACGAGCGCCGGACGATCGCGTTCCTCGGGCGGATGAACGAACCGCGCAAGGGTCTCGACGTCCTCGTGCGCGCTCTGCCGCAGATCGTCCGCAGCTACCCGGGTGTGCGGCTGCTCGTCGCCGGGCCGGGGGAGCGCGACGAGGTGATCAAGGCCGTTCCCGAGCAGATGCGTGAGCGCATCGAGTTCCTCGGCATGATCTCCGACGCGGAGAAGGCGTCGCTGTTCCGCTCGGTCGACCTCTACGTCGCGCCGAACACCGGCGGTGAGAGTTTCGGCATCATCCTCGTGGAGGCATTGAGTGCCGGGGTGCCGGTTGTGGCCAGCGACCTCGAGGCGTTCGCGCGCGTGTTGGACGGTGGGCGCTGCGGCGTCCTGTTCCGCACGGGCGACGAGGGCGACCTCGCACGCCGTGTGACGGCGTTGCTCGACGACCCCCACCGCCGCGCAGACCTGGCGCGTCGGGGCGCGGAGCGCGCCCGAATCTACGACTGGAGCACCGTCGCACGCCACATCCTCACGGCCTACGAGACGGTGGCGAGCTCGCACGAGGTGACTGAGCGGACGTTGCGCATCGCGAGGAGGTTGTAGTCGTGCAGGAGTGGACCGTTGTTGCGTTGCTCCTCGCGGGAGCGCTCGCCATCGCGTGGTACCTGAGCTACACGGCTGCCCGGCTCGACCGTTTGCACGCACGGGTCGAGGGGTCGCTCGCGGCGCTCGACGCCCAGTTGGTGCGGCGCGCGGAGGTGGCCTTGGAACTGGCGAACGGCGCCGACCTCGATGCTGCAAGTGCGTTTCTCCTGGCGTCGGCGGCGAGTGCGTCGCTCGAGGCGTCTGAAGGCGCTCAGATCACCGCGGAGGTGCAGGAGGTGGGCGTGCCCGAGGAACGGGCGCTCATCGAGGGGGAGCTGACGGCGGCCCTCGGCGCGGTGGTCGAGGACTGGGCTCCGGCGTCGGCGGCGGGCACGCAGGTTCGGCGCCGGTTGGCTGACGCGTGTGAGCGGGTGGAGTTGGCGCACCGGTTCCACAACGAGGCGGTGACGGATGTCCGTCGGGTGCGTGCGAAGCCGGTGGTGCGGGCGTTGCACTTGGCGGGCCGCACCCACTTGCCGCGCCCGGTGGAGTTCGACGACCACGTCGAGGGCCTGACGACGACATCCGCCTGGCGCTGAGCACTCCCGTTCCTCGAAAACCCAACCCAGAAATCGCCGCCTGAAAAGCCAGGCAAGCACCCAAGCCACAACGCTCTTGAGGAACCGAACCCGGCTGGAAGCGGACGCCCCCGAAGCGCTGTCGCACCGAGCGTCGGTCCTCGCAAGCTCGGACCGGCGCTCGGTGCGACAGCGCAAGGGAAAAGACAGGCAGATCCTTTTGTAGGGCGCGAGCGCCCTACAAAAGGATCTGCGCTCCCATCATCACCGTCCGCTCCTTGGGGAGGCGGAAGTAGTCGGCGGGGACGGCGGCGTTGTGGGTCATGGCGATGAAGAGCAGTTTGCGCAGTTTGTTCATGCCGGGGCGGCCGGTGTCGAGGAGGCCGATTTCGGAGACGAAGTAGTAGGCGGTGTCGGGGTCGATGTCGACGCCTTGTTCCTTGGCGATGCGCAGTGCGGCGGGGACGTCTTGGTCGTCCTGGAAGCCGTACTTGAGGGTGAGGTGGGTGATGCGGTCGTAGTCGTTGCCGAGTTGGTCGAGGATGACGGTGTCTTCGGGGGCGACGTGGGGCACGTTGGCGCTGAGGGTGCTGACGATGAAGACGTTCTCGTGGATGACGTGGTTGAAGTTGGCGTTCTCGCGCAGGGCGAGGGGCGTCGTGTCCTTGTCGGGGTGGAGGAACACGGCGGTGCCGGGCACTTCGCACAGGTCGCCGCTGCGGGCTGTTTCGACGAAGGTGGCGAGGGGACCTTCGATGCTCTGGCGACGGGTGGCGACGATGGCGCGCCCCTTCTGCCAGGTGAGCATGGACATGCCGATGCCGAGTGCGATGACGACGGGTAGCCAACCGCCGTGCAGCAGTTTGGCGACGTTGGCGAGGAAGAAGATGCCTTCGAAGAGGTAGAGCGCGACGCCGAGGGTGACGATGCGCCAGGTGCGCCACTTGAGCGTGCTGTGGGCGTAGACGAGGAACAGCGTCGTCGTCATGAGGAATGTGCCGGTGACGGCGAGGCCGTAGGCGACGGCGAGTTTCTCGGAACTGCGGAAGGCGAAGAGCAGAAGCATGACGCCGATGAAGAGCACCCAGTTGACCCCGGGGATGTAGATCTGGCCCTCTTCCTCCTGGCCGGTGTGACGCACGGTCATGCGGGGCAGGTAACCGGTTCGTTCGGCCTGTCGTGCCACGGAGAACGCGCCGGAGATGACGGCCTGGGAGGCGATGACGGTGGCCATGGTCGCGAGGATGACGAGCGGTAGCTTCGCCCATTCGGGGGCGAGGAGGAAGAACGGGTTCGCGATCTTGTCCGGGTTGGTGAGGATGAGCGAGCCCTGGCCCATGTAGTTGAGGACGAGCGAGGGGAACACGAGGAGGAACCAGGCTCGGGTGATGGGGGCGCGCCCGAAGTGACCCATGTCGGCGTAGAGGGCCTCGGCGCCGGTGACGCACAGGACGATCGAGCCCGCGGCGATGAACGCGATGAAGGGATGCTCGACGACGAACAGCGTGGCGTAGTTCGGCAGGAACGCCTTGAGGATGTGCGGGTCGCGCACGATCTGGCCGATGCCGAGGGCGGCGATGGTGACGAACCACAGGATCATGATGGGGCCGAAGAACTTGCCGACGACCTCGGTGCCCTTGCGCTGCACGAGGAACAGGATCGTGATGATGACGGCGCCGATCGGTACGACGTACCGGTTGAGTCCGGGCCGCACGACTTCGAGGCCTTCGACGGCCGACATGACGGAGATGGCGGGGGTGATCACGCTGTCGCCGAAGAACAGCGATGCTCCGATGACGCCGAGAAGCATGACGACGCTCCAGCGCTTGCCGCCCTTGGGCACTCCCTGGCGCACGAGCGCCGCGAGCGCCATGATGCCGCCCTCGCCGTCGTTGTCGGCGCGGAGCACGAAGAGCACGTACTTGATCGTCACGATGATGGTGAGCGACCAGAACATCCAGGAGATCGTTCCGTAGATGTCTGCCTCGTTGGCGATGACGGCGTTGTGGCTGGCGTTGAACACGCTCTGCACGGAGTACAGGGGGCTCGTGCCGATGTCGCCGAAGACGACACCGAGCGCGCCGAGCACGAGCGCGCCGGCACCCTTCTTCCGGTGCCCACCGGCCCGCTCGTCAGTTTCCGCAGTGACCGACGCGGACCCGTTCGAAGATGTCACGTCCGAAAGTATGAACCTGCAGTGGCGTGTCGCGGCAACTGTGGTTCACCTGAGCAGATGTGAGGCGAGGAGCGCACCCCGTTAGACTGCCGACAGATCTGACGGGTGGACGCGCGTGTCGTCGTGAGCCGCCCCGCGGGCCTTCGGCGAAGGAGCACCGCGACAGAACCCCAGAGGAACGGCACGACGGACCAGCGAGAGGGAGACATGAGCGGCCACTCCAAATGGGCGACGACGAAGCACAAGAAGGCTGCGATCGACGCCAAGCGCGGCAAGCTGTTCGCCAAGCTCATCAAGAACATCGAGGTTGCGGCCCGTTCCGGTGGCGGCGACCCGGCCGGTAACCCGACGCTGTACGACGCCATCCAGAAGGCGAAGAAGTCGTCGGTTCCCAACGACAACATCGACCGCGCCGTCAAGCGCGGTTCGGGCGCAGAGGCCGGTGGAGCCGAGTACCAGGCCCTCATGTACGAGGGTTACGCCCCTGGCGGCGTCGCCGTGCTCATCGAGTGCCTGACGGACAACAAGAACCGCGCCGTCGCCGAGGTTCGCACCGCTCTGCAGAAGAACGGCGGCTCGATGGCCGACTCCGGTTCGGTCGCCTACCTGTTCAACCGCAAGGGCGTCGTCATCGTGCCCAAGGACCAGGGAGACAAGGACGACGCGACGGAGGACGGCGTCCTCGAGATCGTCCTCGAGGCCGGTGCCGAGGAGGTCAACGACCTTGGTGAGTCCTTCGAGATCGTCTCCGAAGCGGGCGACTTCGTGGGTGTGCGTGAGGCGTTGCAGTCGGCCGGTATCGACTACGACTCCGCCGAGGCCTCGTGGATGCCGTCGATGGAGGTTCCCCTCGACAAGGACGGCGCGAAGAAGATGTTCCGTGTCATCGAGGCACTCGAGGACAGCGACGACGTGCAGAACGTCTTCGCCAACGGTCAGGTCTCGGACGAGGTTCTCGCCGAACTCGACGCCGAGGACTGATCGGCAAGCACGTCACGAGCGGAAGGCGGCTCGACCCTCGGCGGGTCGGGTCGCCTTCGGCGTGTGCGACGGTAGAGTGATCGGGTGCGAACAGGTGTTCGCATCGACTCATCGTCTTGTCATCTTGTTGGTCAGGTGCCGGGGCGGTCCCGTCAGCGGAAGGAGCGTTGCGCATGCGTGTGCTCGCCGTTGACCCCGGTCTGACGCGCTGCGGCGTCGGAGTGGTTCAGGGCGCTCCCGGCGGTCGCCTGCAGATCGTCACGGTCGGCGTGATCCGCACCGGTGCGGACACCCCACTGCATGAGCGTCTTCACGAGTTGCAGGTGGAACTCGAGGCCGTCTTCGAACGCACCAGGCCGGACGCCGTCGCCGTCGAGCGCATGTTCGCCCGAAACGACGTCTCGACCATCATGGGCACCGCCCAGGCCTCCGCCGTTCCGATGCTCGCTGCTGCGTCGCGCGGGTTGCCGCTCGGTCTGCACACGCCGTCCGAGGTGAAGGCAGCTGTCACGGGCAACGGGCGGGCCGACAAGGGTCAGGTGACGGCCATGGTGACGCGCATCCTCGGTCTCGAGAGCGCCCCCAAGCCCGCTGACGCCGCCGACGCTCTGGCTCTTGCCATCTGTCACCACTGGCGTGGTGCGGGTGCCGCCCGTCGGGCCAACACCGACGGCGAGCGTCCGCTCGCCCCGGCGGCGGCCCAGTACCGTGCCGCAGAAGCTGCGGCGGCGCGTCGATCCCGTTCGGCGGCCAAGCAGTATCGTGAGCCGCTGCGCTCGTCCGCCTCCCGCGACGCCACCACCCGAGGAGCCCGTCCATGATCTCCAGCCTCACCGGCGCCGTCGCAGCAGCGACGCTCGACACCGTGGTCCTCGAGGTCGGGGGAGTCGGGCTGCTCGTCCACACCACGCCTGCGACGGCCGCCTCGGCGCGCCCGGGGGAGTCGATGCGCCTGGCGACGTCGCTGGTGGTGCGTGAGGACTCGCTCACCCTCTTCGGCTTCGCCGGTGACGACGAACGCGCCCTGTTCGAGCAGGTGCAGACCGTCAGTGGTGTCGGGCCGCGCCTCGCCCTGGCGATGCTGGCCGTTCACGACCCGGCGCAGCTGTCGTCGGCCATCGCGACAGGCAACGTCACCGCCTTGACGAAGGTGCCCGGCATCGGCAAGAAGGGCGCCGAGCGCATCGTCCTCGAACTGCGCGACAAGGTCGTGCCCGTCGGTACGGGCGAAACACAGGCCACGCCCGAGGTACCTGCCGCGACGACGCCGGGTGACTCGCAGGTGGCAGAGGCGCTCGTGGGGCTCGGCTGGAGCGCCAAGCAGGCCGATGACGCCGTGGCCAAGGTCGCCAAGCTGCCCGAGGCCGACGGCGCCACGACGCCCGTCCTGCTGCGCCTGGCCCTGCGGGAGCTCGGCCGATGAGCCCGGCGCACTTCGAGGACCACAGCGCCGACATCTCGCCGCGCCTCGTCGACCCGCACGGTTCTGAGGACGAGCAGCAGCTCGAAGCGGCCCTGAGGCCGAAGAAGCTGGCCGACTTCCCCGGTCAGGAGCGGGTGCGTGATCAGCTCGGTCTCGTGCTCGAGGCCGCGCGCCGACGCGGTGCGCCGCCGGACCACGTCCTGCTCTCAGGCCCTCCCGGGCTCGGTAAGACGACGCTCGCCATGATCGTGGCGAGCGAGCTCGAGGCCCCTATTCGCATCACGAGCGGACCAGCCATCCAGCACGCGGGTGACCTGGCGGCCATCCTCAGCTCTCTCACCGAGGGCGAGGTGCTCTTCCTCGACGAGATCCACCGCATGGCCCGCCCGGCGGAGGAGATGCTCTACCTCGCGATGGAAGACTTCCGCGTCGACGTCATCGTCGGCAAGGGGCCGGGCGCAACGGCCATCCCGCTCGAACTGCCGCCGTTCACCGTCGTCGGCGCCACCACGCGTGCGGGGCTGCTGCCCGCGCCGCTGCGTGACCGCTTCGGCTTCACCGGCCACCTCGACTACTACAAGGCGAGCGATCTCGCTGCCATCCTCGCGCGCAACGCCGACCTGCTCGGCGTGCCCGCGACACGCGAGGGCATCGAGGAGATCGCCGGTCGCTCGCGCGGTACCCCGCGCATCGCGAACCGACTCCTGCGCCGCGTCCGTGACTACGCGCAGGTGCACGGCCGTCAGGTCGTCGACCTGGGGTCGGCTCAAGCCGCGCTCGACCTCTTCGATGTCGACGCGAGCGGCCTCGACAGGCTCGACCGTGCCGTGCTCGAGGCCCTGTGCCGCCGGTTCGGTGGTGGACCCGTGGGCCTGTCGACACTCGCCGTCGCAGTAGGCGAGGAGCCCGACACCGTCGAGACCGTCGCCGAGCCGTACCTCGTGCGCGAGGGCTACATGATCCGCACGCCGCGGGGGCGCGCTGCTGCGCCGCTCGCGTGGAGTCACCTCGGGCTCACCCCACCGGAATCGTCCCTCGGCGGCGCGCTGTTCGACCCGGCCGAGGGTGGGGACGGGCGCTTCACCGGGTAGGGTGGTGCGGCCAGTGGTCCGGCACCTGACGTGGATGCGGACCCCGGCAGACCCGAGAACTACGTGAGGACCTTCATGCCGAACATGGTTGCCGCATCGCAGTCGGGAGGCTCCGGCTTCTCGATGCTCCTGCTGCTCCTGCCCTTCCTCCTCATTGCGCTGATGTTCTTCAGCCAGCGCAAGCGAGCCCAGGCGACCCAGAGGGCGCAGGCTGCGCTGAGCGTGGGCGACGAGGTCTGCACGACGAGTGGAATGTACGGCACGCTGCGTCGCCTCGACGACGCCACGGGCGAGGTCGAGGTGGCGCCCGGCACGGTGATCCGCTTCGACCGCCGCGCGCTGCTGCCGGCCAATGTCGACCCGGTCTCCGGTCGGGTTCAGGACGAGAACCGAGGCGACGACGCCGCAGGCGCCGAGGGCGACGCACGATGAGCACGCCGACCGGCGCGCCGCACAACATCGACTCGAACCGCCCGAACCGCGCGAAGGCGAAGAAGACTCCGCCGTCCAGCCCGAAGAAGAGCCTCGCCGGCCTCCTCATCGTGTTCCTGGCTCTCATCGGCGGAATCGCGGCAACGGACAGCTGGCTGCCAAAGCTCGGTCTCGACCTCGAGGGTGGCCGTGAGGTCGTCCTCGAACCTGTCGTCACCGGCGGTTCGTCCGTCAACGAGTCGCAGGTCAAGCAGGCCGTCGACATCATCCGTAACCGCGTCGACGCGTCCGGCACCGCCGAGGCCGAGGTGACGACGCTCGGTGCGCGCAACATCGTCGTGTCGATTCCGGGCAACCCGAGCCGTCAGGTGCTCGACTCCCTGTCGCGCTCCTCGCAGCTCGACTTCCGCGCCGTCGTCGCGACGGCCCAGGGCTCGAAGCAGGGACAGTCGCCCTACCGCCTGCCCGAGGTCATCAAGAGCTCCGGCGCGAACCAGGCGACGCCCTCGGGTTCGGCATCGACCTCCCCGTCGGCGAGCTCTTCGGGTGGATCGTCGTCGCCTGCACCGTCGAGTTCCAGCTCGTCGAAGGACGTCCTGCCCTCGGCCTACAAGCAGGCCGGCCCGGAGAACGCCAGCGACACCGCGTGGGGCGAGCAGAAGGTCGACGCCGCGTGGGTCAAGGCCGGCATCGCCTCGTCGAACATGACGTACAACCAGCTGCTCCAGGTCTATGCCTGCACGCCCTCCTACCAGGAGGTCGCGGCGAGCATCCCGGCGAACAAGCCGGTTGTCGTCTGTTCGAAGGAGGGCAACGAGAAGCTGCTGCTCGGACCGGTCGAGGTCAAGGGCGCCGACCTCACGGACGCGAGCAGCGGTATGGCCACGAACCAGCAGGGCAACCAGACGGGTGAGATCGCCGTCGACCTCAAGCTCAACGGTGAGGGCAAGACGGCCTTCGCCAACGTGACGCGCCGAGTGGCGCTCCTTCAGGAGCCGCGCAACCGCTTCGCCATCACGGTCGACGGTCAGTCGATCTCGGCCCCGAACGTCCGTGAGCCGCTCACGTCGGGCCAGGCCCAGATCACGGGTGGGTTCACAGCCGAGAGCGGCAAGCTGCTCGCTGACTCCCTCAAGTTCGGTGCGCTGCCGATGTCGTTCAAGGAACTCACGTCCGATCAGCTGAGCCCGGAGCTCGGCTCCGACCAGCTGACGAAGGGCATCATCGCCGGCGCCATCGGTCTCGGCCTCGTCGTCCTGTACTCGCTCTTCCAGTACCGCGCGCTCGGCCTCGTGACGGTCGCGTCCCTGCTCGTCGCAGCGGCCACGACCTACCTCGCCGTGACGCTGCTGGGTTCGGTCAACAACTTCCGTCTGTCCATGGCGGGTGTCACGGGCCTCATCGTCGCGATCGGTATCACCGCCGACTCGTTCATCGTGTACTTCGAACGCGTGAGAGACGAAGTGCGCTCGGGACGGCCACTACGAGCCGCGGTCGACACCGGTTGGGCCCGGGCCAAGCGCACGATCATCATCTCGGACGCGGTGAACTTCCTCGCGGCCGCCGTGCTGTACGTCCTGTCGGAGAGCACGGTCAAGGCCTTCGCGTTCACGCTCGGCCTCACGACGCTCATCGACCTCCTGGTCGTCATGCTGTTCACCCACCCCGTAGTGGCACTTCTCGCCCGTACGAAGTTCTTCGGTAACGGCCACCCGGCCTCGGGTCTCGACCCGGAGCGTCTCGGTGCGCGCACCGCCACGTACGCGGGTCGCGGCCGCGTGACGCTGGCCGACCGTCGCCGCGCAGCTCAGGAGGGCACCGCCTGATGGCCAGCTTCGCAACGTTCGGAAACGACCTCTACACGGGTCGTCGTCAGTTCGACTTCATCGGCAAGCGCAAGCGCTGGTACGCCCTGACCGCCGTGCTGCTCGTCCTCGCCGCAGCCGGTCTGTTCGGTCGTGGCCTCAACTTCGGCCTCGAGTTCACCGGTGGCTCCGAGATCCGCGTTCCCGGTATCTCGAACACGGCCAGCTACGACACGCGTGCTGCCGACGCCGTCACGTCGGTGACGAAGACCGAATCGAACCTGCGTGTTTCGAAGCTCGGTGAGGGCACGGTCCGCGTGCAGGCCGAGAAGCTCGGCGACGGCACCCCGGCCACCACGGAGGCCGTCAAGAACGCGCTGGCCAAGGAGTTCGGTGTGTCGGCCACGAGCGCCGAGACCTCGTTCATCGGCCCTTCCTGGGGTGAGAGCGTGACGAACAAGGCCATCGTCGCCCTGTTCGTCTTCCTCGCCTTCGTGTCGGTCGTGCTCGCGCTGTACTTCCGCACGTGGAAGATGGCGGCTGCCGCGCTCATTGCCCTCATCCACGACCTGTTCTTCACCGTCGGTATCTACGCCCTTACGGGTCTCGAGTTGACGCCGGCGACGATGATCGGCTTCCTCACGATCCTCGGTTACTCGATCTACGACACGGTCGTCGTCTTCGACAAGGTGCGTGAGAACGCGTCCGAGGCCTTCGCGACGGGACGCCGCAGCTTCGACCAGGCCGCGAACTACGCCGTCAACCAGATGCTCGTGCGTTCGATCAACACCTCGGTCGTGGCCCTCCTGCCGATCGCGGCGATCCTCGTCGTCGGCGTCTTCTTCATCGGCCCGAGCACGCTGCTCGACATCGCGGTCGCCCTCTTCATCGGTGTGGCCGTCGGTACGTTCTCCTCGATCTTCATCGCGACGCCGGCCCTCACCGACCTGCGTCGCCGTGAGAAGGGAGTGCAGGAGCTGGCGCGTCGCGCCAAGGCCTACCAGAAGCGGGCCGCGGGTGACAGTGACGAGGACGCCGGCCACGGCGCCGACTCCTCGGGTGTGCTCACGAGCCGGGCTGCCTCCGGTGCAGCGAGCGGCGCTTCGGCGACGATGCGTCGTCGTGGTGCACACCCGGCTGCTCAGCGAGACGAGTGATGACGGACTACCAGCAGCGGGTGGCCGGCCTCGTCGCCCGGCACACGCGGGACGTCGCCGACTTCCCGACGCCGGGCGTGGTGTTCAAGGACATCACCCCGCTGTTCGCCAACGCCGCGGCTTTCGGTTCGGTGCTCGATCTCCTCGCGGAGCGTCACGAGGGCGGCGTCGACGTCGTCGCGGGCGTCGAGGCGCGTGGGTTCGTCATCGGGGCACCGCTGGCCCAGCGCATGGGCGTCGGATTCGTCCCCATTCGCAAGAAGGGCAAGCTGCCCGGTGAGGTCGTCGCGCAGTCGTACGACCTCGAGTACGGCTCGGCGACCATCGAGATGCACACCGACGCCGTGAAGCCGGGCGCGCGAGTGCTCGTCATCGACGACGTCCTCGCCACCGGTGGCACGGCTGTGGCCTCGTGCGAGCTCGTCGAAAAGGTCGGCGGAAGCGTCGTCGGGTTCGACGTCCTGGTCGAACTGGCCTTCCTCGACGGCCGAGCACGCCTGGAGCGTTGGCCCGTTCACACGGGCCTCGTCGTCGGCTGAGTGGCGTTTGCCACTACTATCGGCCCATGGTTGAGCAGTCCGGTTCGAGTTCGTCGTCGCGAGTGCGCCAGAGGCTGGTGCGCTTCGGCGGTCCGCGCCCGAGCAACAACCGCGTTCTCGAACCGCTGCTTCGCACCGTTCGCGAGACCCACCCCAAGGCCGACACCGCGCTGATCGTGCGAGCCTACGAGGTCGCGGAGCGTTGCCACCGTCACCAGGTGCGCAAGAGCGGCGACCCGTACATCACGCACCCGCTCGCCGTCGCGACGATCCTTGCCGAACTCGGCATGACGCCGCCGACGCTGGCCGCCGCGCTGCTGCACGACACCGTCGAGGACACGGACTACTCCCTCGACCAGCTGACGAAGGATTTCGGCCCCGAGATTGCCCGCCTCGTCGACGGCGTGACGAAGCTCGACAAGGTCACCTACGGCGACGCTGCGCAGGCCGAAACGGTGCGCAAGATGGTCGTCGCGATGGCGCAGGACATCCGGGTGCTCGTGATCAAGCTCGCCGACCGTCTCCACAACGCGCGCACGTGGCGCTACGTCTCGCAGGCCTCGGCCCAGCGCAAGGCCACCGAGACGCTTGAGATCTACGCTCCGCTGGCTCACCGCCTCGGGATGAACACGATCAAGTGGGAGCTCGAGGACCTGTCGTTCTCGACGCTGTACCCACAGATCTACGACGAGATCGTGCGTCTCGTGGCGGATCGTTCGCCGGCTCGCGAGTCCTACCTGCGCACCGTGAAGGAGCAGGTCGCGAGCGATCTGCGCGCGGCGCGCATCAAGGGAGAGGTCACCGGACGCCCGAAGCACTACTACTCCGTGTACCAGAAGATGATCGTGCGGGGGCGCGACTTCGAGGACATCTACGACCTTGTCGCCGTGCGCGTGCTCGTCGAGTCGGTACGCGACTGTTACGCAGTGCTCGGCACCCTGCACACGCGATGGACGCCCATTCAGGGGCGGTTCAAGGACTACATCGCGATGCCGAAGTTCAACATGTACCAGTCGTTGCACACGACGGTCGTGGGTCCCGGCGGCAAGCCGGTGGAGATCCAGATCCGTACGTACGACATGCACCGTCGCGCCGAGTACGGTGTCGCCGCGCACTGGAAGTACAAGGACGACGCGAAGCGTGGCGTCGAGAACGCCGGCCATGCGGCGTCGACGGCTGCCGGAACGAACGACATGGCCTGGTTGCGGCAGCTGCTCGAGTGGCAGCGCGACACGGAGGATCCGGGGGAGTTCCTCGAGTCGCTGCGCTTCGAGGTCGGCAGCCGCGAGCTGTACGTCTTCACGCCCAAGGGCGGCATCATCGCGCTGCCGGCGGGTTCGACGCCCGTCGACTTCGCGTACGCCGTGCACACCGAGGTGGGGCACCACTGCATCGGTGCCCGGGTCAACGGACGCCTCGCCACGCTGGAGACGACACTCGCCACGGGTGACGTCGTCGAGGTGCTCACGTCCAAGGCCGATGGCGCGGGTCCGAGCCGCGACTGGCTCGGCTTCGTCAAGTCGCCGCGAGCCAAGAGCAAGATCAAGCAGTGGTTCAGCAAGGAGCGTCGCGAGGAGGCCATCGAGAAGGGCAAGGACGCCCTGGCGAAGACGCTGCGTAAGCAGGGTCTACCGCTGCAGCGGCTCATGTCGCACGACAGCCTGACGGACGTCGCCACCCGCCTCAACCACGCCGACATCGACGCGCTCTACGCCGCGATCGGTGACGGGCACATCTCCACCGAGGCGGTCGTGCGCTCGCTCGTCTCGGCGCTCGGTGGGGAAGAGGCGACCACCGAGGACATGGCGGAGGCGGCGACGCCGCGCACCGGCCGTCCGCGGATGAAGGCCGACCCGGGTGTCACCGTCGTCGGCACTGACGACGTGTGGGTGAAGCTCGCGCGCTGCTGCATGCCTGTGCCGGGCGACGACATCGTCGGCTTCGTGACGACGGGTCGCGGCGTGTCGGTACACCGCCGCGACTGCACGAACATCGACGACCTCAAGCGTCAACCGGAGCGCCTCATCAAGGTGGCCTGGGCGCCGGGACAGGCGAGCGTCTTCCTCGTCCAGTTGCAGGTGGAGGCGCTCGACCGCAACGGTCTGCTCTCGGACATCACACGCGCCCTGAGCGACCAGCACGTCAACATCCTGTCGGCGGCCCTCACGACGGCGAGCAACCGCGTCGCCGTCAGCAAGTTCACGTTCGAGATGGGCGATGCGAGCCACCTCGACCACGTCATGCGTGCCGTCCGGCGCGTCAGCGGCGTCTTCGACGTCTACCGACTGACGGGCACGGGAGCGAAGGCCAAGGACCAGCCGGGGGAGCCGGGCGACAGTGCCGACGAGACCGGGGTAGCGACACAGAAGAACTGACCCGTTCGACCTGGGCGCGCAGAGAGCTCAGTCAACCTCGCGTTGGTTCGGGAGTCGTGCCCTTCCACAGGGTCTCGCCGTCGATCGTGATGTCGGTCGGCTCCATCGCAAGCCGCTGCGCGATCCGCTGTGACGCCGTGTGGTCGGGATGGATGTGAGCGATCACGTCGGTGATGCCTCGTTCTCGAAGCTGCTCCATGAGGAGCGAGGCTGCGCGGTGGCCGTAACCGTTTCCCTGCCAGGGGACTCCGATCACCCAGGCGATCTCTGTGGGCCCGGTGTCGACAGGGATGGTGGCCTGAACGAAGCCCACTGGCCGCTCGCCGCTGTCAGTCCGGGCGAAGACGAGTTCGTTGATCCAGATCTCGAGGCCGGCGGAGGAGCCACCTCGGGTTTGAACCGCGTAGCGGCGTTCCAGTTCGCCCGTCGTTGGGGGATGACCGCCCGTGAACCGATAGAGCTCGGGATCCGACAGCACCTCGGACATGTCGGCTGCGTCGCTGACCTGGAGCGGACGAAGTGCGAGGTGCTCAAACATCGTCCCAGTTGATGCCGGTGCGCCAATTCGACGCAACCGAATTAAGCCCGCTCGATGACTGATGAACAAAGTGCAGGTTGTTCGTGAAATATCACGCACAACCTGCACTTTCCTCGTCAGTCGAGCAGCAGCCCGCGTCTCACGCACCTCGGGGGGCGAGGAAGGCCGCGAGCGCGGCCGCGTACATCGCCTGGTCGGCCGCGCCGACGAGTTCACGAATCGAGTGCATCGAGAGGGTCGGGGCGCCGAAGTCGACCGTTGTCGCACCGGAGAGGGCCGCCGTCATCGGGCCGACCGTCGAGCCGCACGGCAGGTCCGAGCGCACGACGAACTCCTGCATGGGCACGCCCGCCTGACGGCATGCGGCGGCGAAGTGCGCCGCCCCGACGGCGTCCGTCGCGTAGCGCAGGTTCGTGTTCACCTTGAGCACCGGGCCGCCGTTCATCGCGATGTGGTGCGCCGGCTCGTGACGATCGGCGTAGTTCGGGTGCGTGGCGTGCGCCATGTCGCCCGAGGCGATGACGGTGCGCGCCAGGGAACGGTGCAGCGCGTCACGCGAGCCGCCGAGCGTGGAGACGATGCGCTCGAGCACGGTGGGCAGGTACGCGGAGAACGCGCCCCGCTCCGACATCGAGCCGATCTCCTCGTGGTCGAACAGCACGATGAGGGGGATGACGGGCTCGTCCGCCGGGTTCTCCACCGCGTCGAGGAGCGCCGTCGTCGCTGCGAAGCTCGTGGCCAGGTTGTCCATACGGGCGCCGGCGACGAACTCGTGGTGCAGCCCCGTGCGAGCCGGGGCCTGCGTGTCGTGCGTCATCGCGTCCCACGCGAGGACGTCGAGGGGCTCGACGCCCACCTGGTCGGCGAGCCACTCGCCGAACGTGGGCACCTGAGAGAGCGCCCAGTGCGGCTCCATGTGAGCCTGCTTGTTGAGCGTCAGGCCGTCATTCGTGGAACGGTCGAGGTGGATGGCGAGCTGGGAGACGCGCAGCAGCGGCTCGTCGCACTGGAACAGGCGCGTGCCGACCGAACCGTCGGCCTCGCGAACGGAGACGCGCCCCGAAAGGCCGAGGTCGCGATCGAGCCACGAGTTGAGCAGCAGGCCGCCGTAGGGCTCGACACCGAGCATCTGCCATCCGGCGCGCTCGTGATCGGGACGCGGCTTGATGCGCAGGTTGGGGGAGTCGGTGTGCGCACCGACGACGCGGAAGCCGGGCACCGCCTCCGCCGAAGCCTTCGTGAAGGCGCCTTCACCCACCTGCTCGCTCGACCACGCGACGAGCGAACCGCCCCGCGTCGTGACGTAGCGCCCTGACGCCGTGGGCCACACGTCGACCTCGTCGAGACGGACGAAGCCCGCCTCCTCGAGCAGACGTACCGTGGACTCGACCGCGTGGAACGGCGAAGGGCTGGTGCTCAGGTAAGCGACCAGCCCTTCGGCGGCCGAATCCGTCGTGAACCGACCGGATCCGAACATCAGATCAAACCTCTCAGCCGTCGAGCTCGCTGGCGGTGGAACGCACCTGGTCGAGCCAGGACTGCTTCGCGTTCAGCTCCTGACGCAGCTTGTTGGCCTTGTTGGAGTTGCCCGACGCCTCGGCGGCGTCGACGTCGGCCCGCAGGTCGGCGATGGCCGACTCCAGCTGAGCCACCATCGAGTTGGCGCGGGCGCTCACCTCGGGGTCGGACTTCTTCCACTGGGCCTGCTCGGCGTCACGCACGGCGTTCTCGATGCGGCGCATGCCCTTCTCGAGCCGGTCCATGTCCTTGCGCGGCACCTTGCCCGCGGCGTCCCACTTCTCCTGGAGCGCGCGTAGCTGCGCCTTGGCGGCGCCGAGTTCCTTGACCGGCAGGATCTTCTGACCCTCGGCCAGCAGCTCCTCCTTGACCTTGGCGTTCGCCTCGAACTCCTTGTTCTCCTCGGCGACGACCTCGTCCTTGGCCGCGAAGAACGCGTCCTGCGCGGCCTTGAAGCGCTGCCACAGCGCGTCGTCGTCGGCGCGCGACGCACGGCCGGCGGCACGCCAGTCACCCATGAGGCGCTTGAACGCGGACGCCGTCGAACCCCAGTCGGTGGAGTTCTGGAGCTTCTCGGCTTCGGCGACGAGGCGCTCCTTCTCCTTCTTCGCCGCACCGTGCTGTTCGTCGAGCTTGCTGAAGTGTGCGCGTCGCGTCTTGTCGAAGCCGTTGCGGGCCGCGGAGAAGCGCTGCCAGAGCGTCGACTCGACGTCACGATCGAGGCGCGCGCCGCCCTTCTGGTGGGTCTTCCACTCGTCGAGGAGCTCACGCATGCGGGTGGTGGACTTCTTCCACTGCACCTTCTCCGGGTCCTGCGCGGCGATCTGCTCGGCCTCAGCGACGAGAGCCTCACGCTGCTTGAGCGCCTCGGCCTTCGCGGCGGCGCGCTGCTCGCCCTCGACCTGCGCCTTGACGCGCAGCGCCGTCGAGATGTCCTCGACGATGCCGTCGAGCGCCGGCAGGTCACCGACGACGTTCGCCTCGCCGACCTGCCTGCGCAGGTTCTTCAGCGACTCGGTGGCGTCGTGGGCCGAAACGTCAGTCTGCGTGACGCGCTGCAGGAGCAGGGCTGCGCTGGCGTGCAGTTCGTCGTACTTGCGCGCGAAGTAGGCGAGCGCCTCGTCCTCACTCTTGCCGGGGTAGGAACCGACAGCCTTCTCACCGTCCGGGGTCTTGACGTAGACCGTGCCGTCCTCGCCGACACGGCCGAACGACGCCGCGTTGGACGTGGACTCGGCAACGGGGGCGATGGGCGCTGCAGGAGCGGCAGCGGGCGTCCCGGACGCTTCGGCGGCGGCCGGAACCGCGGTGGGCTTCGGCATTGCGCTCGGCTTGATGGAACCGGGCGTCGGGGTGGGATTGGTGGAGTCCTCGGACACGTTCATGCCTTTTTCTCGACGTAGCCGGGGAATCGGTCACGCGTCACCCCGGCAGCAACCCGATCAGTCTAGGTGGGATGCGGCCAATGTCACGCCCGGACGGGCAACACACTTCACGGCACTGAGGTACGCGCGAAAGCCGAGTGGCCGCGGCCAGTAGGCTTGGGCGGGTGCTGACCGTTTCCTTCCCTGCTGCCGCGATGGGCACGAACTGCTACGTCGTCGCGCGTGAGCGCGGCTCCGAGTGTGTGGTCGTCGACCCGGGCATCGGCGTCACCGACCAGCTCGAGCACGTGCTCGCCGAACTCGACCTCAAGCCGACCGCGGTACTGCTCACGCACGGCCATCTCGACCACACCTTCTCCGTGACGCCGGTGTGCGGCGGCACGATCGCGGCGCACATCCACGAGGACGACCGCTACCGCCTCGTCGATCCGTACGCCCAGCTCGGCCCGCAGCTTCGCGGCATGCTCGAGCAGTCGTTCGGCAAGGCCGCCACGTGGCAGGAGCCCGAGAAGGTCGTCTCGATCCACGAGGGCGCCCCACTGGAGCTCGCCGGCCTGACGTTCGGCGTCACCCATGCACCGGGGCACACGGAGGGTTCGGTCATGTTCACGATCGACGACGTTCCCCAGGGGCTCGACGACGCCACGGCGGCGTCGGTGACGAGCACCGTCGTCACCGGTGACGTCCTGTTCGCCGGCTCGATCGGGCGCACCGACCTCATCGGCGGCAGCGCCGAAGCCATGCAGCGCAGCCTGCGCGACAAGGTGCTTCCGCTACCCGATTCCTCCCTCGTTCTTCCCGGGCACGGCCCGGCTACCACGATCGCGCGTGAGCGCGCCACCAACCCGTATCTCCAAGGACTCACCTCATGAGCAAGGTCACGCCGATCTCCGGCTTCCTCGAATGGCTTCCCGCACAGCGTTACGCCGAGCAGATGGTGCTCGACGTCATCGCTGAGGTCTTCGAGCTCCACGGCTTCGAGCCGATCAACACGCGGGCCGTGGAGCCCGTCGAGCGTCTGGTCGGCAAGGGCGGTGATGCGGACAAGGAGATCTACGCCGTCTCCCGCCTGGCTGCCGACGAGAGCGACGCGAAGGAGGCCGGACTCGGCCTGCACTTCGACCTCACGGTGCCCTTCGCCCGGTACGTGCTCGAGAACTCCGGCAAGCTGACGTTCCCGTTCCGCCGCTACCAGATCCAGCCGGTCTGGCGCGGCGAGCGCCCGCAGGCGGGGCGCTACCGCGAGTTCGTTCAGGCCGACATCGACATCGTCGACGCGGGGGAGTTGCCCTTCCACTACGAGGTCGAGCTCCCGCTCGTCATCGCCGACGTGTTCAAGCGCCTGCCCATCGGTGACTTCCGCATCCAGGTGAACAACCGCAAGATCCCCGAGGGCTTCTACCGCGGCCTCGGCATCGACGACATCACCGGCACGCTGCGCATCGTCGACAAGCTCGACAAGATCGGACCGGCGAAGGTCAAGGAACTGCTCGTCGCCGAAGGCGTCAGCGACGAGAACGCCGACAAGGTGCTCGCCCTCGCCGCGATCTCGACGAGCGACTCCAGCTTCGTCGAGAAGGTGCGCGCTCTCGGCGTCGAGCACGAGATTCTTGACGAGGGGCTGGCGCAGCTCAAGGCCGTCATCGACACCGCGGCCGAGCACGCGCCCGGTCTGCTCGTCGCGGAACTCAAGATCGCGCGCGGTCTCGACTACTACACCGGCACGGTCTACGAAACGCAGCTCGTCGGTGACGAGGCGTACGGCTCGATCTGCTCCGGTGGCCGCTACGACGCGCTCGCCAGCGACGGTAAGAAGACCTACCCGGGTGTGGGCCTCTCGATCGGTGTTTCACGCCTGCTCGCGAAGCTCATCGGTGAGCGGGGCCTCGCCGCCACGCGCCCGACGCCCACCGCGGTGCTCGTCGCCGTGACGGACGAGGCATCGCGTGACGAGAGCATGCGCGTGGCGGCCGCACTGCGCGCTCGTGGCATCCCGACGCTCGTCTCGCCGAAGGCAGCCAAGTTCGGCAAACAGATCCAGTTCGCCGACCGTCGCGGCATCCCCTTCGTGTGGTTCCTCGGCGGCGAGAGCGACGGCGTTCCCAACGCCGATCAGGTGAAGGATCTGCGCTCCGGCGACCAGAGCGACGCCGATCGCCACACGTGGACGCTCCCGGCCGAGGACGCGCAGCCGACGCTGCACCTGCCCGGCTGAGGAACGAACGAGGCGACATGAACGAGGCGCCCGCCGCGCTGCGTGACGCCGCGACGGCGTGGCTGCACCACCTCCAGGTCGAGCGGGGCGTCTCGGCGAACACACTGGCCGCGTATCGCCGGGACGTCGCCCGTTACCTCGCCTTCCTCGCCGCCGACGGTGTGAACTCGCCCGAGGGCATCGAGGAGAAGCACGTCGAGGCCTTCCTTCGTCACCTGCGTGAGGGGGATGCGGAGCACAAGCCGCTGGCTGCGAGTTCGGCTGCCCGCACCCTCGTGGCCGTGCGCGGCTTCCACACCTTCACGTCGCTGGAGACGGGCAGCGACGACGCGGCGGCCGACGTCGCACCACCCACGCCGGCGCGCAAGCTGCCGAAGGCTATTCCCGTCAGCGACGTCGAGCGGCTTATCGAGGCCACGGGGGGAGAGGGCAACCCCGGCGGTCTGCGTGATCGTGCCCTGCTCGAAGTTCTCTACGGTGTGGGCGCGCGCGTCAGCGAACTCGTCGGCCTCGACGTCGACGACGTTGACCTCACGACGAAGTCGGTGCGCCTGTTCGGCAAGGGCAGCAAGGAACGCATCGTCCCGCTCGGCTCGTACGCGGCTGATGCCCTCACCGCGTACCTCACCCGCGAGCGGCCGAGCTTCGCCCAGAAGGGCAAGGGAACGCCGGCCGTGTTCCTCAACCAGCGCGGTTCGCGCCTCACGCGCCAGAGCGTGTTCGATGTCGTTCGTCGCAGCGCCCAGACCGCCGGGCTCACGGGGGAGATATCGCCGCACACCCTGCGTCACTCGTTCGCAACGCATCTGCTCGAGGGCGGCGCCGACGTCCGGGTCGTGCAGGAACTGCTCGGGCATGCGTCGGTCACGACAACGCAGATCTACACCATGGTCTCGGTGCAACAGCTGCGCGAGACCTTCGCCGCGGCGCACCCGCGTGCCCGCTGATCCGCAGCTCGTTTGGGCATGGCGCGAGGCCGCGCGCTAGGCTTGAGGAGATTGGCGAGATGCCAAACGTTCAACTATCACTGGAGGCTTGCGAGTGACGTCCGACGGCACGCCCAAGGCGGCGAATCCTCAAGGTCAACTTGACCGTTTGCCCGGAATCGACGCGACGGGGCAGTGGGGACCGACCGGTCGACCCCTGCCCGGCTTTCCGACGCCTCCGATGCTCGACTCGCACGGCCCGGCGCGCATCATCTCGATGTGCAACCAGAAGGGCGGCGTCGGCAAGACGACGTCGACCATCAACCTCGGCGCGGCGCTGTCCGAGTACGGCCGCAAGGTGCTGCTCGTCGACTTCGATCCGCAGGGTGCGCTCTCCGTCGGTCTCGGCGTGCGCTCACACGATCTCGATGTGACGATCTACAACCTTCTCGTCGAGAAGGACCACGCCATTCACGACGTCATCCAGCACACCCGGATGGCGGGCCTCGACGTTCTGCCCGCCAACATCGACCTGTCGGCCGCCGAGGTGCAGCTCGTCGGCGAAGTGGCCCGCGAGATGGTTCTCGCTCGCGTGCTGCGCGCCGTCGAGGACGAGTACGACGTCATCCTCATCGACTGCCAGCCGTCGCTCGGACTGCTCACCGTCAATGCGCTCACCGCCTCGCACGGCGTCATCATTCCGCTCGAGGCCGAGTTCTTCGCGATGCGCGGAGTGGCCCTGCTCGTCGAGACGATCGAGAAGGTTCAGGATCGACTCAACCCGCGTCTCGAGATCGACGGCATCCTCGCCACGATGTACGACGGACGCACGCTCCACAGCCGCGACGTCGTGCGCTCGGTCGTCGACCACTTCGGTGACCAGGTCTTCCACACCGTCATCTCGCGCACCGTGAAGTTCCCCGACGCCACGCTCGCCGCGGAGCCGATCACGCAGTACGCCTCGAACCACGGTGCGGCCGAGTCCTACCGTCAGCTGGCGCGTGAGCTCATCTCGCGCGGCGGCGCACCCTGACCGAGACGCCGGTGAGCGACGAGGCGCCGACCGCGTCGGCACCTGAGGCGCAGGAGACGCAGGAGACACCCGGCGGAGTTCTCACGAGGCGGGCCGCGACGACGCCGTTCCACGTCCACCTCGGTGAGGTCTTCGACGGCCCGTTCGACCTCCTGCTCGGCCTCATCTCAAAGCACCGTCTCGACGTCACGGAGATCTCGCTCTCGCAGGTCACCGACGAGTTCATCGCGCACATTCGTCGTGCGCGCGCCGCGAGCGACGAGTGGGATCTGTCCGAGGCGAGCGAGTTTCTCCTCGTCGCAGCGACCCTGCTCGAGATCAAGGCCGCGCGGCTCGTGCCGAGCCTCGCCGCCGACGAGGACGACTTCGAACTCATCGAGGCCCGCGATCTGCTCTTCGCCCGGCTGCTGCAGTACCGGGCGTTCAAGGACATGGCGACGTTCCTCGACGAGCGGATGCAGACCCACGGCCGCCTCGTCGCGCGTCAGGCCGGACTCGAGGAGCGCTTCGCGGGGCTCCTGCCCGAACTCGTCATGACGGCGACGCCGGAGCAACTCGCCGTCGTCGCGGCGTGGGCACTGACGCCGAAGGTGCCGCCGACTGTGGCGGTGGATCACCTCCACGCCGTGCAGGTGAGCGTGCGCGAGCAGGCCACGATCGTCACGTCGAAACTGCGACGCAGTGAGCAGCTGACGTTCGCGCAGCTCGTCGCCGACGCGGACAACACGCTCGTCGTCGTGGCGCGCTTCCTCGCGGTGCTCGAACTGTTCAAGGAATCCGCCGTGACGTTCGAGCAGGAGGCTCATCTCGAGCTGCTCAGCGTGCGCTGGAGCGCGGCCCCCGACGCGCGCATCGTCGTCTCGGACGAGTTCGACGGTGAGCCCTGGGACAATGAAGGAGTGAACGGAGGTGGAGATGGCTGAGATGCCGCAGGAGCAGCCCGACCGGGCGGCACCGCGCGACGGTGGCGAACCCCTTGTCGTGCACCACCTTCCGGGCGGTCTGCGCTCGACGTTGGAAGCCGTTCTCATGGTCGTCGACGAGCCCGTCTCGGTGCCCGATCTCGCGTCCGCGTTCGGTGTGGGCGAGAGCGAGATCCGCGCCAACCTCGAAGGCCTGGAGGTCGAGTACCGCGCCCAGCAGCGCGGCTTCACCCTGCGTGAGGTCGACGGCTCGTGGCGGATGTACTCCCGCCCGGTCTACGCCGACGCCGTCGAGAAGTTCCTTCTCGGCAACCAGCAGGCGAAGCTCACACAGGCTGCACTGGAGACCCTCGCCGTCATCGCGTATCGCCAGCCGATCTCGCGTTCGCGCGTGGGCGCGATCCGCGGTGTCAACGTCGACGGCGTCACGCGCACGCTCGTCACGCGCGGCCTCATCACCGAGGTCGGCTCCGACGCCGAGGGCGGCGCCACGCTCTACGGCACCACCCCGTACTTCCTGCAGCGTCTCGGCATCGGCTCGCTCGACGAGCTGCCGCCGCTGGCGCCCTACCTGCCGGACGCTGCGATCATCGACGAACTAGTGGAACAAGGACACGGATGAACAACAAGAAGCCCCGTCCCGGTGCGCGCGACAAGCGCAGCACCCGCGTCAACCGCGGCTCCGGAGGCAAGGTCAGCCGCTACGAGGCCGACGTGCTCGGCATCGGCACGACGAAGGACGGCCAGCCGGTCGCTCCGCCGCGCGAGCGTCAGCCCAAGAAGGCTGCGCAGCGCGACGTGCACGTCGACGAGGGAACGCGCCTGCAGAAGGTGCTCGCGCAGGCCGGCGTCGGCTCGCGCCGTCACTGCGAGAACCTCATCGCCGAAGGGCGCGTCGAGGTCGACGGTCAGATCGTGAGCGAGCTCGGCACGCGTGTCGACCCCGAGACCTCGGTCATCCACGTCGACGGTGCGCGCATCCAGCTCGACGACACGCTCGTCTACATCGCGTTCAACAAGCCCACCGGCGTCGTTTCCACGATGGAGGACGACATGGGTCGCCCGTCCGTGGGGGAGTACCTCGAAGGACGCACCGAGCGCCTCTTCCACGTCGGACGCCTCGACCAGGACACCGAGGGCCTGCTCCTGCTGACGAACGACGGTGACCTCGCCAATCGTCTGCAGCACCCGCGCTACGGCGTCGAGAAGGTCTACCTCGCCACGATCCAGGGTCCGGTGCCGCGCGACCTGGGCAAGCGCCTGCGTGAAGGCATCGAACTGGTGGACGGGCCGGTCAAGGTCGACTCGTTCAAGGTCGTCGACAGTCAGCCGGGTATGGCGCTCGTCGAGGTCGTCATCCACGAGGGCCGCAACCACATCGTGCGCCGCATGCTCGAGGCCGTCGGCCACCCGGTCATCGCCCTCGCCCGCCCGCAGGTCGGCCCCGTCAAGGTCGGCGACCTGCGCCCGGGCAAGATGCGCCCGCTCAACAAGCGCGAGGTCGCGGCGCTGTACAAGACCGCCGGGCTGTGAGCGTTCCGCAGCGTGTACGCGTCGTCGGCGCCGGGCTGCTCGGTACGTCGATCGCGCTCGCGCTGCGGGTGCGGGGTGTCGACGTCACGCTGACCGACACCTCGCCGGTTTCCGCGGCTCTGGCCGCCGACATGGGCGGCGGTCGTCTCGCGTCGGATGACGATGCAGCGCCCGATGTCGTCGTGGTCGCGGCCCCACCGGACGTCACGGCCGATGTCATTACGGCCGAACTCGGACGCTGGCCGCAAGCCACGGTCACCGACGTCGCGAGCGTGAAGAACGCCGTCGTCGTCGCGGTGCGAGAGCTCGCCGGCGCCGACGCCGCTGCCCGTTACGTTCCTGGGCACCCGATGGCGGGACGTGAGCGAAGCGGCGCCGTCGCCGCGCGCAGCGACCTCTTCGAGGGCCGCACCTGGGTCGTGTGCCCCGACGGTGCCGAGGCGGAGCGGGTGCGTGATGTCATCTCGCTCGCGGAGTCCGTCGGCGCGCGCGTCGTGACGATGGCGCCCGAGGAGCACGACACCGCCGTCGCGGCCGTCTCACACGTGCCGCAGCTGGCCGCCAGCCTCGTCGCGGCGCAACTGCGCGAGCTCTCGGAACCCGCTGTCGGGCTGAGCGGCCAGGGCGTCCGTGACGTCACACGCATCGCCGCGAGCGACCCGCTCCTGTGGACGCAGATCCTCGCGGGTAACGCGCGCGCCGTGCGCCCCGTCGTGGACCGCTTCATCGAGGAACTCACCGCAGTGCGCGACGCATTGCGTGCCGTCGAGCAGCCCGACTCGCCTGCGGCGGGTGACGGCCTCGGGCCGGGCCCCCGTGCCGTGCTCGCAGGCACGATCGCGGCGGGCCAGGACGGACAGGCACGCATTCCCGGCAAGCACGGCACGCCCCCGACGACCTACGCGACCGTTGCCGTCGTCGTCCCTGACGAGCCGGGCGCTCTCGGGCGACTCTTCGTCGTCGTCGGGGAGAGCGGCGTCAGCGTCGAGGACCTGCGCCTCGAGCACGACGCCTCGGTCGCCGCAGGTCTGCTGGAGATCGACGTGCTGCCGGTCCGGGCCGAGGTGCTGCGCGAGGTCCTGGCGGCCAAGGGCTGGTCGGTTCATGTGCTCGAGACGCACTAGAATCCCCGCATGACGAGTACGAGCAGCGGTTTCCGGGTCGCCATCGATGGGCCCTCGGGCTCCGGCAAGTCGAGCGTGAGCAAGAAGGTCGCAGCGCACCTGGGCATCGGTTATCTCGACACGGGCGCCATGTACCGGGCCCTCACGTGGTACTGCCTCGACGCGGGCATCGACCTCGACGACACCGAGGCCGTCGCCGACGCCGTCGCCGCGATGCCACTCGAGATGGGTACCGATCCGAAGGCTCCCAGCATCTCCATGGGCGGAAACCCCATCGATTCCGACATCCGCACCACGCGCATCGCCGAGGTGGTCTCCAAGGTCGCGACGAACCTCGCGGTGCGCCCCAAGCTGCAGCAGCGTCAGCGCGAGCTCATGGCGCAGATCGCTGCCGACCAAGGGGGAGTGGTGGCCGAGGGCCGCGACATCACCACGGTCGTCGCGCCGGACGCGGAGGTGCGAATCCTCATGGTGGCGAGCGAGGAAGCCCGCCTGGCTCGTCGCTCCAAGGAGGTTCACGGTGGTGCCGACGAGTCGATGATCGCCGCAACGCGCGCCCAGATCGTCGACCGCGACAAGGCAGACTCGACCGTTTCCCAGTTCATGACCGCCGCTGACGGTGTCGTCACCCTCGACACGAGCGAACTGACGTTCCAGCAGTCCGTCGAAGCTGTGCTGACCCTCGTCGAGCGTGCAACCGCCTGAGCGTCTGCGCAGCGCTGCGCAACACCTGGACGAGCGGGTGGCCTCTCGGCTGCCGCGTCCCGTGGACGCTGATCGAGGCGTACGTGCGGGCCAACGTCTGGGCGTCGGGCTGCTGCGGCTCCTGTACCGCGCACGGGTGACGGGTCAAGCGCACGTGCCTTCGCGTGGGCCGGTCATTCTCGTCGCGAACCACGTCGGCTTCATCGACGGGCCGCTGGGGTTCATCACGTCCCCGCGACCGGTGCACTTCCTCGTCAAGCGGGCGTACTTCGTCGGGCCGGTCGGTTGGCTCCTGCGCGGCGTCGGGCAGATCCCGATCACGCAGCGCAGCGCCGACCGTGAGGCGCTCACCAGCGCACGGGAGGTCCTGCGCGCAGGCGGGGTCGTCGGCGTGTTCCCCGAAGGAACGCGCGGCAGTGGCGAGGTGGCGAGCGCCCAGCAGGGAGCCGCGTTCCTTGCGCTGGGAACGAAGGCGGTCGTCGTTCCGGTTGCCTTGTCGGGAACGGCGGGTCGCTCGAAGGGTGCGTTGCCGCGCGTGCGTTCACGCCTGTCGGTGACGTTCGGCGAACCGTTCGACCTCGCAGGCGTGCCCGAGGTCGCTGCCGTCACCGGTCGCGAGCGCGTTGCCGTGGCCACCGAGGCGCTGCGTATGCGCCTCGCGGAGCACGTGCGCGCTGCCCGAATCTGACTTTTCGCCCAAGTGCGCGAGAATGGTGTCTGACGTCCGTTCGGCGTCAGGCGCGGCGCGACACGGATCAGACTCCGATCGACGAGCGAACCGCGCAGAACTTTCCGACATTCGAAGGTATGACGCGTGAGCGACGAGCAGAACTTCCCAGGCGACGAGTCCGTCGAGCAGGCCCTCCGGGTCGGGCTCGAGGACTTCGACCTCAGCGACGAGGACCGCGCCCTCCTCAGCAGCGAGGGCGGTGACGACGAGGGCTTCAGCGAAGCCGACCTGCGCCCCGTTGTGGCCGTCGTCGGCCGCCCCAACGTCGGCAAGTCGACTCTCGTCAACCGCGTCCTCGGCCGCCGTGAGGCCGTCGTCGAGGACGTTCCGGGTGTGACGCGTGACCGCGTGGCGTATGACGCCGAGTGGGTCGGACGTCGCTTCACGCTCGTCGACACCGGCGGCTGGGAGGTCGACGCCACGGGTATTCACCTGCGTGTCGCCGAGCAGGCCGAGGTGGCTGTCGAACTCGCCGACGCCGTGATGTTCGTCGTCGACGCCACCGTCGGTGCCACCGACACCGACGAGGCCGTCGTCAAGCTGCTGCGCCGCTCGAAGAAGCCTGTCGTGCTCGTGGCCAACAAGGTCGACGACAACCGCACCGAGGCGGACGCCGCGATGCTGTGGTCGCTCGGACTCGGCGAACCCTACCCGGTCTCGGCCCTTCACGGGCGCGGCACGGGTGATGCCCTCGACGCCATCATCAACGAGCTTCCGGACAAGTCGGCCGTCGCCGGCGCCTACCCGCGCGGCGGCCCCCGGCGCGTCGCGCTGCTCGGGCGCCCGAACGTCGGCAAGTCGTCGCTGCTCAACAAGCTCGCCGGCTCCGAGCGTGTCGTCGTCGACAACGTCGCGGGCACGACGCGTGACCCGGTCGACGAATACATCGAACTCGGTGACAAGACGTGGCGCTTCGTCGACACCGCCGGTATCCGCCGACGCGTTCACCAGACCCGCGGCGCCGACTTCTACGCGTCCCTGCGCACGCAGACGGCGTTGGAGAAGGCGGAGGTCGCCGTCGTCCTCATCGACGCGGAGCAGAGCATCGCCGAGCAGGACGTCCGTGTCGTCCAGCAGGTCATCGACGCAGGCCGCGCCCTCGTCGTCGCGTACAACAAGTGGGATCTGCTCGACGAGGAGCGCCGCTACTACCTGGAGAAGGAGATCGAGCGCGAGCTCGTGCAGGTGCCGTGGGCGCCGCGCGTCAACATCTCCGCCGCCACGGGGCGTCACACGGACCGTCTCGTCCCGGCGCTCGAGGTAGCTCTCGACTCGTGGGACCAGCGCATCCCGACGGGCCGTCTCAACGCGTTCCTCGGCGAGGTCGTGGCGGCCCACCCGCACCCGGTGCGTGGTGGTAAGCAGCCGCGCATCCTGTTCGCGACGCAGGCCTCGACGCGTCCGCCGCGCTTCGTCATCTTCGCGAGCGGCTTCATCGAGGCCGGCTACCGCCGCTTCATCGAGCGTCGCCTGCGCGAGGAGTTCGGTTTCGACGGCACGCCCATCGAGATCTCGGTGCGCGTGCGCGAGAAGCGCAAGCAGCGCTGATCCAACTGTGGCCACGACCGGCCGCCGTCTCTGTTCGAGACGGCGGCCGTCGCCTATGGCGAGCCAGCACACACACTCAAACGGGGTCGCCATGTTCAGCCGCTCGCACAAGGACCAGCCGTCGCAGGACGCCAACCAGACGGCCTCGGGTGTGCCGGATGTCCATCGGGAGGCGCAGGTGGTGCGTTTCGACCCGCCACGGGGGCTTCGTGCCCCCTACGTCGGAGCGCTGCTCGACGGCAAGCTCGGCACGTGCGGGGTGAGCGCCATGCTGATCGACCTGTCACTGCGCGGTTGGTTCGCCATCGAGCAGGAGGGTAAAGACTGGGCACTCGTCTCTGCGACGCAACTGCCGCCCCGCGGCGACACCGCGAGCCGCGCTGAGGAACTGCTCATGGATGCCCTCTTCCGGCCCGGCCTGACGCAGACGCCCGGTGACGCCGTGCCGCGTCAGTACGTGTCTCCGTCGTCGCTCAAGCACCGCCTCCAGGGGCATGTCGAGGAGGTGGCGACGGCGCTGGGCGACGAGATGGTGGCCCACGGCGTCGCAACCCGCAATCCGGCGTTCCGCGGGATGCTGGGGCGCCGGGGGTCATGGCTGAGCTCCGACGGTGAGCGTCTCAAGCGGGAGGCGGCGTCGTTCAAGCACTACCTCGCGAAGGTCGAAAGCAAGCAGCTCGCGAACGATCAGAGCGAGGGCTTCGTGGGCGGCTACCTCGCCTAGGCGGTGGCGTTCGAACTCGTCGGTGCGTGGTCCAAGGAACTCGACACCGCCCAGACGGGACGTCCGACGTCCGCGGCTGGGCAGATGCTCGCCGAGATGCACCGCAACCCGATGCTGGTCGGCATGGCTGCTGCGTCATCGGGCGGTTTCTCGCTTGACGATCTTGTATGTGCTCGCCGTGGCGCGAAACTACGGCGCGAAGTTTTCCGGAGATCGCTGAGCCGGTCTGCCAGAGGCTCGGCGCGGTGGCTAGGCTGTGAGCGCCCCGCGAACGAAAGGTCATCGATGTTCGGTTGGAACCACGATTACGAGTACGTCGGCGTCACGCCCGGTCTCACTCCGGCTGACGGCACGGGGGAGGTCCGTCGCGTCAAGGGGCGCAAGGAGTGGGCCGGCGAGGCAGCCGTGCAGTTCGCGCCGCCCAAGGGCGTCAGCGCGGCTCTCGCGGGCACCGTGGTCGACGGCAAGGTGGACCCGCGTGACATCGGGGCCATGATGATCGATCTGTCCCTTCGCGGGTGGTTTCGCATCGACAAGCAGGATGACTCGTGGTTGTTCGTGCAGAACGAGTTCCCGCGCGACGACATCATCACGCAGGTGGAGGCCGACTTCCTCAACGCGCTTTTCCCGCCCGGCGTGAAGTACGTCGGGTTGGAGCAGATGAAGCGCCAGCTGCGGGGGCCACTGCGGCACATCACGGACTCGCTGTACCGCGAGACGATGGAGCGCGGCTGGTACGAGCGTGACCCGCGCAGCAAGGGTTTCCTCGGCCTCGCGGGCCGTTCGCCGCGCACGGCCGACGGCACGGCTGTTCGCATCCAGACGCTCGGTTTCCGCAAGTACATCGCGACGGCGGAGGCCAGTCAGATCAAGTACGAAGAGGCAGCAGGGTTGTTCAGCCGCTACCTGCCGTACGCCATGATCTTCGGGCTGACAGAGCGCTGGGCGTCGGTGATCGGCGACGTCGCCAAGGCGGCCCAACTCGAGGGCTACGGCAACATCATGGGCGGCCTGGCATCCGACCCCTTCTTCTGGCTGTTCTTCGGTGACGACATTGCGTATCTCGGCATCGAGGCCATCGGCGGACTGGCTGATCTGCTCGGCGACGGTGCGGGCCTGTTCGACCTCGGCGACATGGCCGGCGGCCTCGGCGACGTATTCGGTTCCGTCGGTGACGCCATCGGCGACATCGCGGGGGACATCTTCGACTTCTGAGCCTCGCTGACCCCTGCGAGTGGGGCGCGCGTCACCCGATTGTGAGGCGCCCGCCACCGTGGGGTAAGGTTCATTTCGCCCTTCGGGGCTTGCGCTCTCGGGCGCAACGGGCTGTGGCGCAGTTTGGTAGCGCACTTGACTGGGGGTCAAGGGGTCGCAGGTTCAAATCCTGTCAGCCCGACTGAGTGGCGAGAGCCGCTTAGAACCGAGGATACCGGGGGCGAGGCTTCAAGTCTCGCCCCCGGTGTCGTACCTCAGCTGGGCGGGGCCAGGGCGGGGCCTCTGCTAGCGGTCCACCTGCTCGGCCTAGGTCACTACTAGCCTCCGAGGAGTCAGGCGTTATGCTCTTGCACCCGACGCGTGCTGGTGCTGTAGCTGCCCGGGTCGACCGATCCCGACCGCATCTGGGCACCCCGGCGTGTCGTCGGCTGGCGCGCCGCTACCTGAGGGTCTCTACGCCGGGCCGTAGGCTCGTTTGGTGCAGTCAGTGATCAGGACCCAAGACTCGGGCATCTACGAAGGAGACGCGTTCGACCTCGCCTCGCGGCTGGAACCCGGTTCCGTCGACCTGATGATCACTTCCCCGCCCTACTGGGGACATCGCACGTACGACATGGATCACAACGACAGCGTTCTGACGGCCTGGAAGGCCCAAGGCGGAGACCTCAGCAGCGCGCCCGGCTACGAGTGGTATCGCTCCGCTGGTGGAGCCCTCGGGATGGAGCCGACGCCCGACTGGTTCGTCTCTCACCTGGCCGACATTTTCGACCGGCTTCGGCCCGCGCTCAAGCCCGGGGGTAGTCTCTGGGTCAACTTGGGGGACACCTACTTCGCACGCTGGTCGTCAATTCGCCAAGGTGGGCGACAAGGCCTGGGTGACCACCCGCGGGGCAGACGTCGCACTCCCATGGGCGGCTATCGACAGGAGAAGCAACTCCTCCTCGTGCCCGCGCGATTCGCCATCGCCATGCAAGAGCGCCGATGGATTCTCCGCAACGATGTGATCTGGGACAAGCCGAACGTCCCACCCCGTCCTGAGCGCGACCGCCTGCGGTTGGCCCATGAACACTTCTTCCACTTTGTGTTGCGCCCCAAGGAAGGAAGGGCCAAGTACTACTACGACGTGGCAGAGACGGAGTTGGGTTCCCGTGACGTCGTTCGGGTCAACGTCAAGGCCGGCGCCGGGGGCCACAGCGCGACGTTCCCCGAGGCGCTCATCCGTCCACGCATACAGTCCTCATGTCCACCAGGAGGCGTCGTGCTTGACCCCTTCGCTGGGACGGGCACTGCGGTGGCAGTCGCCGCCAAAACGGGGAGGCGTGGTGTCGGGTTTGAGCTAAACCCGGAGTATGCGCAGATCGCACGACGGGCCGTCGACCAGGCGACGGGAGCACAGGAAGGTCATGGCGGCAGTGAGAAGCAGTAGCGGAAGTTCAAAGAAGTCGCCCAAGAACCACGTGGCGGAGTGGTACGGACACCGTGTTTTTCCGGTGGTGGCCGCGACCGAGGAAGCCGAGCGCGACCGAACTGCAGGACGATGCCCGTTCCTCACTCAGGTCACGCAGCAAGAAACTAGCTGCGTTAAGAATGCAAACTCCTCAGGTGTCTGCACCGTAAGCGCCCACAGCAACGGCGAAAGACAAGATTGGCTCGTTTGTCCCTACCGTGCACTCGATTTCGAGTTGCTCCTCAACGCTGCTCGACGGTTCTACAGGGTTGCTGAGAAGGCACCCGTTCACCTCGTAGCGGCGCCTCTGCTAGCCGATCCCCGGGAGCGAGCGCGCTTTCTAAGTTCCGTGCGGGCCGGGACGCCCTCGGTGGTTTACTTCCAGAACAAGTTGGGTGGGGAGATTTCTTTGCCGGCCACCCCCGGTTCGCCTGAAATGTCATTCGACGCGACCATGGTCACGGTCGAAACGGATGGAACTCGTATCGAACTTGGGCGTTATGGCGTCTTCGAGATTCAGACAATGGATTTCCACGGCAGTTATGCCGCCGCAGTAAAGAATCTTACGGATGCCCACCGTTTGCACAAGGAATCGTTCCCTGAGGCGCTACGCGATCATCCCGAATGGGCTGGTGAACGAATGGAGGGGCCCAACATCGCGAACGTGTTCAAGCGGACCTTCTACCAGATGATGTTCAAGTTCCGCATCGGCGAGCACGAGTCAAGTGCCGGATGTGTTTTCGCAATTCCGAAGGCGGTGTGGGATTCCTGGCAACGCCACCTGGGCGCGCCAGCCCTCGTCCCAAATCGAGATGGAACGTGGAGGCTAGCGGTCCAAGAACCAGACAAGGAGGTGTCCGCGTGGATTTACGTCTTCGACTTGGACGAGTCCGAGACCGAGTCGCCAAACTCCCTGCAGCTGTGGAGAGTTATCGGCACCAACGCTTCATCGCTGGCACACTACGCGATCAATGTCGCCCCAGACGCAGCGTTGGCGGCGGGCGGGTCAGTCGATAATATCGCAGCCACCATACGGGGCAGGCTTCTACCGTTCCTTCCCGAATTGGATCTTGCTCCTGAACATTGGACCGTTGAGCCGCCCCCTGACAGCGTGTGATCAGCGCACCCTATCGTCGTTGCGGTCCCACCTAACAGCCCGATTCATGGCCGCAACAGCCTCAGACCTGTGGTTATCCAAGACGCGGCCGTAGATGTCGAGAGTCATTTGCGCTGAACTGTGACCCAGGACTTCTTGTGTGACCTTTATAGACCCACTTGCCGACAACCACGCCGTGGCCGCTGTGTGACGAAGAGCGTGAAGGGTCAAGCCAGGCTTGCCGACCTTAGCGACCGCTGCTCGCCAGCGCGCATCGCGGAGCCAGTTGCGCCAGTCGATCCGCTCACCACGGGGGCTGGTGAAGAGCGTTTGGGCGGGGCGCTTGCCCTGCATAGCGGCCTCCAGATCGGCCCGGATGATGGCGAGGACGGGCACGGTCCGCACGACGTGGGCCCCGGCCTTCGTGCCCCGGAGGCGCTGATAGCACCCATCGGGACCGAGCACCCAGCGGTGGGCGACGCGGAGGCTCAGGCTGCCGTCCGGCTCAGTCCTCACATCACCGACGTTCAGGGCTGCGAGCTCAGAGCGGCGGAGGCCGGTGAAGGCCAAGACACGCACCACAGGGTGGGCATGCTCGGGAAGGGCATCGAGCAGGGCCTCGACCTCGGGCAGAGTCAGGGCCTCACGACGGGCTGGCAGAGGGCCAGGAACGGGGATGTTCAAAGCGGGGTTGACGCGGATGGGAACCGTGCCGCTGGAGATCGTTGGGTGGACAGAGCCTCAGTGGCGCCCGCGTTGGGGCCGTGGTCCGAGACGTGGGTGTGTCCGGCGACTGTCAGATGCACCGCATGGCGCTCGCCATCGGGTCACAGCCATGGCCGCTCCCGTGTGCGGCCCACGGCCCGGCTGCTGGACCGCGTTCAGGTGCGCGAGCGCGGCCCTTGTCCCCGCTTCGGTGCCTGGGATGCAGGCGTCGGGTCGGGCTCGATCTCCACGGTGCGCTCCCGTGCCCGGGTGCAGGCGACGTAGATCTTGCGATGTAGGTCGTCGGCGCTGTCGAGGCCGGCGGCCAAGGCTTTGCGCTCGTCGTCCTTCAGGCGGAGCCCGACAACCTCCCACTCGCCACCTTTGGCCTGGTGCGTTGTCAGGCCTGGAACTGGGCGCCCAGGAAAGACCAGTCGTTCCTGTAGCTGGGCGAGCCGCTTCGTGTGGTGGTGGTTAGGCGGACGTAGCTCTCGCGCCGACACTCTGCCGACGACCTGCACCAGCTTTAGGTATGCAGATTTCACCGCGTCCTTGCCGTCGGCCCGCAGGATTTCGACGACGTTTTGCAGTGCTGGTTCCAGCGCGCGTGGGACGTCACGGTCCTGCACGTTCAGCGCGGTCAGGGCATCGTTCAGGTATGTGGCGTCGAGGGCGAAGACGTTCCGGGTGACGTGGTTGAGCAGCAACGTGGCCGCAGCCTCTTCGTAGCCGCCTTTGAAGGCGTGAAACGCCAACGGGAGTACTCCGCCACCAAGGTTCCACAGTTCAGCCCACCGCAGGGCGAGCACGACGTCGACGTCGAGGTCAGATGAACCGGTCGGCAGGACAAGTCCTTGTCCAGCCCGAAGGTGGGTGGCCAGGTCGTGCTGCTCCCCGGACCGCCACCGGAACGACTTGGTGAGTTTGCGCGTGCCCACTCCGGCCCGTGCCAGAAGCTCGGGGATGGCCTGCGGACGGGCGCCTCGGAACAAGTACAGGGCCTGCCATGGGTCTCCGACTAAGGTGACGGCAACGCCAGCGGTGATGGCGGCCTCGATGATGGCGATGTCCAGGTCGTTGGCGTCGAAGACCTCGTCGACAATTAGGGCTCTCATGGTGCTGCTGAGCCGTTGCCGCACCCGGGCTGCCGAAGTTGGGTCCTGGAGAGCGAGCGCAAGGATGTCCCGAACGTCTTGGTGGGTACACACGCCCTGCCTCAGTAGGGGCACCACTCTTACCGCAGGGAACCGCGCGGCGGAGTCTGAAGCGAATGTCTCGCGGAAACTGAGTTGGCGTCCGACGAGGGACGACTCGTAGACGGACTTAGTCCAGACCGTGCCGCCCGTCGAGGCCCAGCTATCCCGCACGTCCAGAGCGACGTCCCCGTCTGGCCACACCGCGGAGGCATCCGGCCAGACAACGAGTTGCTGTCGCATCAAATCGTGAAGCAGGTCGCACATTATCGCGTCTAGGGTGACGATCCGGTGTGGCCAGGTCAGGGCCGCGGGGCCCCACAGCCGTTGGACGCGTCGGCGCAGGTTGTAGGTCGCGGCACGGGTGAAGCTGGCAGCTACGACCGCGCGTGCGTCTTGACGGTGCGCGGCGGCGAACCGTTGAACCCCGAAGCGCTGCGCGGACACCGTGGTTTTGCCCGTGCCTGGGCCTGCCTCAATAAACAGGTTGGTCTGCGAGGTGGCTGCGGCGAGGCGCTGCTCGGTGGTTAGGTCGTCGATGACTCCGGCGTGGCTGAGTGCCTTGCTCAAAGCTGGATGTCCGGCTCGGCGCTCGAAACGTCCTCGGCCTCGGCGGCTGGCTCAGGCGTTGGGTAGAGGAAGGCGAAGACGCGCTCGATCGGCGCTGGCACGCGAACCTCGGCGCCGATGAGCTGCCGGTTGTCGCGGAGCTGGCCGGCGAGGGCCTCTGCAAACTCGCCCTTGCGGGCTGCTGCTGCGCCGGCGGGTACCGTCTCCTTGCCATCCTTGTGTTTGCCGCGGAACAGGTCTCTAATCGTCTGCGGTGTGACCTGCTCAGGGACGGCTACGTTGATGTCCGTCAAAGCGGCTGCGACCAGGGACTCGTTGCCCTCGGTCAGTTGAGGCTCCAGCGTCGGGTGACTGTGTTCGACTAGCAAGACGTGCGGGTCATGTTCGGCGGCCCACGGAGGCAGGGTCGGGGTCTGATCGAAGTCAAGGTCGCTGTCGCGCAGAACGGCCAGACGGCTGCACAATTCGTGGCCCGGGGTGGCGAGCAGGCGAACCGCCCATGGGCCCACCTTCGTTCCCATCGGCACGATGCTCAGCGCATCAACGAACGACTGCTTGTCAGGGTCATCTTGGGCCCACGCCCAGCCGAACTCGCGAAGCACCGCCGCCTCGGTGACGCCCTCGACGAGCAGGAGACGGTCGGCGAAGAGAGAGGCTGACCTGCTGGCATCCAAATGAAGTCGAGCCTTACGCAGCACCTCAGCTGAGTTCTTGCCCAAGGGGATGTCGGCCACGGCTCGGCAGACTCGTCCTCCGGTGCCGTCTCGGCGAGCGATGACGAGCTCAGTTGGATCGCACGAAGTGATGATGTCTGTGGCGTGGCTGGACAGGATGACCTGAAGCTCAGGGCGCTGTTCGACCTGTCGGCGCAGGTAGCGGACGAGGGAGTGCTGTAGCTGCGGGTGCAAGTGGGCTTCAGGTTCTTCGATGACCACAGTGACGTGGAAGGGTCCGTCAGGATAGAAGGAATCCTCGACACTCTCGCTCTCGACGCGAGCCTGTCGCAGGGTTCGTTCCGCATCCTGAAGCTCGCTGGCGGTCGTGCCGTCGTCATCCACAGCCGACCGTCCCGTCGAACCTGCGGTGACGTCCGTTACCGCCCTCGCTATCTGCGTGGAGTCTGGGATGGCCGCGAGAGTTACTGCGATGTGCAGCAGGTTGACATAGCCCAGCCCGACGACTTCAAGGGGAAGCGCGTTAGAACGTCCTTCCGACGAGGAGAGCATCAACTCCAGCACGCGCGCCAAATAGCGGTCATCGACGACCTGGCCGCGGATGTAGGGCCAATTGCGGGACACGCCTGCTGACAGCGCGCGAAGTTGCTCGCCGACCCTGGCCTCAAGGCCAGCAAGTATCTCATCCGTCGCAAGGGCCTCGAGAAGGCCCGACGCCCGGCCCCGCAGCCGGGACAAGTCGCGTCCGCGGCCGCGATTCTGCTGCTGTGCACGGAGCAACTCGACCAAGACGCGGGTCTCACGGCGCGCTAGTTCTTCGATGGGGTTGCGCCACGCCGGCAGGTAGACGAGTCGGGTACGCGGCTCCACCTCGCTAACGGCACCGAGTGCGCTCGTCGAGATGAAGCCGAGGTCGCGGTGCAGTGTTCGCGACCACTCGGCAGCGACAGTCCCTGGGGCGAGGCGCCCACCTTGCGCCTGCAACTGCTGCCCGAGTGGGCCCTCCTTGTCGGGTTCGTCCTCGAAACGGTATGCCACCTCAATGTCGCGATCTCCCATGCCGAGCGCCGCTGCGGAGTGCCTCGGGAGGTGGGGAAAGCGCTTGCCGTGGCTGAGGTAGATCGCGTCCGTCAGGGTGGTCTTGCCGCCGCCGTTTGGGCCCGCGATGACGGTAAAACGCCCCGGGATCCTGAGTTCCAGGGGGCCGTCAACCGCGCCGCGCATCCCGCGGACACGCACATTACTCAGGTACACGACAAAGGCTCCTCGGCGTCCTTCGACATCACGGCCACGATCCTCTGCCGCTTGGACTCATCGTATCCACTGGGGTAAGCCGTCCGGCCAAGGTCCTTGTCGCGACAGACGTGGACTGGGTCGCAAAACGGCTGACGTCCATTCCCCAGGGCCATGAGGAAAGTGGCGACGCTCTCGACGTCCTCTATCGATTTGAAGTAGCGGCGCTGAAGCAGCCACGGATTCCCTCGTACCAACCAGCTGGGCGAATCACCCTGAGGATAGAAATGGTGTCAAGAACCGCCCCATGGCGAACCCCGATCACCCGAGAGCCTCAGTCCGCATGCTCTACAGCTGGTTGGCTGGGACGTGCGCTCATCGGCATGACCGGACGCACACGAACTTGGTCACCTGGCGCCGGGCGACGCCCCGGCCGCGTGAGGGAGCTCGAACTCCCGTTACAATAGATCTTTCTGTAGGGGTGTGCTTTCCATCTGACGACGAGGTCGGGGAATGCAAGCCACACCCTGTGCACTGATGGCTCTGCCCTGAACGTCGAGGATGGACAGCACGGCTCGGAATTCCTTGCGGTGAGCGGCAGATGAGTGCGCCACTTGCGGCGATGTAACGCAGGCTCGTCAGATGGCCAGGGGCGGGCCGCCCAAAGCAGCGACTGCGCTTCTCAACCGCACCTACGCTGTCACTCCAGTTCTTCCCAGAGGGCCAGTCGCAGACTGCCTCGTCGGCGGCTGGTGTTTGTCCCCGGCAGAAATATCCTTGAGTCATGACGACAGATCGTGCGGCGAGTCCCTACTCCACGGGTGGTGGAGGCGTCGTCCTGGAGCACCGCTACGCCGCGACCCTCCTCGCGCGATTGCTCGTCGGAGCACCTTGCGCAGAGATCGGCGACAACATCGAACTAACCAAGGTGCGCCTTCAGGCGAGTGACATCAGCGCCGTTGACGACATCGTCCTCGAGGGTAAAGCGCCCGACGGGGCTTTCCACCGAGCCTCTATCGGAGTTCGTCGCAATCCAGCCCTCAACTCCAGCGACACGGCCTCTGTTCCTCTCATTCGCGACTTCCTGGCGGTTGTCACGGAGCACTGGGACGAAGTGTCAGCTGGGCGATGGTCGCTGGTGCTGGCGGTGGCCGGGTCGAGACAGGCGTTCGGGCAGATAGCGGCGCTCTCGGTGATTGCCCGGTCGGTTCCCAACGCCGACGCCTTCGACGCCGCCGTGAATCGCCCCAGAGCCGCCAACGCTCCTACACGGCAACGCCTGGCGCACCTGAAGAAGCTGGTTGTCGCCGCCGCGGTCGAGGGCATCGACCTAGCCGACCTCGGCGCGGACGAGCTCGTTTGGAGACTGCTGTCGAGCCTGTCCGTTCGCACCTTAAGGCTTGAAGGAACCGACACGTCTGACCGATCGTCTGCCGTCGCAGTCCTCCAGGGGGCCGTCCTTGATGGAACGTCGGCAACGGCAGAGGCCGTGCTGCACAGTCTTGCCGAGCTCGTCGATGAGTACGCCCAGTCTGGCGCGCAGGTGACAGGTGCGATGTTGCGCCGCCGCCTTACTACCTATCCGCTGAAGCAGTTCGGGCCTCACCAACGCGCCTGGGCGATCGTCGAACGACTCGATGGCCTCCTACACCAGCAGACCCGTTCGACCATTTCTGCTGGGACCGAGTCGGTTCATCTTCAGCGAGTCGAAGCTGTCGAAGCGCTCCGGCGGTCAATGGAGGCCTGCGCCGATGCAGGCGGGCCGCTCATAGTGACGGGCGAGCCAGACGTCGGCAAGTCTGCACTCTCGGTCGCAGTCGGGGACTTGCTGCGCGCCGACGGAGCGTTCGTCGCGTGTATGAGCCTCCGAGACGTTCCCGGCAGTGTCCTCGAGTTCGAGGGCCAACTCGGCGGAGTGGCTCTGACTGACCTCTTCGGCGGCGCGCCGACCGCCACGGCGCGGTTGCTCGTGGTCGACGGGTGCGAAGCAGTTCTGGAGGGCCACGAGTCGCTCTTCACGGAGTTGGCTGCGTCGGCAATGAAACAATCCATCGGCGTAGTGGCAGTGACGCGGTCCGACGGGGCGAAGTTCGTGGAGGCTGTATTGCAGCGGGTGGCCGATACGGTGGATCCCCTGCAGAAGGTGCAGACCCGTGTGGTCCAGGAACTCACCCAGGGAGAACGCGCGCTCCTCGCCGAACGCATCCCCCGGCTAACCCGAGTCAACGAAAACGCCAAGTCCAACTGGTTGCTTGGGCGCCCGGGGCTGGTCGACGCCTTACTGCGTTCCGGCCGGCCCATCGAGCCCGATCGTCTCCTCTGCGAGGCGGACGTCTACGTCGCGGTTTGGAACGGCCTCGTGCTCCGCGATGGGACGCATAGACCGGGTACTGCGCCGCCCGAGGAGCGTGAATACGCAACCCTCACGGTCGCTCGGCGGCGTCTCGGAGCGCATGAGGCAAATCCTACTTCCGCCGCCGTCAGGGAGCTGCGTTCCGACGGGGTCTTCCGTGCCGACGCAAACCCTGCCCTCTCTCAAGGGCCTGACTTCTCGACAGACCTGTACCGCGACTTCGCGTTATGCAGACTCTTCCTGTCAGTCGGATGGACGCCACTCACCGAGAACGCGGCTCCCCGCTGGACGATTCGGGCAGTGAGGTTGGCCTGCGAAGCGCGCCTGGCGAACCTAGGTGGTCGAACACGCCGCCAAGTCTGGGATGAGCTGGCCGAGGAGTTCAACGCCATCGCCGCTGGCGAAGGGATCCGATGGAGAGAGGTCCCCGTCGAAGCCCTCCTAACCGTCGGCGATGCACGCGAAGCGATCGGGGAGCTCTGGGACGTACTCCAACGAGGAGAGGATCTCGACGCGCTGTTGCGCCTCGCTGCTTCGCGATACGGAGGCGTGTTCGGTGACCGGTTCGCGTTGGCTCCCATTGTTGAGGTTGCCTTCTGCGAAGGTAGAGACCTCGGGCGGCCGCAGGCTGGCGCGCGCGACACTCAGCAAGAACGTGTCCAGGAACTGGTACTCGCGTGGTTGCGCGGCATGGCTCACGCCGGCGCAGGTCCTGACCCTCTCCGTCAGCGAGTGCGTGAATCGATCCTCGGACAGGACCGGCCCCTGTATGACGAGTTCGCAATCCAAGCTCTAGCCGCACTGGGTGAAGATCTCAACGATGCCGCTGCCTCGTGGCTGCGCACAGTCGCGCGCGAGCGGCCGAATTCACTTCACGAGATCCCCGAGTCACCGTCCTCGGTGCTCGCTTTGGAGTCAATCGACCCCGACCTCCTCCTTGAACTTACCGAGGCCTACTACATCGAGCAGCCCCAACCAGAAGACACTGAACTCGGGTGGGCCGGTCTGAGTGGCCGCAGCTATCTCGACGACGGGATCCGCGACTTCGGGCATGGCAACAAATTCGGGTTCGGGCCGCCTAGTGCCGCCTGGTACTTCGGGCCCTTCTTCAGGCTGCTGAACCTAACGCCGCTCAAGACCATCGCGTTCATAAACCGGATGCTCAACCAGGCGGCTTTCTATCGAGTCACAGACGAGACCCAGACTCTGACCGCCGGCGTTGACTGGAGCAGCTATCCGGGCGCGTCGCTGCATCTGAATGCCAAGAGCGGGCAGCGGCATTACGTCGGAGACTCCCACGTGTGGAGTTGGTACCGCGGCACCAGTGTCGGTCCCTACCCGTGCATGAGCGCCCTCCTTGCGCTCGAACGCTTCATCGACCACTTGCACAACGAAGCTGAGATCCCGTTGGCCACCATCGTCGATCTCCTCCTGGAGGGCTGCCACAATCTCGCGATTCCCGGCCTGCTCCACGGGTTCTTGACCCGACACCTCGACGAGGTGGGAGACCTCCTCGACCCGTTTCTCGCCGACGTGACCGTCTGGCACTTGGAGATTGGGCGCGTGACGACTGAAGGGGCGTTCACCGTGCGAGACCGTGACGCCGACATGCTGGCAGGCCAGGACAAGCGCAGGTACTCGCCTCACGAAACTGTCGGCTGGATGGTCGTCAACGCACGCGCGGCAGGCAACCAGGCACGTCTCGACCAACTTAGCGCAGTCGGCTCAAGACTACTGGAGTCGGCTCAACGGAATGTTGACGCCGAACAAACAGCGGCATCGGAACCAGACCCTGCCGAGGCAGCTCTGACGAGAGAAGGACCGGAGCAGTACCTGGCGATGGTCGGCAGCTGGGCTGCGGAGTTCAGCGCCGAGAACTACGAGGCATCGGTCGTCGACGGCGGCGTCGTCGTTCAGTTCGGGCGTCCGGCAGAACTCGAAGCTGCACTAGCGCCAAGCAACGCCGAGATCAAGGCTACGCAGGCGTTCTTGCGGCTGCAGGTCGCGTACGCGTTGAAGAACGAGACACCTGAGGCATGGCCGGTTGAATCGATCACTGCGGACATTGCCGAGGCGAGACGTCTCATGGATGAGAGCTCGTCCGCGATGCTTAACCGGCACGAAAACCCAGTCGTGGCGGTCGCGGCCGCAGGCCTGCGCGCGCACGCTCTGGGGCTCGCGACACTAGGACTGACCGAGTTGGACTGGGCGGTCGACATAGTTCTCACTGCAGCTGAAGAGCCATGGATAGATAGTTTCAGCTCCTCCTCTAGTCTCTTCTCCACGGGCGCCGACCGTGCCGCGGCCATCGCGGTGCCGTTTCTACTCCTGCCGGTCTTCGAGCACCTGGACGTGGACGCCGGTCGCCTTCAACGAGCCTTAATCTCGTTGGCGACAAGCGTCTACGACGAGGTTCGCACCGCCTTCGCGAAAGGGACGGCGCCTGTCTGGGCAGCAGACTGCGCCATTAGCCAGGGAACGGTTTGCATGCGACACGAGCCGCTGTGGGAGGCTATCCAGGCCTGCATTTCGACCGTTCGCCTAGGGCCGTGGGAGTACGAAACGCAACGCCGGCACTCTATCTCGCTTGAGGGTCCCTTTGAACAGACGCTACTGACAGTCCCCGGCGACGAACTCTTGGTCAACCGTCTCCGCATGCCAGTGGTCTGCAACCACGCCGCGCTTTCGTCTCAATGTACGACTGCACGCGCGAAACTCCTCGCTAGTCCGCTTTGGGACGCTCACCTGCGAGCCCTCGATCACGCCTGGCGCGGGAACTACGACCACCTGGGCGAACGCCATCACGAGCTCGTCGCACGCCTGTTCATCCAGCTTGCAACCGAAGGAGACAGGGAAGCACTCAACGCGCACCTCCGCCTTTTCGCGTCGAACGCACACGCCCTTCATCTGTTGCTTCACAGCTTCGCGACCGCGTTCAGCTATGACGATGAACTGCGCCCCCTGCTGGCCGAGTTCTGGCCGCCATTAATGGCGACGGTTCTCGACGAGATCGACTCAGGCACGAGCCTGATCGACGACTCCATCTCGTGGCACGACTACGCGATCTCTGCACTGCTTCCTGTGCCGCAGATCAAGTCGGAAGACTTTGACCCCGATGCAACGCTGGACAGCTGCAGAGCTTCTTGGGCGCCGCCCGATGCCTTCGAAGGGGTGGTCGATCGATGGCTGGCCATGGGGCAGGGCGAGCCGAAGTGCGCCGAGGCCGTGGCTCGGTTCGCCCGGACGGCTCCGACCAGTTGGCAGGCAACAACCGGACTCGTCTGGTTGGAGAGCGTGCTTCACGGAAGGTTCGGCGCGTTCGCAAACCGCATATGGTTCGTGACCAACTGGCTAGAGGAGCTACGCGCCTCCGCAGCTGTGGTGGGCCCGCCGCTCGCCCGCTACCGCCGTATCGTGGACGGACTCGCCGCGGCTGGCGATTCGGCGTCGGTAGTGCTCCAACAGCTTGAAGAAAGTTAGTCGCTCATGCGGTGGGGGTGCCTCATCCCGACTGAAAAAGTCCTGGGAGCTGATCCATCCCGCTGCGCGTCATTCTAGGCGAAAGGACGTGACCGGGGGGTGATCGAAAACGTCCGCACATGGGCATTACCGGGCACACATGAACGTAACGTGACTGGGCGAAATTTGCCGCGACGAGCGGTTCGGAGCTGAAGAGCCACCAAATTGCGCGTCGGGCCACTGCGACGGTCATCAGTAACCCATCTCAATCACCCGCCGACAACTGCCAGCGACCGAGTACACTAGGACCAAGCGAACCGCCCGGTTCCCTGTCAAGACAAGGGAATCCGCGAGTTCCCGAGACGATCGGTGGAGCCCGGCAGATTGCCAGGATCCTCCAAGGGGTCGCAGGTTCAAATCCTGTCAGCCCGACAGACCAGCGGGAGGGATCGCATCGTGCGATCCCTCCCGCTTTTTCGTGCTCGTTTCGCCGGACGCGGTGAGAGTCACTCGCTGCGGGACGCGAGATCCACCCCGCGGCTTTCGGCGAGTGCCTGCAGCTTCTCCATGTCGTCGGTCTGGATGCATACGGTCGCCCGCAGACCGGAATCCTCGCGACGCAGGAGGTAGGAGGGGCTGCTGTCCGTGAGGGCGTCCCCGTTCGCGTCGAAGAACGTCCAGCGGACGGCGACGAGGACGAGACGGTCACTGAAGTGGCGCTGATCGACGATCTCGTACGCCACCGACGCGAGACCGAGCTGCTTGTAGACCGGCTAGGACTGCTCGAGCCCTGACACCATCGCGTCCCGTGAGTCGAGGACGCCGGAGAACCCGGTCGTCCACGATCGTGCCGGGTGTCGCCCACAGGTCCGCCGAGGCCCCGGCGTCGAAATTCGTGAGCGCCGCCGCATAGCGACCGAAGAAGTCCCCGATGTCCTGGCTGCTGATGGTCATGTTTCGACGATACGTGCGCTGACGACCGGGCGTCGCGTCGGAACGCGACTCACTCGAAGGCGGAATCCTTCATGCCTGCAAGGTAGCTCGCCTGGCCGACGTGCTGCAGCGCATCCTCGCTGACGCTCACCAGGCGGGCGCCGCGGGTCACCGGCGGATCCCAGTTCTCGTCGACGACATCGTCGAGGTCCGCGTCCGTCAGGGTGTCGAGGTAGGCCACGTGCGCAGCCGTCACGGCCTCGAGGTGATCGACGAGGGCGTTCGCGTCGTTCACCACGAGGGCGCGCGCCTGCTCGGAGGAATCGCCGTAGCCCATCGCGTCCGCACCGCGGTCCACGCCGAGCTTCTCCGCCCAGCCCCCTCGCGTCCACTCCTGTTGTTCGCCCGAGAGCTGCGCGACCTGCACGTCGATCTCTCGAGCTGCATGCCACAACAGCCACGCGATCGAGTTGTCGTGCCCCGGGTGAGCGTTGAGTCGCTCGGCCGGAACGTCCCGCAGGGAACCCGCCACCTCCGCGGCTCGTCCCGCCAGATCCTTGAGTACCTCGATGCCGTTCATGCTTCGACCCTAACGCTCGGCCGGCACCGTGCCCAGAGCGAATTCAGCCTGCGACGCATCGAATCTCTATAAGGTGCCGGAGAACCGTGAGCAGCACAACCGGATGAGGAGGCACACATGAACGCTGCCACCGTGCCCTGGTATCGCGAGGTCAGCCCGACGCAGTGGAAGTCCTTCTGGGCCGCGTGGCTCGGGTACCTGCTCGACGGTTTCGACTTCGTCATCATCACGCTCGTCCTCACCGAGGTGGCCGACGAGTTCGACCTCAACGGCGTCCAGGCCGCCACCCTCATCAGCGCGGCGTTCGTCTCCCGCTGGTTCGGAGGTCTCGTGCTCGGCGCCATCGCCGACACCCTCGGACGCCGTGACGCCATGGTGCTCGCCATCGTCACGTTCTCCCTCGGTTCACTGTTGTGTGCAGTCTCCACCGGCTACGTCATGATGTTCGCCGCACGCCTTCTCATCGGCTTCGGCATGGCGGGGGAGTATTCCGCGAGCGCCACCTACGTCATAGAGTCGTGGCCGCAGCACCTGCGTAACAAGGCGAGCGCCTTCCTCATCAGCGGCTTCTCCATCGGTGGAGTGCTGGTCGCTCAGGTCTACCGCTTCGTGGTGCCCGCGTGGGGCTGGCGAGCGCTGTTCGCCATCGGTCTCGTGCCGATCGTGCTCGCCCTCTGGCTGCGCCGTGGTCTGCCCGAACCGGAGGACTTCCGCCGGGCGAAGGACTCCGGTCGGGTGGATGCAACGCCTGACATGTTCACGACGCTCTACCGCGGCCCGCACCGCATTCTCAACGTCCTCCTCACCCTGGCGACGTTCGCGGTTCTCCTCGCCATCTTCGGTGGTTACGTCCACGGCGCAGGGACCGTCGCACCGATGTCCGTCTTCATCACGGCAGTGTTCGTCTGGTTCCTCGTGCAGTTCGAGCCTCAGCGCTGGCCCACCGCCGTTGCCGTGACGGTCGTGGTCTTCACCGTGTTCTTCTTCGCCTGGCCCATCACGGCCCTGCTGCCGACCTACCTCAAGACCGACCTCGGTCTCTCGCCCGGAGAAGTCAGCGACATCCTCTTCTGGAGCGGATTCGGTACGGCTTTCGGTGCGATCCTGGCCGGTTTCACCGGCGACCGCTTCGGCACGACTCGCGCCTACTGGGGCAGCCTGCTCATCTCCCTACCCTTGCTGTGGCCGATCTTCACGCTGACCTCGGACCACGCGCCCCTCATCGGGTTGCTGCTGTTCGTCCAGCAGTGCTTCGGCGCCGGCGTCGGCGGCCTCGTGCCCAAGTGGATGGTGAGCTGGTTCTCCATCGAGAAGCGCGCCGCAGCGCTCGGCTTCACCTACAACGTCGGCGCACTCGGTGGAGCGGTGTCGCCCGTCGTCGGAGCCGCGCTCGCGGAGACGATGTCGCTCGGTCGAGCGATCATCGTGCTCTCCGCCTCGTTCACGGGAATCGTCATCCTCCTCGTCGCCATGAAGTTCCCGCTGCGGCTCCAGCAGCTGCTCAAGCCCTCGGCGGTCCGCGCGGACGACGGCGACGACACCATCCGCCGGATCGAACCCCAGGCGGGCTGAACCGGCAGCGTCAGGCCGCGCGCTTGAACGTCACCGGGAAGCCGTTGCCGCTCGCCGACCACGCGCCCGGCGATGCGAGCAGGTTGCCGTTGAACATCAAGATGCGCGTGTGGGCCATCTTCTTCGGCGCCCGCGTGCCCGAGGCGTCGGTGACGCTGAGCTGACGGAACGAGACGGTGCCCGTGTTCGCGAGGGCGAGCGGGCGTCCGTCGGCGCGGCTCGGGCGTTCGAGCACGAACTCGGCAACGCCCTTCGGCGCGCTCGTGGCGCGGGAGGTCACGACACAGCGCTGGAGGCGCTCGTTGCACAGCGTGAAGTAGGCACGGCTGTCCCGCGCCGACCAGCGCACCGCGACCCGGACAGGGTCACCGGGAGAGACGGGCAGATTCGTGATGCGTTCCTGCGAGCGCTGAGGGAACGTCTCGACCCACAGGTAGTAGTCGTTCTTCCACTTCGAGCACTTGCCCGCCCTGAGCGCGACACACTTCGAGTCGTGCTCCGTTCCGGCCTGAATGAGCTGGCCCTGCGCACGGTTTCCGCCGCCGAGGCCCACCCACATGTTCGAGTAGCCGTCACGTCCGGGCCACGACGCCTTCGGTACCGTCCACGAACCCCGGGCCTGCGTCGGGTTCTTCGCCGCAACCTGGTAGCCGGCCCAGTTCTCGTACAGGGCGTTCGACGCGGCGCGCAGGCCGGTGGCGGTCGTCGTCGCGGCGCTCGCGGGGGCAGAGGCCTCAGCGGGTGATTGCGCGGACGCCGGCGCCGTCAGGGAGGCGGCGGACACGCTCAGGCAGGCGAGCGCGGTGAACAGGGTGTTGCGTGCGGCGGACATGAGCTCCTCGGGGTCGGTGCAGTACGGCTCCATGCTAGGGGCCGCGGGCTCGACGGTCGGTGCGCGCCGCGCGGGGCCATCGCCTAGTCTTGGCCTGTGACGACCGCTGAACCGGAGCTTTCGAGCCGCATCTGGACGGTGCCGAACGTGCTGTCCTTCCTGCGGCTCGTCGGTGTTCCGGCGTTCGTCTGGCTGATCCTTTCGGAGTGGGACAAGACGGCCCTCGTCGTCCTCATGGTGGCGGGGTTCACCGATTACCTCGATGGCAAGATCGCCCGCAAGTTCGACATGCAGTCGCGTCTCGGAGCCATCCTCGACCCGATGGCTGACCGGCTCTACATCGTCGCGACGATCGTCTGCCTCGCGATGCGTGGAATCCTGCCGATGTGGGTGGTGCTCGCCCTGGTTCTGCGCGAAGTCTTCATCCTCACGATGGCGCCCACCGTCCGCCGGCACAACCTGCCGCTGCCGCCGGTGCACTTCATCGGCAAGGCGGCCACCTTCAACCTTCTGTACGCCTTCCCCCTTCTCCTGCTCGCCGAGATCGAGGGCGCTGCCGGTGACCTGGCGCGCCCGACCGCCTGGGCCTTCGTCCTGTGGGGCGTGTGCCTGTACTGGCTCGCCGGCCTGCTGTACGCCGTCCAGGTGCGCGAGATGCTGAAGGTCGTTCGCGCGCGGGCGGTGTGATGGCACCGCACCGACTCATCCGACGCAAGCCGCGCTCGCCGGGAACGACGCGCGAGGTACGTGTCCAGGACCCGGCCGCGAGCATGGCGCTCATCTTCGACGCCATGAAGCGGCCGATCGACCCCCTCTACGAAGACGTGGCCCGCAAGCGCGAGGCAACGGGTGAGGGGCTGGTTCGTCGTCCGGGCCGTTCGCCGCTGCTCGTCGTGACGGTCATCGCCCTCGGCTTCCTTCTCGGCGCGGCGGCCCATGCCCTGCGAGTGCCGGATTCGGTGCAGGCCGATCGTCACGCGCAACTCGTGGAACAGGTCGAGGCGAAACAGAAGGCGAACGACGACTCCGCCGCCGAGGTGGAGGCACTACGCACGGAACTGGACTCGAACCGTTCGTCAGCGTTGACCCGCCAGGAGCGCTCGAACCTGAGCGCCGACCTCACGGCCGGTGAGCGCACCGCTGGAGCGGCCGCCGTCAGCGGGCCCGGGCTCACCGTCGTCATCGAGAACCCCGAGGACGCCGAGCCCGACGCAGCCGACAGCGATCCGCGCACCGGTGAGGACGAGAACGCTCTCACCTCGAGCGATCTGCAGCACGTCATCAACGGTCTGTGGTCCTCGGGGGCGACCGCCGTCAGCGTCAACGGTCAGCGCATCACATCACTCAGCGCGGTGCGCTTCGCCGGCTCGGCCATCCTCGTCAACTACCGTCCGCTCGCGACGCCGTACACCGTCACCGCGATCGGTCCGAGCGACATGCAGAACAAGTTCGAGAGCGGGTTCTCGGGGGACTACCTCACGTCGCTGCGGAAGTCGGATTTCACCATCTCCACCTCCCGTGGCAACGTCACGGTGCCTGCGCAAGGAACCATCCGTATCGCCCACGCTCAGCCGGTGCGCTGACTTCGCCCTTCCCCTCGTTAGGAGCTGACGTGATTCCCGCCATCGGCCTCGTGATCGGCCTCGTGCTCGGCCTGTGGCTGCACCCCGACGTTCCGTTGTGGATGCAGCCGTACCTGCCGATCGCCGTCATCGCCGCGCTCGATGCGCTGTTCGGCGGTATCCGTGCAGCCCTCGACGGATTGTTCGACGACAAGGTTTTCGTCGTCTCGTTCCTTTCGAACGTCGTCGTCGCCGCGTTCATCGTGTTCCTCGGCGACCAACTGGGTGTCGGTAACCAGCTGTCCACCGGCGTCGTGGTCGTGCTCGGCCTGCGCATCTTCACCAACGTCGCTTCGATCCGCCGACACGTGTTCAAGGCATGAGCAAGAAGCAGAAGAAGACGCCCGAGGCGCCAGACCTCGACGCACCGACCGAAATCGACCCCGCTGAGGCGTCGTCGGAGCCGGCCAAGGACGCGGCGTTGCCGGGGGAGAAGCACGTTCCTGAGGAAGGCGCCGAGACCTCCCCGTCGATCGCGACCTCGGCTGAGCAGTCCGACGCGACGCCCGATGACGGGCACGAGGCTCCCGCCCAACCCTGGCGACGCTACGCCTTCGGAGGTCCGCGTTCCCTCGCGGGCGGTCTGACGGCGGCGGTGCTCGCCCTGGGCCTCGGCTTCGCTGTCATGACGCAGGTGCAGCAGAACGAGAAGTCCGGCCTCGACAACCTCTCGCAGGCCGACCTCGTGGCGCTCCTGGGCAACGTCAACGACCAGTCCGCGCGCCTGGAGAAGGAACTCGACGACCTCACGACGAGCAAGGAACAGCTCGCTCGCGGCGGAGACCGGGCAGCCGTGGCCGACGCGCAGAAGCGTCTCGACCAACTCGCCATCCTCAACGGAACGGTGCAGGTGAAGGGCCCCGGCATCATCATCGAGGTCGATTCCGCCGGCGGCGACGTCACAGCGGCCAACATCCTCGACGCCGTCCAAGAGCTACGCGACGCCGGCGCCGAGTCCATCGATGTCGGTGGCAACCGCATCGTCGCGTCGTCCTGGTTCACCGACGTGGACGGCCGCCCGAGCGTCGAAGGCCGAAGCCTGCCGGAGAAGTTCACGATCAGCGCCATCGGCGATCCGCACACCATGAGCACCGCGATGGCCATTCCGGGCGGTGTGACCGATACGCTGACACAGGCAGGCGCTCGCGTTAAGGTCTCCGAGGAAACCTCGATGCAGATCACCTCGCTGCACCGAAGAGACTGACCAGACGCCTGCTCACCGACCGACTCGAGGAGAACCATGAGCGAGTTGCAGTACCCGGCCGACCTTCGTTACACCGAAGACCACGAGTGGGTCGCAGACAAGGGCGAGGGCGTCGTTCGCGTCGGCATCACGGCGTACGCCCAGGACGCCCTCGGCGACGTCGTGTACGTCAGCCTCCCGTCCGTCGGTGACTCCGTCACGGCGGGCGAATCCTGCGGCGAGGTCGAGTCGACGAAGTCCGTCAGCGACCTGTACTCGCCGCTCGACGGTGAGGTCGTCGCCGTCAACGACACGCTCGACGCCGAGCCCGGCACGGTCAACTCCGACCCGTACGGCTCCGGCTGGATGTTCGAGATCCGCCCCAGCGATGCCTCTGCGATCGACGGCCTCATGGACGCCGACGCCTACACCGGCTCGCTCGACTGACACGTCCTGTAAGTCTTCTCGTCACCCGGCGGTTCCTCGGTTCCGTCGGGTGACGGTAGTCTGACCACCACATCGAACGGCTCGCCCCGTGCGGACGAGCCGCTCACGACACGGCGCCGCAAGGCGCAGGGGATGGGGTACACCATGGCTGACGAGTACAACGGCTATTCCGGTGATGCCACGACGATCGGCGTGCCCGGCGAAGCTGGTTGGGAGCCGCGTGAGCTGTCGCACGAGGCACCCCGTGTGCTCTCGCCGGCCGACCAGGCGATGGTCGAGGCGCTGCGCCCGAACACCGCGCTGCTCATTGCGCTGAGCGGACCCAACTCCGGTGCGCGATTCCTGCTCGACGCAGACGAGGTCAGCGCTGGGCGTCACCCGAAGAGCGACATCTTCCTCGACGACATCACGGTCTCGCGCCGTCACGCCATCTTCGTTCGCTCCGGCAACGGCTACAGCGTGCAGGACATCGGATCGCTCAACGGCACCTACGTCGACCGCAAGCTCGTCGACAATCTGCCGCTAGTCACCGGCGCCGAGGTGATGATCGGCAAGTACCGACTCACGTACTACGCCGCCGCACACTCCGCACCCGAGCAGAGCTGAGGCGCTTCCGCTCCATGGCACAGCACGGCCTGACGATCAGCGCGGTTCTCAAGACCCTGCGCGAGGAGTTCCCCGACCTGTCGGTCTCGAAGGTTCGTTTCCTCGACGCCCAAGGTCTGGTCTCCCCGAAACGCTCCGACTCCGGGTATCGCCGCTACAGCGACGAGGACGTCGAGCGTCTGCGCTTCGTCCTGCGGGCCCAGCGCGATCGCTTCTGGCCCCTTAAGGTCATCCGTGAGGCGCTCGACGCCTACGACCGTGGCCTCACCCCGCAGGACGCCGACTTCGTCAGCGCCGTTCCCAGCGTTCCGACGCCGACGGCCGACCCCGACGTGCCTGATGTCGAGACGCTCGCCGCGGATGCGAACGAGACACTCTCGCTCACCCGCGAAGAACTTGCTCGTGGGGCCGGCGGCACGGACGCCCTCATCGCCGAGCTCGAAACGTTCGGTCTCGTGCGCCCCGGCGCGGACGGGCACTTCGACGGTGAGGCTCTCGCCGTGGCGACGGCTGCGGCCGCACTCGCCGAGTTCGGGGTTCAGGGCCGTCATCTGCGTCCTTTCCGCTTGGCGGCAGACCGCGAGATCGGTCTTGTCGAGCAGGTTCCACTGCGTGACGAGTCGCAGCGCGCCGTCATCGCTCAGCGCTGCCTCGCGTTGCACGTGGCCCTCGTGAAGGCCGGCCTGCGTCACTGACGTTGCAGGTGTCGCCGGTCGGTGGCATCCGAGGTGTTCCGCAGGTCGCTCCCGGTCGCGGCTGCGCGGTAGCGTGGACATGTGAAGCGCGCCGAAGTTTCCGGCATCCGAGTCGAGTTGCCGACGACCAGCCCCGTCCTCCTTCTGCGTATCGAAGGTGGAGTGACGCACGTACCCATCTGGATCGGCTCGCCCGAGGCCTCGATGATCGCGTTGTTCGCCGAAGGTGTTGATTCCCCGCGGCCCCTCACGCACGATCTCGTCCTCGACGTTGCGGGCGCGGCGGGCCGTTCGCTGGAACGTGTCGAGATCACGGCGCTACGCGACGACGTCTACGAAGCAAGCCTCGTCTTCGACGACGGTGGGCGCGTCGATTCCCGCGCCAGCGACGCCGTCGCTCTCGCGATGCGCGCTTCTGTGGACATCTTTGTCGCGGACGCCATCGTGGACGAAGTGGGCGTTCAGGTCGCCGACGAGCAGGAGGAAGAGGTCGAGAAGTTCCGCGAATTCCTTGACCACGTCAGCGCAGAGGACTTCGAAGAACCCGAAGAGTGAAGTGTTGGTTGACCCCCGAATGATTCGATAGAACTAAGTGTTAAGTGGATCTTTAGTGTTTGTGATCGAGTCGTGACCCGCGAAATTTCGGGAAATTTATTCGGCGTGTCGTGCGCGCTGTCATTGATCGGACCCTGAATCGGCTCTACCTTTGAGGAGTCAAGAGGGCGCGGGTCAACGTGCTCACGCCTTGTTTCTTCCAGGAGGTCGCCGTGGTTTCCACCGGCAAAGCGCCCGAGTCTCACTCCGAGGCTGCCGCGCCGATCGACGCCGATGTCACGCGCGAGGTCGAGATCGACGACGCGATGCTCGGCTACCGCGGCCCGGCTGCCTGCCGCGCTGCCGGTGTGACATACCGCCAGCTCGACTACTGGGCCCGCACCGGCCTGCTCGAACCGTCGGTGCGCAACGTCAGCGGTTCCGGCCACCAGCGCTTGTACTCCTTCCGCGACGTCCTCGTCCTCAAGGTCATCAAGCGCCTGCTCGACGCCGGTGTCTCGCTCCAGCAGATCCGCGTCGCGGTGGCAGCACTGCGCGACCACGGCGTCAAGGAGCTCGCGGGCATCACGCTCATGTCCGACGGCGCGTCGGTCTACGAGTGCACGAGCGACGACCAGGTCATCGACCTTCTGCGCGGCGGCCAGGGCGTGTTCGGTATCGCGCTCGGAAGCGTCTGGGCCGAGGTCGAAGGCACCCTTGCAGAACTCCCCGGTGAGCGTCCCGACGCCACCGAGATCGCCGTGCACCCGGGCGACGAACTGCGCAAGCGCCGCGCCGCGAAGCGCGCCGGCTGAACCGCTTCCACCAGCCTTCTCGTACCCGACACCGCAACGGCGGTGTCGGGTACTGTTGTGCTCGCTGTCGAATCCGGTGGGAGAGACTCCGGCCGCGAGCCGGGGCGCCGAAGGGGCAAGCCTCCCCGCAACCTCTCAGGCGAAGTGGACCATCGGGTGAAGCAACTCTGAAGCGCCGTCGTGCGTGACAGAGGGGGAGCAGCCGACCAGACCGTCGGCCGTCGCCCACCGACACGCGTCAGGGAGTCACCCATGACAAGCGATTCGTTCGCCCCCTTCGTCGCCCGCCACATCGGCCCGGGCGACTCCGACCTCGAGCACATGCTCTCCACGATCGGCGCGAGCGACGTCGCCGACCTCGTGGCCCGCGCCGTTCCTCAGGCCATCGCCCAGAAGGAGCCGCTCGCCCTCGAGGCCGCCGGTTCAGAGGCCGAGGTGCTCGCCGAGTTGCGTGAGAAGGCTTCCCGCAACCGCGTCCTGACGTCGATGATCGGCCTCGGCTACTACGGCACGCACACGCCGGGCGTCATTCGCCGCAACATTCTCGAGAACCCGGCCTGGTACACGGCCTACACGCCCTACCAGCCGGAGATCTCCCAGGGTCGCCTCGAGGCGCTGCTCAACTTCCAGACCGTCGTCACCGACCTCACGGGTCTCACGACGGCCGGTTCGTCGCTGCTCGACGAGGCCACCGCCGTCGCCGAGGCCATGACGCTCATGCGCCGTGCGAGCAAGTCGGCCAAGGACGCCGTGCTCGTCGTCGACGAGCAGGTCATGCCGCAGAGCATCGCCGTGACGCAGACGCGTGCCACGCCGCTCGGCATCGAGGTCGTCGTCGCCGACCTGCGCGACGTCAAGGACGCGGACGCGCTCGTCGAAGCTGCGGGTGGCAAGTCCGTCTTCGGTGTCATCGTGCAGTACCCGAGCGCCGACGGTCAGATCGTCGACTGGAAGGCGCTCACCGAGGCCGCCCACGAGCACGGTGCGCTCGTCACGGCTGCCGCTGACCTGCTCGCCCTGACGCTCATCGCGTCGCCCGGTTCGTGGGGTGCGGACGTCGCAGTGGGTACCTCGCAGCGTTTCGGTGTTCCGATGGGCTTCGGCGGCCCGCACGCCGGTTACATGTCGGTGCGCGCCGGTCTCGAGCGCAACATGCCGGGGCGCCTCGTCGGTGTCTCGCTCGACGCCGACGGCCACCAGGCCTACCGCCTCGCGTTGCAGACGCGTGAGCAGCACATCCGCCGTGAGAAGGCGACGTCGAACATCTGCACCGCGCAGGTGCTGCTCGCCGTCATGGCGTCGATGTACGCCGTCTATCACGGCCCGCAGGGGCTCGCGAAGATCGCCGAGGACGTTCACGCGAAGGCGCGTCTCGTCGCCGCTGCGCTGCCGAAGGCCGGCCTGGAGGTCGTCCACGACACCTTCTTCGACACGCTCGCCGTCCGCAGCGAGGGACGCGCGCAGGCGCTCGTCGACTCCGCGCTCGAGCACGACGTCAACGTCTGGAAGGCCGACGAGGACACCGTCCTGATCAGCCTCGACGAGACGACGACGCAGGGCGAGATCGACGCTCTCGGCGCCGCGTGGGGCTTCCGCACCCGCGAGGCGGGCGAGGCGTCGGCTCTGCCGAAGGCGCTCGTGCGTGAGGACGAGTACCTCACCCACCCCGTCTTCAACAGCCACCACAGCGAGACGGCCATGCTGCGTTACCTGCGTCGTCTGGCCGATCGCGACTACGCGCTCGACCGCGGCATGATTCCGCTCGGCTCGTGCACGATGAAGCTCAACGCCACGACGGAGATGGAATCCATCACGTGCCCCGAGTTCGCAAACCTTCACCCGTTCGCTCCGGCCAACCAGAACGAGGGCATCCGCGAGCTCATCACCGACCTCGAGCAGTGGCTGTGCGACATCACCGGCTACGACGACATCTCGCTGCAGCCGAACGCCGGCTCCCAGGGTGAGCTCGCCGGCCTTCTCGCCATCCACGCCTACCACCAGGCCAACGGCGAGGGGCACCGCAACATCTGCCTCATCCCCGCCTCGGCGCACGGCACTAACGCGGCGTCCGCCGTCATGGCCGGCCTCAAGGTGGTCGTCGTCAAGACGGCGGCCTCGGGTGAGGTCGACCTCGAGGACTTCAAGGGCAAGCTCAAGGAGCACGGCGAGAACCTCGCCGCGATCATGGTGACCTACCCCTCGACGCACGGCGTCTTCGAGGACACGATCACCGAGATCTGCTCGCTTGTGCACGAGGCCGGCGGCCAGGTCTACGTCGACGGCGCCAACCTCAACGCGATGGTCGGCCTCGCCCAGCCGGGCAAGTTCGGCGGCGACGTCTCGCACCTCAACCTGCACAAGACGTTCTGTATCCCGCACGGCGGCGGTGGCCCCGGCGTCGGCCCGGTCGCAGTGCGTGAGCACCTCGCACCGCACCTGCCGAACCACCCGCTGTTCGCGGAGGCTGGCCCGGCCACCGGCGTCGGTCCGATCTCGGCTGCGCCGTTCGGTTCGGCGAGCATCCTGCCGATCTCGTGGGCATACGTTCGCCTCATGGGTGGCGCGGGTCTGACGCGCGCGACGCAGTTCGCCGTCGTCAACGCCAACTACGTTGCCGCTCGTCTGCGTGAGGCCTACCCGGTCCTCTACGCGGGCACCGACGGTCTCGTCGCGCACGAGTGCATTCTCGACCTGCGCGCCCTGACGAAGGAATCCGGCGTCACGGTCGACGACGTCGCGAAGCGCCTCATCGACTACGGCTTCCACGCCCCGACGATGAGCTTCCCCGTCGCGGGCACACTCATGGTCGAGCCGACGGAGTCGGAGTCGCTCGAGGAACTCGACCGCTTCGTCGAGGCGATGCTCGCCATCCGCGCCGAGATCCAGGACGTCATCGACGGCAAGGTCGCGGCCGAGGACTCGGCCCTGCGTCACGCACCGCACACCGCGCTGTCGCTGACGAGCGAATGGGACCACCCCTACGAGCGTCGCGAGGCGGTCTACCCGGGGAGCACCGACCCGCGTGCGAAGTACTGGGCGCCGGTTCGTCGCATCGACGGTGCGTACGGCGACCGTAACCTCGTGTGCTCGTGCCCGCCGCCCGAGGCGTTCGAGGACTGATCCTCACCGTGTGACGGAGAACGAACGAAGCCCCATTGCCGAGAAGGGCGGATTCTCGTGGTCCTCGCAACACCTGATTGATCACGTGGTTTGAAGTAGATCACGCAGGCGCTCGGCTGGGT